>NZ_JBIWAQ010000011.1:0-96576 GCF_044760155.1 Kitasatospora sp. NPDC098652
AAGTCGGCACGGCGGTCGCGGACGCGTCCGGTGATCGCGTTGATCTTCGCCACGACGGCCCGGCGCCGGTTGCCGCCCCGCTTGCACCGTGCGAGCTGCTGTTGCAGGCGGCGCAGCCGCGCCGTCTCACCGTCGGTAGCGTAAGGGCGGTCGTGGAACACGCCGTCGCTGGTGACCGCCGCGACCTTCACGCCCCGGTCCACACCCACCGCCGTGCCCGGCATCGCGTGCCGCTCCGGAGCGCTCTTGCCGTCGTCCACAAGGAACGACACGAACCAGTGCGCGCCCTTCCGGGACACGGTCGCGGACCGCACCTCACCCCCGAGCGGGCGAGACCGGCGGAACCGGACCCACCCGAGCTTCGGGAGCTTCGCCCGGCCCCACTTCCGGCCGGTCCGCTCCACCGTGATCAGGTTCCCCGCCGGGAACCGGAACGACGCCGACCAGCGGGCCTTGGACCGCCACCGGACCCTGAACGTCCCGTGATCCTTACACGCCCGGTCCAAGTCCTTGAGGGTCTGCTGCAACACGTGCGACGGAGCATCGGCCAGCCATGGGAACTCCCGCTTCGCCTCCGCCAGCTCCTTGCACTGCGGGGCGTAGTTCATCCACGCACCCCGGCGGCGGTACTCCCGGCGCTGCTCAAGAGCGGTGTTCCACACCGACCGGCACACATCACCGAACATCATGCACAACTCCGCCTGATCCGGCGTGAGTTCAAGCCGATACCTACGACCGGACAGCATGGGAACACCCCCCTCGGTTGCTGTGATCAACATAGTGGACGTCACTGACAACGCAGCGACCTGCGCCGCTTCGCGGCTCCGGGCCAAGGACCGGCTAACCCCGGCCTGAAGGCCGGGGCCTGCGCCGGAGACAAAAGAGGTCAGTCCGCGAAGACGGCCCGGTCCTTCACGAACTCGACGTACTCGAACACCGCCCCGCCCGGGTGCCGGACGGTCGCGTTACGGCCGGTCGGCACCTCGTTGGGGCCGTCCAGCAGTTCGCCCCCCAGGGCGGCCAGCAGCGGCCCGAGGCCGTCCAGGTCGTCGACCAGCAGCGTGCTCTGCACCCTGCGGAAGCGCGCCAGCGCCTCCTCCGGGCCGGCGACGACCAGCAGGCCGCCGATCCGCGCGACCTCCACCCCCGCATAGGGGAAGCGCAACCCCTCGCGCTCGCCGGTGAGTTCGCGCAGCGTGGGCAGGACCGTGTCGAGGTCGTCCACGTACACCCGGGCCAGCGTCTCCAGCACCTTCATCGTCACAACCTCCGGAGGGTCCAGTCGACCGTCAGGACAGTTCGACTTTCCCGAACTGTCGAACTGGGATACTAGACAGCGCGCCGCCCCGCCGCCAGGGCCGGCCGGAACCAGTGCCGGACCCGAGGAGCCCGAGGACCCGATGCGGACCCTGACCCAGCCCCACCCCGAGGACTTCGACCTCGCCACCGTCCTGCACGCCCTCGGCGACCCGGTCCGGCTCCAACTCGTCCGCCGCCTCGCCGAGGAGGGCGAGACCACCTGCAGCCCCGAGGGGCTCACCGTCCCCAAGTCGACCCTGTCCAACCACTGGCGGATCCTCCGCGAGGCCGGCCTGGTCACCGTCCGCACCAGCGGCCGGGCCCGCCTGGTCACGCTCCGCCGCGACGAACTCGACGCCCGCCTCCCCGGCCTGCTCGCCGCCGTGCTCGACGCAACCGCACTCCGTCACGACCGGTGACCAACGCCCGTACCCCCGAGCCGGGTTGAGGCGCGCCTGGGCGGGCGCCCCCGACCGGGTGGACCTCGGCGCCCGACCGTACGTGGACGCACGGCCGCTCGTTCTGCTGTGCCCCGGTGCTTCGCCTGGCCATCGGGTCAACGACTGGGTCTGGTGGTCCCTCGTCACGCACTGCGACCCACCGCCGGAACCGTAGAATCCGGGTGTTCCGGGAGCCCGGCCGTTCGGGAGCCCGGCCGTTCGGGAACCCCGCCGTTCGGCAACCCGGCCGTCCGGGGGATCCGGCCGTCCCGCCGAGGGGCTACCCCGGGCAGCACCGTCCCCCGACCGTCCGCAGGAAGGACCGGCGTGTTCCGAGCGCAGCGCCCGCACACCGCACAGCTCACCCCGTGGGAGGGCGACGGACCGGTCTCCGGCGTCGCCCTGCTGCTCCCCGGCGGGTTCATCCGCAGCCGGCGCGGACCGCTGCGGCTCGCCGAGCTCGGCCTCCAGGGACTCACCGCCGAACTCGCCGACCGCGGCCGCCCGCACGGCCTCGCGGTGCACCTGCTGCGCTACCGCCACGGCGGCTGGAACGGCGCCGACGCCGACACCGCCGTCGACACCCGGTGGGCGCTGGAGGAACTCGACCGCCGCTACCCGGGCGTGCCGGTGGTGCTCATCGGCAACTCGCTCGGCGGGCGGGCCGCGTTCTGGTGCGCGGGGCACCCGAACGTCGTCGGGGTGGCCGAGCTCGCCCCCTGGCTGCCCACCGGCGACCGGGTCGACCAGCTCGCCGGGCGGCGGGTGCTGATCGTGCACGGCACCGCCGACCACAGCGCGGCCAACGCCGCCCAGTCGCTGGAGTACGCGCTGCGCGCCCGGGAGGTCGCGCCCGACCTCGCGCGGTACGAGGTGCCCGGCGGGAGCCACTACCTGGTCCGGCAGAGCGCCGACATCAATACGCTGATCACGGACTTCACCCTGACCGCGCTGGGCGCCGAGGCGGCGCCGCTGGCGGCGGGGGCGGTCTGCACCCGACTGCCGGTCCGGGCGTAGTCGCGGGACCAGCCCCCGGCCCCCGGTGCCCTGCCCGGCCCTGCCGATCGGCAGGGCCGGGCGCCGGATCCGGCGGTCGCTTTATGCCGATCGGCACATGTCGGGAGGGGGTCGGGGCGGCCAGTCTTGGCGTCACCGAGACGGCGGCCACCGGGGCCGCCGGAGAAGGGGGTCTCCACCGTGTTCCGCTTCGGCCTTACCGCCCGTACCGCCTCTACCGCCTCTACCGGCCGCAACGCCCGCGCCCGAGCCGCCCGCACCGCCGCGGCCGCCGTCACGGGGCTCGCCCTCGTGGCGCTCACCGCACCGGCCCCGGCCGGTGCCGCCCCGTCCACCGACTCCACCGCCACCGACTCCACCGCCACCGCCCGGGTCAGTGGATCCGGCCGGATCCACTACGCCCCCCGCCCCAACGACGAGATCCGGTTCACGGTCGACGCTGTGGCCGCCCCCGGCAGCCGCCCCCTCCCCGGCATTCCGCACGGTCTGCCCACCGACGCCCGGGGCACCGTCCACTTCTCCCACCGTGTGGTCGAGACCGGCGAGGTCCGCCAGGCCGACGCCGCGGTCGACTGCCTCGCCACCGGTGGCCCCGTCGCCACCCTGACGGCTGTGATCACCAAGTCCGACGCCCTGCCGGTCGGCCAGCGAATAGGCCTGAGCATCTACGACGCCCACGGCCACGGGCGGGACCGCCTCGGCTTCTCCTGGGGCGTGGGCAACACGGACGTGGACAAGGACGGCAATCCCTACCAGCCCGTCGTCGGCACCTGCATGGCGCTGGCCCCCTTCGCCCCCGTCACCAGCGGCGGCTTCACGGTCCACTCCGTCGAACTGCCCACCCCGTCCGCCCCCTGACCCAACCCGAAACAGCTGCTGTGCCGGTAGCCACTGTCGTGGGCCGCCGACCGCACCAGCCGCACGCCCCCGCACCCGCACCCGTCCACAACCACCCACGCCTGTCCGCACCCCACACGACCGATCCACCCGCCCCGTCCACGACGCCCGCCACCGGCCGCCGGTTCCCCGGCCGAGCAGCGCCGAGCCGCCACGCCCACGGCCGATCGCCCGGAATGAGAGAACTGACTTGACGTCACATCGCGTCCCTTCAAGGCGGACACCACAGAACCCGCCCGCCCCACCGACCCCGGAGGACTCATGCCCATCGCCAAACGCACCGCCCTCGCCCTCGCCGGCCTGCTCCTCGCCGCCACACCCACGGCCGCCCTGGCCGACGCCACCACGGCCCGAGGCGGCCCCGACAGAGCCGCGCTCAACGCCGCCATAGCCACCCGACCAGGGGATCCCACCGCGGGTGCGCTCGCCCGGGTGACGGTCGACGGCCAGGCGTGGCGCGGTACCGCCGACGACCCGGTGAGCGGGCAGCCGGTCGCGCCGAACGCCGCCTTCCGGATCGGCAGCATCAACAAGACCTTCGTGGCCGCCGTGGTGCTCCAACTCGCCGCCGAGCACCGGATCGACCTGGACGGCACCGTCCAGCAGTACCTGCCCGGGGTCCTGCCCGACGGGACGGGCGGCAGCCCGGTCTACCAGCCGGTCACCGTCCGCCAACTCCTCGACCACACCAGCGGACTGCCGCAGGCCGTGGAGGGCCCGGTGGGCGTCGAGAACGGCGACCGCGACGGCCTGATCGCCCAGCGCTTCGGGATCGAGACCTTCGACGAGGTCGTCCAGCGCACCCTGCGGCCCACCGACCGGCCCTGGCCCGTGCCGGCCACGCCCGGCACCGAGCAGGAGTACAACAACTTCAACTACCGCCTGGCCGGCCTGCTCATCGAACGCGTGACGGGCCGCTCGCTCCAGCAGGAGGTGACCACCCGCATCCTCGACCCCCTCCACCTGCGGCACACCGAACTGACCGGGGGCGCGCCGCAGATGCCCGAACCGCACCTGACCGGATACCTCGACAGCAACGCCGGTATCCCGACGGACGTCTCCGAACAGGGTGGCAACGCCGAGTCGATGATCTCCACCCCGGCCGACCTGGACCGCTTCCTGCGCGCCCTGTTCGACGGCGAGCTCCTGCCACCGCAGCAGCTGCACGACCTCTTCACCCTGCCACGCGACGCCTCCGGGCAGTTGCTGCCCTACCACGGCACCGACGACTGCCGGTTGGGGCCGGACAAGGGCAAGGCCTGCTACAGCGCCGGGCTGCTGTCCCTCCCGTTACGGGACGGCACCGTGGTCTGGGGCAAGTCCGGGCACGACCTCGGCTACTCCGGCGGCTACTTCGCCACCGCTGACCTGCGCAAGCGCCTGGTCTACTCCGTCGGCTCCAGCGGCGGCACGCCGCCCCAGGCCCTGCGCCTGGCGGTCACCGTCTTCGGTCCCTTCGCCCGCTGATCCCACCGGCTCAGCGGCCGGCCGCGGCCTCCCGCCAGTGGCCGGGCGACTCCCCGGCGAGCCGCCGGAAGAAGGCGGCGAAGTTGGCGGCGTCATCGAAGCCGACCCGCTCCGCGCACCGGGCCAGTGACAGGTCCGTGTGCGCCAGCAGCCGCTTGGCCTCCAGCAGGATGCGCTCGTCCAGGAAGCGCTTCGCCCCGAGCCCACTGGCCGCACGGCTCGCCCTGGTCAAGGTCCGTACCGTGTAGCCGAGTTCGTGGGCGTAGTCGGCGACGTGGTGCCGCCGGGCGAAGCTCTCCTCGACCGCCGTACGGTACCGCCGGAAGACCTCCCGGTCGCCGGTCGCCGCCGACGGCCGTACTGACTCGGGTGGGGCGACCCGGAGCAGCAGCGCCGCCAGCAGGTGCCCGAGCAGGGCCCTGGAGAAGGGCTCCTCCCGGGCCACCGCCGCCGCATGCTCCCGCGCCAGGTGCTCGACCCCGGCCAGCACCAACCCCCAGTCCTCCTCGTCCACTTGCCAGCAGGACGCCCCGAACGCGGCATCCCCGGCAAGCCCAGCCGACCCGGCCGCCCCGGACGCCCCCGCCCCGACCACCCCCGCCAGGACCTCCGGCTCGAACAGCACCAGCGGCCCGTCCACCCCGTCGACCTCCGCCCACCGGTGCACCACACCCGGGCGGATCCAGACCACGCTCCGCTCCCCCAGCGAGTGGTCGACGAAGTCCGCCACCTGCCGACCGCTGCCCGAACGCACCAGCGCCAGCACGTGGAAGTCCGGCCGCTGCGGCCGCTCCCGGCGCCGGGCCCGGTCCATCCGGCGCAACCGCTCGAAGCTCAACACCTCCACCCCGAACCCCGCCGACCCGGCCTCCGGGCTGTAGCGCACCTGCCGGATCCCGGGAGCTTGTCCGTTTTCCACTGTCACTGTGCACCTTTCGACCGCGCCTCAGGCCCGCTCCCGACCGTAGCCTCCTGGGAGCACCCACTCCGAGGAGACCACCATGCTGCCGGAATCCACCAGCCGCCCCGCCCCTGCCCAGACCCCCGCCCACCCCCTCACCCCCGTCCCCGTCGACGGCGGCACCCTCCAGGTCCGGCACCAGGTCCAAGGTCAGCACCAGCGCCAGGCCCCGGGCGGCCCCACCCTGGTCCTCGCCCACTACTGGGGCGGCTCGGCCCGTACCTGGGACGCCTTCGTCGGCCACCTGCCGCCTGGGCGCGGCACCGTGCGCTACGACCAGCGCGGCTGGGGCCGGTCCCGCGCGCTGCCCGGCCCGTACCACCTGGAGCAGCTCGCCGACGACCTCCTCGCCGTCACCCGTCGGCTCGCCCTGGACCACTTCGTCCTGGTCGGCCACTCCATGGGCGGCAAGGTGTGCCAACTCGCCGCCGCGCAACGGCCGGAGGGCCTGGCCGGGCTCGTCCTGGTCGCCCCCGCCCCGCCGCGACCGGCCCCCACCGCCACCCTCGACCACCGGCAGGCGCTCGCCCACGCCTACGACTCACCGCAGTCCGTGGGCCACGCCCTCGACCACGTCCTGACCGCCACCCCGCTGCCGCCGGGGGTACGCGCCGCCGCCGTCCAGGACAGCATGGCCGCCGACCTCCCGGCCCGCGAGGAGTGGCCGCTGCACGGCCTCGCCACCGACATCACCGCCGCCAGTGCCCGGATCCAGGTGCCAACCCTGGTCCTGACGGGCCGACACGATCGGGTCGAACCGGCGGAGCTGCTCCGCACCCACCTGCTTCCCCACCTCCCGCACGCCCGCCTCACGGTCGTCCCCGGCGCCGGCCACCTGCTCCCGCTGGAAGCCCCCGCCTCCCTAGCTGACGCCGTCGAGTCCTTCACAGCAGGCCTCGCCGCCCCGGCCGACCTCCGGTGAGCCACGCCATGGCACACCGCCGACCCGGCCACCGAAATCGCATTGGCGGTCCGCCGCCCCCACTGCCTATCGTCGGGGCATGACCACCCGAACCTTCCGCATCATGGTGCGCGGCGTCTTCGACGGACTCAGCGAGGAGCAGCGCGCCGAGCTCCTCGCCGCCGCCCCGGAGCACGACGTGCTGCACGCCGCCTTCACCCGCGAGGGCCACCTCAGCTACGACCTCACCGCACGCACCGCCTTCACCTTCCGCTTCCTGGACGAGGGCGAGGCCGAGGAGGACATCCTGGAGGCCACCGAGCGGGCCGAACAGGCCGCGCAGTCCTGGCTGACGGCCCGCGGCTACGGCTTCAAGAACCTCCGCTCCCAGGCCGAGGACCTCTCCCAAGCGCCACTGGGCAAGCGCCGGCGGCGCTCCGCCGGCACCACCGGCTGACCGACCCCCCTCCCCTGCCACCTCCTTGACGGCTCCGCCCGTGCATATACTTGAGCAGTCAAGGAGGTGGCAATGACAAGCCCCGAGAACCCCGGCCCCGACCCCAACCCCAGCCAAAACCCCCGCCCCGACACCGCCCCCCACCCCGACCCACTCGACACCGCACTGCGCCTGGTCCGCGCCCAGACAGCCGTGGTCAAGCGCTTCGACGCGAGCCTCAGCGGCCTGCACGGCGTGAGCCTGTCCGACTTCACCCTGCTGCTGCACCTCGCCCAGGCCCCCGGTGGCCGGATGCGCCGGGTCGACCTCGCCGAGGCCCTCGGCCTCACCGCCTCCGGCGTCACCCGCGGCCTCGCCCCGCTGGAGCGGATCGGCCTGGTGACCCGCGAGGCCGCCGCCCGCGACGCCCGGGTCGCGTACGCCGCCCTCACGCCGACCGGCCGCGAGCGGCTCGCCGAGATGCTGTACACCGCCCGCCAGGTCGCCACCGAGCACTTCGCCCCCGACCAGTGGAGCGGCGAGGACCTCACCCAGCTCTCCGCCCTGCTCACCCGCCTCGGCGGCACCGCCCCCGAACACCGCCACCTCCCGAAGCCCTAGGCTGGGCCAGGACCACCGACACCACCAGAACCACCAGCACCAGCACCAGCACCACGCCGAACCCCCGCGAAGGGCAGCAGCACCATGACCCGCACTCCCGACCCGACGCCCGCCCCGGCGCCGCACCGGGAGCCCGCCCTCGCCGAGGCCCAACGCACCCACTGGCAGCAGACCTACCGCTCCCACCCCGAGATGTACGGCGAGCAGCCGTCCGCCCCCGCCCGGTACGCCGCCCGGGCCTTCGCCGCCGCCGGCGCCCGCGAGGTGCTCGAACTGGGCGCCGGCCACGGCCGCGACGCCCTCCACTTCGCCCGTACCGGCTTCTCCGTCCTGGCCACCGATTTCAGCCCGACCGGCCTGGAGCAACTGCGCACCACCGCCGCCGCGCAGGGCCTGGCCGAGCGGGTCCGGACCACCGTGCACGACGTCCGCGACCCGCTGCCCCTCCCCGACGCCTCCGTCGACGCGGTCTTCGCCCACATGCTGCTCTGCATGGCACTCACCACACCCGAGGTCGAGGCCCTGGTCGCCGAGGTCCGCCGGGTCCTGCGCCCGGGCGGCACCTTCGTCTACACCGTCCGTCACACCGGCGACGCCCACTACGGCGCCGGCACCGGCCACGGGGACGACATCTGGGAACACGGCGGCTTCGCCGTCCACTTCTTCCCCCGCGAGCTGGTGGACCGGCTCGCCGAGGGCTGGCACCTCGCCGAGGTCCACGCCTTCGAGGAGGGCGACCTGCCCCGCCGCCTCTGGCGCATCACCCAGGAGATCCCCCGATGACCACCCCCGACGACGCCGTCCGCAACGCCGCCGCCCCCGCGAACGCCGCCCCCGACCTCACCGTCGACGGCACCGGCCTGCTCTGCGTCCAACTCCTGCTCCGCCTGCGCAAGCAGATCGCCCATCTCCCGGCCGGCGCCGTGGTCCACATCCTGACGACCGATCCGGCCGCCCCGCTCGACCTGCCCGCCTGGTGCCACCTGACCGGCCATGAGTACCTCGGCCCGGTCCTCTCCCCGGCGCCGGGCCACGACGTGTACGGCCTGCGCCTCACCTCCGCCCCCGTCCCGACCCGCCCCGACCGCCCGTGGCACCCCGCCCCGACCACCTCGAACGACCCGGACACCCCGGACAACCCCGAGGGCACCTCCGGCGCCACTTCCCAGGCCACTCCCGAGGACACGACCGCCGCGCACTGAGCCCCCGACCGGGCCCGCCCCCACCGGAGCCCGGCCGAGGCCGAGCGGAAATCCCCGCGCGCCCGCCCCCTCCCCGGGTGAAGACTGCCCCCATGCCCACCGCAGCCCCCACCCCGGCCGGCTGGGCCACGCTCGCCGCGAACGCCCGGATCGACGACGTCGAGCGCGAGTTCCGCGCCCAGATCGACGCCGTCGAGGCGAGCGGCCTTAGCCCGACCCACCTGGACTTCCACTGCCTGGCCGACGGCGGCCGCGAGGACATCCTCGACCTCACCCTCGACCTCGGCGCTGAGTACGACCTGGCGGTGCGGGTCTGGCTGCCGCCCGCCCTGGACCGGCTGCGCGAGCACGGGCTGCCGGTGGTCGACCACGGCTTCCTCGACAGCTTCGCCGTGCCGCCGGAGGACAAACCCGCCCACTACGCCCGCCTGTTCGCGGCCCTCCCGCCGGGCCTGACCGAGTGGGCCGTCCACCCGAGCCTCGCCGCCGGCCCGCACCCCAGCCTCCCGACCACCGTCAGCGCCGCCGCCACCACCGACCCCGCCACCGCCGCCGGCCCCGCCGACGACGGCAGGCGCGTCCGCCGCAGCGACTACGACTTCCTGGTCTCCCCCGAGGCCCACCGCCTGCTCGCCGAGCACGCGGTCACCGTGCTCGGCTACGACGCCCTGCGGGAGGCCTGGCGGGCCGCCCGCGGCCGGGTCACGCCACGCGCCCCGGTCGGACCGGTGTGCCACGATGAGGAGAAAACGTAACGACCCGGCCCCACAGGGAGGTTGACCACCATGGACTCGATCCTCAGCTGCCACTGGCACGACCAGGACGGCACGTGGGAACTGACCGTCCGTCGCAACGGACCGGCGTGGGAGCTGTTCGCGGCCGCGCCGTTCGGTTCGGAGTCGCTCCCCTTCGCCGACCCGGACGAGGTCCGCCGGCTCGCCCAGACCCTCCTCGACCTGCCCGCCGAGCCCGAGCCGTACGAGTTCGAATGGACGCTCTCCCGGACGGACTTCGCCGACACCGAGCGGGAACGCACCCTCTTCGCGACCTTCGCCGTGGGCCTGGACCCCGACGACGACCACCGGCCCTACCTCGCCTACCAGTCCTCCCACCACCTGCGCGGGTTCGCGGCGCTCGGCCTGGAGGTGATCTGCGAGGACCCCCCGGTCGACCACCTCCGCGCCCAGGCCCACGCCTTCCTCACCAACTGCCCGGCCCCGCCTCCCCTCCAGCCGTAACCTCCGCCGCCCGCGCAACCTGCACAGCCTGCACGGCCCGTACCGCCCAGTCCAGCACCTCACCCGAACTCTCCGGCGCCACCCACCCGTTGACGACTGCCAGCAGCTCCAGGTACCGCTCCCGCCGGGGGTCCGCCATCGCCCGCAGTCGCCTCACCAGCCGATCCACCAACCGCTCCACCGGCGGATCCACCGACGGATCCACCGGCCGGGCCCGCAGTTGCTCCCCCGCCCCCGCCGTACCCACCAGGCCCGCGTACCGCTCCAGCAGGGCCGCGACCACCCGCGCGGCCTCCGCCGATCCCGGCTCCACTCCCGCCGCCACCGCCGGCCCGACCGTCTCCCGCACCAGTACGGCCAGCCCGGGCCGGGGCGGCGCACCGGGCGCGGCCTCCGCCGCCTCGTCCTCCGCCAGTGTGCGCAACAGCTCCCGGAACCCGTCGTCCCCGGCCAGCAGCGCCAACTCCACCCAGGCCTCGACCTGTTCGTCCGAGGGCTGCTCCGGCAACCGAGGCGTCAGCGACGTGGCCACCCCACCCCAGCGCCCCTCCACACCGGACCCGGCGCCCGCTCCGGACGCCGCGCCCCCTCCGGACACCGCAGCCGCGCCGAACACCGCGGCCAGGAACTCCCCGACCAGGCGCCCCCGTTCGTCCTCCGTCAATCGGGCCAGCCGGTGCACGAGCGTCAACTCCTCCGTGGTCGCCCCGCGCGCGGCCACCGTCCGCAGCACCGCCTGCCGCAGCCGCAGCACCCGGATCCGGACGTCCAGCGCCGCGGCGTGCGCCGCCGCGACCTCGGACAACGCGCGCTCCCGGCCCAGCACCTGCCGGATCTCCGGCAGGCCGAGCCCGAGCTCGCGCAGGGTGCGCACCAGATCCAGGCGGGCGACGGCGTCCGCGCCGTACCGCCGGTGGCCGGCCGGGGTGCGGTCGGCCGGCGACACGATCCCCTGGTCCGAGTAGAACCGGACGGTCTTCACCGTCAGCCCGGTCCGCCGAGCCAGTTCACCGATCGTCAGAGCCGGGTGTACCGGCCGGAGCGCGTCGCCGTTCATGGCCACCACCCTGCCGCCTCCCCTTACGGGAGGTGCAAGCAGAGGTGCACCCAGCCCCGGAGCCGCACCCGCACCCAGCCCCGGAGCCCTACCCAGCCCCGGAGCCCCCCGGAGCCCCACCCAGAGCTACACCCAGCCGCTCAGGCCGTCCGCCGCAGCAACGCCAGGTACATCGCGTCCGTCCCGTGCAGGTGCGGCCACAGCTGCACGTCCGGCCCGTCGCCGAGCGCCGGAACGCCGGGCAGCAGCGGCCGGGCGTCGATCCACTCGACCCGGCCGCCCTGCTCACGCAGCACGTCGTCGACCACCGCCCGGGTCTCCGCGAGGTGCGGCGAGCAGGTCGCGTAGCCGACCACGCCGCCGATCCGGGTGGCGTCGATCGCCGAGCGCAGCAGGTCCCGCTGGAGCGGGCCGAAGGCCGCGACATCGGCCGGCCGGCGCCGCCAGCGCGCCTCCGGGCGGCGCCGCAGCGCGCCCAGGCCGGAGCAGGGAACGTCGACCAGCACCCGGTCGAAGCCGCCGGAGCGCCAGGCCGGGCGCGTCCCGTCGGCCGCGATCACCGTGTACGGGCCGGGGTTGCCCTCCAGCGCCCGCGCCACCAGCCGGGCCCGGTGCGGCTGCTTCTCGCTGGCGACCAGCCCCGCGCCGCGCTCCGCCGCCAGGGCCCCGAGCAGGGCGGCCTTGCCGCCCGGTCCGGCGCAGCCGTCCAGCCAGAGCCGGTCCGGGCCGTCCAGCGGCGCGCTCGCGAGCGCCAGGGCGACCAGCTGGCTGCCCTCGTCCTGCACGCCGGCCCGGTTCTCCCGGACGGCGGTCAGCGCACCGGGGTCGCCGCCCTCGGCGAGCCGCAGCGCGAACGGGGACCAGCGCCCGGGCTCGGCCTCGGGCAGCACCTCGGCCAGCTCGCCGACGGTGGCCCGGCCGGGCCGGGCGACCAGGGTGACCTCGGGCCGGGCGTTGTCGGCCCGCAGCAGTTCCTCGATCGCGGTGCGCCCGGAGGCGTCCGGCTGCCAGCGGCCGAGCGAGTCCCAGAGCGCGGAGACCACCCAGCGCGGGTGCGAGTGCACGACCGCCAGGTGGTCCTCGGCGTCCTTGTCGTACGGCGGGGCGACCCGCTCGATCCAGGCGTCCAGGTCGTGGGCGCTGATCCGGCGCAGCACGGCGTTGACGAACTTGGCCTTGCCGTCGCCGAGCACCACCCGGGCCAGCTCGACGGTCGCCGAGACGGCCGCGTGGCTGGGGATGCGGGTGGTGAGCAGCTGGTGGGCGCCGAGCGAGAGCACGTCCAGCACCGGCGGGTCGACCTTGCTCAGCGGCCGGTCGATGCAGGCGGCGATGACCGCGTCGTAGGTGCCCTGGAGCCGCAGGGTGCCGTAGACGAGTTCGGTGGCGAGGGCGGCGTCGCGCCGGTCCATGCCCTTCTGCTCGGCCTCGCGGAGCAGGGAGGGCAGGATCAGGTTGGCGTACGCGTCGCGCTCGTCGACGGCGCGCAGCGCCCGGAACGCGACGATCCGGGCCGGGTCCTTCTTGGGCCGCCGGTGCGGACGGGGGGCGCGCTTGGCGCCGGCGGGAGTGTTCGGGGGCGTGCTCACGGATACCTCAAAGTGCTGCGGTGGTTATTAGTGCTGCGGTGGTTGTTTCGGTACGGATCGTACGGATCGTACGGATCGCATGGAACAGAACAAGATCGTACGGAACAGAACGAACAGTAACGCCAAACGAACAGTAGCGCCGGAGCGCAGGCTCAGCCTCCGAACCGCTCCCCGGCCTCCAGCCGGGCCCCGCGCGCCCAGTCGGCGGCCCGCATCTCCTTCTTCCCCTGCGGACGCACCTCCGCCAGCTCCAGGTCGTGCGAGCCGGTGCCGACCCGCACGCTGTTCTTGCCGACCATCGCGACCTCGCCCGGCGCCAGCTCGGCCGACTCCGGCAGCAGCTTGACCGGCCCGGTGACCTTGAGCCGCTCGCCCCGGAACTCCGTCCACGCGCCCGGCGCGGGCGCGCAGCCGCGCACCACCCGGTCGATCCGCAGCGCGGGGTGGTTCCAGTCGATCCGGGCGTCCTCGACGGTGATCTTCGGCGCGAGGGTGACGCCCTCGGCGGGCTGCGGCACGGCGTGCAGCGAGCCGTCCTCGATGCCGTCCATGGTGGCCACCAGCAGCCGGGCGCCGGAGACCGAGAGCCGGGTGAGCAGTTCGCCGCTGGTGTCGCTCGGGCGGATCTCCTCGGTGATCACCCCGTAGACCGGGCCGGAGTCCAGGCCCTGCTCGATCAGGAAGGTGGAGGCGCCGGTCACCTCGTCACCGGCCAGCACCGAGTGCTGGACGGGGGCCGCGCCGCGCCAGGCGGGCAGCAGCGAGAAGTGCAGGTTGACCCAGCCGTGCTTCGGGATCTCCAGCGTGCCGGGGCGCAGCAGCGCACCGTAGGCGACCACCGGGCAGCAGTCGGGGGCGAGTTCGGTGAGCCGGGCGACGAAGTCCGGGTCGCTGGGCTTCGCCGGCTTGAGGACCTCGATCCCGGCCTCCTCGGCGCGCTGGGCGACGGGGCTGGCGACCAGCTTGCGCCCGCGCCCGGCGGGGGCGTCGGGGCGGGTGACCACCGCGACGACCTCGTGCCGGTCGGAGGCGATCAGCGCGTCGAGGGCGGGAACGGCGACCTCGGGGGTGCCGGCGAAGACGAGACGCATCAAGTGCCTTTCTGCATACGGGAATCGGGGAACGAACTCAGCGCGCGGAGCCGAAGGTGCTGTGCGGCGAGACCTTGACGACGGGCGCCGGCCCGGTGCCCCAGTCGGCCTCCCGGACGGCCTTCAACGCGGCCTTGCGCTGCTCCCGGTCGAGCCGGTCGATGAAGATGATGCCGTCCAGGTGGTCGGTCTCGTGCTGGATGCACCGGGCGAGCAGCTGGGTGCCCTCCAGCGTGACCGGATCCCCGTACATGTTGAAGCCCTTGGCCACCACGCCGTACGCGCGCTTGGTGTCGAAGCGCAGTCCGGGCAGCGAGAGGCAGCCCTCCGGGCCCTCCTGCTCGTCCTCGCTGAGCGACAGGTCCGGGTTGATCAGGTGCCCGGTCACGCCGTCCACGTGGTACGTGAACACCCGCAGCGAGACGCCGAGTTGGGGCGCGGCGAGGCCGGCGCCGGGGGCGTCGAGCATGGTGTCGGTGAGGTCGGCGACCAGCTTGCGCAGTTCCTTGTCGAAGGTGGTCACCGGCTGGGCGGTGGCCCGCAGGACGGGGTCTCCGAAGAGACGGATCGGCTGGATCGCCACGGGGTACGGGCTCCTGTCCGGGCTGGGCTCGGGCTTCGGTCAACGGCTGCTTCCCGCCAAGTCTATGCAACCCGCCCGGGCACTCCGACGGGCCGTCCTCGGACGCCCGCACCGGCGTCTGGCATATCCCGAGTCGCCGAGCCGCGTTACCCCGGCCCCCGCTTCGGCGTTGGTCAAGAGAGATTGACCAGGGCCGGGCGCACGGGACACCGCGCCCCGGCCGAGCTGAACCGTACGGAAGGTGGCACGTAGGCCATGGCTGAGCAGATCAACCACGACGCCCGGGCGCGGGCGAGCCTGCACCTGCTGGTGCGGGACATCGAGCGGGTGAGGCGCCAGGTCGACGCGCTGCGGACGCTCACCGCCCAGCTGGGCAACGTCTACCGACCGCGCCGTCCGAGCACCTCGGCCGGCTTCGTGGTGTACGGGCGGGCGCCGGCGCCGACCGTGCGCCTGGCGCAGGAGCTGCGGGAGAGCGTGGAGACCCTGGTGGCGGCGGCGGTCGAGTTCGACCGGGCGCTGGGCTTCTCCTGGGACTCGGTGGGCTCCGCCCTCGGGGTCACCAAGCAGGCGGTCCACCGCCGCTACGGGATGCGCCGCCCGACCAGCGAGCTCCTCGCCGCCAGCGGCGCCGTCCCCGGCCCCACCCGCCCGGACCGCTCCGAGGAGCTGCCCGTCCCCACCGAACGCAGCGGCGGCCTGGCCGCCACCGTCCCGGCGGCCCGCCAGGGCGGCCTGGACCGCTCCAGCCTGGAGCGCAACGCCCTCGACCGCACCCCGATCGAGCGCACCCCCATCGAGCGCACCCCGATCGACCGCACCCCCGTCGGCTCGCCCGTCGACCGGACGCCGCTCGACCGCACCCCCATCGACCGCACCCCCATCGACCGGACCCCGCTCGACCGGACCCCCGTCGACCGCGACCGCACGCCCGCCGAGCGCCCGCCGACCGGCATCCCCCTCCGCGGCTGACCACCCGCGCCGACGACGGGGCCGCCCCGGGGCGGGGTGGCCCACTCACCCCGCCCCCGCAGGCCCCTCACCCCCGCAGGCCCCTCACCCCCGCAGGCCCGCCACCCACCGCTACCCGATGTCCGTCGGATCCACCCGCACCCGCACCGGCTCCGCCGTCCGCAGCGCGATCCGCGCGATCTGCGCCGCCTTGAGCGCCGCCGCCAGCGCGGCCCCCTGCCCGGGCGCCACCCGCAGCAGCGCCCGCTCCTGCTCCTCCCCGCGCAGCGCGGGCACCGCCACCGGCCCGAGCACGTCCGCGCCCTCCGGCAGCCGGATCAGGTTCAGCAGGTCGGCGACGGCCGCCGGGCTCCCGCTGACCGACGCCATCCGCGACACCGGCGGGAAGTGCAGCTGCGCCCGTTCGTCCCGTTCCTGCCCGGCGTGCCCCAGCGGGTCCCAGCGGACCAGGGCCTGCACCGGCCGGGCCGAGGGCTCGGCGACCACGACGACCGTCCCGCCCTCCCCGGCGGGCCGGGCCAGGGTGGCGGCGGCCAGCCAGAGCCGCAGGGTCTCCTCCCCCGCCCGCAGGTCGGGCCGGCCGAGCAGGGCCCAGCCGTCCAGCAGCAGCACCGCCCCGTACCCGGGGCCGCCCTCGACCACCGGCTCCGCGCCCGGGGTGGAGATCACCAGCGAGGCCTCGTCCGGCACGGCGTCCAGCACCGCGTCCCGTCCCGAGGTCCGGACCGGGATCCGCGGGAACGCCTTGCCCAGCTCCTCCGCGGTGCGCCGGGCGCCGACCACCTGGGCCCGCAGCCGGAAGGAGCCGCACTCGGGGCAGTGCCAGTCGTTCTCCGCCTCCCCGCACCAGCCGCAGCTGAGCGAGGCGTCGGCCGAGGGCGCCTCCAGCGGCCCCTCGCAGCGCCGGCAGCGGGCGGGGGTTCGGCAGCGGCCGCAGGCGAGCCGGGGCACGTAGCCGCGCCGGGGCACCTGGATGAGCACCGGGTGCCCGGCCGCCAGCGACTCCCGGGCGGCCTCCCAGGCGACCGAGGGCAGCCGGGCGGCCTGGGCGGCGGCGTCCCGGTGCTGGTCCTGGTCGGTGACGGTCCGCACCCGGGGGGCGACCTGCCGCACCGTCTCCCGGTCGGCGACCAGCGGCCGGGCCCAGCCGGTGGCGACCAGCTGGGCGCCCTCCACGGTCACCGCGTGCCCGCCGAGCAGCACGGCCGCGCCCTCCTCGGCGGCGCGCAGCAGCGCCACCTCGCGCACGTGCGGGTGGGGGGCGCGCGGGTCGCTGTGGCTGCCGTCCCCGTCGGACCAGACCACCACCAGCCCGAGGTCGCGGACCGGCGCGAACATGGTGGCCCTGGTCCCGATCGCGGCGTGCACCGAGCCGCGGCTGACCGCGAGCCAGCGCCGGTAGCGTTCGCGCGGGCCGAGGTCGGCCTCCAGCGCCATGTGCCGCCCGGGGCCGAGCAGCTCGGTCAGCGCCCGGTCGACCCGGGCGACCGACCGGCGGTCCGGCAGTACGACCAGGGCGCCGCGCCCGCCGGCCAGCGTCGCCGCGACCGCCCGGGCGATCTCGTACGGCCAGCCGGGCCCCGGGAGCGCCGCCCACACCGCCCGCGGCGAGCCGCCGGCGGCCAGCGCGGTGAGGAAGTCCGGCCCGGCCGGGTAGCGCTGCCAGCCCCCGGGCGCCGGGGCCTGGGGGCGCGGCAGCGGCGCCGGGGAGGGCTCCGCCTCGGCCTTGGCGTGCCGGGGCGGCACGGCGAGCTGGAGCACGTCGGCCAGCGTCCCGGCATACCGGTCGGCGACGGTGCGGCAGAGCCGCAGCAGCTGCGGGCTGAGCACCGGTTCGGGCGAGAGCACCTGCGCGAGCGGGGCGAGCGGGCCGGCGAAATCACTCTTCTCCAGGCGGGCGACGATGAACCCGTCGTGCAGTTCCCCCCCCTCGCGCTGCCCCTTGACCACCCTTGCCCCGAATCGCACCCGGACCCGGACGCCCGGCTGGGCCTCCTCGGCCATCGCGGCGGGCACCTCGTAGTCGAAGAGCTTGTCGATGGTGAGCACGCCCTTGTCCACCACGACCCGGGCCACCGGCAGGTGCTCGGCCCGCTTGGCCCCGCGCCACGACCGGGGCTTGGCCCGCTTGACCGTCTCCCGGATGAACGCCAGCTGCTCCGGCTCGGCGCCCCCGTTCTCCCCTGTGCTGCTCATCGCTCCCAAGTACTACCAGGTCACACCGACAGGACGCACAAAGCGCAGCGGCGCCCACCCCCGCGACGGGGGTGGGCGCCGCTCCGCGGAGCCGGGACGTCAGTCCTGGACGGCAGCCTTGAGCTGCTCCACGCGGTCGGTGCGCTCCCAGGTGAAGTCCGGCAGCTCACGGCCGAAGTGGCCGTACGCGGCGGTCTGGGAGTAGATCGGCCGCAGCAGGTCCAGGTCGCGGATGATCGCGGCCGGGCGCAGGTCGAAGACCTCGGAGACGGCCTTCTGGATGCTGAGGACCGGGACGGTCTCGGTGCCGAAGGTCTCCACGAACAGGCCGACCGGCTCGGCCTTGCCGATCGCGTACGCGACCTGCACCTCGGCGCGGCGGGCGAGGCCGGCGGCGACGATGTTCTTCGCCACCCAGCGCATCGCGTACGCGGCCGAGCGGTCCACCTTGGACGGGTCCTTGCCCGAGAAGGCGCCGCCACCGTGGCGGGCCATGCCGCCGTAGGTGTCGATGATGATCTTGCGGCCGGTGAGGCCGGCGTCGCCCATCGGGCCGCCGATCTCGAAGCGGCCGGTCGGGTTGACCAGCAGGCGGTAGCCGTCGGTGGTCAGCTTGATGCCCTGGTCGGCCAGCGCCTTGAGCTCCGGCTCCACGACGAACTCGCGGATGTCCGGGGTGAGCAGCGACTCCAGGTCGATGTCACTGGCGTGCTGGGTCGAGACGACCACGGTGTCCAGGCGGACGGCCTTGTCGCCGTCGTACTCGATGGTGACCTGGGTCTTGCCGTCGGGGCGCAGGTACGGGATGGTCCCGTTCTTGCGCACCTCGGTGAGGCGGCGGGAGAGGCGGTGCGCCAGGGTGATCGGCAGCGGCATCAGCTCGGGCGTCTCGTCGGACGCGTAGCCGAACATCAGGCCCTGGTCGCCGGCACCCTGCTTGTCCAGGTCGTCCTCATCGCCCTCGACCCGGGCCTCGTACGCGGTGTCGACACCCTGCGCGATGTCGGGCGACTGGGCACCGATGGACACCGACACGCCGCAGGAGGCGCCGTCGAAGCCCTTCTTGGAGCTGTCGTAGCCGATCTCCAGGATCTTGTCCCGGACGAGCTGGGCGATCGGAGCGTACGCCTTGGTGGTCACCTCGCCGGCCACGTGCACCTGGCCGGTCGTGATGAGCGTCTCCACGGCGACCCGGGAGGTCGGGTCCTCCCGCAGGAGAGCGTCAAGGATGGTGTCGCTGATCTGGTCAGCGATCTTGTCGGGGTGTCCCTCGGTCACGGACTCCGAGGTGAACAGGCGGCGAGACACAGCGCTCCCTGGGGTTGCAGCGGCTGCTGACTGAAGGCCCCCGGCGAACCGGGGACATCCGGAAAGACTTGATTCCTGGAGTCTAACCAACTGCTTCCGCCGAACGTCACCCGCTTCCGGAAATCAAGAACGTTCTCAAGCCGGAATCCGTCGGGAATCGAGCGGGAATCGATCAGTTCCGACCCGATTCCAGCCGCTTTGCCACCAGGTCCCAGACCACGTCCGCGAGCACCTCCTTGGGGCCCACCGGTACGGGGGTCTCACTGCCGTCCGCGCCCAGTACCACGGCCTCGTTGACGTCCTGCCCGAAGGCCTTGCCGTCGCCCACCTCGTTGACGACCAGCAGGTCGCAGCCCTTCCGGGCGAGCTTGGCGCGGCCGTTGGCGAGCACGTCGTCGGTCTCCGCCGCGAAACCCACCACCAGTTGACCCGAACGGGGTCGGTGCGCCGACAGCTCGGCCAGCACGTCGGGGTTGCGGACCAGCGCGACCGGCGCCGGCTCGACCCCCTCGACCTTCTTGATCTTGCCGGTGGCGTACTCGGCGGGCCGGAAGTCCGCCACGGCCGCGGCCATCACCACCGCGTCCGCGTCCGCGGCCGCCGCCAGTGCCGCCTCGCGCAGCTCCAGCGCGGTCGAGACGTGCACCACGTCCACCCCGGCCGGGTCCGGCAGCTCGGCGTTGGCCGAGACGAGGGTCACCCTCGCCCCGCGGGCCGCGGCGGTCACGGCGAGCGCGTAGCCCTGCTTGCCGGAGGAGCGGTTGCCGAGGTAGCGCACCGGGTCCAGCGGCTCCCGGGTGCCGCCGGCCGAGACCACCAGGTGCCGGCCGGCCAGGTCGGTCGGGACCGCCCCGCCACGGCGCAGCACGGCCCGGCAGGCCTCGAAGATCGCGCCGGGCTCGGGCAGCCGCCCCTTGCCGGTGTCCTTGCCGGTCAGCCGCCCGACGGCGGGCTCCAGCACGATCACCCCGCGGCGGCGCAGGGTGGCGACGTTCTCCCGGGTGGCCGGGTGCTCCCACATCTCGGTGTGCATCGCGGGCGCCACCACGACCGGGCAGCGGGCGGTGAGCAGGGTGTTGGTGAGCAGGTCGTCGGCGAGCCCGTGGGCGGCCTTGGCGATCAGGTCGGCGGTGGCGGGGGCGACCACCACCAGGTCGGCCTGCTGTCCGATCCGGACGTGCGGCACCTCGTGCACGCGCTCCCAGGTCTCGGTGGCGGCCGGGCGGCCGGAGAGCGCGGCCCAGGTGGCCTCGCCGACGAAGTGCAGCGCCGCCGCGGTGGGCACCACGGTGACCTGGTGGCCGGACTCGGTGAACCGGCGCAGCAGCTCGCACGCCTTGTAGGCGGCGATCCCGCCGCTGACACCGAGGACCACGCGGGGGGCGTCCGCACTCGCGCTCATCTACCGGCCTTTCTCCGCATGTCCGCATCGGGCACCCGACAGCTCGGGAACCCGCTCACCCTACGACCCCTCGGCGATCACCCGCACCGTGCCCCACCCCCGACCAGAAGACGGCCAGCGGAAACGCCGGAGGGCCCGGCGGAAGGATTCCGCCCGGCCCTCCGGGGAAGTTGCGGGGCTGCCTCAGACGGCGCCCTCGACCGCCTCGGCGGTCAGCATGCCGGCGTTGATCTCGCGCAGCGCGATCGACAGCGGCTTCTCGTGCACGTGGGTGTCGACCAGCGGGCCGACGTACTCCAGCAGGCCCTCGCCGAGCTGGGAGTAGTAAGCGTTGATCTGGCGCGCGCGCTTGGCGGCGTAGATCACGAGGCTGTACTTCGAGTCGGTGGCCTCAAGCAGCTCGTCGATCGGCGGGTTGATGATGCCCTCGGGCGCGGTCATGGAAGAGGACACGCGAAAACCTTCCGAAAGGGTGGAAAAGACTGACAGGTCAGGCTACACCGAGCAAGGCTAGCAGTTCGGCCGCTACCTGCTCGACGGAGGTGTTGACAAGGGTCGTGTCGAACTCGGCCTCGGCCGCGAGCTCGACCTTGGCCGCCTCCAGCCGCCGATCGATCACGTCCTGCGGCTCGGTGCCCCGGCCGGTCAGCCGACGGACCAGCTCGTCCCAGCTCGGCGGAGCCAGGAAGACCAGCTGGGCGTCCGGCATCGACTCGCGCACCTGGCGGGCGCCCTGGAGGTCGATCTCCAGCAGGACGGGCTCACCGCGCTCCAGCTTCTCCAGCACCGCCGCGCGCGGGGTGCCGTAACGGTTCCCCGCGAACTCGGCCCACTCCAGCAGCTCGCCGTTGGCGATCAGCTTGTCGAACTCGTCGTTGTCGACGAAGTGGTACTGGACCCCGTTCTTCTCGCCGGGCCTCGGGTGCCGGGTGGTGGCCGACACCGAGAGCCAGACCTCGGGGTACATCTTCCTCATATGAGCGACGACCGTGCTCTTGCCGACCCCCGAGGGGCCGGAGAGCACGGTCAGCCGCGGACGCTCACTCATGCACCGATTATCCCGGATCGCGGACGATCCTGGGACCACGGGGGCACGGTCAGGCGGCGCCACCGCCGAACTCCCGCTCCAGGGAGGCGATCTGGTTCGTTCCGAGACCGCGGACACGGCGGCTCTCGCTGATGCCGAGGCGCTCCATGATCTGCTTGGCACGAACCTTGCCGACGCCCGGAAGGGACTCCAGCAGGGCCGACACCTTCATCTTGCCGATGACGTCGTTGTCGTTCTTGCCGGCCTTGATCACCTCGTGCAGGGAGGCGCCGGAGTGCTTGAGCCGGTTCTTGACCTCGGCGCGCTCCCGGCGAGCCTCGGCGGCCTTGGCGAGCGCGGCGGTGCGCTGTTCAGGGGTAAGGGGCGGAAGAGCCACGCCGTTCACCTCAGGGTGTGGAAGGAAGGGATTGAGCTATGACTGGTTCGGTACCTAGGACACCGTCCGCAAGGGGAGCCCAATGGGGAACCACAGGGCCCTGACCTGCGGGAGCTACGGGTTTCGCGGCTCGCCGATGACCTATCGCCGGACACTACCCGGATTGCGGCGCCACGTCAGGAAAAGAACACGAAAAGTCCTGGTCAGCCAAGGCCGACCAGGACTTTCCGGGGCAAAATGACCGCGATTGCGAGACTTTGGCGGGCCCGATGTGACGGCGCTCACGTCAACTCCGGTGCCGCCCCGCCGTCCTGCGGACACTGCGCACGGTCACCGATCGGCTACCGCGGCCCCACCGGCCGGACCGCTCCGGCCACTTGACGCCGCCCACCGCCGCCCACCGCCGCCCACCGCTGGCCACCCGAGCCACCCGCCGGCGGCCACCCGCCGGCGGCGACCCGGCGGCGGCTACCGGACGGCGGCTACCGGACGGCGGCTACCGGACGGCGTCCGCGAACTCGCCGACGAAGCGCTCCGCCGCCGCCCGCAGCGCCGGGACCGACGGCCCGTGCTTGAGCACGTCCCGGCTGACGCTCGGCACCACGTTGATCACCGAGGCGCCGAACACCCGCGGCAGGTCCGCCATGGTCGCGCCCTGGGCCCCGATCCCGGGGGCCAGCAGCGGCCCGTTGATGGCCAGGTCCACGCCCGCGTCGGCCAGCGTCGCGCCGACCACCGCGCCGAAGGAGCCCAGCGGCGCGGCGTCCGCGTTCTCCGCCGCCAGCCGGCGCAGCACCGAGGCCGCGACCGGCTCGCCGTCGGCCCCGACGGCGCGCTGCACCTCGGCGCCCTCCGGGTTGGAGGTGAGCGCCAGCGCGAACACCCCGCAGCCCTGCTCACGGGCCAGGTCGAGGGCGGGGCGCAGCGAACCGAAGCCCAGGTACGGGCTGACCGTGACGGCGTCCGAGAAGAGCGGGCCGGCCGGCGACAGGAAGGCCTCCGCGTAGGCGGCCATGGTGGAGCCGATGTCGCCGCGCTTGGCGTCCATCAGGACCAGCGCACCGGCCGCCCTGGCCTCCTCGACGGTCTTCTCCAGCACCGCGACGCCCTTGCTGCCGAAGCGCTCGAAGAAGGCGGCCTGCGGCTTGAGCACCGCGACCCGGTCGGCCAGGGCCTCCACCACGGTGCGGCTGAACGTCTCCAGCCCCGCGAGGTCGTCGCCGAGCCCCCAGGCGGAGAGCAGGGAGGCGTGCGGGTCGATGCCGACGCAGAGCTGGCCGCGGGTGTCGAGGGCCTGGCGCAGCCGGGCGCCGAACGGGGCGAGGGTCATGTCGTCCTTTCCAGGGGTGGTACGGCCTGCTGCGAGACCGGTCAGGGGGGTCAGGCGCCGCGGACGGCGCTGCCGACGGCCGCGGCGAGGTCGCGGAAGCCCGCGGCCCGGATCCGGGCGGAGAGGCCCCGGTGGATCCGGCGGCACCAGAACGGACCCTCGTAGATGAAGGCGCTGTAGCCCTGCACCAGGTCGGCGCCGTGGATGATCCGCTGCCAGGCGTCCTCGGCGGTCTCCACGCCGCCGACCGAGACCAGGGTCAGCCGGCCGCCGGTGCGGGCGCGCAGCCGCTGGAGCACCTCCAGGGCGCGGGCCTTGAGGGGGGCGCCGGACAGGCCGCCCATGCCGATCTCCTCGACCCGCTGCGGGTCGGCCAGCAGGCCGTCCCGGCCGATCGTGGTGTTGGTGGCGATGATGCCGTCCAGGCCCAGCTCCAGGGCGAGGTCGGCGACGGCGTCGACGTCCTCGTCGGCCAGGTCCGGGGCGATCTTGACCAGCAGCGGCACGTGGTGCGCGGTGGTGCGGTCGGCGGCCTCGCGCACGGCGGCGAGCAGCGGGCGCAGGTGGTCGACGGCCTGGAGGTTGCGCAGCCCGGGGGTGTTCGGGGAGCTGACATTGACCACCAGGTAGTCGGCGTACTTGGCCAGCCGCTCGGTCGACTTCACGTAGTCGGCGACGGCGTCGGCCTCCTCGACCACCTTGGTCTTGCCGATGTTGACGCCGATCACCGGGGTGGAGCTGGTGTGCGGGCGGGCGGCCAGCCGGGCGGCGACCCGGGCCGAGCCCTGGTTGTTGAAGCCCATCCGGTTGATCAGCGCGCGGTCCTCGACCAGGCGGAACAGCCGGGGCGCCGGGTTGCCGGGCTGGGGCTCCCCGGTGATGGTGCCGATCTCGACGTAGTCGAAGCCGAGCATGGCCAGGCCGTCGATGCCGACGCCGTTCTTGTCGAAGCCGGCCGCGAGCCCGAACGGGCCGGGCAGGTCGAGGCCGAGGGCCCGGGTGCGCAGCGCGCGGTCGCGCGGGGCGAGCACCAGCCGCACCAGGGTGCGCAGGCCGGGGACGGAGGAGGCCAGGCGGATCCAGAAGAAGGCCAGGTGGTGGGCCTTCTCCGGGTCCATCCGCTTGAACACGAGGTCGAACAGGAACTTGTACAAAGCGGGGTCAACTCCCGGGGCAAGCAGTGGATTTCGGGCAAGCGAGTGGGGGGCACCAATCCGGCTCCGGTGCCCCCCACTGCGGTGGTGCTACTTGCGGCCGGCGTTGATCAGCTCGGCGTGCTCCTGGAGCGACATCACTCCGACCTCGTCGCGCAGCAGCGCGTCCATGCCCTGGACGGCCGCGCCCATCGCCTGGACGGTGGTCAGGCAGGGCACCCCGCGGGAGACCGCCGCGGTCCGGATCTCGTAGCCGTCCAGGCGCCCGCCGGTGCCGTACGGCGTGTTGATGATCAGGTCGACCTCGCCGTCGTGGATCAGCTGGACGATGGTCTTCTCGCCGTTCGGGCCCTCGCCCTCGCTGTGCTTGCGCACCAGCGTGGACGGGATGCCGCCGCGCTGGAGCACCTCGGCGGTGCCGGCGGTGGCGAGCACCTCGAAGCCGAGGCCGACCAGCGCCCGGGCCGGGAAGACCAGGTTGCGCTTGTCCCGGTTGGCGACCGAGACGAAGACCTTGCCCTTGGTCGGCAGGGCGCCGTAGGCACCGGCCTGGGCCTTGGCGTAGGCGGTGCCGAAGACCTTGTCGATGCCCATGACCTCACCGGTCGAGCGCATCTCCGGGCCGAGCACGGTGTCCACGCCGCGGCCGTGGATGTCGCGGAAGCGGCTCCACGGCATCACGGCCTCCTTGACCGCGATCGGCGCGTCGGCCGGCAGCGTGCCGCCGTCGCCCTCGGTCGGGAGCATGCCCTCGGCGCGCAGCTCGGCGATGGTGGCGCCGAGCGAGATCCGGGCGGCGGCCTTGGCCAGCGGCACCGCGGTCGCCTTGGAGGTGAACGGGACGGTCCGGGAGGCGCGCGGGTTGGCCTCCAGCACGTAGAGGATGTCCCCGGCCAGCGCGAACTGGATGTTGATCAGGCCGCGGACGCCGACCCCGCGCGCGATGGCCTCGGTGGAGGTGCGCAGGCGCTTGATGTCGTAGCCGCCGAGGGTGATCGGGGGCAGCGCGCAGGCGGAGTCGCCGGAGTGGATGCCGGCCTCCTCGATGTGCTCCATGACGCCGCCGAGGTAGAGCTCGGTGCCGTCGTAGAGCGCGTCGACGTCGATCTCCACCGCGTCGTCCAGGAAGCGGTCGATCAGCACCGGGTGCTCGGAGATCAGACCGGCGTGCCGCTCCAGGTAGGAGGCGAGCGAGGCCTCGTCGTAGACGATCTCCATGCCGCGGCCGCCGAGCACGTAGGACGGGCGGGCGAGGACGGGGTAGCCGATCTCGTCGGCGATCGCCTTGGCCTCCGCGAAGGAGAAGGCGGTGCCGTGCTTGGGGGCGGGCAGCCCGGCGTCGCGCAGCACGCGGCCGAAGGCGCCGCGCTCCTCGGCGAGGTCGATCGCCTCGGGCTGGGTGCCGACGATCGGCACGCCGTTGTCCTTGAGCGCCTGGGCCAGGCCGAGCGGGGTCTGGCCGCCGAGCTGGACGATCACACCGGCCAGCGGACCGGCCTGCTGCTCGGCGTGGACGATCTCCAGCACGTCCTCCAGGGTGAGCGGCTCGAAGTAGAGCCGGTCGGAGGTGTCGTAGTCGGTGGAGACGGTCTCCGGGTTGCAGTTGACCATGACGGTCTCGAACCCGGCCTCGGCCAGCGCGAAGGAGGCGTGCACGCAGGAGTAGTCGAACTCGATGCCCTGGCCGATGCGGTTGGGGCCCGAGCCGAGGATGATCACGGCCGGCTTGGTGCGCGGGGCGACCTCGCTCTCCTCGTCGTAGGACGAGTAGAAGTACGGGGTCTTGGCGGCGAACTCGGCGGCGCAGGTGTCGACGGTCTTGAACACCGGGCGGATGCCGAGCGCGTGGCGCACCTCGCGGACGACGTCGGCGCGCAGGCCGCGGATCTCGCCGATCTGCTGGTCGGAGAAGCCGTGCCGCTTGGCGTGGCGCAGCAGCTCGGGGGTGAGCTCCTCGGCCTCGGCCAGCTCGCCGGCGATCTCGTCCAGCAGGAAGAGCTGGTCGACGAACCACGGGTCGATCTTCGTGTACTCGAAGACCTCCTCGGGGGTGGCGCCGGCCCGGATGGCGTCCATCACGGTGTTGATCCGGCCGTCGGTCGGCACGGTGGCCTTGGTCAGCAGCTCGGCCTTGTCGCCGAGCGGGCCGGTCCAGCTGAACTGGGAGCCCTTCTTCTCCAGCGAGCGCAGCGCCTTCTGGAGCGCCTCGGGGAAGTTGCGGCCCATGGCCATGGCCTCGCCGACCGACTTCATGGTGGTGGTCAGCGTGGCGTCGGCGCTCGGGAACTTCTCGAACGCGAACCGCGGGACCTTGACCACGACGTAGTCGAGGGTCGGCTCGAAGGAGGCCGGGGTCTGCTCGGTGATGTCGT
Source organism: Kitasatospora sp. NPDC098652 (assembly GCF_044760155.1). Taxonomy (NCBI): domain Bacteria; kingdom Bacillati; phylum Actinomycetota; class Actinomycetes; order Kitasatosporales; family Streptomycetaceae; genus Kitasatospora; species Kitasatospora sp. NPDC098652. The sequence goes on from NZ_JBIWAQ010000011.1 coordinate 26,958, forward strand.
TGGGGATCTCGTCCAGGGTGTAGCCGACGGCCAGCTTGGCGGCGATCTTGGCGATCGGGAAGCCGGTGGCCTTGGAGGCGAGCGCCGAGGAGCGGGAGACGCGCGGGTTCATCTCGATGACGATGACCCGGCCGTCGACGGGGTTGACGGCGAACTGGATGTTGCAGCCGCCGGTGTCGACGCCGACCTCGCGGATCACGGCGATGCCGATGTCGCGCAGGATCTGGTACTCGCGGTCGGTGAGGGTCATCGCCGGGGCGACGGTGATCGAGTCACCGGTGTGCACGCCCATCGGGTCGAAGTTCTCGATGGAGCAGACGACCACGACGTTGTCGTTCTTGTCGCGCATCAGCTCCAGCTCGTACTCCTTCCAGCCGAGGATGGACTCCTCCAGGAGCACCTCGGTGGTCGGCGAGAGGGCCAGGCCCTGGCCGGCGATCCGGCGCAGGTCCTCCTCGTTGTGGGCGAAGCCGGAGCCGGCGCCGCCCATGGTGAAGGAGGGGCGCACCACGACCGGGTAGCCGCCGAGCGTGTCGACGCCGGCCAGCACCTCGTCCATGGTGTGGCAGATGACGGAGCGGGCGGACTCGCCGTGGCCGATCTTGGCCTTGACGGCCTCGACCACGCCCTTGAACAGCTCGCGGTCCTCGCCCTTGTTGATCGCCACGACGTCGGCGCCGATCAGCTCGACGCCGTACTTCTCCAGCGTGCCGGCGCTGTGCAGCGAGATCGCGGTGTTGAGCGCGGTCTGGCCGCCCAGGGTCGGCAGCAGCGCGTCGGGGCGCTCCTTGGCGATGATCTTCTCGACGAAGTCCGGGGTGATCGGCTCGACGTAGGTGGCGTCGGCGATCTCCGGGTCGGTCATGATCGTGGCCGGGTTGGAGTTGACCAGCACGACCCGCAGGCCCTCGGCCTTGAGGACGCGGCAGGCCTGGGTGCCCGAGTAGTCGAACTCGGCGGCCTGGCCGATGACGATCGGGCCGGAGCCGATCACCAGGACGGACTTGATGTCAGTGCGCTTAGGCACGCTGGCCCTCCATGAGCTTCACGAAGCGGTCGAACAGGTAGGCGGCGTCGTGCGGGCCGGCGGCCGCTTCGGGGTGGTACTGCACGCTGAAGGCGGGGACGTCGAGTGCCTGCAGGCCCTCGACCACGTCGTCGTTGAGGCAGACGTGGGAGACCTCGACCCGCCCGTAGGGGGTGTCGCTCACCTTGTCCAGCGGCGCGTTCACGGCGAAGCCGTGGTTGTGGGCGGTCACCTCGACCTTGCCGGTGGTGCGGTCCTGCACCGGCTGGTTGATGCCGCGGTGGCCGTACTTGAGCTTGTAGGTGCCGAAGCCGAGGGCGCGGCCGAGGATCTGGTTGCCGAAGCAGATCCCGAAGAACGGGGTCCTGCGCTCCAGCACGCCCTGCGCGACGGCGACCTGGTGGTCGGCGGTGGCCGGGTCGCCCGGGCCGTTGGAGAAGAAGACGCCGTCCGGGTTGACCGCGTAGACGTCCTCCAGGGTGGAGTTGGCGGGCAGCACGTGCACCTCGATGCCGCGCTCGGCCATCCGCTGCGGGGTCATCGCCTTGATGCCGAGGTCCAGCGCGGCGACGGTGAACTTCTTCTCACCGACGGCGGGCACGATGTACGGCTCGGTGGTGGCGACCTCGGCGCACAGGTCGGCGCCCTTCATCTCGGGCGACTGCTGCACCCGGGCGAGCAGGGCGGCCGGGTCGGCCAGCGCCTCGCCGGAGAAGATGCCGCAGCGCATCGCGCCGCGCTCGCGCAGGTGGCGGGTCAGCGCGCGGGTGTCGATGCCGCTGATGCCGACGACGCCCTGGCGGTTCAGCTCCTCGTCCAGCGAGCGGCGGGAGCGCCAGTTGGAGGCCACCCGGGCGGGGTCGCGCACGACGTAGCCGGCGACCCAGATCTGCTTGGACTCGTCGTCCTCGTCGTTCCAGCCGGTGTTGCCGATCTGCGGCGCGGTCATCACGACCACCTGGCGGTGGTACGACGGGTCGGTGAGGGTCTCCTGGTAGCCGGACATGCCGGTGTTGAAGACCGCCTCGCCGAAGGTCTCGCCGGTCGCGCCGTAGGCCTGGCCGCGGAAGGTCCGGCCGTCCTCCAGGACGAGCACGGCCGGGATGCGCTCCCGCCGTTGGCGCTGCGTGGTGGGGGCAGGTGCGGTCATTGCGCGGCCTCTTCCGTCTTCTTCGTCTTCGTGGTACGTGTTGCGAGCTCGTTGATCGCCTCGACCCAGGCGGCGTGCTCGTCGGGGTGGTCGGCCCGGAAGCCGGAGTCCAGCTCGGTGCCCTCGTGGGCCCAGGTGACGACCAGCAGTCCGGAGGGGACGACCTTGCCGGCGATCCCGGAGTCCGTCCGGGCACCGGTGAGCTGCTCGGCCGGGATCCAGTAGTCGACGTCGCCGGGGCGCTGCACCAGCAGCCCGTCCGTGCCGAGGGTGAGGTCGGCCCGGCTGCGGGTGCCCAGGCCGTGCGCGACGACCCGGTCGAGCCAGTTCCCGGCGGTGGTGGTGCCGTGGTACCGGCCGCTGGTCTCCAGGATGGTGCGTCCGGCGCGGGCCGGCACGGCGGGCAGCGGCGGGATCCCGGACTGCAGGGTGCGGCGCCAGTTCCAGCCCTGGCGCATCAGCCAGTAGATCAGGCCGATGATCACCAGCAGCCCGACCGACCAGCCGATGTAGCCCGGCCAGTCGGTGACCCTGGCCTGCTCCCTGGCCAGCGTGACGTAGCCGGTCACGCCAGGCCGCCCTGCTCGGCCAGCTCGCCGGCCAGCACGGTGGCGCGGCCGCGCAGGAAGGTGGCGTGCACCCGTCCGGGCAGGTCCATGCCCTTGTAGGGGGTGTTGCGGCTGCGGGTGGCGAAGCTCTCGGGGTTCACGGCCCCACGGTACGCGGGATCGAAGAGCACCAGGTTCGCGGGCTCACCCACCGAGATCGGCCGACCGTGTCCGGTGAGCCGGCCGATCCGGGCCGGGCGGTGCGACATCCGGTCGGCGACGCCCTCCCAGTTCAGCAGGCCGGTGTCGACCATGGTCTGCTGGACGACCGACAGCGCGGTCTCCAGGCCGACCATGCCCATCGCGGCCACGGCCCACTCGCAGTCCTTGTCCTCGGCCGGGTGCGGCGCGTGGTCGGTGGCGACGGCGTCGATGGTGCCGTCGGCCAGCGCCTTGCGCAGCGCCTGGACGTCCTCGGCGGTGCGCAGCGGCGGGTTCACCTTGTACACCGGGTCGTAGGAGCGGACCAGCTCGTCGGTGAGCAGCAGGTGGTGCGGGGTCACCTCGGCGGTGACGTCCCAGCCCTTGGACTTGGCCCAGCGGACGATCTCGACGGAGCCGGCCGTGGAGAGGTGGCAGACGTGCAGCCGGGAGCCGACGTGCGCGGCGAGCAGCACGTCGCGGGCGATGATCGACTCCTCGGCGACGGCCGGCCAGCCGCCGAGCCCGAGCTCGCCGGAGACCTGGCCCTCGTTCATCTGGGCGCCCTCGGTCAGCCGCGGCTCCTGAGCGTGCTGGGCGACGACGCCGTCGAAGGCCTTGACGTACTCCAGGGCCCGGCGCATCAGCACCGCGTCGTCCACGCACTTGCCGTCGTCGGAGAAGACCCGGACGCCGGCCGCGGACTCGTGCATCGCGCCGAGCTCGGCGAGCTTCTTGCCCTCCAGGCCGACGGTGACGGCGCCGACCGGCTGTACGTCGCAGTAGCCGGCCTCCTGGCCGAGTCGCCAGACCTGCTCGACCACACCCGCGGTGTCGGCCACCGGGGTGGTGTTGGCCATCGCGTGCACGGCGGTGAAGCCGCCCATCGCGGCGGCCTGGGTGCCGGTGAGCACCGTCTCGGCGTCCTCGCGGCCGGGCTCGCGCAGGTGGGTGTGCAGGTCGACCAGGCCGGGCAGGACGATCATGCCGGTGGCGTCGATCTCGATGTCCGCCTCGACCGCCAGGCCGGTGCCGATCTCCTGGATGACGCCGTCGGCGAGGTGGAGGTCCTGCGGGGCGCCGCCCAGGATCTTGGCGTTGCGGATCAGGTAGCTGGTCACTGGACGGTCTCCACGGAGTCGGTGCGGGCGGCGGGCGCGTCGGCGAGGGTGGCTCCGCCGAGCAGCAGGTACAGGACGGCCATCCGGACGGAGACCCCGTTGGCGACCTGCTCGACCACGGTGCAGCGCGGCGAGTCGGCGACCTCGGCGGTGATCTCCATGCCGCGGACCATCGGGCCGGGGTGCATCACGATGGCGTGCCCGGGCAGCTGGGCCATCCGGAGGCCGTTCATGCCGTAGCGGCGGCTGTACTCGCGCTCGGTCGGGAAGAACGCGGCGTTCATCCGCTCGCGCTGCACCCGCAGCATCATCAGCGCGTCGGTCTTGGGCAGCACGCTGTCGAGGTCGTAGCTGACCTCGCAGGGCCAGTTCTCGATGCCGATCGGCAGCAGGGTCGGCGGGGCGACGAAGGTCACCTGGGCACCGAGGGTGGTCAGCAGGTGCACGTTGGAGCGGGCGACCCGGCTGTGCAGGATGTCGCCGACGATGGTGACCCGCCGCCCGGCCAGGTCGTTGCCGAGCCCGGCGTTGAGGTGGCGGCGCATGGTGAAGGCGTCGAGCAGGGCCTGGGTGGGGTGCTCGTGGGTGCCGTCACCGGCGTTGATCACGCTGCCGTGCAGCCAGTCGGACTGGGCCAGCCGGGCCGGCGCGCCGGAGGCGTGGTGGCGGATGACGACCGCGTCGGCCCCCATCGCCTGGAGGGTGAGCGCGGTGTCCTTGAGGCTCTCGCCCTTGGAGACCGACGAACCCTTGGCGGAGAAGTTGATGACGTCCGCGGACAGTCGCTTCTCGGCGGCCTCGAAGGAGGTCTTGGTACGGGTGGAGTCCTCGAAGAAGAGGTTGACGACGGTGCGGCCGCGCAGCGTGGGCAGCTTCTTGACAGCCCGGCCGGAGAGCTGGGCGAGCTCCTCGGCGGTGTCCAGGATCAGCAGCGCGTCGTCGCGGCTGAGATCGGCGGCGGAGACGAGGTGGCGCTTCACGCGGCTACTCCGGGAGGTGCGGTTCGGTGGGCTGGGAGGCCAGGGCCTGCGTGCTGCGGGCGGTGTGGTCGCGGTCGCCGACCAGCACGGCGTCCACGCCGTCGGTGTCGGCCAGGCGGACCTGCACGGCCTCACGCAGCGAGGTGGGGAGGTTCTTGCCCACGTAGTCGGCCCGGATCGGCAGCTCGCGGTGGCCGCGGTCGACCAGGACGGCGAGCTGCACGGCGCGCGGGCGGCCGATGTCGTTCAGCGCGTCCAGCGCGGCGCGGATGGTGCGGCCGGAGAACAGCACGTCGTCGACGAGGATGACCAGCTTGCCGTCGATGCCGCCGGGCGGGATCTCGGTGTGCTCCAGGGCGCGGGCGGGCTTCAACCGCAGGTCGTCCCGGTACATGGTGATGTCCAGGGTGCCCAGCGGGATCTCGCGCCCGGTGATCTGCGCCAGCCGGCCGTGCAGGCGGCGGGCGAGGTGGACGCCCCTGGTGTGGATGCCGAGCAGCACGACGTCCTCCGCGCCCTTGGCGCGCTCGACGATCTCGTGCGCTATCCGGGTGACGACCCGGGCGATGTCCGTGCCGTCCAGCACCTGGTGCGGCGGTCGCGGCGTCTGTTCCTGGTGTGTGGTCATGCCGAAGCGGACCTCCTTCCCCGCCTCACTGGACGGGCCTTAAAGGATGTCTGGGATTGCGCCCTCGCCGACCGGGCGTGGGCTTCGGGTCATCCTATCAGCGCGCCGCACGGCAAACGGACCTCCATCATTCCGCTTCTCCGGGTTCACGCACCGGATGCGCCGATGATGCGGGCCATTCGCACGACTGCCCCATTCGGCTTGACGCAACTACCTTACTCTACGTAACCTCACAGTGAGTTACGAGACAGGCGTCGAACCCACCGGTAACGACGCCGGCAACGCCCGTGACCCACCACTGAACGCGAAGCAATCTCGTCCGGGGAGATCAATGTCCAGCGACTACGCGAAGCAGCTCGGAGGCAAGCTCCGAGCGATCCGCACTCAGCAGGGGCTCTCCCTGCACGGTGTCGAGGAGAAGTCCCAGGGGCGCTGGAAGGCAGTCGTCGTCGGCTCGTACGAGCGCGGCGACCGTGCGGTCACCGTGCAGCGGCTGGCCGAGCTCGCCGAGTTCTACGGCGTGCCGGTGCAGGAGCTGCTGCCCGGAGGCACCCCCGGTGGCGCGGCCGAGCCGCCGCCGCGCCTGGTCCTCGACCTGGAGAGACTGACCCAGGTCCCGTCCGAGAAGGCCGGTCCGCTGCAGCGCTACGCGGCGACCATCCAGAGCCAGCGCGGCGACTACAACGGCAAGGTCCTCTCGATCCGCCAGGACGACCTGCGCACGCTGGCCGTCATCTACGACCAGTCGCCGTCGATCCTCACCGAGCAGCTGATCTCCTGGGGCGTGCTCAACCCCGACGCGCGCCGCGCGGTGCGCGAGGAGGACGCGAGCTGACGCTCGCCACAGCGGCTCCGCCGGAAGGCGGGCCTCGGCCGGCAACGGCCAGCAGAAACGTCACGGCGCGGTCCCTGGTCCTTCCGGGGGCCGCGCCGCGGTGTGCCGGGCGGTCACCCGCTCAGCAGACCGTGCCCAGGCTGTAGCCCGGCTGCGCCGCCACGCCGTCCAGCCGCACCGGGCGGGCGGCCGGCGCCCAGTCCGGGCCGCTGCTCGACCAGGCCCAGGCGACCGGCAGGAAGCAGTCGTCAGCGGCTCCGCCGCGGGACCCGTCGGCGCCCGCACCGCGGGCCGCGGAGGCCGCCGTACCCTGCGAGCCGTGCAGCACCGCGACGCCCGGCAGCTCCAGCCCCAGCCCGGCGCACAGCACCGCGCAGACCAGGTCCAGGTCCTCGTCGTTGATCCGCACCACGCCGTCCTCCCACTGCAGGACCCGGGCCGCCGCGGCCAGCCGCCCGCCCGGCGCGTCCACCCGCAGGCGCAGCTCGTACACCCCGGCGCCCGCGCCCACCAGCATCCGGCGGAACACCTCGCCGCCGCGCTGGTAGGCGGCCCGCACCCAGCGCGCGTGCTCCTCGTCGGCCTCCCCCGCGCCCCCGTACAGCCCGCCGTCGAGCAGCAGGTCGGCGTGGCAGAGCGTCAGCCCGTTCTCCCGGGCCCGGACCAGTCGCGGCACGAAGTCCCCGGCCAGTTCCTCGCCCTGGTAGGGCAGCAGCTGGGTCTGCAACGGCGGGTTGACCAGGTAGCGGTCGCGGGCGGCGGGCTCGGCCGGGTCCAGGCCGTGCAGCAGGCAGAACTCCTCGAAGTCCTGCGGGTGGAACATCCGGGCCCGGACGGTCTCGAACCGCTCCAGCGCGTCGGCCAGCAGTTCGGCGGTGTCGGCCAGGTAGCGCTCGTAGTCGGGGGCGTCGCACACGCCCCAGGCCCGGGCCCGCGCGAAGTCCGCGGCACTGGTGAGCACGCCGAGGACGAACGCCTGCTCGGCCCCCTCGACCTGCCGCGGCCGGTGCGGCGCCCGCAGCGCGGGGCGCAGGCCGGCGGTGCAGTCGGAGTTGCGGCGGGCGCGGCCCTTGCGGCTGGTCATCGGTGGCTCCTGACATCTGCTGGGGGCCGTCGAGCGGTGACGGTCAGCGGCGGGGCTCGCCGCTGACCGTGTTACTCCCCAGTTCCGCGCGCCACACACGTACGGCGTGTCACGGAAATGTAACCACCGGTAATAGGGGTCGTCACGGCCTCAGCGCGGCACCCGGGCCAGTTGGCGGGACTGGGCGACCAGGCGTCCGGACTCGTCCCAGACCTCGGCGTCCTCCTCGAAGTAGCCGCCGGCCACGTTGCGGGTGGAGTGGACGACCCGCAGCCAGCCCGGGGCGGGCCTGGCCCGCAGGTGGACGGTCAGCTCGACGGTCGGGGCCCAGCCGGGCAGGCCGAGGTCGAAGGTGACCGGCGGGAGCGCGTCGGCGACCAGCAGGAGCAGCAGCGGGTCGGGGTCGCGGCCGTCGGCGAGCCGGAACCAGCCCTGGATCCGGCCGTTGCCGGAGGGCTGGCCGAGCGCCCAGCCGACGGTGGCCGGGTCGAGCCGCAGGTCGAAGCGCTCCAGCAGGGCGGCCTGCTCGATCAGCTGCTTGGGCGCGTGCTCGACGCCGATGCACTGGTCCGGCGGCGGCAGCTGCGGCGGGGCCGCGGTGGTGCGCACCTCCCCGTCGGCGGTCGAGAGGTCGCCGTGGCTGGCCACCACGCGCAGGCGTTCGACGCCGTCCTGGCTGAGCGAGGCGGTGCCGGTGGACAGCCCGCGGCCGGTGCGCAGCACCTCGGTGCGGACGGTGGCCGGGCCGGGGGTGGAGGCGGACAGGTAGTAACCGCTGATCGACACCGGGTCGGGGTGCTGCCCGTGCTCCAGCGACAGCGCGTGTCCGGCCACCGCGAGCAGCAGCCCGCCGTTGACCCCGCCGCCGATCTGCCAGCCGGCGCCGAGCTCGGCCTCGTAGCGGCCGGGCTCCTCGGGGTGTCTGGTGAGGGCGATGCCCCGGTCGAACTCGCTGCGGGTCGCGGTGGTCATGGCTGTGGCCTGCCCTTCGGGTCACCGACGGCGCCGTCGGCGAAGTTACTGACGAGTAGGGTCCACCCTACGCCCACCGGCCGAAACGCGGAACGGCCGCAGGCCCCGGAAATCCGGGGCCTGCGGCCGTCCGCGAACTGCACCGACTAGCGGCGGATGCTCGGCTTCAGCTCCAGGAAGCGGGCGAGCATGCCGTTGACGAAGGCCGGGGAGTCGTCCGTGGAGAACTCCTTGGCGATCTCCACGGACTCGTCCAGGACGACCGCGTCCGGGACGCCGTCCTCCCAGATCAGCTCGTAGGCGCCGAGCCGCAGGACGTTGCGGTCCACGATCGGCATCCGGTCGAGGGTCCAGCCCACCGCGTACTGCTCGATCAGGTCGTCGATGCGACGCGCGTGCTGGACGTACCCCTCGATCAGCTCCATGGTGTACTCGCCCACCTGCGGGGTGCCCTCGTCGGGCTTGGGCTCGCGGGCGCGCGCCACCCAGTCGGCGAGGACCTGCTGCGGGTCGACCCCGCGGTGGTCGGCCTCGAAGAGGATCTGGAAGGCCCGGGTGCGGGCCTTGCTACGTGCGGCCGACACGGACTTACTTCACCCGGCCGAGGTAGCTGCCGTCGCGGGTGTCGACCTTGACCTTCTCGCCGGTGACGACGAAGAGCGGGACCTGGATCTCGGCACCGGTCTCCAGGGTGGCCGGCTTGGTGCCACCGGTGGAGCGGTCGCCCTGGACGCCCGGCTCGGTGTGGGCGATCTCGAGCTCGACGGAGGTCGGGAGCTCGATGTAGAGCACCGCGCCCTCGTTGGTCGCGACGAGGGCCTCGAAGCCCTCCAGCAGGTAGTTGGCGGCGTCACCGACGATGGCAGGCTCGATGGTGAGCTGGTCGTAGGTGTCCATGTCCATGAACACGAAGTTCTCGCCGTCCTTGTACGAGAACTGCATGCCGCGCTTGTCGACGTTGGCCGTCTCGACCTTGGTGCCGGCGTTGAAGGTCTTGTCGACGACCTTGCCCGTCAGGACCTCCTTGAGCTTCGTACGCACGAAGGCCGGGCCCTTGCCGGGCTTGACGTGCTGGAACTCGACGACGGACCAGAGCTTGCCGCCCTCCAGCTTGAGGACCATGCCGTTCTTGAGATCGTTCGTGGAAGCCACGGGCGCACTTACTCCTGGATATAGCTGTCAAGGAACCAAGGGTCGCGTCCTGCCGCCGTCGGCCCGGGGGCCGCCGTCACAGGGCGAGGAGCTCCTTGGTGGTGATGGTGAGCAGCTCGGGCCCGCCCTCCTCGAGGGGGCGCACGACGAGCGTGTCCTCGATCCGGACCCCGCCCTTGCCCGGGAGGTGGACTCCCGGACCGACGGTGACCGGCACGCGGCTGTCCAGTTTACCCATGTCCGACGGACCGAGGCGCGGCGCCTCCCGGATCTCCAGCCCGATGCCGTGGCCGACCGGGTGCGGGGAGGCCTCGGTGTACCCGGCCGCCTCCAGGACCTGCCGGGCCACCCGGTCGGGTACGCACTGCTCCACGCCCGGGCCGAGCGCCTCCCGGCCGGCCCGCTGGGCGCGGAAGACCAGCCGGTGCAGCTCGACCTGCCAGGGTGCGGGAGCGGCGCCGATCACGAAGGTCCGGGCGGTCGAGACGCCGTAACCCCGGTACTGGGCGCCCATCACCACGGTGAGGAAGTCGCCCTCCTCCACCCGGCGGTCGGTGGGCTGGTGGGCCGGCTGGCCGGAGTGGCTGCCGGTGCCGACCGACACCGGGAAGGCCGCCCGGTCGGCGCCGTGGTCGATCATCCGGCGCTCCAGCTCCATCGCCAGGTGGCGCTCGGTCCGGCCGACCAGGATCGACTCCAGCAGCTCGCCCAGCGCCTGGTCGGCGATCTCGGCGGCGATCCGCAGGTCCGCGATCTCGTGCTCGTCCTTGACCACCCGCAGCCGCTCCACCACCTGGCCGAGGTCCGCCAGCCGGCCACCCTCCAGCAGGCCCGCGACCGCCCGGTGCCGGGTGACGGTCAGGTCGTGCTCCTCGACCGCGAGGGCGCGCACCCCCAGCCGGCCCGCGGTGGCGGCGGCCGCCAGGGCGGTGTCCGCCCCGGCCGTCACCGGCACCTGGGTGACGTCGGCGGCGATCAGGTGCTCCCCCGAGTCGTCGGGCGGCAGGTCGTCCGGCAGCGTCAGCAGCACCCGGTCCCTTGTCAGCAGCAGGGTCGCCCCGCAGGGCGCGCAGCCCGTCAGGTACCGCACGTTCGCCGCCCGGGTGATCAGCGCCGCGTCGGCCCCGGCCGCACTGCAGTGCTCCCTCACCCGCTCCCGCCGCCCCGCGTACGCATCCGCCATGCGTCGAGCCTACGAACCCCCGGCCCGAACCGCCCGCCGAGCACCCCCGAGGGATGCGTCGGCACCCCACTGCGCCCCGCGCGCCCCTGCTCACGCCCTCCTGCCCGCCGTCACCTCCCCTCCGGGTCGAGCAGGCCCCGGCGGTAGGCCGGGACGAGGTTCTGCGGGACGAGCAGCTCCCGACCGTTCAGGGTGATCGGGACGAGCTTCGGGCCGGTCGCCTTCCACTGGGCGCGGCGGTGCCGGGTGTTGCTGCGCGAGGTCCTGCGCTTGGGGACTGCCATCGGGGCTCCTTGTCGGGTGGTGCCGGGTGGACCGGGTCGGTCAGAGGTGGACGGGGTCGGTCAGAGGTGGACGGGGTCGAGGAGGTCCCGGAAGCCGTCCGGGAGGGCCTTCCAGCCCGGTTCGCCGGCCGCGAGTTCGGCGTCGGTGAGCAGGCAGGAGCCGAGCAGTTCGGTGATGCCGTCCACGTCCAGCCCCTCCGCGGTGAAGCTGAGCTGCTGCACCCGGTCCCCGTGCAGCGGGTGCCAGTCGAGGGCGGCCGCGGCGCGGCGGGCCGGCGGGTAGAGGTCCCAGGCGGCGTCGGGCAGGGCGGTCAGCCAGGGCCCGCACTCCTCGACCGCGAGATTGGCCCCGGCCGCGTCCCAGGCGAGCATCAGGTCGGGCCGGTTGGCGAGCCAGAACCGGCCGCGGCTGCGCTGGGCGGCCGGGACGAGCAGTTCGAGGGCCCCGTGCAGCCGTTCCGGGTGCAGCGGGCGGCGGCGCTCCCAGACCAGGGTGCTCACCCCGGCCTCGTCGCTCTCCTGGGGGAGCAGCGCGATCGCCGGGTTGACGCGGTCGCGCGCGGCGGCCACGTCGAAGCCGCCGAGGGCGGCCCGGGTGAGCGCGCCGGTGCCGAGCCGGACCACCCGGGCGGTCGGGTGGAGCTGGCGCAGCAGGGCGAGCCCCGGCCCGTGCGCGGTGGCGCGCGGTACAGCGAGCGTGGTGGCGTACTCGATCTGGTGGGCGAGCGCCTCGGCGCGGGTGCGTTCGTCCTGGGCGGCGGTGTGCAGCCCGTGCTCCACCAGCTCGTCGGAGACGGACAGGTCGCCGATCAGCCGGTCCGGGTCGACGGCGGTGACCACGCCCGCGAGTTCGACCGCCTCGGCCAGCGGGCGGCCGTCCGCCTCGCCCCCGGCGAGCAGCTCGACGGCGGGGTGCGGGTCGCTGCCGCCCCAGAGTTCGACCACCGCGAGCCCGTGCCGGCCGCCCTCGGCGAGGGCCAGCAGCCGGGGCAGCAGGTCCTCGCGCAGGGCGCAGCACGGGCAGTCGTTCACCAGCGGGGTCGAGCCGGTGTCGAACGCCCCGTCGGCGTCCCGCAGTTCGCGGTGGACCAGGCCGAGCGAGGCGTCCCGCAGGTCGTGCCGCAGCACCACGGCGTCCACTGCGGCGGCCGCCAACTCCTGGACGACGGCGCTGCGTTCGTCCGAGTGCAGTCCGGCGACCACCACCACCGGGAGCCGGGTGCCGTCCATGCCGTCCATGCCGCTCACCAGCTCGCCTTTCGCACGCCCGGCAGGTGCCCGGCGTGGGCGTGGACGCGCAGGTTGACCCGGGAGAGGCCGAAGGCGCGCAGGTAGCCGCGCGGCCGGCCGTCGACGGCGTCGCGGTTGCGGACCCTGGTGGCGCTCGCGTCGCGGGGCTGGCGGGCGAGTTCGGCCTGGGCGGCGGCGCGCTCGGCGGGGGCGGTGCCGGGGTGGGCGATGATCCGCTTGAGCTCGGCCCGGCGCTCGGCGTAGCGGGCGACGGTCGCGCGCCGCTGCTCGTTCTTTGCGATCTTGCTCTGCTTGGCCATCAGACCTTCTCCCCCCGGGCGCGGATGCGGGCGACGGCGGCCTCGACGCCGATCGTGTCGACGGTCTTGATCCCCTTGGCGCTCAGCACCAGCCGGACGTACCGGCCCTCGCTGGGCAGCCAGTAGCGCTTGCGCTGGATGTTGGGGTCGAAGCGGCGCGGGGTGCGGCGGTGCGAGTGCGAGATCGCGTTGCCGAAGCCGGGCCGGCGACCGGTGAGCTGGCAGTGGGCGGACATGGGTGCTCCCTGTCGTCCGGGAATGGGCAGGACGGAGGTCACGTTACACCAGATGAAAATGACTTCCATTTCGGTGTACGGTTCCGATCCAGCCCCGCGGACCCCGCACCACGAGACCCCGGGACCCGAAGCCCACGAGCCCGCGACCCCAGGAGGACGCCCGATGGCCCGCAACGAACTGCGCCCCGTGATCAAGCTCCGCTCCACCGCCGGCACCGGCTACACCTACGTGACCCGCAAGAACCGGCGGAACGACCCGGACCGGATGGTCCTGCGCAAGTACGACCCGGTCGTGGGCCGGCACGTCGACTTCCGCGAAGAGCGCTGACCGCACGAACCCCTTCGGAGGAGCCCCACCATGCAGCCCGGAATCCACCCCGCCTACCGCCCGGTCGTCTTCCGCGACAAGGTCGGCGGCCTCGCCTTCCTCACCCGCTCGACGGCCACCAGCGACCGCACCGTCGAATGGGAGGACGGCAACACCTACCCGGTGATCGACGTCGAGATCTCCTCGGCGAGCCACCCCTTCTACACCGGCCAGTCCCGGGTGCTCGACACCGCCGGCCGGGTCGAGCAGTTCCGCCGCCGCTACGGCGACCGGCACTGACGACGGAACGCGAACGGCGCCTCCCCCGAGCTCGGGGGAGGCGCCGTTCGCGACGTACGGGGACGGCGCGACGTACGGGGACGGGCTCAGCGCGGCGGCGGCACGGACACCACCATGGTCAGCCGCAGCTCCCGCTCCCCCGCGTTGCGGTAGACGTGCGCGAAGGAGGCGTCGAAGGAGACCGTGCTCCCGACCGGCACGGTGTGCTCGCGCTCGCCGTGCACGAGGGTCAGCTCGCCCTCGACGACCCGGAGGATCTCCACCGTCCCGGCCGGGTGCGGCTCGGAGGAGTACTCCTCACCGGGCGCCATCCGCCACTCCCACAGCTCCAGCGGCCCGGGCGCCTCGATCCCGTGCAGCAGGGTGCCGGTCCCGCCGGCCGGCCCGTTCCAGAGCGGGACGGCCTGGTCGCCGGGCACGATCCGGACGTCCGGACCCTCCTCGTAGTCGAGCAGGGTGGCGATCGAGACGCCGAGCGCGTCGCCGAGCCGGACCACGGTGGCCACGCTCGGATTGGTGCGGCCCTGCTCGATCTGGACGATCATGCCCCGGCTCACCCCGGACCGGGCGGCGAGGGCGTCCAGGGTGTGGCCGCGCTCGGTGCGCAGCCGCTTGAGGTTCCGGGCGAGGGCCCTGGAGACCAGGTCGGGGTCCGGCACGCGGGCAGTCCTCCGGTGTCTCACCGTACGAGAAGTACAGAATAGTGTTCGGCCGAGTTCAGTTTTGTGCACTACGCTGCCGTTCCGGCAACAAGTCCATCCGACTGTACTTCGGAGTGCATTGTGCTGTCCTCGATCCCCCGCGCCCCGGCCCCCCGGGCCTCGACCCCGCACGCCGTGAGCCCCGGGGCGCTCCGGTGACCGCCCTGCTCGCCCTCGCCGCCAGCCTGCTCACCGGCCTCGGCGACTTCGGCGGCGGCATCCTCACCCGCCGACTGCCCGCGCTCGCCGTCGTGGTCGTCTCCCAGGCCACGGCCGCCGCCGTACTGGTACTCGCGGTGCTGGCCACCGGCGGCTGGGCCGACGCCTCCCCGGCCCTCTGGTACGCCGTCGCCGCCGGGGTGATCGGCCCGTTCGCGATGCTCGCCTTCTACCGGGCGCTCGCCCTCGGCCCGATGGGCGTGGTCTCCCCGCTGGCCACCGTGGGCGTCGCCGTCCCGGTCGGCCTCGGGCTCGCGCTCGGCGAGCGGCCCGGCCCGGCGCAGCTGGCCGGGATCGCGGTGGCGGTGGCCGGCGTGGTGCTGGCCGGCGGGCCCGAACGCGGCGGACCGGCCGCCGCCCGTACCGCCCTGCTGCTCACCCTGGCCGCCGCCTTCGGCTTCGGCGCCAACATGTCCCTGCTCGCCCAGGCCTCGGCCGGCGGCGGGCTGCTGCTGGTGCTGTGCGTCCAGCGGCTGGTCAACATCGCGGTCGGCGGCGCCGCGCTGCTGTACTCGCTGCGTGGCGTGTACTCGCTGCGTGGCACCGCCGGCGGCGGACTGCTGCCCGGGCTGCGCGCCCGGCTGCCGCTGCTCACCGCCGTGGGGCTGCTCGACGTGGCCGGCAACGCCGCCTACGCGACGGCCTCGCACGGCGGCTCGGCGGCGGTGGCCGCCGTACTGGCCTCGCTCTACCCGGTGGTCACCGCGCTGCTGGCGCGCGGGGTGTTGAAGGAGCGGCTGCGCCCGGTCCAGGTGGTCGGCGCCGGGCTCGCCGTGGCGGGCACGCTGCTGCTCGCGGCAGCGTGACCCCGACCGCTACTGCTGCTGCTGCGCGGGAGTCCAGCGCTTCTCGACGCCCGCCAGCTTCCAGTACCCGATGGCGATCGCCCACACCACCACGAACAGCCCGGCGATCGCGTAGCCGACGTTGTCCAGCGAGATGTCCGCGATGAACCCGGTCACCGGGTCGGTCAGGTCGAGCTTCTCGTGCAGCACGCCGACCAGTTCGATGGTGCCGATGATGAAGGCCACCGCGATCGACAGCCCGGTGATGGTCAGGTTGTAGTACACCTTGCGCACCGGGTTGGAGAAGGCCCACTGGTACGCGAAGTTCATGAACGTCCCGTCCAGGGTGTCGAACAGGCTCATCCCGGCCGCGAACAGCAGCGGCAGGCAGACGATCGCGTACCAGGGCAGCCCGGCCGCCGCGCCCGAACCGGCCATCACCATCAGGGTGACCTCGGTCGCGGTGTCGAAGCCCAGGCCCAGCACCATGCCGACCGGGAACATCTGCCCGGGCCGGGTGATCGAGCGGGTAGCCCGGTTCAGGATCCGGGCCATGAAGCCGCGCGAGTCGAGGTGCGCCTCCAGCTCCGACTCGTCGAACTGCCCGGCCCGCATCGAGCGGAACACCTTGAGGATGCCGAGCAGCGCCGCCAGGTTGAGCGCGCCGATCAGGTAGAGGAAGGCGCCGGAGGCCGTGGTGCCGACCACCCCGAGCCACTTGTGGGTGGCCGAGTCGTCGTCCATCAGGGTGTTCGCCAGCTGGGCACCGCCCGCCACCAGGGCGGCCATGATGACCACCATCGAGGAGTGGCCGAGGGCGAACCAGAACCCGACCGAGACCGGCCGCTTGCCGTCCGCCATCAGCTTGCGGGTGGTGTTGTCGATCACCGCGATGTGGTCGGCGTCGAAGGCGTGCCGCATGCCGAGGGTGTAGGCGGTGATGCCCAGGCCCACCCCGAAGACCTGGGTGCCGACGGCGTAGTTGTGCGGCGCGACCAGGAAGATGAGGGTCCCGAAGGCCACCACGTGCATGGCCAGGATCACCCCCATCAGCCCGGCGGTACGGACGGTGTCCTCGCGCTTCCACCGGAAGGTGGGCAGTACGGAGGGGGCGGGGTCCGCCTCGGCGGGCGCGGCGGTTTCGGGCAGGGTCATCTTCGGATCACGCTCCAGCACCTCGTGGAATGACTTCGTGAGATGCCGTGGCCGGTCTCCTGGCTTACGGGGCTTCCGGACCCGCCTTCCCAGGCGCACGAAGCGCCCAGTGGCATGTGGGTCCGGACTTCTCTCCCCCGATCACAGTGGCGAGGGCCGCTCCGGAGCAGGACCTGTCGAAGGTCCGTCACCGGTATTCCCGAGCACCACGGCGGGGAACACCGTAGGGGCAGGACCGCACCCTCGCAAGGTTGCGCACCTGTGCAGGTGTCCAGGATCACAGGTCGTGAGCTGCCAGAATGTCCGCATGCATCTCGTACCGGCCGACCGCGCGGGCCACCGCACCATCGACGGACACCGGGTCTGCGAAGCCATCGCCGCCATCGGTGACACCGAGCACGTCCGGTCCTGGGCCGAGCGGTTCTCCCTGCTCGCCGACCCCGGCCGGCTCGCCCTGCTGCTCGCCCTCCACCGGGCCGGGCCGCTCGCCGTCAGCGACCTGGCGGTCGCCACCGGCATGCGCGACCCGGCCGTCTCCCAGGCCCTGCGGCTGCTCCGCACGGCGGGAGTGGTCACCGGAGACAAGGACGGACGCGTGGTGCGCTACCGGCTCGTGGACGACGCCATGCGCCCCCTCCTCGACGAATGCGCCGCCGCCGACCACGAGGAGCCCGCCGCGGCGGCGGGCTGACCGACACTCGGCAAACCACGCCGGGGGCGCGGGGGGATGAGTACGATCTTCGTGTGCTGATTCGCCTCCGGCCTCGGCCTTGGCCCGACGACTCACGCTGGGATTCCCGACCGGTCACGGCGCGCGTCCTCGCCGTCGCCCGCACGCTCACCTCGGCCACCCGGGTTCTCGACGTGCTCATGCTGCTGCGTGGTCAGGACGGCATCAGGTTCTACATCACCGTCAACCCCGGCTCGGAGTTCGCCACCGGACTCGACGACTACCTCCGCACCCTGCCCGGCAACATCACCGTGCTGCCCTGGAAGGAGGCCGTCCGGTACGAGTTCGACCTTGCCGTCGCCTGCGCCGTCCACGCCTCCATGCACCGGCTGCACGCGCCGCTCGTCGTCCTCCCGCACGGCGCCGGGTACAACCGGCTGGTCACCGAGTCCACCGGCGACCCGGTCAGCGCCGCCGGCCTCTCCCGGCGGGAACTCACCTACCGGCGGCGGGTGTTCCCCAGCGTCGTCGGCCTCACCCACTCCGAACAGTTCGGCCGGCTGGCGGACTGGTGCCCCGAGGCCCTCCCCCGCGCCCGGGAGGTCGGCGACCTCTGCCACGACCGGATGCAGCACAGCGCGGACTCCCGGGACCGCTACCGCGCAGCGCTCGGCGCCGTCGACGGACGGCGCCTGGTCGTGGTCAACTCCACCTGGAGCGAACACTCGTTATTCGCCCACGCCCTCGACCTCCCGTCCTCGCTCATCGCCCAGCTCCCGGCCGACGAGTACACCGTGGCGGTGATCCTGCACCCCAACATCTGGGCCAAGCACGACCCGGAGGCGATCCTCGCCGCCGCCACCCGCTCCGGCCTGCGGCTCATCCCACCGCACCAGGGCTGGCAGGCCACCGTCGTCGCCGCCGACTGCCTGATCGGCGACCACGGCTCGGTCTCCTTCTACGGTGCGGCCCTGCGGCACCCGACCCTGCTCGTCACCAGCGGCGCCGCCGAACTCGACCCGCGGTCCCCCACCTACGCCTTCGGCCAGGCCGCACCCGCGCTCGATCCGCACAGCGACCTGCTGGCCCAGATCGAACAGGCCATGGCGAAACACGATCCGGCCTCACTGCAGTCGATCACCGACCGCTCGCTCGGCCGACGCGGTCGTTCCGGCGAGCTCCTGGCCACCCTGCTGCACGACTTCCTGCCGGCCGTCGACCGGCCGGCCAAGGCCCCGGACCTGCCGCCCTACCCGGCACCCGTCCCGCTACCCGCCGAGTCGCCGACGGCCTACGACGTCGAGGGCGAATGCCGGGGCAGCGAGGTCAGCCTCCGCCGGTTCCCGATCGTCGTCCCCGAGCACCACCGCCCCCGTGGCTTCCACGTCGCGAGCACCGAGGAACCCGTCCGAGAACTGAAGTTCACGGCGGAGGTCCTGGCCCGCACCACGATCCGGGCCGAACGGCCCGCCGAGCACTGGCTCGCCGAGGCCTCGGCCGACTGGCCGAGCGCCGGCGTGCTGGTGGCCGCCCTCGGTGAGGCCCGCCATCTGGTCCGGCTGCCCGACGGCCTGCTCCTGGAGGCACAGGCCGAGGAAGCCTGGGGCACCACCGAACCGCTCCTGGACCCGCTCCTGCTGGGCTCCGCGCTCGTCCTGTGGCTCGCCGACGGCGGCGAGCCGGCCCTGCTGCCCGACCACGGCCTCACCATCCGCACCGGAACCCACCTGACCCGGGTGGCCTTCACAGCACGGCCGGCCTAGACCCAGGTGCCCTTCCCGGCACGGCCCGCCTAGGGCGTGTCTGACAATTCGCGTCGGATCAGCGCGCGGCGTTGGGGTGCGTGCATCGCAAGGCGGAGGAGGGAGTCCATGCGGAGCATCGGCGACTGACGACAACGCGGCGAGGTGCGTGCCCCGGCGTCGCGCGCCCGGCGGGAATTGTCAGACACGCCCTAGGCCTCCGGCTCTCCCAACCAAGCCCGGCTGCGCGCCGCGAGCGTGGCGTCCCCGAGCTCCTCCGCGAGCGAGAGCAGCAGTCGGTGCGCCTCCCGCTCCTTGGCGAGCTGGCCGAGCTCCGCCGCCCGTCGCACGCACTCCTCCGCGCACCGGACGGCCGACTCCAGGTCCCCCAGGCCGCGGTACGCACGGGCCCGCACCAGCGGCAGCCGCATCAGCATCGGCTCGTCGTCGGTGCGCTCGGCGGTCGCCGCCGCCCCGTCCAGCACACCGATCGCCTCGGCCGCCCGCCCGGCCGCGATCAGGGCCTGGGCGATGTTGTAGTCCTGCACGACCTCGCCGTGCGGATCGCCCTCGTTGGCCTCCCTGGCCAGGACGAACCGCTCCACCGCACGCTCCGGACGCCCGTCGGCCAGACAGAGCAGACCGTCGGTCTCGTACAGCACGCCGCTCAGCCGCGGCTCGTCGACGAGCGGCAGGATCTCCGACGCCATCGCGACCTGCTCGACGGCCAGCGGGTACTCCTTCAACTCGTAATGCGCCCGCGCGAGTTGGTTGCGCATGCGGATCACCGCGTCCGGGCGGTTGTCCCACTGCGCCGACTCCACGCCGAGCCGGTGGGTCTCGATCCAGTCCCCGTAGTTCTTGTCGCTGTGGTAGAGGGCCCAGAGCGACTCGCACAGCCGCCAGACCTCGCCGTGCCAACCCTGCTCCGCCGCCGCACGGACGACCTCCCGCAGATCGGCCCGCTCGGCCCGCAGCCACCCGAGCGCGCTCTTCTTGTCGGTGAACCCGGGCAGCCCCTCACCGCTGCGCTCCTGGAGCCGGAAACGGTCCCCGAGCACCAGGGTGTCCGCCAGCGCGGCCCGGCCACGGAAGTACCCGACGGTCCGGGCCAGCAGGTCGAGGCGCTCGGGCAGCTCGCGGGCGCACCCACGCGCGTGCAGCCGGACCAGGTCGTGAGCGCGGAAGCGCCGTCCCGGGCCGTCGTCGACGACATCGTCCAGCAGGTGCGCGGAACGCAGCTCACGCAACCCTTCCGAAGCCCGGTCGATCCCGGCCGCCTCGGCCAACTCCGCCGAAACGAACGGCCCCGGGTTGACGCCCACCAGGTGGTAGAGCGCCTTGGCGTGCGGGGAGAGTCGCCGGACCACCGGGTCGAGCATCCTGTCGATCCCGCCCTCCTCGTTGTCCAGCGACACCAACCGGTGCGCCGGGTCCGAGAGTTCGGCCAGAGCCTGGTCGATCTCCAGCTCGCCGTCCAGCAGTTGGTAGCCCATCGCGTTCAGGGCCAGCGGCAGGCCGTCGCAGAACCCGACCAGCTCGGCGACCTCCTGGTCGGTGCCCCGGCCCGGGCCGAGCCAGCAGCGCACCAGTTCCACGCCGGCCGCCGGACTGAGCGGATCGAGCTGGAGCACCTCGGCGCCGTCCAGTCTCAGCCCCGGCAGCCGTCGGCGGCCTGCGACGACCACCAGGCCACCGGCCGGCAGCAGCCCCCTGACCTCGGCCGCGTGCTCGACGTTGTCCAGGAACACGAGCACCCGGCGCTCGGCCGTGATCGTCCGGAACCGCGCCGCCCGCTCCGGCAGGGTGCCGGGGACGTCCGCCACCCCGAACTCCCGGAGGAACCCGGCCAGCACCTCGCTGAGGTCGACCCCGCCGAGATGGCGGTACGCCGCGAGATCGGCGTAGAGGTCCCCACCGGGGAAGAGGCTGCCGTGCCGCGACACGAAATGGGCGATCAGCTCCGTCTTCCCGACCCCACCGAGCCCGGTGAACGCCACGATCCGGGGCCTGCGCTCCTCGACCCGGCCGATCGCCGCCACGAGGGTGGCGAGCTCTCGCTCCCGGTTGACGAAGAAGTCCCGGGACGGCCGGACCTGATGCGGCGTCCGGAGGCTGTCCTGCAGCTGGACCGTGACGTTCCCGCCCTGGATCACGTTGCCGTGCACCACCGCGCCCGACAAGCTGTTGGACACCTCGTAGCCGTCCACCCGTCCGCTCCCTCCGACCAGCCGGGCCCAGCCTACGGCGTCGGGCGGCCCGTGGCGCCTGAATCCTCCTCAGGCCGCCTGGCAGGTCGGGCACCAGAACAGGTTGCGCGCCGCGTGCGCCTCCGTCCGCACCTCCGTGCCGCAGACCAGGCAGGGCATCGCGGCGCGGCGGTAGACGTACACCTCGCCGCCGTGGTCGTCGACGCGGGGCGGGCGGCCCATCGCCTCGGGGGTGTGCTCGGGGCGTACGGTGTCGATCCGGCCGGCGGCGACACCCTGGTGCATCAGGGCGACCAGGTCGGCCCAGATCGCGTCCCACTCGCGGCGGGTGAGGTCGCGACCGGCCCGGTGCGGGGCGATCCGGTGGCGGAACAGCACCTCGGCGCGGTAGACGTTGCCGACCCCGGCCAGCACCTTCTGGTCCATCAGCAGCGCGGCGACGGTCGTGCGGCTGCCCGATATCCGGCGCCAGGCGGCCTCCGGATCGGCGTCGGCGCGCAGCGGGTCGGGGCCGAGGCGGGCGGCGACGGCGGCCTTCTCCGCCCCGGTGACCAGCGCGCAGGTGTTGGGACCGCGCAGGTCGGCGTAGCCGTCCTCGTTGGCCAGCCGCAGCCGGACCAGTCCGACCGGTTCGGGCGCCGGGCCGGTACCGAAGGTGAAGCCGCCGTAGAGCCCGAGGTGGACGTGCACCCAGCCGCCCTCCTCGAAGCCGAGGAAGAGGTGCTTACCGGTGGCCTCCGCGCCGGTGAGCAGCTGGCCGTCGAGCGCCTTGGCCTCGTCGGCGAAGCGGCCCTGCGGGCTGGAGACCTGCACCGGGCGGCCGCCGAAGGCCTTCCGGTTCTGGCCGGCGAGGCGGTGGATGATGTGGCCTTCCGGCACGGGCGTCAGCTCCCGGGGTGGTTCTGGCAGGACCCGTCCATCATCTCAGCCGCCCCCGACCGGGCCCGAACCCCGTGGTCAGCGGACCGGCATGCCCATCAGCCGGGCCAGGATGACCCGGTCCAGCTCGGCGGCCGTGCCGGCGACGTCCAGGTACGAGTTGTCGATGATCGGCAGCCCGGAGTTGTACCAGCCGGCCATCCGCCCGTGGATGCGCGCGACCTCCTCGTCACCGAGCCGCCTGGTGCCGCCGCGGCGGGCGTTGCGGCGCAGCACCGAGTCCAGGCTGGGTAGCAGCACCACCGGGATCATGCCCGGGCCGATGTGCCGCTTCCAGCCGCCGAGGCCGATCGCCGGGCGGTCCGGGAAGACGGCGTCGTCGATGATGCAGGAGATGCCGTTGGCCAGGTAGTTGCGGCAGGCGAAGCCGCAGGTGCGGCGGGCCAGCCGGTACTGGGCCTCGGAGGCGTTGTTCCAGCCGGCCTGCGGGTTGGCGAAGCCGGACTGCACCCACTCCCGGACGTCGTCCAGGCTGATGTGCGCGGTCGGGGTGCCACGGCGCTCGGCCCAGTACCGGGCGACGGTGGTCTTGCCCGCCCCGGCCGGGCCGATCAGCAGGACGGCGATGGGGCCGGCGGGCGCGTGGCGCTGCGAGGGGTGGGCGGGGAGCTGGACGGGCGTGCCGGCGGGCAGCACGAAGTGCCCGGTGCCACCGGCCGGGACGGGCGCGGGCGGCGGTGCCGCGGCCGGGGCGGGCACGGGGTTCGGCACCGGGGCCCGCGTCGCGACGGGAGCCGGAACCGGAGCCGGAACCGGAGCGGCCAGGGTGGCCGGGGCGGGCCGGGGTGCGGCCGGTGGCGGCGCGACGGGAGCGGGAGCCGGAGCCGCGGCGGGTGCAGCGGCGGGCGGCGGGGGAAGCGTGGTGGCGGGCGCGGCGACCGGGGCCGGAGCGACCGGCGGCGGTGGCACCGGCGCACCCGGTGCCCCCGGCGTGGACACCCCCGCACCGCCCCCCGGCGGCACCGGCGGAGCGGCGGGACGCGGCGGGACCTCCCCGCCTCCGGCGTACTGCGTCACGGCACCTCCCGACACCTCTCAGCGGGGACATTACACGGCGGCCCGGCGGCGGGCACAGTCCGCCGCCGGGCCACTGACCAGCAGTCAGCGCGAGGCGAGCTGCTCCGCCAGCGCCCGCAGCGCCAGCTCGTACGACCCGATCCCGAAGCCCGCGATGGTGCCGGAGGCCACCGCCGCGATCACCGAGTTGTGCCGGAAGGTCTCCCGCGCGTACGGGTTGGAGATGTGCACCTCGATCAGCGGCGCGGTACGCTGCGCCGCGGCGTCCCGCATCGCGTACGAGTAGTGGGTGAACGCGCCCGGGTTGATCACCACGGGCACCTGCCCGTCGGCCGCCTCGTGCAGCCACTCCACCATCTGCTGCTCGGAGTTGGTCTCGTGCACCTCGACCTCGAAGCCGAACTCCTTGCCCAGCGCGGTGCAGCGCTCGACCAGCCCGGCGTACGAGGTGGCGCCGTAGACGTCCGGCTCCCGGCTGCCCAGCCGGCCCAGGTTGGGGCCGTTGAGCACCATCACCCTGGTCACGCCGAGACCTCCGCGTACGCGGCGACCAGCAGCGACGGGTCGGGGCCCTCCAGTACGGAGGTCTTGCCGAGGCCGTCCAGGACGATGAAGCGGATCAGGTCGCCGCGGGACTTCTTGTCGATCTTCATCGCGTCCAGCAGCTTCGGCCAGGCGTCCGCCCGGTAGCTCAGCGGCAGGCCGACCGAGGCCAGCACGGTGCGGTGGCGGTCGGCCGTCTCGTCGTCCAACCGGCCCGCCAGGCGGCCGAGTTCGGCGGCGAAGACCATGCCGATGGAGATCGCCGCGCCGTGCCGCCACTTGTAGCGCTCGTTGCGCTCGATGGCGTGGCCGAGGGTGTGGCCGTAGTTGAGGATCTCGCGTCGGCCGGACTCCTTGAGGTCCCCGGAGACGACGTCGGCCTTGACCTGGATGGCCCGGCGGATCAGCTCGACGGTGTGCGGTCCGGCCGGCGTCCTGGCGCCCTCCGGGTCGGCCTCGATCAGGTCGAGGATGGCCGGGTCCGCGATGAAGCCGCACTTGATGACCTCGGCGAGGCCGGAGACGTAGTCGTGCGTGGGCACAGTCTCCAGGGTGCCGAGGTCGGCCAGCACGCCCACCGGCGGGTGGAAGGCGCCGACCATGTTCTTGCCCTCGGCGATGTTGATGCCGGTCTTGCCGCCGACGGCCGCGTCGACCATACCGAGCAGCGTGGTGGGCATGGAGATCCAGCGCACCCCGCGCAGCCAGGTGGCCGCGACGAAGCCGGCCAGGTCGGTGGTGGCCCCGCCGCCGAGGCCGACCACGACGTCGCTGCGGGTGAAGCCGGTCTGCCCGAGCACCGACCAGCAGTACGCGGCGACCTCGGCACTCTTCGCCTCCTCGGCGTTCGGCACCTGGAGCGCGATCGCCTCGTAGCCCTCACCGGCCAGGTCCTCACGGATGGCGTCGGCGGTGGCGGCCAGCGCCTCCGGGTGGATGATCGCGACCCGCCTGGCGCGGGTGCCGATCAGCGGCGCCAGCTCGCCGAGCAGCTGGTGCCCGATCAGCACGTCGTACGGGTCGTGGCCGGCGCTGCCGCCGACGTGAATCCTGACGGTGGTGTCAGTCATGGGGGGTGTTCAGCTCCAGTGCTTCCAGTACGGCGTCCGCGACCTGCTCGGGGGTGCGGTCGGCGGTGTCGACGACGGCGGTGGCCACCTCCAGGTAGAGGGGGCGGCGGGCCTCCATCAGCTCGCGCCAGCGGGCCCGGGGGTTGACGGCCAGCAGCGGGCGCGGGGCGTCCAGGCCGACCCGCTTGACCGCGTCGCCCAGCGGGACCTCCAGGAAGGCCACCGGCAGCTCGCGCAGCAGCGCACGGGTGGCCTCGGCCATCACCGCGCCGCCGCCGAGCGCCAGCACCCCGTCGTGTCCCTCCGCGGCCGCGCGCACCGCGCGGACCTCCAGCTCGCGGAAGTGCGGCTCGCCCTCGTCGATGAAGATCTCCGGGATGGGCTTGCCGGCCAGCGCCTCGATGTCGGCGTCGGTGTCCCGGAAGCCGACGCCCAGGCGCTCGGCCAGGGCCCGCCCGACGGTGGACTTGCCACTGCCGGGCGGGCCGACCAGCACCACGACGGGCTTCGTCATCGGATGATCAGGTTGTCGAGGTAGCCCTGGACGTTGCGGCGGGTCTCGGAGACGTTGTCGCCGCCGAACTTCTCGTTCACCGCGTCCGCCAGCACCAGCGCGACCATCGCCTCGGCGACAATGCCGGCGGCCGGCACCGCGCAGACGTCCGAACGCTGGTGGTGCGCCTTGGCCGGCTCACCGGTGCGCACGTCCAGGGTCTGCAGCGCCCGCGGCACGGTGGCGATCGGCTTCATCGCGGCGCGCACCCGCAGCACCTCACCGGTGGACAGCCCGCCCTCGGTGCCGCCGGAGCGGCCGGAGGTGCGCTTGACGCCCTCGGGAGTCGGGACGATCTCGTCGTGCGCCTGCGACCCGGGGACCCGGGCCAGCTCGAAGCCGTCGCCGACCTCGACGCCCTTGATCGCCTGGATGCCCATCAGCGCGGCGGCCAGCCGCGCGTCCAGCCGGCGGTCCCAGTGCACGTGCGAGCCGAGGCCCACCGGCACGCCGTACGCGAGCACCTCGACCACGCCGCCGAGGGTGTCGCCGTCCTTGTGGGCCTGGTCGATCTCGGCGACCATCGCCTTCGACGCGTCCGCGTCCAGGCAGCGCACCGGGTCGGCGTCCAGCCGGGCCTCGTCCGAGGGCAGCGGCACCACGCCGGCCGGCGCCTTGGCGGCGGCCAGCTCGACCACGTGGCTGACGATCTCGATCCCGGCCACCTCGCGCAGGTAGGCGCGGGCGACCGCGCCCAGCGCGACCCGGGCGGCCGTCTCCCGGGCGCTGGCGCGCTCCAGGATCGGCCGGGCCTCCTCGATCGAGTACTTCTGCATGCCGGCCAGGTCGGCGTGGCCGGGCCGGGGGCGGGTCAGCGCCTCGTTGCGGGCCAGGCCCGCCAGCACCTCGGGGTCGACCGGGTCGGCCGACATGACCTGCTCCCACTTCGGCCACTCGGTGTTGCCGACCATGATCGCGACCGGGCTGCCCATGGTCAGACCGTGCCGGACGCCGCCGAGGAAGGTCACCTCGTCCTGTTCGAACTTCATCCGCGCCCCGCGGCCGTAACCGAGCCGGCGGCGCGCCAGCGCGTCGGCCACCACCTCGGTGGTGACCGGTACACCGGCGGGCAGGCCTTCCAGCGTCGCGACGAGTGCGGGGCCGTGCGACTCCCCCGCCGTCAGCCAGCGCAACGTACCCAACGGAGCTCCTTCATCAGCGGGCCGGCCCACGGCACCGCCGGGGCCCGCCCGAGCGTGCCTTCTGTCCGAATCCTTTCATGCCCCGGCAGCCCCTGGGGGCACAGTCCGCGTGACGGACGGCAACCGGTCACTCCACGAAACGATTCGGCCGCGCGCGGCGTTCTCAGCGCCCGGCCAGTGCCCGCTCCCCCGCCTCGCGCATCGCCGCCAGCGGCCCGGGCGCCCGCCCGGTGAAGGCCTCGCTCTGCAGCACCGCCTGGTGGACCAGCAGGTCCAGCCCGCCGAGGACGGTCGCCCCGCGCCCCGCGCAGGCGGCAGCCAGCGCCGTCGGCCACGGGTGGTACAGCACGTCGAACAGCGCCCCCGGGGCCGCCGGCAGCGAGCCGGCGAAGCCGTCGGTCGCCCCGACCGGGGTGGTGGAGACGGTCAGCGGCCGCTCCAGCGCCTCCGCGCCGCGCTCCCAGTCCTCGGTCCGCACCGCCACGCCGAGCCGCTCGCCCAGCTCGGCCATCTCCCGGGCCCGCTCGGCGCTGCGCACGTAGACCGTCACCTCGCCGGTGCAGACCTGGGCCAGCGCGGCCAGCGCCGAGGAGGCGGTGGCTCCCGCCCCCAGCACGGCGGCGGCCGGCACCTCGGTGATGCCGCGCTCGCGTAGCGCGTTCACCAGCCCGGGGACGTCGGTGTTGTCCCCGGTGCTCCGCCCGTCGGCGGTGAACACCACGGTGTTCACCGCGTCCACCGCGCGGGCCGTGGCGCTGACCTCGTCCAGCAGCGGGATGACCGCCCGCTTCAACGGCATGGTCAGCGACAGCCCCGCCCACTCGGCCTCGTCCAGCCCGGCGAGGAACCCGGGCAGGGCAGCCTCGTCGACCTCGAAGCGGTCGTAGCGCCAGCCGTCCAGCCCGAGCGCCGCGAAGGCGGCCCGGTGCAGGTCGGGCGAGAGCGAGTGGGCGATCGGTGAGCCGAGGACGGCCGCCCGGTGCTTGCTGGTCAACACTGCCTCTCCGTGATCTCCGTGAACGACGGTGCCGTGGCGGCCACTTGCTGGTGCCGGCTACTTGGTGGTGCCTGCTACTTGGTGGTGCAGTGCAGGCCGACCTTGTCGAAGCCCTGGCCCGCCGCCTTGCAGTACGCCTCGACGTTGGCCGCGTGCTCCTTGTCCGTCTCGGCGAACAGCGTGTTGGTCGGGGACATCGCGATGAAGTACAGCCACTTGCCGTCCGCCGGGTTGAGCACCGCGTTGAGCGCCTCGTCACCGGGGTTGGAGATCGGCGTCGGCGGCAGGCCCGGGTTGATGTAGGTGTTGTACTTGTTGGACCCGTCGTTGATGTCCTTCGACGTGAGTTCCTTGCGGCCCAGCGAATACTGCAGCGTGGTGTCCATGCCGAGCGTGTGGCGCACGGTGTCGCTGGCCAGCCGGTTCTGGATGGTCCTGGCCATCTTGGCGAAGTCGCCCGGGTTGTTGCCCTCGCGCTGCAGGATGCTCGCCTCGATGACCACCTCGTAGCCGTTCTTGAGGCCCGCCTTGGAGGCCTGGCTGTCCAGGTTGGCGTACTTGTCGGTGGCGGTCTTCACCATCTGCTTGAGCAGGTCCTCGGGCTTCATGCCGTCGGCGATGTTGTAGCGGGTCGGCCAGAGGAAGCCCTCGATGTTGCCGTTCGCGTACGCGGGCAACCCGAGCTCGTTGACCTGGGCCTTGGCGACGTTCGCCGTGGTGCCCTTCTGGAGCTTCAGCTTTTCGTCGATCTTGGCGTAGATCTCGGAGGAGTTCTTGCCCTCCGGGAACACGATCGCCGCGCCGCCCGCCTGGTCCAGCAGTTCCTTGACCGCGGCCGCGGCCGGCATCTCCTTCTTCAAGGTGTAGAAGCCGTACTGGATCGTCTGGCACTTGGGCTCGGCGTCGCAGGCCTTGGTGAAGGCGTCGACGCTCTTGACCACACCGGCGGCCTTGAGGGCGGCGCCGATCTGCCCGCCGACCGCGCCCTGCTTGACCTCGATCTGGACGGAGCCGGTGCCCTCGCCGGTGAAGTCCGGCGGCGGGCCGAAGTGGTCCTGGTAGAAGCCGTAGCCCCACCAGCCGGCGCCGCCGAGCAGCCCGAGCAGCACCACGGCGACCACCAGGCAGGCGCCACCGTTGCGGCGGCCCGCCTTCTTGCCGCTCTCCTTGCGCTTCTTCTTCGCCTCGCGGGAGTCGTCCTGCTCACCGAGGAAGCCGCTCTGCTCGGCCTCGGCGTGCTCGTCGAGGTAGCGGTCGCCCTCGTGGTGCTCCTCCTCGGCGCGGCCGTCCCACTCCCCCTCCGCGGGTTCGTGCGCGCCGCCGACCGGATCGGCGCCGGACTCCAGCGCGGCGGCCTCGGCCTCCCAGTCGATGCCGTCCGGGCCGGGACCGGAGGCGGCCTCGGGCACCGGGGCCGGGCGGGCGGCCTGCTGCTGGGGCATCCCCTGCTGCATCTGCTGCTGCATGCCCTGCTGCTGCATCGGCATCTGCTGCTGCCCGTACCCCTGCTGGGGCATCCCCTGCTGCATCTGCTGCGGGTAGGCCTGCCCCTGCTGACCCATGCCCTGCTGACCCATGCCCTGCTGCGGGAACCCCTGGTCGTAGCCCTGCTGCGGCATCTGCTGCTGCGGGTACCCCTGCTGCGGCATGCCCTGCTGCCCGTACCCCTGCGGCGCCATCATCTGCTGGGGGTGGCCGCCGTGCATCTGCTGCTGCATCTGCTGCTGCTGCTGTTGCTGCTGCTGTTGCTGCTGCGCGTACCCCTGCTGAGCGTCCCCGTACGGCTGCTGGCCGTGCTGGTCCTGCTGCGGGTACTGCTGCCACTGGCCGTCCTGCTGGCCGGGGATCGGCTGCTGGCCGCCGTAACCGGGATCACCGGGGTGCCACGGCTCGCCCTGGGGGCCGTAGCCCCGACCCAGATCGGTCATTGATCCCCTTAACCGACGGTGACGACCGGAGGATCGGACCGGCCGTCCGGGACGACGCGGTCCCGGCTGATTCTCGAACCGGCGTGCTAGCGCAGCGCCTGGGAGGAGACGTTACCGTACCGCAGCCGTACCCCCGCCCGGGCGGACGCACTGTCAGTGAGCGACCTCACGCTCGGCGTACGGGGCCGTCACGGTGTGGCGGCGCCCGGTGTCGAGGGGCTGGCGGCGGCGGTCGGAGCGGTGGAGGCCGGCGCGCTCGGCTTGGCCGCCCGGGCGGCGTTGAACTCGGCGACGTTCTTCTGCTGCACCTCGAAGCTGTCGGTGAAGCGGGTGTCCCCGGGCTTCACGGTCACGAAGTAGACCCAGTCCCCCGGCGTCGGGTCCAGCGCCGCCATGATCGCCTGCCGGCCCGGGTTGGAGATCGGCGACGGCGGCAGGCCCGGGTGCAGGTAGGTGTTGTACGGGGAGTCCAGCTTGGTGTCGGTGACGGTGGTGTTCAGGGTCGAGCGGCCGAGGGCGTAGTTGATGGTGGAGTCCAGCTGGAGCGGCATCCCCTTGGCCAGCCGGTTGTAGATGACCCGGGCCACCTTGCCCATGTCCTCGGTGTTGTCGGCCTCGCCCTGGACCATGCTGGCGACGGTGACCAGCCCGTACAGGCTCTGTCCGAGGTTCTGCGCGACGACGTTGGCGTCGTCCCGGCTGAACTCCTTGCCCGCCCGCTCGACCATCTGCTTCAACAGGTCCAGCGCGGTGGTCCCGTCGGTGACGGCGTAGGTCGCCGGGAACAGGTAGCCCTCGGGGCTGCCCTTGGCGAAGTCCGGGAGGCCGAGCTCGGCGCTCTGCTCCTGGGCGGCCTTCTGGGTGGTGCCCGCGGGGAGGTTGAGCTTCTTGTCGATCGCCGCGTAGATCTGGTAGCCGCGCCAACCCTCGGGAATGGTCAGGCCGTTGGCGTTGGCCGGGTCGATCAGGACGGCCAGCGCGGCGGCGGCCGACATCTTCTGCTTCAACGTGTACGTGCCGGGCTGGATCCGCCCGGCGGCGGCCGCGCTGCCCTTCGCCGCCCGGGTGAAGGCGAGCGAACTGGCCACCACCCCGTTGCGGACCAGCGCGGAGGCGATCTGGGACAGGCCCGCGCCCTCCGGCACCGAGACCTGGACGCTGCCGCTGCCCTGCCCCGCGTAGTCGGCGGCCGCCGCGGGCTTGCGCTGGTGCTGGAACCAGGTGTAGCCGGTGAGCCCGATCCCGCCGAAGACCGCGACCAGGGCGAAGGCGGTGAGGCCGCAGGCCAGTCCGTTACGCCGCCGGTGCGGGTCCGGCGCATCGGAGCGCGGCCGGGGCGCACCCGGAGGACGGCCCTCCGGCTCCAGCACCGGCGCACCCAGGTGCCCCGGGGTGAGCCCCGGGTGGAAGTCCTGGTCGGTCATGGCTCGCGGCCCCCTCGGCGGTCCCGAATCGCTGAGAATCGCTCCGGTCCGACACGAATCGATGCGGATCGATCCGAAACGGACACGGAAACGAACGAAAGAGGGGTCCGTGCGGACGTGTCCGCACGGACCCCTCTTCGGGACGTTAGATCAGGCCGGTCAGCCGGTCGCCTCGACGCTCTCACCGGGCGGGCGTCCGCTCACCCGTTCGGACTCAAGGGCGGTCTGCAGGATCACCACGGCGGCGGCCTGGTCGACCACCGAGCGGCCCTTCTTCGCCTTGACCCCCGAGGCGCGCAGCCCGTGGGTCGCGGTGACGGTCGTCATCCGCTCGTCCACCAGCCGCACCGTCACCGGGTAGACCCGGTTGGCCAGCCGTGAGGCGTAGGCCCGGACCTTCTCCGCGGCCGGGCCCTCCTTGCCGCTGAGCGAGCGCGGCAGCCCGACGACCACCTCGATCGCGTCGTACTCCTCGACGATCGCGGCGATCCTGGCCTGCGACTTCACGCCGGCCGGAACGGTCTCCACCGGCGTGGCGAGCACCCCGTCGGGGTCGCAGGACGCGACCCCGATCCGGGCGTCACCGACATCGACGGCGATCCGCCGCCCACGCCGGAAGGGCCTCTCCTCCTGCTCCATCAGCTGGCGCGCTCCGCGACCAGGCCGCGCACCGCGGCGATCGCCTCGCCGACCGCGGCCGGGTTGGAGCCGCCGCCCTGGGCGACGTCGTCCTTGCCGCCACCGCCGCCGCCGAGGGTCTTGGCGGCGGTGCGGACCAGCTCGCCGGCCTTGATGCCGCGGCCGCGGGCGTCCTCGTTGGTGGCGATCACGGTCAGCGGGCGGTCGTTCGCCACGGTGAAGGCGGCGACCACGGCCGGGCGCGAGCCGAGCCGGCCGCGCACGTCCAGGACCAGCTTGCGCAGCTCGTCCGCGCCCACGCCGTCGGCGACCTGCGCGGCGACCACCGCGATGCCGTGCACGTCCTCGGCCGAGTCGGCCAGGCCCGCCGCGGCGGCCAGCACCTTCTCGGCGCGGAAGCGCTCGATCTCCTTCTCGGCGTCCTTGAGCTTGGTGAGCATGCCCGAGATCTTCTCCGGCAGCTCCTCCGGGCGGCCCTTGACCAGCTCGGTGAGCTGGGCCACCACGGTGTGCTCGCGGGCCAGGAACTTGTACGCGTCGACGCCGACCAGCGCCTCGACGCGGCGCACGCCGGAGCCGATCGAGGACTCGCCGAGCAGCTTCACCAGGCCCAGCTGGGCGGTGTTGCCGACGTGGGTGCCGCCGCACAGCTCCTTGGAGAAGTCGCCGATCGAGACGACCCGCACCTCGTCGCCGTACTTCTCGCCGAACATCGCGATGGCGCCGGCCTTGCGGGCCTGGTCCATCGTCATGACCTCGGCGGTGACCTCCAGCTCGCGGCCCAGCACGTCGTTGATCTTCTGCTCGACGTCCACCAGCACGCTGCCCGGAACGGCGGCGGGCGAGCCGAAGTCGAAGCGGAAGCGGCCGGGGGCGTTCTCGGAGCCGGCCTGGGCGGCCGTCGGGCCGAGCGCGTCGCGCAGCGCCTGGTGGGTCAGGTGGGTGGCCGAGTGGGCGCGGGCGATCGCCCGGCGGCGCTCGGTGTCGATCGTGGCGTACGCCGAGGCGCCGAGCACGACCTCGCCGAACAGCACACCGCCCGAGTGCACGATGACGCCCGGGACGGGCTGCTGCACGTCGCGGATCTCGACGACCGCGCCGGACTCCAGCCGGATCCGGCCGTGGTCGGCGAGCTGGCCGCCGCCCTCGGCGTAGAACGGGGTGCGGTCGAGGATCAGCTCGACCTCGTCGCCCTCGGAGGCGGCCGGCGACGGGACGCCGTCCACCAGCAGGCCGACGACGGTGGCCTCGCCCTCGGTCAGGTTGTAGCCGGTGAAGAGGCTCGCGCCGGACTTGTCGGCGACCTCGCGGTACGCGGCGACGTCGGCGTGGCCCATCTTCTTCGCCCTGGCGTCCGCCTTGGCGCGGTCCCGCTGCTCCTGCATCAGGCGGCGGAAGCCGGCCTCGTCGACCTGGAGGCCCTGCTCCTCGGCCATCTCCAGGGTGAGGTCGATCGGGAAGCCGTAGGTGTCGTGCAGCTTGAAGGCCTGGTCGCCGGAGAGCACCGCGCCACCGGACTGCTTGGTCTCGGTGACCGCGGCGTCCAGCAGGCTGGTGCCGGCCTTGAGGGTCTGCAGGAAGGCCGCCTCCTCGGCGACCACGACGGTCTCGATCCGCTTGCGGTCGGTCTCCAGCTCCGGGTACTGCGGGGCCATCGCCTTGATCGCGATGTCGGTGAGGTCCTTGGCCACCGGCTCGGTGGCGCCCAGCAGGCGCATGTTGCGGATGGCGCGGCGCAGGATGCGGCGCAGCACGTAGCCGCGGCCCTCGTTGCCGGGGGTGACGCCGTCGCCGACCAGCATCAGCGCGGTGCGGATGTGGTCGGTGACCACGCGCAGCGAGACGTCCGACTTGTGGTCGGCGCCGTAGCTGTGGCCGGTGAGCTCGGCGGCGCGGTCGAGGATCATCCGGCTGGTGTCGATCTCGAAGAGGTTGTCGACGCCCTGGAGGATCGCGGCGAGGCGCTCCAGGCCCAGGCCGGTGTCGATGTTCTTGCTCGGCAGGTCGCCGAGGATCTCGAAGCCGTCCTTGCCGTCGCCGTGGCCGCGCTCGTACTGCATGAAGACCAGGTTCCAGATCTCCAGGTAGCGCTCGCCGTTGACCGCCGGGCCGCCCTCCTCGCCGTACGCGGGGCCGCGGTCGTAGTTGATCTCCGAGCACGGGCCGCACGGGCCGGGCACGCCCATCGACCAGAAGTTGTCCTTCATGCCCAGGCGCTGGATGCGCTCGGAGGGCACGCCGATGACGTCGCGCCAGATCTGCTCGGCCTCGTCGTCGTCCTTGTAGACGGTGATCCAGAGCTTCTCCTTCTCCAGGCCGTAGCCACCGTCCGCGACGGGAGTGGTGAGCAGCTCCCAGGCGAACTTGATGGCTCCTTCCTTGAAGTAGTCACCGAAGGAGAAGTTGCCGCACATCTGGAAGAAGGAGCCGTGCCGGGTGGTCTTCCCGACCTCCTCGATGTCGAGGGTGCGCACGCACTTCTGGACGCTGGTGGCGCGCGAGAACTGCGGCTTGACCTCGCCCAGGAAGTAGGGCTTGAACGGCACCATGCCGGCGTTGACCAGCAGCAGGGTGGGGTCGTCGGCGACCAGGGACGCCGACGGAACGACGGTGTGGCCGCGCTCCTCGAAGAAGCGCAGCCAGCGGCGGCGGATCTCAGCCGACTCCATTAGTGGTCCTTCCGGTTCGTTCCGCCCCGCGGCAGGGCTCGGCGGGGCGTTTCTTCAATGGTCTGTGGGACGGTGCGGCCCCCGCCGTCGGGCAGGGCGCGGGCGGGGGGCAGGGCGGCGGCCGGGCGACCGGGCACCGCCGAGATAGCTCGGTACTGCGGCTCGCCGCGCAGCACCCGGCGGGTGCTGCGGGGCTCCGCCACGGCGGTGCCGTGCAGTCCGAGGTCGTCCTTGAGCTGCTCCTCGCGCTCGGCCATGCCGGAGCGCACGTCCTGGGCGAACTGCTTGGCCCGGTCGCCCAGGTGCAGGGCACCGCGCGCGGCGGTGCCGGAGAGGCTGTCCGGGGTGAGCCGCTGCACGGCGCCGTTGGCCTTGTTCATGGCCCACACCGCGGCGCCTGCGCCGACCGCCATCCAGAAGATCCGTGCCATCCGGTCAGCCCCTCACCGCTCGCCGGACCCGGGAGAGCAGGCCGCTCCTGGGCGCGGTCGCGGCGCGCACCTCGGCTCGGATCAGCCGGGCCAGCTCGTCGCGCTCGGCGGGCTGCACCGGCACGCTCGGCAGGGTGCCCTGCTGCTTGGCGACGGCCTGGCGGACGCCGTAGCTGAACGCGGCGACCTTCATCAGCGGGCCGCCCAGCGTGGCGGCCGCGGTGGAGGAGAGCGCCTTGGCGTTGGCGGCGGCGTCCTGGACGTTGGCGGTGATCTCGTCCACCCGGTCCAGCTGCTCGTTGGCGCTGCGCACCGCCGCGCCGGCGTCGGCCAGCAGCGGGACGGCCTGTTCGGTGACCGCGGAGACCAGGACGGTGGCCTCCTTCAACACCCGGGAGAGTCGCACCAGCACCACCGCGAGCAGGGTGACCAGGACCGCCCAGAACACGGCGACGAGCAAGCCGGCCAGCTCTCCCACGGACACTTCTGCGCGCTCCCTCGCCTTGCGGTTCCCAACCGAACCCTATCGCGCCCGGGCCCGCTTTCCGGACCGGGTCACGGCGGTGGCCTCGCCCGGATGTGCGAACCGCGCGCGTAACCTACCGTCCGGTCACCTCGTTCAGCCAGGCGGGCCGTCGCCCGTACGGCCCGACGCACGTCCGGACCGCCGCGGTCCGGGCCGGGAACAACGGGGAGCACCGCTTGGCCGGCGACTGGACAGCACAGCCCGCGGCGTGGCCGCGCGAGCCGGACCCGGGCCGGCTGCCGGCCGAGGTGACGGGCTTCGTCGGGCGCGAGCGGGAACTGGCCGAGCTGGCGGGTCTGCTCGCCGGGGCACGGCTGGTGACGGTGACCGGGCCCGGCGGGGTGGGCAAGAGCAGGCTCGCGCTGCGGGCGGCGGCCCGGGCGGCCGGGGCCTTCCCGGACGGGACCTGGCTGGTGGACGTGGCCCCGGTGCAGGACCCGCTGCTGCTCGGCCACGCCGTACTGGAGGCGCTGCGGCTGACCGACGGCACCGCCCGGCCGCCGGTGGACGTGCTGGGCGAGCACCTCGCGGGGCGCCGCCTGCTGCTGGTCCTGGACGGCTGCGAGCACCTGGTGGAGGCGTGCGCCGAGCTGGCCGACGCGCTGCTGCGCACGCTGCCCGGGCTGCGGGTGCTGGCCACCAGCCGGGCCGCGCTGCGGGCCTCGGGCGAGCACCTGCTGACGCTGGCCCCACTGCCGGTCGACCCGCTGCCGGAGCGGCCGGAGGACCCGGACCAGCTGCCGGACGCCGTGCGGCTGTTCGCCGACCGGGCGCGGGCCGTACTGCCGTCCTTCGCGGTGACCGAGGCGAACGCGGAGGCGGTCGGCCTGCTCTGCCGTCGGCTGGACGGCATCCCGCTGGCCGTGGAGCTGGCCGCCGGGCGGCTGCGCGCACTGTCGGTGGAGCAGATCACGGCCCGGCTGGACGACCGCTTCCGGCTGCTCACCGGCGGCTCCCGGACGGCCCTGCCGAGGCACCAGACGCTGCGCACCACGATCGGCTGGAGTCATGAGCTCTGCACAGTGCAGGAACGTTTACTCTGGGCCCGCCTGTCGGTCTTCGCCGGCGGTTTCGACCTGGAGGCCGCCGAGTACGTCTGCGCGGGCGAGGGCATCGAGCCCGAGGACCTGCTCGACCTGCTCGACGAACTCGTCGCCAAGTCCGTGGTGCTGCGCGAGGACAGCGCCTTCGGCGTCCGCTTCCGCCTGCTGGACACCCTGCGCGAGTACGGCGGCCACTGGCTGCGCGCCGCCGGCGAGGAGCAGCGGCTGCTGCGCCGCCACCGGGACTGGTACCTGGGCGTGGCCACCTGGGGCGAGGTCGAGTGGTTCGGCCCCCGGCAGGCCGAGACCGCCGAGCGCACCCAGCTCGCCCACGCCAACCTGCGTGCCGCGCTGGAGTTCTGCCTCGCCGAGCCCGGCGAGGAGCAGATCGCCCTGCTGCTGGCCGGCACCCTGTGGTTCTACTGGGTCGGCTGCGGCCACCTCGGCGAGGGCCGGCACTGGCTGGACCGCGCGCTCGCCCTGGACCGCGAGCCCACCGAGGTCCGGGCCAAGGCCCTCTGGGTGACCGGCTACATGGCCACCCTCCAGGGCGACCTCGGCGCCGCCCGCCCCGCCCTGGAGGAGTGCCGCCGCCAGGCCCTGGACACCGGCGACGACCGGGCCCTCGCCTACGCCGTCCACCGCCAGGGCTGCGCCGCCCTGATCGGTGACGACCCGGAGCGCGCCGCCGAGCTGTTCGAGGAGGCGCTCTGGCACTACCGGACCATCGGCGAGCTCAACAGCAACGTGGTGATGGCGATGGTCGAACTGGGCCTCGCCTACCTGTTCCAGGGCGACCCGGACAGCGCCGAGCTCTGGTTCGGCCAGGCCCGCGAGGTGTGCGAGGAGCACGGCGAGCAGTGGGCGTACGGCTACGTGCTGTACGCGATGGCGTACTCGCACTACCTGGACGGCGCCGTCCAGCCGGCCCGCGCGCTGGCCCGCGAGTGCGTCCGGCTGAACCACCGCTTCCACGACCTGCTCGGCATCGTGCTGGGGATCGACCTGCTGGCGCTGCTGGAGACCGAGCCGGCCGGGCCGGGCGAGCCGGCCGCCCTGCGCGAGGCCCGGGTGCTGCAGGGCGCCGCACACCGGATCTGGCGGGCGGTCGGCAACCCGTTCCTGGGTTCGCGCTCCTTCTTCGGCACCCACCAGGAGTGCGCCGAGCGCGCCCGGGCCGGGCTCACCGAGCAGGAGTACGAGGACTGCTACCTGGCGGGCGGGCGGCTGGACCTGGACGCCGCGGTCGGCCGGGCGCTCGGCGACGGGGACTCGCCCGGCGGCCCGGAACCCGGCCCCGCGCCCTGTTCCGTGCCGCCCGCACCGGCCCCGGCACCGGTGCGGAATAGCTGAAGCTTGCGGATTGCTTGAGGAGGCAAGGATCCACCCGGAAGGAGCACCATGGCCGTCCACGACGAGTACCGCCTCGCGAACTTCTACTTCGAGTCCAAGGCGTACACCGACGCCGCCCGCATGCTGGAAGGCGTGCTGGCCGAGGAGCCGGCCAACCTCTCGGTCCGGCTGCTGCTGGCCCGCAGCTACTTCCACTCCGCCCAGCTCGGCCGCGCCGAGGCCGAACTGCGCCGGATCCTCGACCTCGACCCGGCCGAGGACTACGCCCGGCTGATGCTCGGCCGCACCCTGGAGCGCCAGGGCCGCGACCAGGAGGCCCGCCCGCACCTGCGGCTGGCCGCCGCGATGACCGGCGCGGAGCTGTAGCCGGGCGGAGCTGTGGCCGAAGGGCGGCCGGCACCGGAAAAGGGGCGAGCCCCCGCCGCCTCGAAAGGCGACGGGGGCTCGCTGCCGGTTCCGCGAAGTGCGAACCGAGCGCGGGTCAGCGCGAGTAGTACTCGACGACCAGCTGCTCGTCACAGATCACCGGGACCTCCTTGCGCTGCGGCGCACGGTCCAGGCGGAAGGCCAGGGCCTTCAGGTTGACCTCGAGGTACTTCGGGGTCTGGCCCTCACCCGCGTAGCCACCCTCACGGGCGACCTGGAAGGGGACCTTCTCCTTGGAGCGCTCGCGGACGGTGACCACGTAGCCCGGCTTCATCTGGAACGACGGCTTGTTGACCTTGCCGCCGTTGACCTCGATGTGGCCGTGGACGACCATCTGGCGGGCCTGGTAGATGGTGCGGGCGATGCCCGAACGCAGGACCAGGGAGTCCAGACGGGTCTCCAGGTCGGCGACGAGCGCCTCACCGGTCTTGCCCTCGGCCTTCTTCGCGCGGTCGAACGCGCGCGCCATCTGCTTCTCGCTCAGGTCGTACTGGGCGCGCAGACGCTGCTTCTCGAGCAGACGGACCTTGTAGTCCGAGTTCTGCTTGCGACCGCGGCCGTGCTGGCCGGGCGGGTACGGGCGGGCCTCGAAGTACTTGACGGACTTCGGGGTCAGCGGCACGCCGAGCGCACGCGCGATCTTGACCTTGGGACGCTTCTGGTTCGCCATGAACCAAACCTTCCTTGCTTACGAATACGGCTTTCACCAGGTGTTGACGGAGGTCGCATGTCGCGACCCGGAGAAAACCCCGACGCCTGCGCGAAGGGATCAGCCGCTCTCCGGAGCCGGGCACATGAAGTGCTGGTCACACGAAGGGCCCGGGGAACCGGGCCGTCCGCGACACCGAAACGGTGCGCGACGCTCCTGCTGCGGGCCTCCCGGAGGAGGCCTACGGCCGATGTCCCGCTGGTGCGGCCGGTCGGTGGGGTCTCCCCCGCCGCCGTCCCGGGACATGGCACTCCGACGAAGTATACCCGTCGATCACTCGCCCTTCGTCCCGGGCTCCGGCTCGGCCTTCCGCTCCGGCTTCCCCGCCGTCTCCTCGGCCTTCCGCTCCGGCTTCGCGGCCTTCGGCTCCGCCTTCTCCACCCGGCGCTCCCCCCGCAGCCGCCCGCGCGTCCACTCCACGGTGTCCGCGTACCGCACCTCGCCGCCGCGCCGGTTCGGCCGGTAGTACTCCCGGCCGTGCACCGAGTCCGGCGCGTACTGCTGGGCGGCGATGCCCTCCGGCAGGTCGTGCGGGTACTGGTAGCCCTTGCCGTGACCGAGCTTGCCCGCGCCGCCGTAGTGGGCGTCCCGCAGGTGCGGCGGGACGGCCCCCGCCAGCCCCTGCCGCACGTCCGCCAGCGCCGCGTCGATCGCCAGGTAGGCCGAGTTGGACTTCGGCGCCAGGGCCAGCGCGATGGCCGCCTGGGACAGGATGATCCGGGCCTCCGGGAAGCCGATCAGCGCCACCGCCTGGGCCGCCGCCACGGCCGTCTGGAGCGCCGTCGGGTCGGCCAGGCCGACGTCCTCGCTGGCCGAGATCATCAGCCGCCGGGCGATGAACCGCGGATCCTCCCCCGCCTCGATCATCCGGGCCAGGTAGTGCAGGGTGGCGTCCACGTCGCTGCCGCGGATCGACTTGATCAGCGCGCTGGCCACGTCGTAGTGCTGGTCGCCGTCCTTGTCGTAGCGCACCGCCGCCTGGTTCACGGCGGTCTCGGTGGTGGCCAGCGAGATGCTCGCCTCGCCCTTCTCCAGCGCCGCCCCGGCCGCCGCCTCCAGCGTGGTCAGCGCCCGTCGGGCGTCCCCGCCGGCGAGCCGCACCAGGTGGTCCTCGGCCTCCGCGGTCAGCTCCAGCGCGCCCTCCAGGCCGCGCTCGTCCTCCACCGCCCGGCGCAGCAGCGCCCGGATGTCCTCGTCGGTGAGCGACTCCAGGGTGAGCAGCAGCGAGCGGGACAGCAGCGGGGAGATCACCGAGAAGTACGGGTTCTCGGTGGTCGCCGCGATCAGGGTGACCCAGCGGTTCTCCACCGCGGGCAGCAGCGAGTCCTGCTGGGCCTTGGAGAAGCGGTGGATCTCGTCCAGGAACAGCACCGTCTCCCGGCCGGACATGCCGACCGCCCGCCGGGCGCCGTCGATCACCGCCCGGACCTCCTTGACCCCGGCGGTGATCGCGGACAGCTCGACGAAGCGGCCCTCCACGGCCTGGCTGATCACATGCGCCAGGGTCGTCTTTCCGGTGCCGGGCGGCCCCCAGAGGATCACCGAGCTGGTGGCGGCCGGCCCGCGGGAGTTGGCCACCAGCCGGCGCAGCGGCGAGCCGGGCTTCAACAGCTGCCGCTGCCCGGCCACCTCGTCCAGGGTGCGCGGGCGCATCCGTACGGCCAGCGGCGCCCGGCCGGGCTCCCTGGTCTGGAGTTCCTCGGCGGCGGCGGTGAAGAGGTCCGGTTCGTCCACACCGGAAGCCTAGTTGAGGCCGCCGACAGAGCTATTGCGGCGGGGTCCGCCGGTCCAGCAGGACCACCTCGAACTCCTCCAGCGACCGCAGCGTGCCGCCCAGCGCGGCCAACGCCCGCGCCCGGGAGTCGGCCGTCGGCCCCCGCGCGGCGTCGAAGCTCGCCCGGTCCGCGTAGATCGAGCCCACGGACAGCCGGCCGGTCGCACGGTCGGCCAGCATCGCGCCGGTCACGAAGCCGGGCTTCTTCTCCAGCACCGGCAGCACCTGGTCCCGGAAGATCTCGGCCGCCGTGTCCACCTTGGCCGGGTCGATGTCGGACCTGCTCAGCCGGAACATCGCGCCGGGTCCGGCCACACCGGGCGGCGCCGTCGCCACGGCCTCCCAGACGTCAGTGGTCACGGTGCCGGCCAGCGGCGCCAGCAGCTCGCGTCGGCGCCCACCGAGCGCCGCGTCGCTGTCGCGCTCGGCCTGGGCGGACTCCCACCACGAGCCCATCGTGATCTTGCCGACGGTCCGGTCCACGAACAGGCCGTAGCCGCGGTACCCGGGCTGCCCGGAGAGGAGCTCGACGGCCTCGGTGGCGAGGCCGTCGAGGGTCTCGCCGATCCGGTCCGGATCACCGGTCGCGTAGACGGTACGGACGAACATGAGCGCGCCTCCTGTGCACGCCCGGGCGCCACGCGGGGCCGTTCGGTAGCAGCGCCCGGCCGGGGCCCCGTCTACTCCAGTCTGGCAGCGTGGTCCGGGACGTACTTCTGGAGGTCGCGCGGGGGCCGCTGGTAGCCGCGCGGGGCCGGGCGGGGCGGCAGCTCGATCCGCGGCGGGGCGACCTCGTGGTACGGGACGGTGGAGAGCAGGTGGGCGATCATGTTGATCCGGGCCCGCCGCTTGTCGTCGCTCTCCACCACGTGCCAGGGCGACTGCGGGATGTCGGTGTAGACGAACATCTCGTCCTTGGCCCGCGAGTAGTCCTCCCAGTGGGTGATCGACTCCACGTCCATCGGGGAGAGCTTCCAGCGCTTCATCGGGTCCTCCAGCCGGTCCCGGAACCGCTGCTCCTGCTCGGTGTCACTGACCGAGAACCAGTACTTGCGCAGCAGGATGCCCGCCTCGATCAGCATCTGCTCGAAGGTCGGGCACTGGTGCAGGAACTGCCAGTACTCCTCGTCGCTGCAGAAGCCCATCACCCGCTCGACCCCGGCCCGGTTGTACCAGCTGCGGTCGAACAGGACGATCTCCCCGGCCGCCGGGAGGTGTTCGACGTACCGCTGGAAGTACCACTGGGTCTTCTGCCGCTCGGTCGGGGTGGGCAGCGCCGCGACCCGGGCGATGCGCGGGTTCAGGTACTCCGTCACCCGCTTGATCGCCCCGCCCTTGCCGGCCGCGTCCCGCCCCTCGAAGATCACCACCAGGCGGGCGCCCTCGACCCGCACCCACTCCTGGAGTTTCACCAACTCCTGCTGCAGCCGCAGCAGTTCCCGCTCGTACGGCTTCTTCGCCAGTCGTTCCGGCTTAGCGGTCCGCTGCTGCCCCTTGGCCACTCTCGGGTCCTCCGTCCGACTCCTGCCGATGACCCTTCACCGTAGGCGCAGAACGGTGACCCCGCAGGTCGGACCGGAGGAACGGGCGAACCCGCTCGCCGGGCGCTCCCTGGACCTCGACGAGGGCTCCGGCTAGGCGTCGACGAAGGGCTCCGGGTAGCGGCACAGCCCGCGCGGGTCGCCGTCGTACGCTGCCAGCGGCAGCACCTGGAAGTACGCCTCCGGCACCTCGAACGGGCCGGAGACCTCGTGCCGCCCGGCCGGGATGAAGCCGAACCGTCCGTAGTACTCCGGGTCACCGAGCACCACCACCAGCTTCTCCCCCGCCTCCTCGGCGGCCGACAGCGCCGCCCGAACGACGAGTTCGCCGACGCCCCGGCGCTGCCACTCGGGCGCCACCGCCACCGGCGCGAGCGCCAGCGCGTCACCGGACCCGCCTCCGTCACCGACCCGCAGCCTGGTCAGCAGGGCGTGGCCGATCACCAGCCCGGCGTCGTCGACCGCGACCAGCGACAGCCCGGGCAGCCAGGCCGGGTCGCGGCGCAGCGCGTCCACCAGGTCCGCCTCGTCCGGCCCGGGGAACGCGGCCATGTGCACGCGCCTGGTCGCCGGGGCGTCCTGCGGACATTCGACTCTCGTGGTGACCTGCATCGAGTCAACCCTCCCTGTGTCACACCACGTTGTGGACCGGCCCCGGACGGTGGGTGGACCGTCCGGGGCCGTTGCAGGTTAGCGCGTATGACGAGGCGTCAGCTCTTGGGCTGCGCCTCGGACTTGGCGTCCTCGCGGACCTTGGGCTGGGCGTCCACACCGGCCTCGCGGCGCTGCGCCGGGGTGATCGGGGTCGGCGCGCCGGTCAGCGGGTCACCACCGGTGGACGTCTTCGGGAAGGCGATGACGTCGCGGATGGTGTCGTAGCCGCCGAGCAGCGTGACGATCCGGTCGAGGCCGAAGGCGACCCCACCGTGCGGCGGCGGGCCGTAGTTGAAGGCGTCCAGCAGGAAGCCGAACTGCGAGGCCGCCTCCTCCTCGGAGAGGCCGATCGCGTCGAACGCCCGCTTCTGGACGTCGCGCTGGTGGATACGGATCGAACCGCCGCCCAGCTCCGAGCCGTTGA
Organism: Kitasatospora sp. NPDC098652; assembly: GCF_044760155.1. Classification (NCBI taxonomy): domain Bacteria; kingdom Bacillati; phylum Actinomycetota; class Actinomycetes; order Kitasatosporales; family Streptomycetaceae; genus Kitasatospora; species Kitasatospora sp. NPDC098652. The sequence goes on from NZ_JBIWAQ010000011.1 coordinate 69,800, forward strand.
GGACCAGGTCGTAGGCGTTGGACAGGGCCGAGCCCGGGTCGGTGTCGAAGGTGTCCAGCGACTCCGCGGTCGGGGCGGTGAACGGGTGGTGCACCGCGTGCCAGCCCTGGAACTGGCCCTTGTCGTCCTCGATCGGCTCGAACATCGGGAAGTCGACGACCCAGAGGAAGGCCCACTGGGACTCGTCGATCAGGCCGCAGCGGCGGCCGATCTCCAGGCGGGCGGCGCCGAGCAGCTCCTGCGAGGGGCGCTCCTTGCCGGCCGCGAAGAAGACCGCGTCGCCGTTCTTGGCGCCGGCCGCGGCGGCGAGGCCGGCCAGGTGCTCCTCGGAGAGGTTCTTGGCGACCGGGCCGCGCAGCTCGCCGGTCTCGGCGTCGATCAGCACGTAGGCGAGGCCCTTGGCGCCGCGCGCCTTGGCCCAGTCCTGCCAGGCGTCCAGCTGCTTGCGCGGCTGCGAGGCGCCGCCGGGCATGACCACGGCGCCGACGTACGGGGCCTGGAAGACGCGGAACTCGGTGCCCTTGAAGTACTCGGTGAGGTCGGTGAGTTCCTGGCCGAAGCGGACGTCCGGCTTGTCGGAGCCGTAGCGGCCCATGGCGTCCGCGTAGGTCATCCGCGGCAGCGGGTTCGGGATCTCGTAGCCGTGGACCTCGCGCCAGATCGAGCCGACGATCTTCTCGCCGAGGGCCAGGATGTCCTCCTGGTCGACGAAGGAGGCCTCGATGTCCAGCTGGGTGAACTCCGGCTGGCGGTCGGCGCGGAAGTCCTCGTCGCGGAAGCAGCGGGCGATCTGGTAGTACCGCTCCATGCCGGCCACCATCAGCAGCTGCTTGAACAGCTGGGGCGACTGCGGCAGCGCGTACCAGTGGCCGGGCTGCAGGCGGACCGGGACGAGGAAGTCGCGGGCGCCCTCGGGGGTGGAGCGGGTGAGGTACGGCGTCTCGATGTCGAGGAAGTCGTTCTCCTCCATCACCCGGCGGATGATGTTGTTGACCTTCGAGCGCAGCCGCAGGCCCTTGGCCGGGCCCTCACGGCGCAGGTCCAGGTAGCGGTAGCGCAGCCGGACCTCCTCGTTGACCGTGCCCGGCTCGTACTCGGCGACCGGGAACGGCAGCGGGGCGGCCTCGGAGAGCACCTCGATGTCGCTGACGACGACCTCGACCGCGCCGGTCGGGATGTCCGGGTTCTCATTGCCCTCGGGGCGGACCCGGACGTCGCCGACGACCTTGACGCAGTACTCGGCGCGCAGGCCGTGCACCGAGTCGAGGTCGCGCACCACGATCTGCACGGTGCCGGAGGCGTCGCGCAGGTCGATGAAGGCGACGCCGCCGTGGTCGCGGCGGCGGGCGACCCAGCCGGCCAGGGTGACGGTGGTGTCTGCGTGCTCCGGGCGGAGCGTGCCCGCGTCGTGCGTGCGGATCACAGCTGCTTCTCCTTCAAGGTGGTGACGAGTGCGTCGAGGGCGACGGGGGACTGCTCTCCGGTGCTCATGTCCTTGAGCTGGACGACGCCCTCGGCGAGGTCCCGGTCACCGGCGATCAGGGCGAAGCGGGCGCCGGACCGGTCGGCGGACTTCATGGCGTTCTTGATGCTCTTGACGCCGAAGGCGAGGTCGGTGGCGACGCCGGCCCGGCGCAGCTCGATCACCTTGGCGAACAGCAGGTTCTTGGCCTCCTCGCCGAGCGCGACGGCGTAGACGGAGGTGGCGGCCGGCAGGTCGAGGACGACGCCCTCGGCCTCCAGGGCCAGGTAGGTGCGGTCCACGCCGAGCGCCCAGCCGACGGACGGCAGCGCCGGGCCGCCGATCATCTCGGACAGGCCGTCGTAGCGGCCGCCGCCGCCGATCGCGGACTGGGCGCCGAGGCCGTTGTGCACGAACTCGAAGGTGGTGCGGGTGTAGTAGTCCAGGCCGCGGACCAGCTTCGGGTCGTCGACGAAGGCGACGCCGGCGGCGGTGAGCAGCTCGCGCACCTTCTCGTCGTACGCCTTGCACTCCTCGCACAGGAAGTCCCGCAGCATCGGCGCGCCGACCAGCTGCTCCTGCACCGACTCGCGCTTGTCGTCCAGCACCCGCAGCGGGTTGATCTCCGCGCGGCGGCGGGTGTCCTCGTCCAGGTCCAGGCCGGAGAGGAACTCGATCAGGGCGGCGCGGTAGACCGGGCGGCACTGCTTGTCGCCGAGGCTGTTGAGCAGCAGCGAGTAGTCGCTCAGCCCCAGCGCGCGGAAGGCGTCGTCGGCCAGGATGATCAGCTCGGCGTCCAGCGCCGGGTCCTCCGCGCCGATCGCCTCCGCGCCGACCTGGGAGAACTGGCGGTAACGGCCCTTCTGGGCACGCTCGTAGCGGTAGTACGAGCCCGAGTACCAGAGCTTGACCGGCAGGTTGCCCTGCTTGTGCAGGTTGGCCTGGAGCGCGGCGCGCAGCACCGAGGCGGTGCCCTCGGGGCGCAGCGCGAGCTCGTCGCCGCCCTTGGTGGTGAGGGTGTACATCTCCTTGGAGACGATGTCGGTGGACTCGCCGACACCGCGGGAGAACAGCTTCACGTCCTCGAAGACCGGGGTCTCGACGTAGCCGTAACCGGCCCGGCGGGCGGGCGCGGCGATGCGCTCGCGGATCGCCAGGAAGGTCGCGGAGCTGGGGGGCAGCAGGTCGTAGGTGCCCTTGGGGGCGGTGAAGGTGCTCAACTTCTCTTCCGTCACATTCCTCGTCGCGGGAAAGCCGGGGCGCCGGCCGCCCCCGCTGCCTGTCGGAGGTAGGGGTTGGTGGCGCGCTCGCGGCCGATGGTGGTCTGACCGCCGTGGCCGGAGAGGACCACGGTGGAGTCGTCGAGGGGCAGGCACACCCGGGCCAGCGAGCGCATGATCGCTTCGCCGTCCCCGCCCGGGAGGTCGGTACGCCCGATGGAGCCGGCGAACAGCAGGTCGCCCGAGAACAGCACCGGGGGGAGGTCCTCGGCACCGGGCGTCCGGAAGGTCACCGACCCCCCGGTATGGCCCGGGGCGTGGTCCACGGTGAGCCGCAGGCCGGCCAGCTCCAGCACGCTGCCGTCGGTGAGCTCGCGCACGTCGTCGGGCTCGCCGACGGTGAGCTCGCCCATCAACTGGGTGCCCAGGGAGCGGCCGAGCGCCTTCTCCGGGTCGGACATCATGTACCGGTCCTCGGGGTGGATCCAGGCCGGGACGCCGCGGGCGCCGCAGACCGGGACCACCGAGGCGACGTGGTCGATGTGGCCGTGGGTGAGCAGGACGGCGACGGGCTTGAGCCGGTGCTCACGGATGAGCTCCTCCACGCCCTGCGCGGCCTGGTGCCCGGGGTCGACGATGACGCACTCCTCGCCCGCCGCCGGCGCGACCAGGTAGCAGTTGGTGCCCCAGGCTCCAGCGGGGAATCCGGCGATGAACACGCGCGTCCTTCGGGTGTGTGCGGCGGTGGGCTGCGGTGGCTACCAGTAGTGATGACGTAAGGGAAGCCTACCGGCGGTCCGGGTCCGGTTGCGAACCAGATAGGCGGCGGCGGGCCGGGCCATGACAGGTTCACCGCGTCCTTACGGGCCCGGTCCCTACACTTGGCCGCCGATGGGTGCGATGATCCGCTCCGGAACCCATCCACTTTTCCCGCACATGCTCAGGAGACACGGCCGGTGGTCAGCAGCGAACAGCGGCGGCGGCAGCTCGCCCGCGAGAAGTACGAGCGCCAGATGAAGCGCCGCGCCGAGGCGGCGTCCGCCCGCAGGCGCCGCAACACGATCCTGGGCGCCTCGCTCGCGGTGGTGGTCCTGGCCGGCGGCGGCGGGCTGTTCGCCAGCGGCGCGTTCAGCTCCGACAAGGACAAGAGCACCTCGGCCGCCACCACCCCGCAGGCCGCGCCGAGCCAGGGCGACCCGACCAAGGCCGACCCGGCCGCCACCCCGACCCGCAAGCCGGTCGAGGGCTGCGCCGCCCCGGCGCCGGGCTCGCCCAACGGCAAGCAGTTCAAGGCCGAGCCGGCCATGTCGGTCGACCAGGGTGCCTCGTACACCATGTCGCTGGACAGCAACTGCGGCAAGGTCACCATCGCGCTGGACGCGGCCAAGGCCCCGCACACCGTGAACTCGTTCAACTTCCTGGCGGGCGAGCAGTACTTTGACCACACCAAGTGCCACCGGCTCACCACCGACGGCATCTTCGTGCTCCAGTGCGGCGACCCGACGGCCAAGGGTTCGGGCGGCCCCGGCTACCAGTTCGCGGACGAGAACCTGACCGGCGCGACCTACCCGGCGGGCACCGTGGCGATGGCCAACGCCGGCCCGGGCACCAACGGCAGCCAGTTCTTCCTGGTGTACAAGGACACCCAGCTGCCGCCGAACTACACCCCGTTCGGCAAGATCACCGGCGGCCTGGACGTGGTCCAGAAGATCGCCGCCGCGGGCACCCTGGAGGGCGCCGGCGACGGCCACCCGATGGCCGACGTCACCCTCAACTCGGTTACGGTGTCCAAGGGTTGACCGGCCCAGGGACCACCGGCGGCGGGCGCGCGGAGCGCCCCCCGCCCGGTCCCGGACCGAAATCGCCCGGCCCGGATGCGGACAGCACCGGTCCTGGTCGCCTATGTTGGCGTTGTATAGGGTGCCCGGACCCGCCTAGCCGTCACCCTCGGCAGCAAGGCACGGCGGACGGGGACGGCGGACTCATCGGTCCGCCGCACATCAACTGTGGACGACGGTCGTGCGCCGCCCCGGCGCGGGCGCGACGTCATGTGGAGGACGCGCTATGAGCAGCGACCCGTGGGGCCGTGTGGACGAGCAGGGCACGGTGTACGTCAGGACGGCCGACGGCGAACGCGTCGTGGGTTCCTGGCAGGCCGGCTCGCCCGAGGAGGCCCTCGCCTACTTCGAGCGCAAGTACCAGGGCATCGAGGTGGAGATCGGCCTGCTGGAGAAGCGGGTGCGCACCACCGACCTGGCCGCCAAGGACGCCCAGACCGCGCTGGAGCACCTCCGTGCCCAGGTGACCGAGGGACACGCGGTCGGCGACCTGGACGCACTGGCCAAGCGCCTGGACACGCTCAGCGGTGAGATCGAGAGCCGGCGGGAGGAGCGCAAGGCCGCCCGCGCCAAGGCGCAGGACGAGACCCGCACCGCCAAGGAGGCGCTGGTCTCCGAGGCCGAGCAGCTCGCCGAGTCCACCCAGTGGCGGGAGGCCGGGGACCGGCTGCGCGCCCTGGTGGACACCTGGAAGGGCCTGCCGCGGCTGGACCGCAAGAGCGACGACGAGCTGTGGCACCGCTTCTCGCACGCCCGCTCGGTCTTCTCCAAGCATCGCAAGGCGCACTTCGCCACCCTGGACGCCGAGCGCGAGCAGGCCCGGCAGACCAAGGAGGCGCTGGTCGCCGAGGCCGAGGCGCTCTCCTCGTCCACCGACTGGGGCAGCACCGCGGCCGCCTACCGCGACCTGATGGCGCGCTGGAAGTCCGCCGGCCGGGCGCAGCGGGACGTCGAGGACGAGCTGTGGGCGCGGTTCCGCGGCGCCCAGGACGTGTTCTTCCAGGCCCGTTCCGCGGTGTTCAGCGAGCGCGACGCCGAGCAGGTGGAGAACCAGAAGCTCAAGGAGGCGCTGGCCGCCGAGGCCGAGGCGATCCTGCCGATCACCGACCTCAAGGCCGCCAAGGCCGCGCTGCGCGAGGTCAACGAGCGCTGGGAGGCCATCGGCCACGTCCCGCGCGACATCCGTCCGAAGCTGGACGGCCGGCTGAACGCGGTCGAGCGCGCCATCCGCGAGGCCGAGGACGCCGAGTGGAAGCGCTCCAACCCGGAGGCCAAGGCCCGCGCGGCCGGCATGGTCGGGCTGTTCCAGGCCAAGGCCGACAAGATCCAGGCCGACCTGGACAAGGCCCGCGCGGCCGGCAACAGCAGCCGGATCGCCAAGCTGGAGTCCGAGCTGTCCGGCGTGCAGACCCTGCTGGAGCAGGCGCACAAGAGCCAGGAGGAGTTCAGCGGCTGATCCGGCCCGCTGAACGGCGATGGCCCCCGGGGTGCTCCCCGGGGGCCATCCTCATGCGCCGGTCCTCATGCGCCGCGCCTCATGCGCCGTGCCTCATGCGCCGGGCCTCACTTGCGGGCGGAGGTGACCCGGTAGACGTCGTACACGCCCTCGACGCCGCGGACCGCCTTGAGCACGTGGCCCAGGTGCTTCGGGTCGCCCATCTCGAAGGTGAAGCGGCTCATCGCCACCCGGTCCCGGGAGGTCTGGACCGCCGCCGACAGGATGTTGACGTGCTGGTCGGAGAGCACCCGGGTGACGTCCGAGAGCAGCCGGGAGCGGTCCAGCGCCTCGACCTGGATGGCCACCAGGAAGACCGAGGACTGGGTGGCCGCCCACTCGACGTCGATCATCCGCTCGGGCTGCTGGCTCAGCGACTCGACGTTGACGCAGTCGGCGCGGTGCACCGAGACGCCGTTGCCGCGGGTGACGAAGCCGACGATCGGGTCGCCCGGCACCGGGGTGCAGCAGCGGGACAGCTTGACCCAGACGTCCTCGACGCCCTTGACGATCACGCCCGGGTCGCCCTTGGCCCGGCGGCGCACGGCCCGCCGGTTGTCGTGGGTCGGGGTGGCCGTCTCGGCGAGGTCCTCGGTGGCCCCCTCCTCGCCGCCCAGCGCCTGGACCAGCTTCTGGACGATGTTCTGCGCGGCGACGTGCCCCTCGCCGATGGCGGCGTAGAGCGAGGAGATGTCGGGGTAGCGCATCTCGTGGGCCAGGGTGACCAGCGAGTCGCCGGTCAGGATCCGCTGGATCGGCAGGCCCTGCTTGCGCATCGCCCGGACGATCGCCTCCTTGCCGTGCTCGATCGCCTCCTCGCGGCGCTCCTTGGAGAACCAGGCGCGGATCTTGTTGCGGGCGCGCGGGGACTTGACGAAGCCCAGCCAGTCCCGGGAGGGTCCGGCGTTCTCCGCCTTGGAGGTGAACACCTCGACGGTGTCGCCGTTCTCCAGCGTCGACTCCAGCGGCACCAGGCGGCCGTTGACCCGGGCCCCTATGGTCCGGTAGCCGACCTCGGTGTGCACCGCGAAGGCGAAGTCGACCGGGGTGGCGCCGGCGGGCAGGGCTATCACGTCACCCTTGGGGGTGAAGACGAAGACCTCGTTGCTGGCCAGGTCGAAGCGCAGCGACTCCAGGAACTCGCCCGGGTCGGCGGTCTCCTTCTGCCAGTCCAGCAGCTGCCGCAGCCAGGCCATCTCGTTGACGGCGCCGGCCTTGTCGTCCTTGCGGACCTGGGTCGGGGTGTCGGTGCGGACCTTGGAGGCCCCGGCGACGGCGCGCTGCTTGTACTTCCAGTGCGCGGCGATGCCGTACTCGGCCCGCCGGTGCATGTCGAAGGTGCGGATCTGGAGTTCGACGGGCTTGCCGCCGGGACCGATCACCGTGGTGTGCAGCGACTGGTACATGTTGAACTTGGGCATCGCGATGTAGTCCTTGAACCGCCCCGGCACCGGGTTCCACCGCGCGTGGATGGTGCCCAGCGCCGCGTAGCAGTCGCGGACGGTGTCGACCAGGACCCGGATGCCCACCAGGTCGTAGATCTCGGCGAAGTCCCGGCCCCGGACGATCATCTTCTGGTAGACCGAGTAGTAGTGCTTCGGCCGGCCGGTGACGGAGGCGGTGATCCGGGCGCCGCGCAGGTCCGCCTGGACCTGGTCGATCACGGTCGCCAGGTACTCGTCCCGCTTGGGGGCGCGCTCGGCGACCAGCCGGACGATCTCGTCGTACATCTTGGGGTAGAGGATCGCGAAGGCGAGGTCCTCCAGCTCCCACTTGATGGTGTTCATGCCCAGCCGGTGCGCCAGCGGGGCGTAGATCTCCAGCGTCTCGCGGGCCTTCTTCTCCTGCTTCTCCCGCTTGAGGTAGCGCATGGTGCGCATGTTGTGCAGGCGGTCGGCGAGCTTGATCACCAGGACCCGCGGGTCCTTGGCCATCGCGACGACCATCTTGCGGACGGTCTCGGCCTGCGCGGCCTCGCCGAACTTGACCCGGTCCAGCTTGGTGACGCCGTCGACCAGCAGGGCCACCGAGTCGCCGAAGTCCTTGCGCAGGGTCTCCAGGCCGTAGTCGGTGTCCTCGACCGTGTCGTGCAGCAGCCCGGCCATCAGGGTCGGGGCGTCCATGCCGAGCTCGGCCAGGATGGTCGCGACCGCCAGCGGGTGGGTGATGTACGGGTCACCGCTCTTGCGCTTCTGCCCGCGGTGCCACTTCTCGGCGACGGCGTAGGCGCGCTCGATGTCGCGCAGCAGCGCCGGGTCGGCCTTGGGGTCGTTCGCCCGGATCGAGCGGAACAGCGGCTCCAGGACGGGGTTCAGCACGCTGGAGCGCTGGCCGCCGAGGCGGGCCAGCCGGGCGCGCATCCCGCTGCCGGAGCCGCGGCCGAGCGGGGCGAGCTGGCGCGAGGAGGCCGGCGTCGGGCGTGCCGGGGTGGCCCCCGAGGGCGTGGGGCGGTTCTCGGGGGCGGCCGCTGCGGCCGTGGGCACAACCTCGTCGGGCAAGGACACTCCTCGGGGCACCGGGGCCGACCCCCGCCGAGGCCCGTGCGGTCCGGGCACAACCGGGAGGGGATGAATCTTCATGGTACCGAGCCGGGCGGCCCGGTGTTCATCGGGCCGGGCCCGAAAGCGGAAGGACGGCGGTCGGATGATCCGACCGCCGTCCTTCCGTCCTGCCTCTCAGACCGTGACCAGCGTCTCCAGCGGGGCGTCGCCCAGGTGCCCGGACAGCCGCTCGCGGCCGTCCAGGAAGCCCAGCTCCATCAGCACCACGACGCCCGCCAGCTCGGCGCCGGCCTCCTTCACCAGGTCCAGCGAGGCACCGATGGTGCCACCGGTGGCCAGCACGTCGTCCACCACCAGCACCCGCTCACCGGGCGCGAAGGCGTCGCACTGCACCTCCAGCGTCGCCGAGCCGTACTCCAGCTCGTACGAGCGCCGGAACACCTCGCCGGGCAGCTTGCCGGCCTTGCGGACCGGCACGAAGCCGAGCCCGGCCGCGAAGGCCGCCGGAGCCGCCAGCACGAAGCCGCGCGCCTCCAGGCCCACCACCTTGGTCGCCCCGAGCTCCAGCGCCCGGTCCGCCAGCGCCCGGGTGAGGGCGCCGAAGGCCTCGGCGTCGGCGAGCAGCGGCGCGATGTCCTTGAACAGCACACCCGGCTTCGGGTAGTCCGGGACGTCCCGGATCCGGCTGTTCAGCAGCTCGGCCAGTGCGGTGTCGGCGGTGGTCACGGTGTTCTGTCCTCAGGGTCGGGTGCGGTTCAGCGCTTGGTGGACGGACGGCCCTTGGCACGCGTGGTGCCGGCCGACCGGCCGCGCTGACCGACCATACCCGCAGGCTGGTCGTCCTCCGCACCCTCGTCCGACGCCGTCGCATCGGCGGCCTCGCCCTTGGCCGCCGCGGCGGCCCGGTGCTGCAGGACGCGCTTGCGCAGCGCCTTCATCTCCGGCTGCTCCTCCTTGAGCTGCGCCAGCAGCGGGGTGGCGACGCAGATCGAGGAGTAGGCACCGGCCGCGAGGCCGATGAACAGCGCGAGCGAGATGTCGTTCAGAGTGCCGGCGCCCAGCAGGCCGCCACCGATGAACAGCAGCGCGGCGACCGGCAGCAGCGCCACCACGGTGGTGTTGAGCGAGCGCACCAGGGTCTGGTTGAGGCCCGCGTTGGCCGCCTCGCTGTAGGTGAGCTTGTTCTGCTTGGTGATCCCCTTGGCGTTCTCCTTCACGGTGTCGAAGACGACGACCGTGTCGTAGAGCGAGTACCCGAGGATGGTCAGGAAGCCGATCACCGTACCGGGGGTGACCTCGAAGCCCACCAGGGCGTAGACGCCGATGGTGATCAGGAGGTCGTGGATGAGGGCGACCAGGGCGGCCACCGCCATCCGCCACTCGAAGGCGATCGCCAGGTAGACCGTCACCAGGACCATGAAGACGACCAGGCCGGTGAGCGCCTTGTTGGAGATCTGCTTGCCCCAGCTGGGGCCGATCACCTGGGCCTCGACGGTGTCCAGCGGCACGCCGAGCTTCTGCGAGAGCTGCGAGCGGATCTCGTCCGAGCTCTTCGTCTCGTCGGTGCTGACCTGGATGCGGATCTTGTCGTTGTCCGTCGACTGCACCAGCGGGTGCGAGGAGACGATCCCGTCGGCGGTGTCCTGGGCCTGGGAGACCGTCAGGCCCGGCTTGGTCACGGTGTAGACCGAGCCGCCCTTGAACTCGATGCCCAGGTGCAGGCCCATCGCCAGGCCGATCGCCGCGACCAGCACGATCACGCCGGAGATCGAGTACCAGAGCTTGCGGCGGCCGACGAAGTCGAAGCTGACCTCGCCCTGGTAGAGCCGGTGACCCAGATTGGAGAAGCGCGACACGGTGTCAGGCCTCCTTCACGGCGGCAGAGGAGGGGTTACGACGACGGGTGCTGCGCAGCGGCGGGCGGGCGCCCAGCCGCTTCGGGTCCAGGCCGGACCACGGGTGGCCGTCAGAGAAGAACTTCCGCCGGGCCAGCAGCGTGATCATCGGCTTGGTGAAGAGGAAGATCACCACGACGTCCAGCGCGGTGGTCAGACCCAGGGTGAACGCGAAGCCCTGGACCTTGCCGACCGAGACCACGTAGAGCACCGCGGCACAGAGGAAGGAGACGAAGTCCGAGACCAGGATGGTGCGTCGAGCCCGCGGCCAGGCCCGCTGGACGGCCGGGCGCAGCGGGGCGCCCTCGCGGACCTCGTCGCGGATGCGCTCGAAGTACACGATGAAGGAGTCGGCGGTGATGCCGATCGCGACGATCGCACCGCAGACCGCGGGCAGGTTCAGCGCGAAGCCGATCCCGCCGCCGAGCAGGCTCATGATCGAGTAGGTCAGGGCCGCCGAGACGACCAGACCGGCGATCGAGACCAGGCCGAGGCCGCGGTAGTAGATCAGCGAGTAGGCGACCACCAGCAGCATGCCGATCGCGCCGGCGACCAGACCCGCCTTGAGCTGGTCGCTGCCGAGCGCCGGGGAGACGGTGGTGACGTCGCCCTTGTTGAACTCCAGCGGCAGGGCGCCGTAGCTCAGCACGTTGGAGAGGTCCTGCGCCTCGGCCTGGCTGAACTGGCCGGTGATCACGGCGCTGCCGCCCGGGATCGGGCCGTTGACCTGCGGGTGCGAGACGACCTGGTTGTCCAGCACGATCGCGAACTGGTTGTTCGGCGGGGTCTGGGAGGCGAGCTGGCCGGTGACCTTGGTGAAGGCGTCGGTGCCGGTGCCGTTGAACTGCAGCTGGACCTGCCAGCCGGCACCCGTCTGGGTGTCGAGGCTGGGCTGGGCCTTGGAGACGTCCGAGCCCTTGACCGCGACGGGGCCGAGCGCCAGCTTCTCGTAGTAGCCGCCCTTGACGGGCTTCTGCGAGCAGACGACGACGGCCTTGTCCACGGCGCCGGTCTGCGCCGCGCGCTCCTCCGGCTTGGTGCAGTCGAGCTTGGCGAACGCGGCGGCCAGCTCCGGCGGCACGGTGCCCTGGGTCATGGCCGCGGACACGTCGGCGGCGCTGGGCTGGGTGGCCTGGGCGCTCGGGGTGCCCGAGGCGGACGGGGCGGCCGACCCGGTGGCGGGGGCGGACGGGGTGCCGCTGACGCCCGTGGCGGCGGCGCTCGGGGAGGAGCCCTCGGCGACCAGGGCCTCACCGACGGAGCGGCCCTGCTTGGTGGCGCTCGCACTGGCGGACGCGGTGGGTGCGTGACTCGCGGAGCCGCTCGCACCGGCCGTGGGGGTCGCGCTGCCCGACGGGGCGGCGCTCGGGGTGCCCGAGGCGCCCGCGGACGGGGTGCCGGTGGGCACGGGCGGGGTGAAGCCGCTCGGCGCGACCGCCAGGACCGGACGGAAGAACAGCTGCGCGGTGGTCCCGACCTGGTCCGCCGCGTTCTGCTTGTCGCCGCCCTTGGGGATGTTCACGATGATCGTGTCAGAGCCCTGGGTCTGGACCTCCGCCTCGGAGACACCCATCCCGTTGACGCGGCGCTCCATGATCCCGACGGCGATGTCCATGTTCGCCTTGTTGATCGCCTTGGGATCCTTCGACTTCGCGGTCAGCGTGATGCTGGTGCCGCCTGCGAGGTCGATACCGAGCCGGGGCTTGGTGTTGCCCGTCCCGAACATGAGGGCGACCAGTCCGACGGTGACGACCAGGATGAGGGCCAGCGCCCGCCCTGGGTAGCCGTCGCGCGGGCGCGACTTGGGTGTTGCCACCTTGCTCGTTTCTCCCTGTCCATGCCACTTCGCCGACCGGACCCCCGTCCGGCTCGTGGCGGAACGGGGGCATGGCGGGTCTGCGGCCCTGAGGTCCTGTGGGCTCGCGGCACTGCGCCGCGCGACCGGGCGGGTTGCCCGGCCGTACTACTTGCTCGCGGGAGCCCCGCCCTCGACATCCCCCTTGACATCGCCCTTCTCGGCGCTGTCCTTGGTGAGCGTCAGCGGCTTGTCCTCGACCGGCGCGGCGTCGGCGTCCTCGGCCTCCGGCTCGGACAGCTCGTCGTCGGCGGGACGACCGTTGATGATCGCGTCGTACTCCTGGGGGTCCAGGACGGCCGCGATGGCGCTCTTCGTGAAGTGGGAGACCACGCCGGGCGCGAGCTCCAGCTCGACGGTCTCGTCGTTGACCGCCTTCACCTGGGCGTACAGGCCGCCGATGGTGCGCACCCCCGCCCCGGGCTCCAGCGACGTCTGCATCTGCTGCATCTGCGACTGGCGCTTCTTCTGCGACCGGAACATGAGCACGATCGCGATGATCGGGAGGAGGAGGATGATGAGGTTCACAGCAGCCAGGGTCCTTTACGGGCCGCCGGCCGGCGGCCTGTGTGGTATGGGTCGGCCCGTCGGGTGAGAGGGGCGGTCCGGCGGAGTCTAGGCGACCCCGAACTGATCGGACAACGCCAAGCATCGCATCCTGCCGCCGAAAGTGGCGACCCTCCGCCTGCACCGATTCCCGGGACTTCTCCCCCGCCCCCTCCCCGGGGCCCCGCACCGGGGAGGGGTGGGAACCGACGGCCAGGTCTCACCCGTTCGGCCGAGAGCGGTCAACTTCCGTCCGGCCGGAACAGCTCCGGCTGGGGCGGCACGCTGCCCCGAGTGGTCTGGACCGGCGGGGTCAGGCCCAGGTGCTGCCAGGCGGCGGCGGTGGCGATCCGGCCGCGCGGGGTGCGGGCGAGCAGGCCCTCGCGGACCAGGAAGGGCTCGGCCACCTCCTCGACCGTCTCGGCCTCCTCCCCCACCGCGACGGCGAGGGTCGACAGGCCGACCGGGCCGCCGCCGAACAGCCGGAGCAGTGCGTCCAGCACCGCGCGGTCCAGCCGGTCCAGGCCGCGGGCGTCCACCTCGTAGACGTCCAGCGCCCGGGCGGCGATCCCGGCGCTGACCACGCCGTCGTGCCGGACCTGGGCGTAGTCGCGGACCCGGCGCAGCAGCCGGTTGGCGATGCGCGGGGTGCCGCGCGAGCGCCCGGCGATCTCGGCCGCACCGGCCGGGTCTATCTCGACGTCCAGCAGCGCGGCCGAGCGGTGCACCACCCGCTGGAGCTCGGCCGGGGCGTAGAACTCCATGTGCCCGGTGAAGCCGAAGCGGTCGCGCAGCGGCGGCGGCAGCAGCCCGGCCCGGGTGGTGGCGCCGACCAGGGTGAAGGGCGGCAGCTCCAGCGGGATGGCGGTGGCGCCCGGGCCCTTGCCGACGATCACGTCGACCCGGAAGTCCTCCATCGCCATGTAGAGCATCTCCTCGGCCGGCCGGGACATCCGGTGGATCTCGTCGAGGAAGAGCACCTCGCCCTCGGTGAGCGAGGAGAGGATCGCCGCGAGGTCCCCGGCGTGCTGGATGGCCGGACCGGAGGTGATCCGGATCGGGGCGCCCAGCTCGGCGGCGATGATCATGGAGAGGGTGGTCTTGCCCAGTCCGGGCGGGCCGCTCAGCAGCACGTGGTCGGGCGCGCTGCCGCGCTGGCGGGCCGCCTGGAGCACCAGGGACAGCTGCTCGCGCACCCGCTCCTGGCCGATGAACTCGTCCAGCGCCTTGGGGCGCAGCGCGGCCTCGACCGCCTGGTCCTCGCCGTCGGCGGCGGCGGTCACCAGCCGGTCGGCGGGTTCCGAGTCGTACATCCTCGCGGGCTCCAGAGTCTCCGGTGTCGGTGTCGACAAACGGACAGGTCGTCAGGTGGATTCAGCGGGCGCGGTTGAGGCCGCGCAGGGCCAGCCGCAGCAGGGCACCGACGTCCGGCGTCTGCTGGGCCTCCGCCTCCGGGGCGACGGCGGCGACCGCGTCGTCCGCCTCGCGCGGGGCGTAGCCGAGGCCGGTCAGCGCGGCGTGCAGCTGCTCGCTCCACGGCGCGGGGCCGGTGGCGATCGGCTTCTGCGCGGGCACCGCGCCGTGCGGGGCGCCCAGCTTGTCCTTGTACTCCAGCAGCAGCTTGGCCGCCTTCGCCTTGCCGATGCCCGGCACCGCGACCAGCGCCTTCTCGTCCCCGCCCGCCACCGCGGCGCGCAGCGCGTCGGGGCTGTGCACGCCCAGGATCGCCTGCGCCAGCTTGGGGCCCACGCCGGGCGCGGCCTGGAGGATCTCGAACACGGCCCGCTCGTCGTCGTCGGCGAAGCCGAACAGGGTCAGCGAGTCCTCCCGGACCACCAGCGAGGTGGCCAGCCGGGCGGGCTCACCGAGCCGCAGGCCGGCCAGGGTGTTCGGGGTGCACTGGACGGCCATGCCGACCCCACCCACCTCGACCACCGCGATGCCGGAGGCGATGGCCGCCACCGGTCCTTGCACGAAGGCGATCACCGACTACTGCCTTTCACGGAGGAGGGGCGGCCCTGCGCGGGCCCGGAGCGGGCGGCCTGGGCGGCGGCCTGGGCCGCGGCCTGCAGCCGGTTGGTCGTCCCGCCGCGCCAGATGTGGCAGATCGCCAGTGCCAGCGCGTCGGCCGCGTCCGCGGGCTTGGGCGGGGCGTCCAGCCGCAGCAGGCGCTGCACCATGGCCGTGACCTGGGCCTTGTCCGCCCGGCCCGAGCCGGTGACGGCGGCCTTGACCTCGCTGGGGGTGTGCAGGGTGACCGGGATGCCGCGCCGGGTGGCGCAGAGCATCGCGACCGCGCTCGCCTGGGCCGTGCCCATCACGGTGCGGACGTTGTGCTGGGCGAAGACCCGCTCGACCGCGACCAGGTCGGGCCGGTGCTCGTCCAGCCAGCTCTCCAGCCCCTGTTCCACCAGCAGCAGCCGCTGCCCGATCTCGGCGTCGGCCGGTGTGCGCACCACGCCCACCCCGGCCATCCGCAGCGGCCGGCCCGGCGTGCCCTCGACCACACCGACCCCGCACCTGGTCAGCCCCGGGTCAACACCCAGCACCCGCACGCCACGCCCCGTCCCTCGCCGATCCGCCACTCACGGCGAGCGGCCTTCGCGAAGGCTACCGCCCGGGTCCGACAACCCCGCCGACGACACCGGCCCGGCGGTCCTGGGACCACCGGGCCGGGCAGTGAGAACGATCACTCACCGACGTACGGGCGACGCCGGGTCACTCGGAGTCGAGCTGCGCGCCGACCTCGTCGGAGATGTCGAAGTTGGCGAAGACGTTCTGCACGTCGTCGCTGTCCTCCAGCGCGTCGATCAGCTTGAGGATCTTGCGGGCGCCCTCGACGTCCAGCTCGACCTGCATGCTCGGGAGGAAGTTGGCCTCGGCCGAGTCGTAGTCGACACCGGCGTCCACCAGCGCGGTGCGCACGGCGACCATCTTGGAGGCCTCGGAGACGATCTCGAAGGAGTCGCCGAGGTCGTTGATCTCCTCCGGCTCCTGGTCGAGGACGACCTCGAACAGCTTGTCCTCGTCCACGCCGTCGGCCTTGGGGACGATCACGACGCCCTTGCGGTTGAACAGGTACGACACCGAGCCCGGGTCGGCCATCGAGCCGCCGTTGCGGGTCATCGCGACGCGCACGTCGGAGGCCGCGCGGTTGCGGTTGTCGGTGAGGCACTCGATCAGGACGGCGACACCGTTCGGGCCGTAGCCCTCGTACATGATGGTCTGGTAATCGGCGCCGCCGGCCTCCAGACCGCCACCGCGCTTGACGGCGCGGTTGATGTTGTCGATCGGGACCGAGCTCTTCTTCGCCTTCTGGATGGCGTCGTAGAGGGTCGGGTTGCCCGCCGGGTCGGGACCGCCGGTACGCGCCGCCACCTCGATGTTCTTGATCATCTTGGCGAAGAGCTTGCCGCGCTTGGCGTCGATCACGGCCTTCTTGTGCTTGGTGGTAGCCCACTTAGAGTGGCCGGACATCGCCAGCTCCTTTACGTCGCCAAATGGAAATGAAACAGCTGAGATCTTACCGGTGTCGTCACCGGTGGGACGCACACGGCCACCACCGCCTAGCGGGCGGCGAGGTGCTCCTCGACCATCCGCACGAAGTAGGCGTGCACGCGGTGGTCGCCGGTGAGCTCCGGGTGGAACGAGGTGGCCAGCAGGTTGCCCTGGCGCACGGCCACGATCCGGCTCTCCGGGCCGTCGGCGCCGGGCAGCTCCGCCAGCACCTCGACGCCCGCGCCGACCGCCTCGACCCAGGGGGCGCGGATGAAGACGCCGTGCACCGGCTGCTCCTCCAGGCCCTTGAAGGCGAGGCCGGACTCGAAGGACTCGTTCTGCCGGCCGAAGGCGTTGCGGCGCACCGTCATGTCGATGCCGCCGACGCTCTCCTGGTCCTCCCGGCCGTCGAGGATCTTGTCGGCCAGCATGATCATTCCCGCGCAGGTGCCGTACACCGGCAGGCCGGCCGCGACCCGCTCGCGCAGCGGCTCCATCACGCCGAACAGCAGGGCCAGCTTGGACATGGTGGTGGACTCCCCGCCGGGGATCACCAGCGCGTCGACCTCGGCCAGCTCCTCGGCGCGGCGCACCGGACGGGCCAGCGCGTCGGCCTCGGCCAGCGCCACCAGGTGCTCGCGGACGTCGCCCTGGAGGGCGAGGACGCCGATGACTGGAGTGCTCACGGTCTTCAACCTCTATCGATCGTTACTACGGAAGGACGCGGCGCGGCCCGCCGCACACCGAGGCGCTGCGGCGGGCCGGGCGAAGGGCGGGGTGGTTACCAGCCGCGGTTGGCGTAGCGCTCGGTCTCCGGCAGGGTGTCGCAGTTGATGCCGACCATGGCCTCGCCCAGGTTGCGGGAGGCGTCCGCGATGATCTTCGGGTCGTCGAAGAAGGTGGTGGCCTTCACGATGGCGGCGGCACGCTTGGCCGGGTCGCCCGACTTGAAGATGCCGGAGCCGACGAAGACGCCCTCGGCGCCCAGCTGGCGCATCAGCGCGGCGTCGGCCGGGGTGGCCACGCCACCGGCGGAGAACAGCACGACCGGCAGCTTGCCGAGCTCGGCGACCTCCTTGACCAGCTCGTACGGGGCGCGCAGCTCCTTGGCGGCGGCGTACAGCTCGTTGTGGTCCAGCGCCCGCAGGTGGCCGATCTCGTTCTTGATCTGGCGCAGGTGGCGGACGGCCTCGACGACGTTGCCGGTGCCGGCCTCGCCCTTCGAGCGGATCATGGCCGCACCCTCGGCGATGCGGCGCAGGGCCTCGCCCAGGTTGGTGGCGCCGCAGACGAAGGGGGTGGTGAAGGCCCACTTGTCGGAGTGGTTGACCTCGTCGGCCGGGGTCAGCACCTCGGACTCGTCGATGTAGTCGACACCCAGCGACTGCAGGACCTGGGCCTCCACGAAGTGCCCGATGCGGGACTTG
Organism: Kitasatospora sp. NPDC098652; assembly: GCF_044760155.1. Lineage (NCBI taxonomy): Bacteria > Bacillati > Actinomycetota > Actinomycetes > Kitasatosporales > Streptomycetaceae > Kitasatospora > Kitasatospora sp. NPDC098652. Next base: position 87,537 of record NZ_JBIWAQ010000011.1, read on the forward strand.
GCCATCACCGGGATGGAGACCGCCTCGATGATCTCCTCGATCATGTTCGGGTCGGACATGCGGGCCACGCCGCCGTCCTTGCGGATGTCGGCCGGAACCCGCTCCAGCGCCATGACGGCCACCGCGCCGGCGTCCTCGGCGATCTTCGCCTGCTCGGCGTTGACCACATCCATGATCACACCGCCCTTGAGCTGCTCGGCCATGCCGCGCTTGACCCGGGCGGTACCGATCTGCGGCTGGTCTGCGGTGGTGGGGGTGGTGGACACGTGAGACCTCACTCGAAGATTAACCAGTGCTATCGCCCTATGGTAGGCAGATCGGATGGCCCAACCATGCGCCACCAAGTCCAGCCCGGACGACGGGATGCGACAAACGGGCCGTATCCGAGGACAGCCTAAGCAGGCGCTCCCTCGGGCGTAAGGGCGGGCGGCGGGGCGTCGTCCATCTCGAAGGCCAGCGGGAACGGCGCCTTGCCCGCCAACCGGAAGTACCGCACCAGCCGGTGCTCCCGCACCGCCCGCGCCGCCCGCACCGCGTCGTTGTGGAACCGGCGGGCCATCGGCACCCGCCGCACCGCGGCCGTCAGATCACGAACCGCCTCGTCGCCCCCCGGCTCCGCGACCAGCGCCGCCACCTGCTCCGACTCCTCGAACACCGCCCGCAGCGCCAGGCTCAACTGACTCTCCGCCACCTCGCGCTGCTCGTCATCGGCCTGCCGGGCCGCGTGCGCCGCGTCCAGCAGCAGCAGCGAGGCCGCCGGGTCCAGCAGCGAGGACGTCGCCAGCTCCATCGCCACCGAGGCCCGCCGGACCAGCTGCGCGTCCAGCGCCGCCCGCGCGGCGTCGATCCGGGCGTGCAGCCGGTCCAGACGGCCGGCCGTCCAACTCAGGTACATGCCGAACAGCACCACGGCCACGCCGGCCCAGATCCAGGTAGTCACGGTCCGCTACGTTACCGGGTGTCACCGGCCGACCCGCCCGGTGTCAGCCCTGGACGACTCCGCTGCGGTAGCTCTCCCGGTCGATGTCCGCGATGTTCACCGCGGTGAACAGCCGCGTCCCCGGCGCCGGCCGCACGTGCTGCGCCAGCAGCGCCAGCACGCCCTCGCTCAGCGCCGCCTTCGCCTCCGGCGTACGGCCCGGGAACACCTGGAACTCGACGTACACCTGGGCGTCGCCCACCGGCCCGTCGGAGCCGACCACCAGGTCCTCGCTCTGCCGGAACAGCGTCTTGCAGGACCCCGGCTTGGCGTCGATCGTCTCCTCCGCCAGCCGGTTGATCGCCAGGCCCAGCGCCCGGCGCTCGAAGGACCCGGCCAGGCCGGACGAGTAGTCGACGGAGATCTGCGGCATCGTTTCCCCCAGGGGTCACAGTGGTGCGGTCGGCCCGACCCTAACCCCACCGACACCGGGCGCCACCCACGCCCCGGCCGTCAGTCCCGGGCCAGGGCCTGTGACTCGCCCCTCGCTTTCGTCACCGGCGCGTCCTTCGGCTCGGAGCGCTGCGCTCGTCCTCCTCGACCACCGCCGCCGCCCCGGCCGTCACCGTCTCGTACACCGCCAGGATGTCCGCGCCGACCGTCGACCAGTCGAACCGCCGCACGTGCCGCGAGGCCGCCTTGCGCAGCTCCTCCAGCCGCCCCGGGTCCCCCAGCAGCCGCAGCGCCGTACGGGCCAGCGCGTCCGCGTCCTCCACCGGGAACAGCTCCCCGGCGTCCCCGCCGTCCAGCACCTGCTTGAACGCGTCCAGGTCGCTGGCCAGCACCGGGGCGCCCGCCGACATCGCCTCGACCAGGATGATCCCGAAGCTCTCGCCACCGGTGTTCGGCGCCACGTACAGGTCCACGCTGCGCAGCAGCCGGGCCTTCTCCCGGTCCGAGACCATGCCCAGGAACTCCACTTGCGCGCGCACCTCGGGCGCCAGGCCGGCCACCGCCTCCTCCTCGTCGCCCTTGCCGGCGACCAGCAGCCGCACCCCCGGCCGCTCCGCCAGGATCCGCGGCAGCGCCGCCAGCAGCGTCGGCAGGCCCTTGCGCGGCTCGTTGATCCGGCCGATGAAGCCGATCGTGCCCGGCTCCCCCGCCGCCGCACCGCCCGTCCACCGCTCGTCCGGCTCGGCCTCCGCGAAGAACCCCACGTCCACCCCGTTGGGGATCACCACCGCGTCCCCGCCCAGGTGCTCCACCAGGGTCCGCCGGGCGTACTCCGACACCGCGATCCGGGCCCGCATCTTCTCCAGCCCCGGCTGGAGGATCGGCGAGGCCGCGATCATCGCCCGCGAGCGCGGGTTCGAGGTGTGGAAGGTGCCCACCATCGGCCCGGTCGCCGACCAGGCCGCCAGCATCGACAGGCTCGGCGAGGCCGGCTCGTGCACGTGCAGGATGTCGAAGCGCCCCTCGCGCAGCCACCGCCGCACCCGGGCCGCCGACAGGATGCCGAAGCTCAGCCGGGCCACCGACCCGTTGTACGGCACCGCCACCGCCCGCCCCGCCGAGACCACGTACGGCGGCAGCGCCTCGTCGTCCTCGGCCGGCGCCAGCACCGACACCTGGTGCCCCAGACCGATCAGGTGCTCGGCGAGGTCCCGGATGTGGAACTGCACCCCGCCGGGGACGTCCCAGTCGTACGGGCAGACGATGCCGATCTTCACGGGTTCCTCAAGCTTCCTTCAGGCAGTCGTACGGGCCGGACTCAGGCGCCGGAGGCCTCGGCGGCGGGCTCCTTCACGGCGGCGGCGCGCACCGCCGCGGACTCTCCCCGCACCGTCTCACGGGCCGGCAGGTCGGCGAGCCAGAACTTCTGCAGCATGTGCCAGTCCTGCGGGTGCTCGCCGATCCCCTTCTGCCACACGTCGGCCAGCGCCTGGGTCATCGCCAGCGTCCGCGCCTTGCGGTCGCCCTCCTCCGGCACCCGCACCTCCGGGTGGATGACCCCCCGCAGCACCGGACCGTCGTACCAGAGCGTCACCGGCAGCAGCGCCGCGCCGGTCCGCTGGGCCAGCGCCGCCGGCCCGGCCGGCATCCGGGTCGGCTCACCGAAGAAGGACACCTCGATCCCGGCCTCCGAGAGGTCCCGGTCCCCCACCAGGCACACCAGCTTGCCCGCGCGCAGCCGCCGCGCCAGCGTGCCGATCACGTTCACCCCGCCGCCGGACAGCGCCAGGACCTCCATGCCCTGCCCCTCCCGGAACTCGACGAACCGGTCGAACAGCCGCTCCGGCTTCAACCGCTCCGCGACCGTCGTGAAGGGGTGGCCCAGCTGCGCTATCCAGGTGCCCGCCAAGTCCCAGTTGCCCATGTGCGGCAGCGCCACCACCGCGCCCCGCCCGGAGTCCAGCACCTCCCGCAGGTGCTCGTAGCCGTCCACCTGGACGTCCCGCAGGACCCGCTCCCGGCTCCACACCGGCAGCCGGAAGGACTCCATCCAGTACCGCAGGTAGGAGCGCATCCCGGCCCGCGACAACCGCCGCAGCGCCGCCTCGTGCAGGCCCGGACGCACCCGGCGCAGGTTCGCCTCCAGCTGCCGCACCCGCGGCCCGCGCCGACGCCAGGCGTAGTCCGCCAGCCGGTCGAACAGCCACCGCGCCACCGGCTCCGGCAGGTGCTTCAACACCGCCCAGCCCAGCGCGTACGCCCAGTACACCAGTCGGTCCGTCACCGCAGAACGCCCCCCATCAGCTCCCGGCCGCCGCTCGGTCGGCCTCGAACGCCTCACGGCGCACGGTCACCATCCGCTGGACCACCGTCACCAGGCTGCCCGCCGCCACCAGCCACAGCGCCACCGGCAGCAGCCACTCCACGTACGGCACCCCGAACACGTGCAGACCGGCCACCCCGGCCGCCACCAGGCTGATCACCAGCCGCTCGGCCCGTTCCACCAGCCCCGACACGTCGCACGGCAGGCCCTGGCTCTCCGCCCGCGCCTTCGTGTACGACACCACCAGGCCGCTGGCCAGGCAGAAGATCGCCACCGCGCAGAGCAGGTCGTTGTCGCCCTTGCCCGCGTACCACATGGCCAGACCGCCGAAGATCGCCGCGTCCGCGACCCGGTCCAGCGTGGAGTCCAGGAAGGCGCCCCACTTGCTGGTCCGGCCCAGCTGGCGGGCCATGTTCCCGTCCACCAGGTCCGAGAAGATGAACAGCGTGATCGTGATGGTGCCCCAGAAGAACTCCCCGCGCGGGAAGAACACCAGCGCACCGGCCACCGAACCGGCCGTACCGATCAGCGTCACGGCGTCCGGGCTCACGCCCAGCCGGATCAGGAACGCGGCGAACGGGGTCAGAACACGTGTGAAGAAGGCACGCGCGTATTTGTTGAGCATGGCCTTCCCAGCCGCTCCGATCTCCCAGGTACCCGCCTGGCGCAACACGCGCGGCAGACGGCCGGACGAATGAGCCCGCCCGGCGCACCCATCGTAGCCACGCCCGGGACACGCTCCGACGCACGCACCGCCGGACGCCCCCCGGCCACGACCCCCGGCTGCGACCCCCCGCACGACACGCGCCCGACAGGCCCCGACCCTAAACTGCCAAGGACAGCTTCGGCGCCACGGGAGGAGACCCCGATGCCCGACCGCAGCACCGCACGAGCCGGCCAGGCACCCGCCGTCACCGGCCCCACGGACCTGCGCAACGTCGTCCTCGTCGGCTCCAGCGGTGTGGGCAAGACCACCCTCGCCGAATCCCTCGCCCTCGCCGCCGGCGCCACCGGCCGCCCCGGCCGCGTCGCCGACGGCACCACCGTCTCCGACCACGAGGACATCGAGCACCAGCAGCAGCGCTCCGTCCAGCTCTCGCTGCTCCCCCTCGAGTGGAAGGGCGTCAAGATCAACCTGATCGACCCGCCCGGCCACCCCGACTTCGCCGCCGACCTGCGCGCCGCCCTGCACGCCGCCGACGCCGCCGTCTTCGTGGTCTCCGCCACCGACCCGGTCACCGCCCCCACCCGCGCCCTCTGGCGCGAGTGCGCCGCCGAGGGCATCCCCCGCGCCATCGCCGTCGCCAAACTCGACCTCGCCCGCGCCGGCTTCGACGACATCCTCACCAGCTGCCACGACGCCTTCGAACTGGGCCCGGACACCCTGCGCCCGCTCTTCCTGCCCGTCCTCCACGACGGGCACCCCGACGGCAGCGTCGACCTCCTCACCGGCGACACCTACGGCGACGCCGACCCCCTCCCCGACACCGGCCCCGCCCACGACAGCCTCGTCGAAGCCATCTCCGGCCAGGACGACACCCTCATGGAGCGCTACCTCTCCGGCGACCCCCTCGACGCCGACTCCCTCGAAGCCGGGATGCGCCGCGAAGTCCTCGACTGCACCCTCCACCCCGCCGTCCCCACCAGCGACAACGGCCTCGGCGCCGCCGAACTCCTCGACCTGATCGCCCACACCTTCCCGAACCCCACCGAACGCACCCGCCCCGCCCCCGCCTGCGACCCCGACGCCCCGCTCGCCGCCCAGGTCGTCCGCGTCACCGGCGACGCCTACGTCGGCCGGATCAGCCTGCTGCGCCTCTACGCCGGCACCCTGCGCCCCGACAGCCGGATCCACCTCGCCGGCCCCGCCCACACCGCCGACCAGAACGGCGACGAACGCGTCACCGGCCTCACCAGCCCCTTCGGCAAGCTCCAGCGCCCCGTCCCGCACGCCGTCGCCGGAGACCTCGTCTGCGCCGCCAAACTCACCAGCGCCCGGGCCGGCGACACCGTCCACGACCCCGGCCACCCCGTCGAACTCGACGGCTGGACCCTCCCCGAACCCCTGCTGCCGATCGCCGTCGAAGCCCACAGCAAGGCCGACGACGACAAGCTCTCCCAGGCCCTCACCCGGCTGACCGCCGAGGACCCGGCCCTACGGCTGGAACAGAACCCGGACACCCACCAGCTCGTCCTCTGGTGCACCGGCGAAGCCCACGCCGAGGTCGTCCTCGACCGGCTGCGCACCCGCCACGGCGTCCACGTCGACACCGTCGAGCCCAAGGTCGCCCTGCGCGAGACCTTCGGCACCGCCGCCGCCGGCCACGGACGGCTCGTCAAACAGTCCGGCGGCCACGGCCAGTACGCCATCTGCGACCTGGAGGTCGAACCCCTCCCGGCCGGCTCCGGCTTCGAGTTCCAGGAACACGTCGTCGGCGGCGCCGTCCCCAAGCACTTCATCCCCTCCGTCGAGAAGGGCGTCCGCGCCCAGCTCGCCAAGGGCGTCGCCACCGGCTTCCCGCTCGTCGACATCCGGGTCACCCTCACCGACGGCAAGGCGCACTCCGTCGACTCCTCCGACGCCTCCTTCCAGAACGCCGCCGCCCTCGCCCTGCGCGACGCCGCCGAGCACGCCGTCATCCGCCTGCTCGAACCCGTCTCCGCCGTCAGCGTCCTGCTGCCCGACGAGTACCTCGGCGCCGTCCTCGGCGACCTCTCCGCGCGCCGCGGCCGCGTCCTCGGCACCGAGACCGGCGGCCAGGGGCTGACCCTGCTGCGCGCGGAGGTCCCCGAACTCGAACTCGTCCGCTACCCGGTCGACCTGCGCTCGCTCACCCACGGCACCGCCGAGTTCTCCCGCGCCTACCTGCGCCACGAACCCATGCCCGCCGCCCTGGCCGAGCGCTACACCGACTGAGCGGCCTTCCGGTTCGGCAGCGCGCACGCCGCCGTGCCCCCCGGCATCCGGTGCCGGTTGCGCGACACCCAGCGGTACACCGCACCCGCCACCGGCCGCACCGGCGCCAAGGTCAACAGCGCGCCCAGGTACGCCCACGCGCCCCCGGTGCGCAGCAGCAACCGCGCCACCGCCTGCGCGCCCCCGTACACCCGGCCGGCCGGCGTCACCCACAGCACCTCGCGCTCGGCCCGCTCGGCCGACACCTCGCCGCGACCGCCCGCCAGCGCGTCCAGCTCCGCCAGGTCCGCGAACTGGAACGGCACCGAATCCCAGCCACCCGAGGCCAGCGTCTGCCGCAGGTACCGCTCCCCCCAGCGCACGCAGGACGAACAGAACGCGCAGTCCCCGTCGAAGACCAGCACCGGATCCTTCACCACGACAACCCCCTTCATCGCCTTCACCTCCCATCCTCCTCCACCCCCACGCCGACGGCCCGGGCGGGTATCGACCCGGCCGAAGCTGGGCATCATGCCCCTCGAGCCCGGGTGCGGCCGGAACGCACCGCTTCGTGACGGTAGTTCAGACGATCATCCGCGCAGGGGTGCCACGGCACGGTAACCTGCCGCTGACAAGGGGAGGAGCAGACGCCACCGTGGCCACACTCGACATGACCCCGGGTGCGCAGATACCCCGGACCGACACCGGCCCGCAGACGGCCGTCACCCAGGCGCTCTCCTCCGCCGCCTACCGCGACGGCGAGATCGACAAGTTCGTCACCGACGTCCCCGAGGCCAAGCAGAAGAAGGGTCGCTTCGCGCTCTTCCGCCCCAACCTCGGCGAGGCCTACAGCAAGGCCCTGATCTCCCGCGCCCTCGGCGGCGACCGCAAGCCCCTCGTCCCCTCCTTCGGCGTCGACACCCGCCAGGTCGTCGAGCACTGCCTGGCCGCCGAGGAACTCCGGCACGCCCGCGACCGGCAGCTCAGCACCGTCACCGTCGTCACCGGCCTGCTGTTCCTCCCCGGCACCCTGATCTGGCTCGGCGCCTTCCAGCTGCGCGCCTGGCTCAAGCGGGACAACGCCCGGGGAGCCGACACCTACGGTGCCCTCGCCCTGATCGCGGCCGCCGTCCTGGCCGGGTTCCTGCTGCTCCGGCCCCCGGCGGCCGGCTTCCTCGGCATCTACCTGCGGATCACCATGCTCGCCCCGGTGCTCGGCTGGTACCTCGCCCGCCGGATCGTCGAACGCTCCGCCACCGACCTCCGCTCCCGCTGGCAGGCCCTGGTCGAGGGCAGCGCCGTCGCCGCCACCGTCGCCAAGGCCGTCCCCCGCGACGACCTGGACAAGAAGGCCAACGAGCTGCGCGACAAGCTCGGCCGGCTGGACGCCGAACAGGAGACCAACGTCCACCACTACGCCGGCCCCAAGGGCATCCTCGGTGCCGGCCGCCGCTGGGGCGAGTGGCGCCTGGCCGACACCCTGCACCCCGCCGAGGGCCACGCCGACTTCCGGGCCTTCCACCCGTGGGACCTGATCCGCCGGATCTCCGCCCACCTCAAGGGTCTCGGGATCAGCCACGTCGCCAACAGCGGCATCCCCAACGTCGCCGTCAAGCAGTGGGCGGTCTTCGACATCAGCGAGGGCGCCGACGAGATCAGCCGCCCCGGTGGCGCCGACATGGACGGCGAGCGGATGCGCGACTTCGCCGTCCAGAGCCTCGCCGACAAGCAGACCTTCCCCGGCGGCCCCCGGCACTACCTGGCCACCCAGTTCATCACCCACGACGGCAAGCTGATCATCACCTTCACCGTCACGGTGACCCTGCTCGCCAACGTGCTCAGCATCTCGGTGGCCGGCTACGCGCTCGGCCCGGTCAAGGGCGTCTTCTTCGACAAGCCCAAGGACAAGGAGAAGTCGGTCGCCAAGACGGTGAAGTTCTGGGAGGAGCGCACCGTCAAGCTCCCCCTGATCGACAACGACGAGGTGGTCCGCCAGGCCGTCCGCGCCCCCTTCCACAAGATGCCCGGCCTGCTCGGCTGGCTCGGCGGCGGCCTCGTCCTGCCCGAGCCGTTCGGACTCCGGCACTCCTGGGTCGGCACCGCCTGGAACAACCGCTCGATGGTCGACAACGCCCTCAACGCCTCCGTCCCGGTGCTGAACGCGGTGCACACCGCCACCCTGGAGTTCCTCCAGGAGCACGACCTGGACGCCGACCGGTTCTTCAAGAACCGCACCTCGATCATCAAGTCCGAGGCGCAGGGCACCCGCCCGTACAAGGTCGACGAGTTCAGCGCCGACTGACCGGGAACGAGAACGACGTGGGGAGAGGGGGCCCCCCCCCCCCCACCCCCCGGGCCGGCCCCCCCGCCCCCCCCCCCCCCGCCCCCCCCCGGCGCGCGGCCCCCCCCCCCCCCCCGGCGGGGGGGGCCCCCCGCCGCCGCCGCCCCC
>NZ_JBIWAQ010000011.1:96586-109113 GCF_044760155.1 Kitasatospora sp. NPDC098652
GGGCTGGGCGGGGGCGGCGCCCGCCCCCCGCCCCGCCCCCCCCCCCCCCCGCCCCGCGCCCCCCGCGCCCCCCCCCCCCCCCCCGCCGCGCCCCCCCCCCCCCCCCCCCACGTCCGGCCGGCTCAGCCCTGCGGCCAGGCCTCGGCCAGCATCTTGCGGGTGTCCGCCAGCAGCTGCGGCAGCACCTTGGTGTGGCCGACCACCGGCATGAAGTTGGTGTCCCCGCCCCAGCGCGGCACCACGTGCTGGTGCAGGTGCGCCGCGATCCCGGCCCCGGCCGCCGCACCCTGGTTCATCCCGATGTTGAAGCCGTGCGCCCCGGAGGCGGCGCGCAGCGCGGTCATCGCCTTCTTGGTGAAGACCGCCAGCTCGGCCGTCTCCGCCTCGTCGAGGTCGGTGTAGTCGGCCACGTGCCGGTACGGGACCACCATCAGGTGCCCGCCGTTGTACGGGTAGAGGTTCAGCACCGCGAACACGGCGCTCCCCCGGGCGATGACCAGCCCCTCCTCGTCGCTCAGCGACGGGATCGAGCAGAACGGACAACCGTCGTCCGGAGCCGGGCCGGTGGGCTTGTTCTCACCCTGGATGTACGCCATCCGATGGGGGGTCCACAGGCGGCGGAAGCCGTCCGGCTCACCGACACCCCGCTGCAGTTCCGGCTCAGTCGTCATGCTGATCAGCATATTCGCCCGAAGGTGCTTGCAAAGCCGCGCGGGGCAGACTCTTGAAGAGCCTGCCCCGCGCGTCAACGGTCCGACTACGGCGTCACACCTGGATGCGGTTCTTCACCGCGTCCACGATCTCGGCCACGGCGTCCGCGACCGGCACGCCGTTCTTCTGCTCGCCGTTGCGGTAGCGGAAGGACACCGCCCCCGCCTCGACGTCGTCGTTGCCGGCGATGAGCATGAACGGGACCTTGGAGCGCTGGGCGTTGCGGATCTTCTTCTGCATGCGGTCGTCCGAGGTGTCCACCTCGACCCGGATCCCGTGCTTCTTGAGCTCGGCCGCGACCTCCAGCAGGTACGGCACGTGCTCGTCGGTGATCGGGATGCCGGTGACGGTGACCGGGGCCAGCCACGGCGGCATGGCGCCGGCGTAGTGCTCCAGCAGCACCGCGAAGAACCGCTCGATCGAACCGAACAGCGCGCGGTGGATCATGACCGGCCGCTGACGCGAGCCGTCCGCAGCGGTGTACTCCAGGTCGAAGCGCTCCGGCAGGTTGAAGTCGAGCTGGATGGTCGACATCTGCCAGGTACGGCCGATGGCATCCTTCGCCTGCACCGAGATCTTCGGCCCGTAGAACGCCGCGCCGCCCGGGTCCGGAACCAGCGGCAGACCCTGCTTCTCGGCCACGCTCGCCAGGACGCGGGTGGCCTCCTCCCAGGTCTCGTCGGAACCGACGTACTTCACCGGGTCCTTGGTCGACAGCTCCAGGTAGAAGTCGGTCAGACCGTAGTCACGCAGGAGGTTGAGCACGAAGGTCAGCGTGGAGTCGAGCTCCTCCGCCATCTGCTCGCGGGTGCAGTAGATGTGGGCGTCGTCCTGGGTGAAGCCGCGGGCCCGGGTCAGGCCGTGCACCACACCGGACTTCTCGTAGCGGTACACCGTCCCGAACTCGAAGAGGCGCAGCGGCAGTTCACGGTACGAGCGGCCGCGCGCGTCGAAGATCAGGTTGTGCATCGGGCAGTTCATCGGCTTGAGGTAGTAGTCCACGCCCTCGTCGAGCTGCATGGGCGGGTACATACCGTCCGCGTACCAGTCCAGGTGGCCGCTCTTCTCGAAGAGCTTCCCCTTGGTGGCGTGCGGGGTGTAGACGAACTCGTAGCCCTCTTCCTCGTGCCGCTTGCGCGAGTAGTCCTCCATCGCGCGGCGGATGATGCCGCCCTTGGGGTGGAAGACGGCGAGGCCGGAGCCGATCTCCTCGGGGATGGAGAAGAGGTCGAGCTCGTTGCCGAGCTTGCGGTGGTCGCGCTTCTCGGCCTCGACCAGGAAGTCCAGGTGGGCCTTGAGCTCGTCCTTGGTCGGCCAGGCGGTCCCGTAGATGCGCTGCAACTGCGGGTTCTTCTCGCTGCCGCGCCAGTAGGCCGACGCGTTGCGCATCAGCTTGAACGCCGGAATGTGCCGGGTGCTGGGCAGGTGCGGGCCGCGGCAGAGGTCGCCCCAGCACTGCTCGCCGGTCTTGGCGTCCAGGTTGTCGTAGATGGTGAGCTCGCCGGTGCCGACCTCGACGTCGGCGCCCTCGCCGGCGGTGGCGGCGGAGCCCTTGAGGCCGATCAGCTCCAGCTTGTACGGCTCGGCGGCCAGCTCCTCGCGGGCGGACTCGTCGGTGACCACGCGGCGGGAGAACTTCTGCCCGCGCTTGATGATCTCCTGCATCTTCTTCTCGATGGCCTTGAGGTCATCGGGGTGGAAGGGCTTCTCGACGTCGAAGTCGTAGTAGAAGCCGTCCTTTACCGGCGGGCCGATGCCGAGCTTGGCCTCGGGGTAGAGCTGCTGCACGGCCTGGGCCATGACGTGCGCGGTGGAGTGGCGCAGGATGTCGAGGCCGTCCTTGCTGCCGATCGCGACCGGCTCGACCTCGTCGCCGTCCTGGACGGCGTACGCGAGGTCCTTGAGCTGGCCGCCGACGCGGGCGGCGATGATCGAGCGGTCGTCGGCGAAGAGCTCGGCGGCCGTAGTGCCCGTGGTCACCACGCGCTCTTCCCGATCGGGTTCGCGGTTGATGATTACCCGGACGTCCGTCACCGGTCTCTCCTGACGTGCTGGATTCAGAGGACGCAACACTGCGCTGCGCGTGACGATGGTACCGAGAGCGTCACCCGCACCGCGCACTCAGGACCGCTCTCCTCCGTCCTGGAGCCCCTTGAGCAGCCGGTCGCGGTCGCCCTCCCCCCAATCGCACAGCTCCAGGCCGTGCGGCCGGGTCAGTCGGCGGAAGCCGTCGCGCCGCTCCAGGCGGCCGGAGACCCGGACCGGGACGCCGGTGAGGTGGGCCTCGGCGGCGAGCCGATAGTCGGGGTCGGGCAGCCTGACCTTCAGTTCGCGGACCTCGGCGCCGCCGAGCACCCGGAGCCGGACCGAACCCGGGCCGGCCGGGTCGGCGCGCTTGAGGCGGACGACCACGCCGACCACGGTGACGTCGACGGCGGGCTCGATCCGCTCCAGCAGTTCGGCGGCCTCGGCGAGGGCGGGCAGGTCCCCAGGGGAGAAGTCGAGCTCGATCCGGCGGTCGCCGAAACCCCCCGGGGTCCCGGCGGCGGGCGACCAGGCGACGGTGAGCCGGGCGGCGGTGGCGCCGCGGACCAGGTCCTCGACGGACCGGACGAGTTCCCGGCTGACCCCGGAGCCGACGGCGTTCTCGAAGGCCTCGGGCCCGCCGCTGACCCGGCGGTAGTCGACCGCGTCGCGCAGCGCCTCCAGGGCGCGGACCAGGGTGGTCACGGCGGTGCGGCCCTCGGGGGCGGGGGTGTACGCGGTGAGGGCGGCGCCCTGGTCGACGGCGCCCTGTTCGACCAGGAGGACGCGGTCCAGGAACTCCCCGGCGAGGCCGTCCAGCCGGGCGCCGAAGTAGCCGGCGGTGGTCCGGCCGGCCTTGGCCCCGGCGGCGAGCATCGAGCGCGCGGCCCGCTGGAGCCGTTCGGCGTCGTCCCAGGGGGTGGCGTCGGCCGGGCCGGGCAGTTCACGGCGCCAGTTGAGTTCGTCGCCGGGGACGACGAGGGCGAGGAGGATCGAGCGGGCGGAGGGGGTGCGGGAGCGGGAGAGCGCGGTGACGGCGTCGGTGAGGAGTTCGACGGCGTCGTCGAAGCCGTCGGCGGTGGGGACGAGGAGGCTGGTGCCGGGTTCGCCGTCCGGCGGGGTCCAGCGGCCGTACCGGGCGGCGGGGCCGCCACGCCGGACCCAGCCGTGCCGGGCGAGCAGGGTGGCGAGCACCGCGGGGTCGACGGTGGCCGGGTCGGGCAGGGCCCGGGCTCGGTCCTCCGGTCCGTGCGGCAGGGTCATGGGCGTGCTTCCTCGCTGCCGGGGCCGGGCCGTCACGGGCTGCCGCCCGCGCCGACCCGGGCCATGATGTCGCAGAGCGCGCGGTCGTCGAAGACCTTGTCGGTGGGCACCCGGACGTTGGTGCGCCGCTTCCCGGTGACGGGGTGGCCGGCCAGGTTGACCCAGTAACAGCAGTGCCGCAGTTCGAGGGCGTCCGGGCGGGCCCGGAGCCAGTGGTCGACCCGGCGCGGCAGCAGCATCACGACCAGGATCCGCGGGACGGCGACCCGGGCCCGGGCGAGCTTGCGCAGGTGGTCGTTGTCCAGGGTGAAGCTGAAGTACGGCCCGGCCGGACCGGGCGCGATCTGCTGGGTCGCCTTGAGCTGGATCTTGATGGTGACCTCGTCGTCCACGTCGTGCTCCCGGGAGCCGTGGCTGACCTGCCAGTCGATGCCGTTGTCCGGGAACGGCTGGGAGAGCGAGCAGCCGGCCGCCGCGGCGACCGCGTGCAGGTAGCCGACCTGCAGCGTCTCCATGCAGGCGGTGACCGCGAGGTTCCCCCTGAGTGTGGTCGCCGCTCCGTCGGGCTGCGGCTGTGTCAGTGCCATCGCCCCGTGGCCTCCCCCGGCTCCGGGCCCGTCCGATACTCGCCCGCTCGCCGGACGGCGCTTCCTTGGGCAGGATCCCCGGTCAGGGCTGGGCCAAACGGGTTGAGCGACCGTCAGAACCGGGTATCACCAGGGCGCGGAACGCACGCCTGAGGGGCAGTCATGCAGCAGCACTGGTACACCGGCCCACTCGCTTCCTTCGACACCGAGACGACCGGCGTGGACGTGGAGTCCGACCGCATCGTCTCCGCCGCCCTGGTCGTCCAACTCACCCCGGGCGCACCGGCGCAGACCACCACCTGGCTCGCCGATCCGGGCGTGCCGATCCCGGACGGGGCCCGGGCGGTGCACGGCATCACCGACGAACAGGCCCGGACGTACGGCCGCCCGGCCCGCACGGTGGTGGCCGAGGTCACCCGCGCGCTGGCGGCCCAGGCGCGGGCCGGCCGCCCGGTGGTGGTGATGAACGCCCCCTACGACCTGACCCTGCTGGACCGGGAGTTGCGGCGCCACCACGGCCTGCCGCTGAGCACCGGGCTGGACGGGGCGGGGCTGGTGGTGCTGGATCCGCGGGTGCTGGACAAGCACGTGGACCGCTACCGCAAGGGCCGGCGGACGCTGACCGACCTGTGTGCCCACTACGGGGTGGACCTCGCCGGGGCGCACGACGCGGCAGCGGACGCGACGGCGGCCCTGTCGTTGATCCGGCGAATAGGCGCCCGCTATCCGGCGGCGCTCGGCGGACTCACGGCGGCGGAGCTGCACCTGCGGCAGGCGGTCTGGCACGCGGCGCAGGCCCGGGGGCTGCAGGCCTGGTTCGACCGCTCGGGAACGCCGGAGCGGGTGGACCTGTCCTGGCCGCTGCGGCCGGCCCGGTGCGGCTGCGGTCGTCGGCTGGAGCCGGAGCACGGGTGCCGGGCGGCGGCGTGACCGGTCCGGAACGCGCCGCAGGCCCCGACCGGTTTCCTGGTCAGGGCCTGCGTGCTGTCCGGTGGGCGATACTGGGATCGAACCAGTGACCCCTTCGGTGTGAACGAAGTGCTCTCCCGCTGAGCTAATCGCCCGGGCAACGAGAAGAACTGTAGCACCATTCGGGGGCGGTCGTACAACTCGCTCTTCCGGGGTACGGCCGACGCATCCACAGAACTCGCGCTCCGCACGGAAGATGACTGGCCCTCAGCCGGATTCGGCACCGCTTCTTCGGATGGATTCCGGAAATACATGTGAGGCCCAGCCGATAATCGACTGGGCCTCACATATCACAATGCATTCCGGTGGGCGATACTGGGATCGAACCAGTGACCCCTTCGGTGTGAACGAAGTGCTCTCCCGCTGAGCTAATCGCCCGGGTGCAGGGAAAACATTACCGCATCCCGGAGGGTGCTCCGAACACCCCGCCCGTGGGCGGCCCCGCCCCGGCCCCTGGGGGTCGGGGCCTCCCCGCCGCCCGTCCCGCCCCTCCCCGTCCGTCCCGTCCCCTCCCGCCCGCGCGCACGAGTCGTCGGACCCGGCCGCACCACCCGCTCCCCTGTTCCCGGCCCGCCCACCACTCCGACGGGCCGCGTGCACGCCGATCCGGAATCCCCCCGAGAAGAACCACCGGTAATGCCCCGGGCGGGTACTCCGGGGCGATTCCGCAATGCGCCGTAAGGGGTACGACTCGCGCCCGAATCGGGACAGAGGGGTTTACATCGGTCTTGGGGGTGGGATGGTCCGTTCGCCGACGTGCGATTCCCCGAGCGCACACTGAGCGAAAGGCCATGGCGCTTATGAACACCACGGTCAGCTGCGAGCTGCACCTGCGCCTCATCGTGTCCAGCGAGTCATCACTGCCCGTCCCCGCGGGCCTGCGCTACGACACCGCCGACCCCTACGCCGTGCACGCCACGTTCCACACGGGCGCCGACGAGACCGTGGAGTGGGTGTTCGCCCGAGATCTCCTCGCGGAGGGGCTGCACCGACCCACCGGTACCGGCGACGTCCGGGTGTGGCCGTCGCGCAGCCACGGGCAAGGGGTGGTCTGCATCGCCCTGAGTTCTCCGGAAGGAGAAGCCCTGCTGGAGGCCCCGGCCCGGGCGCTTGAGTCGTTCCTCAAGCGGACGGACGCCGCGGTGCCCCCCGGCACCGAACACCGTCACTTCGACCTCGACCGGGAGCTGTCCCACATCCTCGCCGAAAGCTGACCCCGACCGGAGGTGGTCCAGCCCCGCTGTCGACGGGGCCGTACTTCCTGCCGTCATCGCAGCCGTCCTACTCGGGGGCACGGCTGCGGACTCAGCCGCGCACCACGCGGTCTCGGGGCCGGTGAACGGCCCGCTCCCACCGGAGCGGGGCCACAGCACCGCAGGCGCCCGGCACCGGAGCCGGCCATCCGTACGGGTGGCCGGCTCCTGCTGCCGGGCGCCACCGTCGTTTCCGGGGGCCGCGGCGGGCTCCTCCCGGGCCGCGGGGCGAGGGGCGCGGCAGGGGCGTCGACGCCCCTGCCGCGCCCAGACCGGGACACTCCACCGGAATCCGTACAGGCCTTCGAACGAACCCGCCGCCCTTATGCCGCAAGGGCCGGTATGGTCTGGGGTAACCGTGGACGCGGGGTATCGGAGTCCCCCTGCGCGAGGAGTCCCAACGTGCTGATCACCCATGACACCGAGTGCGCGCTGAGCATCCTCGTGGACCTGCTCAACACCGCACCCGAGGTGTGCGGCGACGAGCGACTGCCGGACGTCGCCGCGCTGGACGCCTTCGTGGGCCGCCAGGAGATCAGCGAGATCGACTCGCTGACCGAGGAGGACCTGCGCCAGGTGCAGGAGCTGCGCACCCGGCTGCGCGAGGTGTTCTGGACGGAGTCCACCGAGGCGGCCGCCGAGCTGGTCAACGCGATCGTCGCGGCCGCCGGGACGACGCCCCGGCTGGTCAACCACGACCACCACGACTGGCACATCCACTACTTCGCCCCGCACGCCGCGCTCGGGCCCCACCTCGCGGCGGAACTGGGCATGGCGCTGGCCTTCATCCTGATGGCGGGCGAGCGGGAGCGGCTGCGCCGGTGCGAGGCGCCGGACTGCGCGCGGGTCTTCGTCGACCTCTCCCGGAACCGCTCCCGGCGCTACTGCGACAGCCGCACCTGCGGGAACCGGCTGCACGTCGCCGCCTACCGGGCGCGGCAGCGGTCGGCGGAGGCCGTCGCCCCCGCCTGACCGGCGCCGCACCTCCCGCCCGGTTCAGATGCCGCGCTTGCGGAGGATCTCCTCGATGTCGGCGAAGTCGCCGAGGCCGTCGTCCCGCTTGCCCGCCTGCGGCTTGCCGGACGCCTTCGGAGCCTTCGACGCCTGGGGAGCCTGGCCCACCGCCGGGCGCTCCGGGGCCGCTCCGGCCGCGGCCGGACGCTCCGCGGAGGACTCCACCTCGGCGCGCCGGCCCGGCCAGCGGCTGGCGAACAGCAGCGCGGCGGAGACGCCGAGCAGCACCAGGCCCGTCCACACCCGGGGGTCAAAGACCAGCTTGGCCGCCCAGTCGGCGAACTCCCGGCCGATCGTGCTCGCCAGCGGGAACAGCCCGGTCAGGTAGAGCCCGGCGGGCAGCAGGGCGACCGCGAACCAGCGGGTCGCCGAGCGGAGGCGCCGCCGCCGGGCGCGCAGGCCCGCGACGGCCACGCCGCCGGCCGTGAGGAGGAAACTGATCGCCGCGGTCAGCACGGGTGCGCCCCTTCGCTTCCGGTGGTCCTTGACATCGGTGCCTCCCTCTCGGTCCGCCCTCGGGCGCACCGCCGGGCGGGGGCGGGCACCCACTAGTGGAAC
Source organism: Kitasatospora sp. NPDC098652 (assembly GCF_044760155.1). Lineage (NCBI taxonomy): Bacteria > Bacillati > Actinomycetota > Actinomycetes > Kitasatosporales > Streptomycetaceae > Kitasatospora > Kitasatospora sp. NPDC098652. Next base: position 104,967 of record NZ_JBIWAQ010000011.1, read on the forward strand.
ACTGGGGGAATGATCGATGGTTCCCTCCCCCGCCTCGAGTTCTGGTGCGACCTCCAGTGCCCGGACTGCCGCACCGCCCTGGACGACGTACGGGCGCTGCGCGCGCAGTACGGCGACGCCCTGCCCGTCGAGCTGCGGCACTTCCCGCTGGAGAAGCACAAGCACGCCTACGCCGCGGCGGAGGCCGCCGAGGAGGCGTTCGCCCAGGGGCTGGGGTGGCCGTTCGTGGAGGCGCTGCTGGCCCGGGTCGAGGAGCTGGACGCCCGGGGGCAGCAGGTGCTGCTGGAGGTGGCCCGGGAGGTCGGGGTGGACGCCGAGGAGGTCGACACCGCGCTGGTCGACGGCCGGCACATGCTGATCGTGGACTCGGACCAGGCCGAGGGCAAGGCGATCGGGGTCACCGGGACGCCGACGTACGTGATCGGCCGCGAGCGGCTGGACGGCGGGAAGAGCCAGGACGGGCTGCGCGAGCGGATCGTCGCCGCCATCGAGGCGGCGAAGACCGCCTGACGCACCCGGCGCCCCGTCGGCCTGATGCTGCGTCAACTGCTCACAGCTGCTTGCCGTAACAGCGGTTGACGACCCGGTAGCCGAGCGAGGCGTAGAGCCGGAGGGCGGCCGCGTTGCCGGAGAAGACGTTCAGGCCGAGTTCGCGCGCTCCGGCGGCCAGGCACTCCCGCTCGGCGAGCAGCATCAGGGTGCGGCCGTGGCCCCGGCCGCGGTGGGCCCGGCCCACCTCGACCACCATGACCCAGGCGAGCGGGGTGCCGTCCGGCAGGTCGCGCAGGTGGAGGTTCACCCAGAGCGAGCCGAGCGGCTCGGCGCCGCCCGGGCCGTGGAGTCGGCGCAGGGCGACGCCGGGGGTCTCGGCCCCCTGCGGGAGGACGTTGCGGTGGTCCAGGCGTGATTTGGCCCGGGCCTGCGCCTCGGTGAGGCCGGAGTCCCGCAGGGATTGGACGTACTCCCGCGCGGCCCGGTCGATCCAGGCCGGGAACTCGGCGGCGTCGATCGGGCGGGCGGTGACACCGGGGGGCAGGGGCGGGGCGGTGGTCAGGCTCTTGCCCAGGTTCCGCATCCGCTCGGTGTAGCCGAGGGCGGCGACGAGCCCCCGGGCGATCGGGGCCGACTCGGGGACGACGACGTCGACCCGGGTGCAGCCCCAGGCGCGCAGCACCTCCTCCGCGGCCAGCGCGCCGAAGGTGCCGCGGCCCCGGCCGCGGCCCTCCGTGATCTCCAACTCCGCTATCTCACCCCAGAGTTCGCTGTCGTGGCGGGCGGAGGTGGTGCGCAGGGCTCCCACCTGGTGGCCATTCGCGAGGATCCGCCAGCGTCTGGTGCGGCCGCCGGCGGTGGTGGGTGTCTCCGGGCCCTCGGGGCGCAGCGTGGTGGTCATGTGGTGGTCCCTTCCCCTCGCCGGGGAGGTTATCCGCGCTGCCCCGGGTCGTCGTCCCGGCCCGGGATCAGGGGTCGAGGTCGTCGCCGCTGCGCTCGGCGAAGACGGCCATGGCCTTGGCGGTGACCGGGCCGGTGCCGGGCAGCCGGCGGTCGTCGACGCGGGTGACGGCCTGGACGTCGCGGGTGGTGGAGGTCAGGAAGATCTCCTCGGCCTCCTCGAGGGCTCCGAGCGGGAGGTCGGCCTCCTCGGCGCCGCACCAGTCGATGACCAGCTGCCGGGTGATCCCGGCCAGGCAGCCGGAGGCGAGGGGCGGGGTGAGCAGGCGGCCGCCGAGGACCACGAAGACGTTGGAGCCGGTGCCCTCGCAGAGCCGGCCCGCGGTGTTGGCGAACAGGGCCTCGGAGGCGCCGGTGCGGTGGGCGGCGGCGAGGGCGACCACGTTCTCGGCGTACGAGGTGGTCTTGAGGCCGGCGACGGCGCTGTGCTCGTTGCGCCGCCAGGGGACGACGGCGACGGCGGTCTCGTCCGGGCGGGGGCCGATGGCGTTGAAGGCGACCACCAGGGTGGGGCCGGTGGTGCCGCGCTCCGAGCTGAGCGGGGCGTCGCCGCCGGTGTAGGTGACGCGCAGGCGGCCGAGCGGGGCCGGGTTGGCGGCGAGGACCTGTGCGCAGGCCTCGCGGACCACGGCGTGGTCGGGGTCGGGCAGGCCGAGGCCGCGGGCGGAGCGGGTGAGCCGGTCGAGGTGGCGGGTGACCGCGAAGGCCCGGCCGTCGACGGACTTCATGGTCTCGAAGACGCCGTCGCCGGTGGTCAGCCCGTGGTCGAGGACCGAGACGGCGGCGTCGGCGGAGTCGACCAGGGTTCCGTTGACCCAGCTCGTGGTGCGGGTGTTCATCGAGGGCTGCTCCTAGACATGCTTCCTAGACACGGTGCGGCTCGGGGGCGGTGTCGATGCCGGGCTCGCCGCCCGACGCTATCGCGACGAGCCGGGCGGCTTTGAGCTCGGTTTCCGCCCACTCGCGTTCGGGGTCGGAGCCCCAAGTGATGCCGGCGCCGGTGCCGAAGCGCAGGACGGGTGCCCGCGGGTCCTGCCGGTCGAGCCAGAAGGTGCGGATGCCGACGGCGAGTTCGCCCTCGCCGCGGTCGGCGTCGACCCAGCCGACCGCGCCGCAGTAGGGGCCGCGGGGGGCGGTCTCCAGCGCGTCGATGATCCGCAGGGCGCTGGACTTGGGAGCGCCGGTGACCGAGCCGGGCGGGAAGGTCGCGTCGAGCAGTTCGGGCCAGCCGGCGCCGTCGCGCAGGGTGCCCTCGACGGTGGAGACCAGGTGGACCAGGCCGGGGTGCTTCTCGACGACGCAGAGGTCGGGGACGGTGACGGTGCCGGTCCCGCAGACCCGGCCGAGGTCGTTGCGGACCAGGTCGACGATCATCACGTTCTCGGCGTGGTCCTTGTCGAGGAGGTCGTCCTCGGTGCGGCCGGTGCCCTTGATCGGGCCGGAGGAGACGGTGCGCCCGGTGCGGTGCAGGTAGAGCTCCGGGGAGGCGGTGGCGATCTCGACGCCGTGGTCGGGCAGCCGGACGGTCCCGGCGCAGGGGGCGGGGTTGCCGCGGGCGAGGAGGCCGGTGAGGGCGTCGATGTCGCTGCGGTCGGGGTCGGGCAGCGGTGCGGAGAGCACCCGGCAGAGGTTGGCCTGGTAGACCTCGCCGGCGGCTATGTGCGCGCGGATGCGGCGTACGCCCGCCGTGTAGGCGGCGCGGTCCAGGGAGCTGTGCCAGCTGCCGGCGTCCGGGCCGTGCCAGCCCGCGCCGGAGGGCGGAGCGGGTGCGGGGCGGACCTCGTCGAAGCGGGCGCAGGTGAGCCGGCCCTCGAAGTCGTAGGCGACGGCCCAGTAGCCGGAGGAGTCGAGCGCGGCCGGGTCCGAGGTGACGTCGCGCAGTCCGGTGGCCAGGCGGCCGCCGAAGCGGGCGAGCGGGGTGCGGGGGTCGGGGTGGCCGGACACGGTTCTCCTGCGCGGTGGTGCTGGGGGTGGCGGTGCTTGAAGTGTAGGTCGGGGGGCGTGCCCCGGGCCGGGTCCGAGCCCGCCGCGCCCCCGCGTACGAGCAGCTGGGTGCGTCGCGCCGGTGTGCGCCGGGTGGCCTGCGGATGATCGTCCGGGAGCGTCGCAGGTGGTGGTCGGTGACCGGCCGGAAGGACTGACGGAACGGCACTCCGCCGGCATCCCCTCGGCACGCTGCGGGAACGGATTTTTAGCTGGCCCGGGAATCCGCTAGAGTTCAACACGTCGCCAGGGAGCGCAGCCGAGGAAAAGCGGTGAAGGTCCCGGGGAGACAGGCGGACGTGGCTCAGTTGGTAGAGCATCACCTTGCCAAGGTGAGGGTCGCGAGTTCGAATCTCGTCGTCCGCTCGATGGAGAACAGTGTAAGATCGTTCTTCATGTGTTGCCTGGTGGAGTGGCCGAGAGGCGAGGCAACGGCCTGCAAAGCCGTGTACACGGGTTCAAATCCCGTCTCCACCTCAAAGAGGTCCTCCCGGCTCGTCCGGGGGGCCTCCCCGCGCGATTAGCTCAGCGGGAGAGCACTACCTTGACACGGTAGGGGTCACTGGTTCAATCCCAGTATCGCGCACGTCGAACCTCGCGGGGTTCGCTGCAGGAACGCCTCACCAGGCGCGATTAGCTCAGCGGGAGAGCACTACCTTGACACGGTAGGGGTCACTGGTTCAATCCCAGTATCGCGCACAGTAACGGGCCA
>NZ_JBIWAQ010000011.1:109211-172935 GCF_044760155.1 Kitasatospora sp. NPDC098652
CAACCGCCTCACCAGGCGCGATTAGCTCAGCGGGAGAGCACTACCTTGACACGGTAGGGGTCACTGGTTCAATCCCAGTATCGCGCACAGTAACGGCCGAGGCCGCGATCCGTCAGGGTCGCGGCCTCGGTCTTTTGTGTTTCAGGGGAAGCGGGCGGAGAAGAGCCGCGTACGGTCGCCCTCACCGACGTCCGTACGCGGCGTCTCCGCCTGCCGGGGTGCTCTGCGGACCGCTCTCGCCCGTCCGCGTGTCATCGCGGCCCGCGGCCTCCCCGGCGGCACTGCTCCCCGTCCCCAGGGGAACAGTGCCCGTTCTGGTGTTTTTCCTGATGGTCTTGCCGGCGGCGCCGTCTCCCTCAGCGGCCGATCAGATCGGCCAGGGCCTCGGCCTGGTTCGCCATCTGCTCCCACCCGCCGAACAGCATCACCAGCAGCACGGCGCACGGCAGGGCCATGGCCAGCGCGACGGCGGGGTGCCGGGTGGGTCGCTCGGCGGACTGGGGCTGGATGAAGGGCGGTCGACGCCGGCGGGTGGTTCCCGTCTGCTGCGATGCCATGGCCCTGCTCCTGATCCGGTCGAGTTGGCGCGGTGGACGGCTTACCTCGGGGGACGAGTTTCCCGTCCACCGCTGGACACAACGCTATTGGCCGGGGGGCCTTCCGGGCGTCATGCCGTCGTACTGTTCCTCGGGCATCCCGGAGGATGACGCTCAGACTCAAGGCGTACTACCGGAGGGGGAGGAAGGTCTCGCACGGTCCCCGGGGGAACCCTGAGGGGCAACCCCGAGAAACGATTCGGCACCCCTGTGACCTGCTGCTCAGCTCAAGATCGGACAATCGCACGGTGGCTCGAGGTGTTGCGTATCAGCACACCGCAGCGGGCAGTCCGTAAGCTGTGCCGGACAGGAACTGACGATGCCCCAACCGACGGGGCCTCACCCACAGGCTGACGGGGAACGAGACATGGCGATGATGCGGCTGAGGCGTGAGGACCCCCGCATCGTCGGGCCGTACCGCCTGCACCGGCGACTGGGAGCCGGCGGCATGGGCGTGGTCTACCTCGGCTCCGATCGCCGCGGCCAGCGCGTCGCGCTCAAGCTCATCCGCGCCGAACTCGCCGAGGACCAGGAGTTCCGCACCCGCTTCGCCCGCGAGATCGCCGCCGCCTCCAGGATCCGGGGCGGCTGCACCGCCCGGGTCGTCGGCTCCGACATCGAGGCCGACCGCCCCTGGCTGGCCACCGCCTACGTCCCCGGCCCCTCCCTCTACAAGCGGGTCGGGGACGAAGGACCGCTGAGCTGGCCCGAAGCCGCCCGGATCGGCGCCGCCCTGGCCGACGGGCTGGTCAAGGTGCACGAGGCCGGGGTCGTCCACCGCGACCTCAAGCCCTCCAACATCCTGCTCTCCCCGCGCGGCCCGCGGATCATCGACTTCGGCATCGCCTGGTCACGCGGCGCCAGCACTCTCACCCACGTCGGCACCGCCGTCGGCTCCCCCGGCTTCCTCGCCCCCGAACAGGTCCGCGGCGTCGCCGTCACCCCGGCCACCGACGTGTTCGCCTTCGGCGCCACCCTCGCGTACGCGCTCACCGGGGACACCCCGTTCGGCTCCGGGGCGTCCTCCGAAGTGATGCTCTACCGGGTCGTCCACGAGGAACCCGACCTGTCGGCCGTCCCCCCGCAGCTCGCCCCGCTCATCCGGGCCTGCCTCGCCAAGGAGCCCGCCGAGCGGCCCGGCGCGGCCGCGCTGCACGAGCGGCTCAGCGAACTGGCGGCCCGCGGCACGGCCGCCGCCGCCGGCGGACGCGGGGTCAGACGGGGGACGGCGGCCGCCGCACCCGCCGGTGCGACGGCGGCGCCGCAGGCCCCTCAGACCCCCCAGCAGGAGAACGGGCGGCAGGGCGTACCGGGCCCCGGGCGCTCACCCGAACCCGCGGCACCGGCCGCGCGGGCCCGGGCCGGCGCCGGCCGACCGGGTGGGCAGCCGCCCGCGGGCTCCGCGCGGCGCCCGCACGGCGGCCCGCTCCCCCGGCCCGAGGCCACGCCCGTCACCCGCCGGCTGCGGGACCGCTCGCAGACCCCGCCACCGGCCCGGCCCCGGCCCCGGGACCGGCAGCACACCCCCGCACCCGGCGGACGGCCCGGCACGGCGCGGCAGCGGTTGCTGCGGCAGCGGCTGGTCGTCTTCGTCACCGTGACGATCGGCGTCGCGCTGGCCATCGCGGCGGCGCAGGGTTGCGAGAACCGGAGCAACCAGGGGGCGCGACCGGTGGTCGGGCAGAGCGCGACGGGCGGTGGCGGCGGTAGCGCCGGTGGCGGCGAGCTGGCCGTGCCCGGGACTTCCGTGGACGTCGCGCCGCAGGCCTCGCCGACCCCGCTCCCGGCCGCCGCGCGCGGCACCGCGGACAGTGCGTTGGCGCCCGCGCAGGGGCCCGGGCCCGTGGTGGACTGGCCCAACCGCAGCTACCCCGACGGGGCGGGCGGGCCCGCCGTCACCTTGAAGGACGGCCGCTCGGTCGGCGGCGGGCCGCAGGTCGCGCTGAGCGCCGTCCTGCCCGCCCGGTACAAGGGTCAGCCGGCCGCGGTCGTGGTGCTACGGCGGGTGGAGGGCTCGGCGCCGGTCGACCTCGTCCAGCTCTACACCTTCGCCGGGGACTCCCCCGTGGCCACCACCTCCCGCACCTCCACCGCCGACCCGCAGGCCACCGCCACCTGGCGCCTGGACGGCAGCGCCGTCGTCCGCGAGGAGCGCGTGGCCGCCACCGGCGCGATCATCTCCACCCGCTACACCGCGCGGGCCGACGGCACCCTCGACGAGTCCTGGCCCGGTGCCGGCGCCTCCGGCGGCACCGGCCTCACCACCCCTCCCCCGGCCGCCGCCCCGGCCCCACCCACCGCCCCGACGGGCTGAGCTGGCTGGCAGGCACCAGAAGTCGGCCCGGCCGACTTCTGATGCCCGGTGGGGGTTGGCGGGTAGCCGGGGCGTTGGCGGTGGGCGAGCGCGAGAAGTCGAGCAGGGCCCCAGTGGTGAGGTAGCCGGCGCGGGGCTGGGCGGCGGGCGCCAAAAGTCAGGCTCGCCGACTTCTGGCGTCGGCCTGGGGCGCCGGACGGGCACCGGAGTTGACCGGGTGAAGGCTCCGGGGGCGCACAGGAAGTCGGCCCGGCCGACTTCTGGTGCCAGCCAGAGATGATGGCGGAGTCGCCGGGCGGGCGCCGGGGCCGGCTATGGATCGCACAGGAAGTCGGCCCGGCCGACTTCTGGTGCCGGTGGGGGTTGGTCGGCAGCCTGGGGCATCGGCGGTGGGCGAGCGCGAGAAGTCGAACAGGGCCCCGGCGGTGAGGTAGCCGGCGCGGGGCTGGGCGGCGGGCGCCAAAAGTCGGGCTCGCCGACTTCTGGCGTCGGCCGGAGGCGGCTGCCGGGGTGAAAGAGCTCCGGGGGCGCACAGGAAGTCGGCCCGGCCGACTTCTGGTGCCAGGCAGAGGTGGTGGCGGAGTCGCCGGGCGGGCGGCGGGGCCGGCTGTGGATCGCACAGGAAGTCGGGCGGGGCGACTTTTGGTGGTGGGGGCTCCGTGCGGGTCAGGGGGTGGTGACTGCGTAGAAGGCCACGGCGGCGGCGGCGCCGACGTTGAGGGAGTCGATGCCGTGGGCCATCGGGATGCGGACCGGGTGGTGGGCGGCGGCGATGGCCCGGGGGGTGAGGCCGTCGCCTTCGGCTCCGAGGAGGAGGGCGGTCCTGGGGAGGGTGTGGGGAGCGAGGGTGGCGAGGTCGACGGCGGTGTCGGCGGGGGTGAGGGCCAGCAGGGTGAAGCCGGCCTCGCGGACGGTGTCGAGGGCAGCCGGCCAGGGGTCGAGGCGGGCGTACGGAACCGCGAAGACGGCGCCCATGGAGACCTTGACCGCGCGGCGGTACAGCGGGTCGGCGCAGTCGGGTGAGAGCAGGACGGCGTCCATGCCGAGGGCGGCGGCGCTGCGGAAGATGGCGCCGAGGTTGGTGTGGTCGACCAGGCCTTCGAGGACGGCGACCCGGCGGGCCCCGGTGAGCAGGTCGGCGGCGTCCGGGAGGGGCTTGCGCTCCATCGAGGCGAGGGCGCCGCGGTGGACGTGGTAGCCGGTGACGGCTTCGGCCAGGCCGGGTTCGACGACGTGGACCGGGGCGTCGGCCTCGGCGATGACGTCGGCCATCACGTCGAGCCACTTGGCGGTCAGCAGCATCGACCGCATCCGGTAGCCGGCCGCGAGGGCGCGGCGGATGACCTTCTCCCCCTCGGCGATGAACAGGCCCTCGGCGGGTTCGCGGCGACGGCGCAGTTCGACGTCGGTCAGGCCGGTGTAGTCGGCGAGGCGCGGGTCGGCCGGGTCGGTGATGGTGCTGGGTTCGGACACCCTGTGATCTTGCCAAGCCGGGGCGGGGAAGGCCAAACGGCGGAGGTGACGGGGTGGTCGCGGGCTACTCGGAGTGCAAATATGACGGTATGGCCCGAAATCCGGGCCGATCCTGGGCTCCGTCGGCCTCTGGTGCCACCGGCGACGCCGGCTCCCCCGGTGGGCGCCCACACGGTCGGCTAGAGCTGCCGCACGCGAAGCGGTCGAGACCGGCCCGGCACTGGTCGGTGGCCGGGCAGGTGTTCGCGCTGCAGATCCTGATCGTGCTGCTGCTGGTGGCGGGGGCCGCGGTGGCACTGGTGGTGCAGTCGCACAACGACGCCGACCACGAGGCGAGCAACCGGTCGGTGGCGGTCGCCCAGGCCTTCGCCAACTCACCGGGCATGGTGGACGCGCTGCGTTCCCCCGATCCGACCGCGATCCTCCAGCCGAAGGCCCAGTCCGCGCGGATCTCCTCGGGCGTGGACTTCATCGTGGTGCTGAACAACCAGGGCATCCGCTACACCCACCCCAATCCGGCCCGGATCGGCCAGAAGTTCATCGGCACGTACCAGCCGGCGCTGCACGGCCAGGTGGTGACCCAGCACCTCACCGGCACGCTGGGGCCTCTGGTGCAGGCGGTCGTCCCGGTGTACGCGCCGGACGGTTCGGTGGTCGGGCTGGTCTCGGCGGGGGTCACCCTGAGCCACGTGTCCACCGCGAGCGAGCGCCAGCTACCGCTGGTGCTGGGCGCCGCGGCGGGCGCGATAGGGCTGGCCACCCTGGGGACGGCGCTGATCAGCCGGCGGCTGCGACGGCAGACGCACGGGCTGGGCCCGGTCGAGATGACCCGGATGTACGAGCACCACGCGGCGGTGCTGCACGCGGTGCGCGAGGGCGTGATGATCGTCGGCGGGGACGGGCGGCTGCTGCTCTGCAACGACGAGGCGCGTCGGCTGCTGGACCTGCCGCCGGACGCCGAGGGCCGTCCGGTGACCGAGCTGGGCCTGGAGCCCGCGCCGCTGGAGCTGCTGACCGCCGACCGGCCGGTGAGCGACGAGGTGGTGCTGGCCGGGGAGCGGCTGCTCGCGGTGAACGTACGGCTGACCGACCGGGACGGCGGCCCGCCCGGCTGCGTCGCCACGCTGCGCGACTCCACCGAGCTGATGGCGCTGACCGGCCGGGCCGAGGGCGCGCAGCGGCGGCTGCGGCTGCTGTACGACGCCGGGGTGACGGTGGGCAGTTCGCTGGACGTGACCCGGACCGCGGAGGAGCTGGCGCAGGTCGCGGTGCCGCGGTTCGCGGACTTCGTCACGGTGGACCTGGCCGAGCAGGTCCTGGCGGGCGAGGAGCCGCCGCGGGTCGGCTCGCTGGGCCGGATGCGCCGTACCGCGCTCGCCGGGATCAGGGACGACGCCCCGTTCCACCCGGTGGGGACGGTCCTGGAGGTGGTGCCGGCCACCCCGCTGGCCGCGGCGCTGGACAGCGGCACGCCCGGGCTGGAGCCGCGGCTGGCCGAGGCGCAGGGCTGGCGGGAGCAGGACCCGGAGCGCTCGGCGCGGGCGCTGGCGTACGGGGTGCACTCGCTGGTGCGGGTGCCGCTGCGGGCACGCGGGGTGCTGCTGGGGGTGGCCCGGTTCTGGCGGGCGGACCGCGCCGAGCCGTTCGAGCCGGAGGACCTGACGCTGGCCGAGGAGCTGGTGGCGCACGCGGCGGTGTGCATCGACAACGCCCGCCGGTACACCCGGGAGCACGCGATGGCGGTGACCCTGCAGCACAGCCTGCTGCCGCGGAGCCTGCCGGCGCAGAACGCGCTGGACGTGGCGCACCGCTACCTGCCGGCCCAGGCCGGGGTGGGCGGGGACTGGTTCGACGTGATCCCGCTGCCGGGCGCCCGGGTGGCGCTGGTGGTCGGCGACGTGGTCGGGCACGGGCTGCACGCGGCGGCGACGATGGGGCGGCTGCGCACGGCGATCCACAACTTCTCCACGCTGGACCTGCCGCCGGACGAGTTGCTGGGCCACCTGGACGAACTGGTGAACCGGATCGACCAGGAGGAGGCGGGCGGTTCCGGTAGCGCCGGCCTGACCGGGGCGACCTGCCTGTACGCGATCTACGACCCGGTGTCGCGGCGCTGCACGGTGGCCGCCGCCGGGCACCCGCCGCCGGCCGTGGTGGACCCCCAGGGCCGGGTGACGTATCCGGAGCTGCCGACCGGGCCGCCGCTGGGGCTGGCGGTACTGCCGTTCGAGACCGTCGAGCTGGAGCTGGCCGAGGGCAGCCGGCTGGTGCTGTACACGGACGGGCTGGTGGAGGACCGCGAGCGGGACATCGGCGAGGGCCTGGAGCTGCTGCGGACGACGCTGAGCGGGCCGCCGCGGACGCCCGAGCAGACCTGTGCGGACGTGCTCGGGGCGATGCTGCCGGCGAACCCGCAGGACGACATCGCGCTGCTGGTGGCGGAGACCAGGGTGCTGTCGCCGGACCGGGTCGCCCAGTGGGACGTGCCCGCCGACCCGGCGGCGGTGCGGGTGGTCCGGGCGCAGGTGGCCCGGCGGCTGGCGGACTGGGGGCTGGACGAGGCGGCGTTCGTCACCGAGCTGATCCTGAGCGAGCTGGTGACCAACGCGATCCGGTACGGCTCCGGGCCGATCCGGGTGCGGCTGCTCCTCGACCGCTCGCTGATCTGCGAGGTGTCGGACGGCAGCAGCACCTCGCCGCACCTGCGGTACGCGGCGACCGAGGACGAGGGCGGGCGCGGGCTGTTCCTGGTCGCGCAGTTCGCGGACCGCTGGGGGACGCGCTACACGGCGACCGGGAAGGTCATCTGGACGGAGCAGCCGTTGGAGTAGGAAGTCGGACCGGCCGACTTCCCACTCCGTGGGACTTCCCACTCCGTGGGCTTGCTAGCGCTGGAAGGCGGCGGCCAGGACGTTGACCACCTCGCCGACCACGATGACCGCCGGGGGCTTGACGCCCTCGGCCTCGACCACGGCGGCGACCGTGGCCAGGGTGGCGTCCACCCGGCGCTGGGCGGCGGTGGTGCCCTCCTGGACGATCGCGACCGGGGTGTCGGCCGGGCGGCCGTGCTCGACCAGCTTGGCGGCGATCGCGCCGATCTTGTCCACGGCCATCAGCAGCACCAGGGTGCCGGTCATCCCGGCGACGGCCGTCCAGTTGGTGACCGACCGGGGGTCGTCCGGGCCGACGTGGCCGGAGACCACGGTGAACTCCTGGGTCAGGCCGCGGTGGGTGACCGGGATGCCGGCCGACTCCGGGACGCTGATCGAGCTGGAGATGCCGGGCACCACGGTGACCGGGATGCCCGCCTCGGCGCAGGCCAGCAGCTCCTCGCCGCCGCGGCCGAAGACGTACGGGTCGCCGCCCTTGAGGCGGACCACGAACTTCCCGGCCTTGGCGTGGTCGATCAGCGCCTGGTTGATCGCCTCCTGGGCCATCTGGCGCCCGTAGGGGATCTTGGCGGCGTCGATCACCTCGACGTGCTCGGGCAGCTCGGCGAGCAGTTCGCGCGGGGCGAGGCGGTCGGCGACCACCACGTCGGCGTCGGCGAGCAGTCGGCGGCCGCGCACGGTGATCAGGTCCGGGTCGCCCGGGCCGCCGCCGACCAGGGCGACGCCGGCGCCGCGGGTGCGGTACGAGCGGGCGGCCAGCGAGCCGTCCCGCAGGCCGCCGACGACGGCGTCGCGCAGGGCGGCGGAGTGGCGCGGGTCGCCGGTGAGCACCGCGACGGTGGCGCCGCCGTCACGGCCGCTGGCCGGGGTCCAGGCGGAGGCGGCGGAGGCGTCGTCGCTGCGGGAGCAGAACACCCGCTCGCGCTCGGCCTCGGCGCTGACCGCCGTGTTGACCGCCGGGTCGTCGGTGGCCACCAGGACGTACCAGGCGCCGACCAGGTCGCCGTCCGCGTACGGGCGGGCGTGCCAGGTCAGCTCCCCCGCGTCGGCCATGGCCTGGACGGCCGGGGTGGTGGCCGGGGATATCAGGTGCAGGTCGGCGCCGGAGGCGATCAGCGCGGGCAGCCGCCGCTGCGCGACCTGCCCGCCGCCGACCACGACGACGCGACGGCCGGCCAGCAGCAGGCCCACCGGGTAGGGGGTCCGGCCCTCGGTGCTGGGGTGCGGGGTGGGCGCGCTCATCGGCGGTGCTCCTGATCGGGATGAGGGTGTGGGGCGGTACGGAGAGACGAGGGTGTGGGGCGGTGCGGAGATACGCCGCTCCGCGGGCCGGCGCGCCCTCGGGCCGGTCCGCGGAGCGGTGAGGTGAAGCGGCGCGTCAGGCCTTCTCGGTGACTCCGGCGGAGTCGAAGGTGGCTACATCGTGCATCGCGCGGGCCGCACTCTGCACCAGCGGCAGCGCCAGCAGGGCACCGGTGCCCTCGCCGAGCCGCAGGTCCAGGTCGATCAGCGGACGCAGACCGAGCTTCGCCAGCGCGGCCTGGTGGCCGGGCTCGGCGGAGCGGTGGCCGGCGATGCACGCGGCCAGCACCTCGGGGGCGATGGCCTTGGCGACCAGCGCGGCCGAACCGGCGATCACGCCGTCCAGCACCACCGGGGTGCGCAGCGAGGCGGCGCCCAGCAGGAAGCCGGCGATGGCCGCGTGCTCCAGGCCGCCGACCGCGGCGAGGACGCCGATCGGGTCGTTCGGGTCGGGCTGGTGGAGGGCCAGCGCGGCGCGGATGACCTCGATCTTGCGGGCGTGGGTCTCGTCGTCGATGCCGGTGCCGCGGCCGGTGACCTCGGCCGGGTCGAGGCCGGTGAACACCGAGATCAGGGCGGCCGAGGCGGTGGTGTTCGCGATGCCCATGTCGCCGGTGACCAGCGCCTTGTTGCCCGCCGCGACCAGGTCGCGGGCGGTCTCGATGCCGACCTCGATGGCCTGGAGGGCCTCCTCGCGGGTCATCGCCGGGCCCTGGGTCATGTCGTCGGTGCCGGGCTTGACCTTGCGCGGCAGCAGGCCGGTGGCCCGGCCCTGCTGGACGGCCTGCGGCAGCTCGGCGGCGACGCCGACGTCCACCACGCAGACCTCGGTGCCGATCTGCTTGGCGAAGGAGTTGATCACCGCTCCCCCGGCCAGGAAGTTGCCGACCATCTGGGCGGTCACCTCCTGCGGCCACGGGCTGACGCCCTGGGCGTGCACACCGTGGTCGCCCGCGAAGATCGCCACGCAGGCGGGCTCCGGGATCGGCGGCGGGCACTTGCGGGAGAGGCCGCACAGCTGGGCGGAGATGATCTCCAGCATGCCGAGCGAGCCGGCCGGCTTGGTCATCCGCTTCTGGCGGTCCCAGGCCTCGCCGAGCGCCTTGGCGTCCAGCGGGCGGATTCCGCGCAGGGTGTCGGCGAGCAGGTTCTGCGGCTCCTCGCCGGGCAGCGCGCGGTTGCCGTACTGCTCCTCGTGGACCACCCAGGCGAGCGGGCGCTTCTTGGCCCAGCCCTGCTGCTCCAGCTCCGGCTCGTCCGGGAACTCGTCGACGAAGCCGACGCACAGGTAGGCGACGACCTCCAGGTGCTCGGGCAGGCCGAGCTCGCGGACCAGCTCCTCGTCGTCGAAGAAGCTCACCCAGCCGACGCCCAGGCCCTCGGCGCGGGCGGCCAGCCAGAGGTTCTCCACGGCCAGCGCGGCCGAGTACGGGGCCATCTGCGGCTGGGTGTGCCGGCCCAGGGTGTGCCGGCCGCCGCGGGTGCGGTCGGCGGTGACCACGATGTTCACCGGGGTGTCGAGGATCGCCTCGATCTTGATCTCCCGGAACTGCTTGGCCCGGCCCTTGGGCAGCGAGTCCGCGTACGCCTCGCGCTGGCGCTCGGCCAGGGCGTGCATCTTCCGGCGGGTCTTGGCCGAGCGGATGACCACGAAGTCCCAGGGCTGGGAGTATCCGACGCTGGGCGCGGTGTGGGCCGCCTCCAGGACGCGGATCAGCACCTCGTGCGGGATCGGGTCGGGGCGGAAGCCGTTGCGGATGTCGCGGCGCTCGCGGATCACCTGGTGGACGGCGTCGCGGCCGGCCTCGTCGTAGCCGGGGGCGGCGGGGCCGCGGGGCTCGGCGGGTTCGGCGGGCTGCTCGGCCTCGGCGGCCGGGGCGTCGGTCGGCTCGGCGGCCGCCTCGGACTGCTGGTCGGCGGGCTGCTGGTCGGCGGACTGTTCGGGCTGCGGCTGCTCGGTGCCGACCGGGGCCTCGGGCTGCGGCTGCTCGGCGGCGGGGGCCTCCTCCTGGACGGCCTCCGCTCCGGCGGCGACGGCGACGGGCTCGGCCTGCGGCTGGTCGGCCCCGGGCTGCTCGGCCTGCTCGGGCTGCTCCGGCTGCGGCTGCTCCGCGGCCAGGGCCTCGGCGGGCTGCTCGACGACCTCGGCGGTCTCGGTGACCTCGGCGACCGGCTGTTCGGCGGCCTCGTCAGCCGGCTCGGTGGCGGGCTGCTGCTCGGCCCCGGGGGCGGCGGCCTCGACGGGCTGCGCGGCCTCCGCCTCGGCGGGCTGCTCTGCGGCAACCTGCTCGGCGGCCGGCTGCTCGGCCTGCTCCGGCTGCCCGGGGACCGGCTCGGCCGGGGTCTCCGCGACGGACTCGGCAGGGACGGCCTCCGGCTGCGGCTGCTGCTCCGGGTGCTGCGGCTGCTCGGCGACCGGCTCGGCACCGGCGGCCTCGGCGACGACGGCCTCGGCCTGGACGACGGCGGCCTCGGCCTGGACCGGCTCGGCGGCGGGCTCCTGCTCGGCGGCCTCGGCGACGACCTGCCCGGAGGGCATCTCGCCGGTGCCGGCCGCGGTCTCGGCCACCGGTTCCGCGACGACCGCCTGCGCGGCCTCGGCGGGCTGTCCGGCCTCCTGGACCACCTTGACGGCCTCGGACTGGACGGCGACGGCCTCGGCCTGGACCGCCTCGGCGGCCGCTATGGGGACGGCCTGCTCCTGGGCCGCCTCGACGGCCACCGGGGCCTGCTGGGCCGCCTCGACCTTGGGCAGGCCGTGCGGAGTCGGCGCGGCGAGGAAGGCGGAGATCCGGCGCGGCTGACCGGCCGGAGCGGCCGCCTCGGACGGCTCGACGGGCGCGGCGGCCTCGCCGGTACCCTCGACGCCTTCGACGGCCACGACCTCGACGGCGGCACCCTCGACCGCGGCGGTCGCCACGGCGGGGTTCTCCACGGCGGCGGTCTCCACGACGGGGGCGTCGACGACCACGGCCTCGACCGCGGGGCTCTCCACCACGACCGCCTCGGCGGCCGGCTGACCGACCGTCTCGGCCGCGACCGTCTCGACCTGCTCGACCGCCGCGCCCGGCTCGACCACGACGGCCGGGCCCTGCTGGGCGGCCTCGGCGGCCGGCTGGGCCGGCACGCCCTCGGCCAGCGGCACGCCCTCGGCCAGCGGCGCGGCCGGGACGGCGTCCGGGGTCCCGACGACCTCGATCACCTCGATGGCGCCGATCGCCTCGACCGCCATCAGGCCCTCGACCGGCGGCGAGCCCAGCGGCACCTGCTGGTAGCCCTGGGCCTGGGCGACCTGGTGAACCTCCGGCCCGCCCTCGACCGTGGAGGGAGCCGGCGGCACCGGCGCGGCGGGCGCCACCGGGGCTGCCTGCGGCACGACGCCCGGAACCGGCGCGACGGGCTCGCCCATCGGCGGCCGGCCGACGACCGGGATACCGTGCGCGGGCGTGCCGCCCTGCGACGGGCCGCGGTCGGCCAGCGAACGGACCGGCACCTGGCCGGTCATCAGCGAGGGGTCCGGGATCGGCGGGCCGGCGTGCAGCGGGCGGCGCGGCGGCTGAGCCTGCGTCATCGGCTGCTGCGGGTACGGCTGCGCCTGGGCGGCCTGCGACGGCGGCTGCTGGAACTGCTCGCCGCCGAGCACCGGCGGGTCGACCGGCGGCCAGGAGGGCTCGACCGGGGTGCCGTCCGGCTGCGCGAACGGGGCCTGCTCGGCTCCCCAGGAGCCCTGCGGGCCGGGCATCAGCAGGACGTCGTCCTCGTCGTCCAGCCCGTCCGGCTGGTCGACGAAGTGGAAGGACGGGCGCTGGGCGCCCTGGTCGACGGCCCAGCCGTCGCCCGGGGCGGTCGGGGCCGGCACGCCGGGGGTGGTGAAGTTCGGCTGGCCCTGGGGCGGGATCACGCCCGCGCCGGGGGGCATCGCGCCCGGCAGGCCGCCGAGCGGCGCCGCCGGGTTGGGGATCACGCCGCCGTCGGTCGCGACGCCCTGCAGAGGTGCAACGCCCGCGACGCCCTCCGGTGCGCCGAGCGGGTCGGGCCCGGCGTGCAGGTGCTCCGGCAGTCCCTCGCCCGGGACGTGGCCGCCATCGGTCATTGTCAAAGCTCCTTCCAGGCCGCTGCCGCGCCCCTTGGCGACGCGATCCACCGACCGCAGCGCCCATCCGCACGGGCCGGGCCTGCACCGACCCGCCCCTCAACCACACGTGGCCGCCGCGCCGTGGCGCTGCGGCCCAAGTCCTTCCGGCGCGCTGCGGCACCCCGGCCCGGGCACCGCCGGTGAAGGCGGTGCACCATCTGAATCAACGACAACCCGGAGCAACCGGCACGACCGCACCGGACCCTACGGCATTCTCCAGGTCCGGCACGCGGCCCGTCGAATTGCCCACACTCCGAGCGGAACCGGATTGCACCGCGTCAAAAAGGTGACAAACCGACCGAATCGGGTGGGTCGTAGGCGGCTGGAGCCGTCTGTGAGCCACACTACCGGCCCGGCGCGGTGACCTCTCGAATCGGTGTCCGGATGCGACCTGGATCACCGCGCGGTGCGCCCGGCGGCCCCGGCCCGCACCCGAGGCCTTCACACGATCTGCTCACCCCAGAGCAGCAGTGCGCCACCCTCGCCCGCCCCGAGCGCCAGTGCGCCGCCCTCCTCACCGGCCCGCAGCGGGGTCGACTGCAGTAGCGCGCCGTCCGCCCGGTAGCCGGCCCCGACGATGGCCCGGTGGACCTCCTCGGCCTCGGCGAAGGTCCGGGCCACCGCCACGAACCGCTCCGGCCTGCGGGCCAGCACCGCGCGCACCACGTCCAGGTCGGCGGACTCCACCACCGCCGCGTCGGGCTCCGGCAGTCCGCCCAGCACCTCGGGCCCCTGCCCGTACACCGTCTCCACCTCGACCCCGTACCGGCGCGCGTTGACGGCGAGCCGGGCGCAGGCCGAGCGGGAGGCCTCGACCGCGACCACGGCGGCACCGAACCGGGCCGCCTCCACCGCGAGGGCGCCGCTGCCCGCGCCGACCGACCAGACCAGGTCGCCGGGACGTGCACCCAGACGGGCCAGCACCAGGGCGCGCACGTGCGCGGGAAGTGCCTCCGACGCGCCCGGCTCGCCCTCCGTGCGCCCGGCGCCCGCGTAGGCGTCGCCGGGGAGCGCCCAGCCGCGTTCCGCGCCGGGGTAGCCCAGGGGGCGCCCGGCCAGCCAGCCGGCCGCCTCGCCGACCGCGCCGGCCTGGGCGGCGCCGCCGATCACCAGCACCACGTTGGGGTCCCGCCAGACGTGGTCGGCGATCCGGTCGGAGGTGAGGACGGTGACGTCCTCCTCCGGGGTGCCGAGGGCCTCGCAGACCACGAAGGTCCGGTGCACCCCACGCAGCATCAGGGCGAGTTCGCCCGGACCGGCGCCCGGGGCGGTGAGCACGGCGACCTTGGGGTGGGCGCGGCAGATGTTGGCGGCGCGGCGCAGCCGGCCGCCGTGGGCGCTGACCACCTGGGCGTCCTCCCAGGGCATCCCGGCCCGGGCGAAGGCGGTGGCGACGGAGGAGACGGCGGGCAGGACCTCGAGTTCGAGGCCGAACTCGGGGCGGCGCAGGGTGCGCACCACGCCGAAGAAGCCCGGGTCGCCCTCGGCGACCACGACGGCGGCGCCGCGGTGTTCGGCGATCGTGCGGGCGGCCTGCTGGATGTTGCCGAGGGCGATCCGCTCGGCCTCCTCCGGCACCGGGAGGGCGTCCAGTTGGTAGGAGGCTCCGGCGACCAGGGTCGCCGCGGCGAGGGCCGCGCCGGCGGCCTCGGTCAGCGGCGTGCCGTCCCACCCGATGACCGTGATCCGGTCAGCCATCTGCGGCCGTTCTCCCTCGACTCGTTGCGCGACTCGTCGCGCCGGCTGTGCGGCGCCGGTGGAGAGGCTACCGGGTACGGTCCCCCTGAGGTCGACAACTCGCACACCTGTCCGCGCCACGGGGGGTGACCAGCGGGGGAGGGCGCCGGCGGATCAGTCGCGCAGCACGTAGCGGTGGTCGCCGTGCCAGCCGTCGCGGTGCAGTTCGGGCGACTCCAGGTCCTCCGGGAGGAGGCTCCACAGGATCAGGTCGCTGCGGCTCTCCGCGACGACCTCCCCGGACTCGCCGCGGACTATCCAGGCGCTGCGCAGCACGCCCTCGCTGATGCCGCCGATCTTCTGGGCGACCTGCTGGGCGGCGGTGTTCCCGGCGGCGGTGCGCAGTTCCAGGCGCAGGAAGCCGCGGTCCTCGAACAGCCACTGGGCGACGCCGAGGACGGCCTCCGGGGCGTAGCCCTCGCCGCGGGCCCAGGCGGCGGTGACGTAGGAGATCTCGGTGCTGCGCAGCCGCCAGTCGGTGTTGCGCAGTTCGACCTGGCCGACCAGGCGCTGGGTGAGGTGCTCGGTGACGGCGAAGACGATGCCGCGGCCGTGGGCGCGGTGGGCGGGGGCGAGGGTGCGGGCGAGCTCGGTCGCGTACTCCTCGGTGAAGGGGTGCGGGAGATCGGTCCAGGCGAGCACGAGGTCGTCGGCCATCATGGTGGCCAGCCCCGGGGCGTCGTCCTCCGCAAGGGGCCGCAGCAGCAGCCGCTCGGTGCTGATGGCGGTCTCGGGGAAGCTCGCTGCCATGCCGTCTCTCCTCGCCGGGTCGTGAACACAACACCGTACGCCTCCGTCGCGCCCCGGTTGGCATGCGGTGCGCCGCGCGCACGACGGTACGTCAGAACCCGGTCTGCCGTGGTGTCCCTGGTGCATACTGCCCGACCGGGCCCCCGCCGAGGTGCGGCGGGGGCCCGGTCGGGCGTCACAAGGTATGACCGTACGACGATCAGGTCGTTCAGAAGGCCGGGATGACCGAACCCTGGAACGTGTCGTTGATGTACTTCTTCACCTCGTCGGAGTGCAGCAGCTCGGCCAGCTTCTTCACCCGCGGGTCGTTCTCCTTGCCCTTCTTCACGGCGATGATGTTGGCGTACGGGTTGCCCTCGGCCTTCTCCAGCACCAGCGCGTCGGTGGCCGGCTTGAGGCCCGAGTCGAGCGCGTAGTTGCCGTTGATCACGGCGGCGTCGAGGTCGGCGATGGAGCGGGGCAGCTGGGCCGCCTCCAGCTCCTTCCACTTGAAGTTCTTCGGGTTGGCCGTCACGTCCGCCGGGGTGGCGGCGGTGCCGGCGCCGTCCTTGAGGGTGATCAGCTTGTTGTCGGCGAGCAGCTTGAGCGCGCGGCCCTCGTTGGTGGCGTCGTTCGGCAGGCCGATGGTGGCACCGGACGGCAGGTCGCCGATCGCCTTGACCTTCTTGGAGTAGACGCCGAGCGGCTCCAGGTGGACCGGCTCGACCGGGACGATGTCCGTGCCGTTCTTCTTGTTGAAGTCGTCCAGGTACGGGACGTGCTGGAAGTAGTTGACGTCGGCCGAACCGTCCTGCACCGCCGTGTTGGGGGTCACGTAGTCGGTGACCTCCTTGATGTCGAGCTTGAGGCCCGCCTTGGCCGCGAGGTTGTCCTGGACGAACTTGAGGATCTGCGCGTGCGGGGTCGGGCTGGCCACGACCTTCAGCGGCGCGTTCGGGTCCGAGGACGAGGAGCCCGAGCTGCCGCAGGCCGCCAGCGACAGGGCGAGGCCGGCGGTGGCGAGGACGCTGGTGAACTTCAGAACGTTGCGCACGAAAAGTGCCTTTCTGCGTGATGCGGGGAGCCGCGTCCGGAGGTCGGACGAGGGAGGTCTAGGAGGCGACGAGGTCCTCGTCGGGGGTGGTGGCCCGCAGGCGGAGCAGGCGGGTGCGTCCGCCGCCGCGGCCCCGGTCGCCGAGCCGGCGCACGGCGAGGTCGCCGGCCAGCTGGATCACCGTGACGATGATCGCGATCTCGGCCACGATGATCCACATGAAGGTGGTCTCGAAGCGCAGGTAGCCGTAGCGGTAGGCGAGGTCGCCGAGACCGCCGCCGCCGACCGTGCCGGCCATCGCGGAGTAGCCGATCAGCGCGATCACCGTGGTGGTGACGGAGGCCACGATGCCGGGAAGCGCCTCGGGGACGAGCGTCTTGCGCACCAACGTCCAGGTGCTGCCGCCCATCGCCTGCACCGCCTCGATCAGGCCGCGGTCGACCTCTCGGACGTTGGTCTCCACCAGCCGGGCGAAGAAGGGGATCGCACCGACCGTCAGCGGCACGGTCGCCGCCTGCCAGCCGAGGGAGTTGCCGGTCAGCCACCGGGTGAAGGAGATCAGCGCGATCATCAGGATGATGAACGGCAGCGAGCGGGCCAGGTTCACGACGGCGCCGAGCACCTTGTTCACCGGCTGGTTCTGCAGCGCCCCGCCCTTGGAGGTGAGCACCAGCAGCACCCCGAGCGGCAGGCCGAGCACGACCGTGCACAGGGTCGCGACACCGACCATCTGGAAGGTCTCCTGGGTGGCGGGCCACATCAGGTCCTGCATCTGGTCCCAGCTCAGGCCGCTCATGCCACCGCTCCGTTCGCCGTGCCGTTGCCGTCCGAATCGAGCAGGGCCACCTGCAGGCCCTGCTCCCGCAGGTAGCCGATCGGCACCACGTTGTCCTGGTGGCCGCCGGGCAGCTCGACCCGCATCCGGCCGACCATCCGGCCCGCGATCGTCTCCACGGCGGCGCCGAGGATGTTGATGTCGATCTGGTAGGTGCGGGCCAGCTGGGAGACGAACGGCTGCGCCGGGGCGTCGCCCTGGAAGGTGATCTCCAGCACGGTCGTACCGGGGTGGCCGGTGCCGAACTCGCTGAGCGGGAACAGCTCGCGGGCCAGCTCGGAGCCGGACTGCGCCAGCAGGTCGGTCAGCTCGCCGGACTCCACCACCCGGCCGCCGCGCATCAGCGCGGCGGAGTCGCAGACGGACTTGATGACGTCCATCTCGTGGGTGATCAGCAGGACCGTCAGGCCCAGCTGCTGGTTGAGGTCGCGCAGCAGCTTGAGGATCGAGCGGGTGGTCTCCGGGTCGAGGGCCGAGGTGGCCTCGTCGGAGAGCAGCACCTTGGGGTCGCCGGCCAGGGCGCGGGCGATGCCCACCCGCTGCTTCTGGCCGCCGGAGAGCTGGTTGGGGTAGCTGCGGGCCTTGTCGCCGAGGCCGACCAGGTCGAGCAGTTCGGCGGCCTTGCGGCGGCGCTGGGTGCGGTCCAGGCCGATGATCTCCAGCGGGAGCTCGACGTTCTGCTGGACCGTACGGGAGGAGAGCAGGTTGAAGTGCTGGAAGACCATGCCGATCCGGCGGCGCGCCTCGCGCAGGTCCTTGCCGGCCCGGTTCTCCCCGCCGGACAGCGCCGTCAGGTCGACCCCGTCCACGGTGACCGTGCCGGAGGTCGGGCGCTCCAGCATGTTCACGCAGCGGATGAGGGTGGACTTGCCGGCACCGCTGGTGCCGACGACTCCGTAGACCTCGCCCGGGCGGACGTGCAGGTCGACACCGGCGAGGGCGGTCACCTCGCGGCCTCGGGAACGGTAGACCTTCGTCAGGTCCGTGGTGGTGATCACAGGTGCTTCCGTGGGTCGGGGGCGGGCGGCGGTGTCCACCGGCCGACCGGCTCGCGGTCGGCGGTGTCCTGCGACGCCCCGCCAGGGGGATCCGGACCGGCCACCCCTTGATCGTGGCCGCAGAACGACCGGGCCGCGCGACGGCGTGGCCCTAACGAGTCATCGACGGCCGCGGGTGGGCGGGCACGCCGGAGGGGAGGGTTCCGGAGAGGAGGGCGCGCTCGCACGGGCGGGAGCGACGCCGGATTCTCGCTTCGGGGCGCGAGGAGGAGGCACCCTCGGCGGGGTGCCCGGGGGCGGTGGCCCTCAGCAGTGACACATTCGACGGCACATGGCACGCTCACCTGCCGGCAGCGTGCCGGTGGGGGTCCAGTTCGTCGTCGCAGTCATGTGAGCCAGTAAAACAGATCAGTCGTACAGCGCCCAATTGTTCGACAGCACTGTCCGCATTGCGGACACGAACCGTGCGGAGCTGGGGAGATACGACCCGACGCCGCCACCGGGGCGTCCGGATGGTGGCGGCGTCGAGGGTGCTGGCGGTGGGCGGGGCTCGGTCGGGCGGGGCTCAGGCGGTCGCGGCCAGCGAGGTCCCGGTCAGCGGGGTCGCGGCGGACTTCTCCAGGTGCACAAAGCTCAGCCGGCTGGTCACCTGCTCGACGGCGGTCTGCCGGTAGCCCTGGCGGGCGTAGAGCCGCAGGTTGCCGAGGCTCCGGTGGCCGGTGAACAGCCGGTAGGCCGTCACCGGGCGGGCGTCCTCGGCCATCCGGCGCTCCAGCGCGTCCAGCAGCCGGCCGCCCAGGCCGTGCCGTTGCATCCGGGGATGGACCACCAGACGCCCTATCCGGCCGATGCCCTCGGCGTCGACGTGGCCGCGGACGACGCCCACCACCTCGTCGCCCAGCCGGGCGACCAGGACGTGCTGCTCGGTCAGTTCGGCGCGCAGACTCTCCAGGCTCTGGGTCAGGGGCTCGATCGCCCAGTCGCCGTACAGCTCCGCCTCGGGCTGGTAGCCCAGGTACTGGAGCTTGAGGATCTGCTCCGCGTCCTCGGCCGCAGCGGCCGAGATGATCACGCTCATGCCCATGTGGAGGGGCCTCCCCAGTCGTCGTGCCCGGCGCGCAGAGGGTGGCGCGCTCACGCTCAGTATCCGAGCGTATGCGCCACCGTCAAGAGTGACGTTCGCCAGCGTGCTACCCGGGTGTCAGGTTCTCTCAACCTTCGGCGGGGCAGACGTGGCAAGGGTCACGCCGCGGGTGGGGGTGGAGCGGGCGGCCGGTGACGGGCGGTGAGCGGACGGGGCGGGCGTGCGCGCCCGGGTGAGGCGGGCCTCCGGTCAGGGGTAGCGCTCGGCGTGCAGCAGCAGCCGCAGGCAGGCCAGGCAGCGGGAGCGGGTGGGGCCGATCGAGCCGCGCGGCATGCCGAGGCGCTCGGAGAGCTCCCGGTAGGTGGGGGGCGGATCCTCGGCGAGGGCGGCGATCAGCTCCGGACAGCGGCCGGGCAGGGCGGCGACGGTCTCGCGGACCGCGCGGCGGCGCTGTTCGGCGAGGTAGACGTCCTCGGCGGAGGGGGCGGCCGGAAGGGGGGTGCACACACCGTGCATGACGGGCCCGGGCGGGGCCGGTTACGCCCGGACCGGGGCGCGTACGCGGGAGGGGCGCGCCGGTCGGGCCGCCGCGCCCCTCGCCCACTGCTCCAGGGTCAGCCCTGGACCCACTCCTGCTGCCGCGCCAGGTCCGCCTTCACCTCGGCGAGCTGGACCGCGACGGCCGAGGGGGCGGTGCCGCCGCGCCCGTCGCGGGCGGCGATGGCGCCGTGCACGCTGAGCACCGTACGGACCTCGGGGGTCAGGTGCTCGGAGATCGAGGCGAACTGCTCGTCGGTCAGGTCGGACAGTTCGATGCCCTGGGCCTCGCAGACCTTGACGCAGGCTCCGGCCACCTCGTGCGCGACCCGGAACGGCACGCCCTGCTTGACCAGCCATTCGGCGATGTCGGTGGCGAGCGAGAAGCCGGCCGGGGCCAGCTCCTCCAGCCGCTCCCGGTGCACGGTGAGGGTGGCCATCATCCCGGTGAACGCGGGCAGCAGCACCTCCAGGGTGTCGCAGGAGTCGAAGACCGGCTCCTTGTCCTCCTGGAGGTCCCGGTTGTAGGCGAGCGGCAGCGCCTTGAGGGTGGCGAGCAGGCCGGTGAGGTTGCCGATCAGGCGGCCGGACTTGCCGCGGGCGAGCTCGGCGATGTCCGGGTTCTTCTTCTGCGGCATGATCGAGGAGCCGGTGGAGAAGGCGTCGTGCAGGGTGATGAAGCCGAACTCCTTGGTGTTCCAGATGATCACCTCCTCCGCGATCCTGGAGAGGTTGATCCCGATCATCGCGGTGACGAAGGCGAACTCGGCGACGAAGTCGCGCGAGGCGGTGCCGTCGATGGAGTTGCCGACCGAGCCGCCCTCGAAGCCGAGGTCGGCGGCGACGGCCTGCGGGTCGAGGCCGAGCGAGGAGCCGGCCAGCGCACCGGAGCCGTACGGGGAGACGGCGGTGCGGGCGTCCCACTGGCGCAGCCGCTCGGCGTCCCGGCCGAGGGCCTGCACGTGCGCGAGGACGTGGTGGGCGAAGAGCACCGGCTGGGCGTGCTGGAGGTGGGTGCGGCCGGGCATCGCGGTGTCCGGGTGCGCCTCGGCCAGGCCGACCAGGGCGCCCTGGAGGTCGAGCAGCAGGCCGCCGATGATCCTGGCGTGGTCGCGCAGGTACATCCGGAACAGGGTGGCGATCTGGTCGTTGCGCGAGCGCCCGGCCCGCAGCTTGCCGCCGAGGTCGGCGCCGAGGCGCTCCAGCAGGCCCCGTTCCAGGGCGGTGTGCACGTCCTCGTCGGCGACGGTGCCGACGAAGGTCCCGGCCTCGACGTCGGCGAGCAGCCGGTCGAGCCCGGCCAGCATGCCGGCCAGCTCCTCGTCGGAGAGCAGGCCCGCCTGGTGCAGCACCCGGGCGTGGGCCTTGGAGCCGGCGATGTCGTACGGGGCGAGCCGCCAGTCGAAGTGGACCGAGGCGGAGAGCCTGGCCAGCGCCTCGGACGGGCCGTCGGCGAAGCGCGCGCCCCAGAGGCGGACGTCGGAGGACTGCTGGGCGGTCATCGCGGTGGCTCCTTCACACATGTGCGGTGGGTGGCATAAGTATGCATCACTCCGTATGAAACACAAAACCCCGGTCGAAGGGGGATCCTTCGACCGGGGTTCCGGGTGCCGCGGCCCTACTGCGCCTTGGCCTGGGCGAGTTGCATGAGGTGGTCGGCCAGTGCCTGGCCGCCCGCCGGGTCCCGGCTGATCAGCAGTACGGTGTCGTCGCCCGCGATGGTGCCGATGATCTCGAAGACCTCCGCCTGGTCGATCGCCGAGGCGAGGAACTGCGCGGCACCCGGCGGGGTGCGCAGCACGACCAGGTTGCCGGAGGCCGTCGCGGAGACCATCAGCTCGCCGGCCAGCCGGGCCATCCGGCCCTCGCTGGCCGACTCCCCCATCGGTGCGCGCGGGGTGCGGTCGCCGCCCTCGGCGGGGACGGCGTAGATCAGCGCGCCGTCCCGGTTGCGGATCTTGACCGCGCCCAGCTCGTCCAGGTCCCGGGAGAGGGTGGCCTGGGTGACCACGAGTCCGTCGTCGGCGAGCAGCTTGGCGAGCTGGCTCTGCGAACGCACGGGCTGGCGGGTGAGCAGGTCCACGATCCGCCGGTGGCGCGCGGTGCGGGTCTGCGGGACCTGCGACGTCGGGCCGGCGGCGGCGGAACCGGAGCGGGAATCGGTCATGTGATTATTCTCCCGGACGATGGTCAACTCGCATCGGCCGGGGCGCTCTCGCGCACCGTCCGGAGGATCTCCGGCAGGGCCGCGAGGAAGGCGTCCGCGTCCTGCTCGCTCAGCACCAGCGGCGGAGCCAGCCGCACGGCGTCCGGCACGGCCGCGTTGACCAGGAAGCCCGCCTGCTGGGCGACCGCCTGGACCTGGGCCGAGAGCGGCCTGGTCAGCACGATGCCGAGCAGCAGTCCGGCCCCGCGCACGTGCGAGACCAGCGGGTCGCCGAGCGCCTCGACACCGTGCCGCAGCCGGTCGCCGATCTTGCGGACGTGCTCCAGCAGGCCCTCGGACTCGATGGTGTCCAGCACCGCGAGCCCGGCCGCGGCGGCCACCGGGTTGCCGCCGAAGGTGGTGCCGTGCTGGCCCGGGGTGAGCAGGTCGGCGGCCGGGCCGAAGGCCAGCACCGCGCCCATCGGCAGGCCGCCGCCGAGCGCCTTGGCCAGGGTGACCACGTCCGGCTCGACGCCCTCGACGGCCTGGTGGACGTACCAGTGGCCGGTCCGGCCGATGCCGGTCTGGATCTCGTCCAGGACCAGCAGGGTGCCGGTGGCCCGGGTGATCTCGCGGGCCGCCCTCAGGTAGCCCTCGGGCAGCGGGATCGCGCCGTTCTCGCCCTGGATCGGCTCCAGGAAGACGGCGGCGGTCCCGGTGGTGACGGCCGCGCGCAGCGCCTCGACGTCGCCGAACGGGACGTGGGTGACATCACCGGGCAGCGGGCGGAACGGTGCCTGCTTGGCGGGCTGGCCGGTGAGCGCGAGGGCGCCCATGGTCCGGCCGTGGAAGCCGCCCTGGAGGGCGACCAGGTGGGTGCGGCCGGTCCGCCGGCTGATCTTGAAGGCGGCCTCGTTGGCCTCGGCGCCGGAGTTGCAGAAGAACACCCGGCCGCCCGCCCGGCCGTCCAGCGCCAGCAGCCGCTCGGCGAGGGCGATGGTCGGCTCGGCCATGAAGAGGTTGGAGACGTGGCCGAGGGTGGCGATCTGCCGGCTGACCGCCTCGACCACGGCCGGGTGGGCGGTGCCGAGGGCGTTGACGGCGATGCCGCCGAGCAGGTCGGTGTACTCCTTGCCGTCGGCGTCCCAGAGCTTGACGCCCTCGCCGCGCACCAGCGGGATCCGGGGGGTGCCGTAGTTGTCGGTGAAGGCGTGCTGCCACCGGTCGGTGAGCTGCTCGTTGTGCGTCATGCCAGTCCCCCGGTCACGGTCGGCTCGTCGTCCGGCACGACCATCGTGCCGATGCCCTCGTCGGTGAAGATCTCCAGCAGCAGGCTGTGCTGCACCCGGCCGTCCAGGACGCGGGCGGTACCGACGCCGGAGCGGACGGCGCGCAGGCAGCCCTCCATCTTGGGGAGCATGCCGCTGGCCAGGCCCGGCAGCAGCTCCTCCAGTTCGCTCGCGTTGAGCTGGCTGATCACGTCGTCGGAGTTCGGCCAGTCCTTGTACAGGCCCTCGACGTCGGTCAGCACCACCAGCATCTCGGCGCCGAGCGCGACCGCCAGGGCGGAGGCGGCGGTGTCGGCGTTGATGTTGTAGACGTGGCCGTCGGCGCCGCGGGCGATCGAGGAGATGACCGGGATCCGGCCGTCGGCGATCAGCGCCTTCACCGCGCCGGCCTCGATGTTGACGATGTCGCCGACCAGGCCGATGTCGACCTGCTCGCCGTCCACCACGGCGTAGCGCTTGACCGCCGTCATGGTGTGGGCGTCCTCGCCGGTCATGCCGACGGCGAACGGGCCGTGCTCGTTGAGCAGGCCGACCAGCTCGCGCTGCACCTGGCCGGCCAGCACCATCCGGACCACGTCCATGGTCTCGGGGGTGGTGACGCGTAGGCCGTTGGTGAAGCTGGACTCCAGGCCCAGTTTGTCCAGTTGGGCGCTGATCTGCGGGCCGCCGCCGTGCACCACGACCGGGTGCAGTCCGGCGTAGCGGAGGAAGACGACGTCCTGGGCGAAGGCCGCCTTGAGGCTCTCGTCGACCATGGCGTTGCCGCCGAACTTGATCACGATGGTCTTGCCGTGGAAGCGCTCCAGCCAGGGCAGCGCCTCGATCAGCGTCATGGCCTTGGGCAACGCGGTGTTGTTGCGGGCCTGTTCGCCCTTGGGTGCGATCTGCACGGGTTTCCCTCGTCGATGGGGGTCCCCCCGGCCGCAGGCTGGGGGAGGATGTCGCGGATCAGCTGCGGGTGCCGCGGCTCAGCTGGAGTAGGCGCTGTTCTCGTGGACGTAGTCGGCGGTGAGGTCGTTGGTCCACAGCGAGGCGCTCGCCGTACCGGCGTTGAGGTTCGCGGTGATGACCACGTCGCGGCCCTTCATGTCCACCAGCTCGCGGTCCTCGCCGACGCCGCCGTCCTGGCAGACCCAGACGCCGTTGATGGCCACGTCCAGCCGGTCCGGCTCGAAGGTGGCGGAGGTGGTGCCGATCGCGGACAGCACCCGGCCCCAGTTGGGGTCCTCGCCGTGGATGGCGCACTTGAGCAGGTTGTTGCGGCTGATCGTCCGGGCGACCTCGACGGCCTCGTCCTCGGTGGCCGCGCCGGTGACGTCGATCCGGATGTCCTTGCTGGCGCCCTCGGCGTCGCCGATCAGCTGGCGGGCCAGGTCGGCGCTGACGGTGCGGACGGCCTCGGCGAACTCGGCCGCGTCCGGGGCGGTGCCGGAGGCGCCGGAGGCCAGCAGCAGCACGGTGTCGTTGGTCGACATGCAGCCGTCGGAGTCGATCCGGTCGAAGGTGGTGCGGGTGGCGCCGCGCAGGGCGGCGTCCAGGGCGGCGCTGTCCAGGTCGGCGTCGGTGGTGAGCACCACCAGCATGGTGGCCAGGCTCGGGGCGAGCATGCCCGCGCCCTTGGCCATGCCGCCGACCGTCCAGCCCGCCGGGCTGGTGAACTGCGCGGTCTTGTGCACGGTGTCGGTGGTCTTGATGGCGATCGCGGCGGACTCGCCGCCGGTCTCGCTGAGCTCCTGGGCGGCCAGGGTGACGCCGGGCAGCAGCACGTCCATCGGCAGCCGGACGCCGATCAGGCCGGTGGAGGCGACGGCGACCTCGCCGGCGCTGAGGTCCAGCTCGGCGGCGACCTTCTCCGCGGTGGCGTGGGTGTCCTGGAAGCCGGCCGGGCCGGTGCAGGCGTTGGCGCCACCGGAGTTGAGGACGACGGCGGAGACCCGGCCGCCCTTGAGGACCTGCTGGGACCAGAGCACGGGCGCGGCCTTGACCCGGTTGGCGGTGAAGACGCCGGCCGCGGCGAACGAGGGGCCGTCGTTGACCACCAGGGCGAGGTCCGGGGTGCCGGAGGCCTTGATGCCCGCGGTCACGCCGGCGGCCCGGAAGCCCTTGGCGGCGGTCACGCCGGAGTTGGCGGTGGTCACGCCGGGGTCAGGGGTGGTCACGGTGCGACTCCGTTCAGCGGAAGGCCCAGCTCCTCGGGCAGGCCGAGGGCGATGTTCATGCTCTGCACCGCGCCGCCGGCGGTGCCCTTGACCAGGTTGTCGATCGCGCTGATCGCGATGATCCGCCCGGCGGTGGCGTCCAGGGCGACCTGGACCAGGGCGGTGTTGGCGCCGTAGACGCTGCTGGTCTGCGGCCACTGCCCCTCGGGCAGCAGGTGGACGAAGGGCTCGTCGGCGAAGGCCTGGGCGTACGCGGCGCGCAGCTCCTCGGCGCTCACGCCCGGCTTGGCCTTGGCGGAGCAGGTGGCGAGGATGCCGCGCGGCATCGGGACGAGGGTGGGGGTGAAGGAGACGGTCAGCGGCTCGCCGGCCAGCGGGGTGAGGTTCTGCACCATCTCCGGGGTGTGCCGGTGCACGCCGCCGACGCCGTACGGGCTGACGCTGCCCATCACCTCGCTGCCCAGCAGGTGGGTCTTGGCGGCCTTGCCCGCGCCGGAGGTGCCGGAGGCGGCGACCACCACGGCCTCCGGCTCGGCGAGGCCGGCCGCGTAGGCGGGGAACAGCGCCAGGGAGACGGCCGTCGGGTAGCAGCCGGGCACGGCGATCCGGTTGCTGCCCTTCAACGCGTCGCGGTGGCCGGGGAGTTCGGGCAGGCCGTAGGGCCAGGTGCCGGCGTGGGCGGAGCCGTAGAACTGCTCCCAGTCGGCGGCGGCCTTGAGCCGGAAGTCGGCGCCGCAGTCGACCACCAGGACGTTCTGGCCGAGGGCTTCGGCGACGGCGGCGGACTGGCCGTGCGGCAGCGCCAGGAACACCACGTCGTGGTCGGCCAGCACCTCGGGGGTGGTGGGTTCGAGCACGCGGTCGGCCAGCGGGATCAGGTGCGGCTGCAGCGCGCCCAGCCTGGTGCCCGCGTTCGAGCCGCCGGTCAGCGCCCCGATCTCCACCTCCGGGTGGCCGAGCAGCAGGCGCAGCACCTCACCGCCCGCGTATCCGCTCGCGCCGGCGACGGCGACTCGCAAAGCCATGGCGTTCCTCCTTGGTCGTGGCATGAATATACGCGGGAGGGAAAATCCATGCAAGGCTGAGCATGCAAGCCCCCGGGGGCCACGCCGGTGCGACCGGTCCGGCCGCCGTCGGGCCGCGCCGCCGCCGGAACGCGCCGCCGGGCCGCGCCGCCGACGGGCGCCGGTCAGCGCTTCACGGCCCGCAGCACCACGAACTTCGGGTTCCCGGCCACGACTTCGCAGTTGCCGAACAGCTTGCGCAGCTTGACGTGGTAGCCGAGGTGGCGGTTGCCGACCACCCACAGCTCACCGCCCGGCCGCAGCGCCCGCCGGGCGCCGGTGAACATCCGCCAGGCGGTGGCATCGGTGGTGGCCTGGTGGGAGTGGAACGGCGGGTTGTTGAGCACCAGGTCCACCGAGCCGGGGGCGAACACCGCCGGGTCGAGCGCGTCGGCGGTGCGGAACTCGGCCGGGGCGTCCGGGCCCAGGTTGGTGCGGAAGGTCTCCTCGGCGGAGGCCACCGCCTGGTGGGACTCGTCCACGAACACCAGCTCCGCGCCCGGCCCGGCCAGCGCGGCCGCGGTGCCGACCACGCCGTTGCCGCAGCCGAGGTCCACCACCCGGTCGCCGGGGGCGGGGGTGGGCAGGTGGCCCAGGAGGAACCGGGTGCCGATGTCGAGCCGTTCGGCGCAGAAGGTGCCCGCGTGGTTGACCACGGTGCGTCCGGCGGCGGGGCCGATGTCCGAGGGCAGCGCGTAGCGGTGCGGCCAGGGGCTGGGGCCGGGGTCGAGCGCCGGGTCGGGGGTGCAGAAGATCAGCCGGGCCTTGCGGACGGCCAGCGAGGTGCGGGTCGGGCCGAGCACCTTCTCGAACAGCTGCAGGGTGGAGGTGTGGATCTCGGTGACCATGCCGGTGCCGATCACCACCGTGCCGGGGTGGAGGGCCGGGGCGAGCCGGTGCAGCTGGTCCTCCAGCAGCGCCAGGCTCTTGGGCACCCGCACCAGCAGGACGTCGATGCGCTCCGGCGGGGTGTCCCGGGTGGTGCGCAGCCGGTCCTCGTCGACGGCGGCGCCGGCCCGGGCGAGGTTCTCCCGGGTGGCCTGCCGGCCGAGGTGGGAGTCGCTGATCTGGACCGGCTCGTACGGCGCCAGCGCGGTGGTCAGCGCGCCCCAGCGGTCGCCGAGGACGGCGATCCGGCGGCCGGCCAGCTCGGTGGCGGCGCCGCCGGCGCTGTCGGCCTCGCCGGCGAGGTGGCGCAGCAGGTACTCGTCGGCGGCGTCCCAGGCCCGCAGCCGCTCGCGGGGGTCCGCGGGGAAGCGGGTCAGGTCGAGGGTGCCCCAGGGGGTCGTGAAGGCGGTGGCCGAGGGTGACGAAGCGGGCGTGGTCTGCGGATTCATCGTGTTCTCAGGCTATCCGAAGGTCCGCCGGGGAACGGTTTCGGGCAGATACTGGAAGTGCCCGACCGAGAGGGGTGAGGGCGATGGACTGGAAGCTCGAAGTCGTGGTGGTCCCGGTGTCGGACGTGGACCGCGCGAAGCTCTTCTACGAGGAGCAGGCCGGCTTCACCGTGGACCACGACACCCGGCTGCGCGACGGGGTCCGGGTGGTCCAGCTGACTCCCCCGGGCTCACGCTGCTCGATCGTGCTCGGCGACGGGGTGATCGAGTCGGCGCCCGGCTCGGTGAAGGGCCTCCAACTGGTGGTGCCGGACATCGAGAAGGCCCACGCGGAGCTCACCGCGCGGGGCGTGGTGGTCAGCCCCGTCCAGCACTTCGTGGCGGGAGCCCGGGTGGACGGGCACGGCGAGGCCTGGAACAACTTCGTGTTCTTCAACGACCCGGACGGCAACGGCTGGGCCGTCCAGGAAGTCCCGCTCGCTGCCTGAGGCGTGTCCCGTGGATCAGGCAGCGGGCCGGGCGGGGTCGGCCCGCGGCCTGGGTAGGCTCGCAGGATGGCTGAGGAACAGGGAAGCGTGCGGGTGGACGTCTGGATCTGGTCGGTCCGGCTGGCCAAGACGCGTGCGCTGGCGGCGGCGGCCTGCAAGGCCGGGCACGTCCGGGTGAACGGCGAGCGGGTCAAGCCCGCGCAGAGCCTCCGGCCCGGGGACGAGGTCCGGGTCCGCGAGGAGGGGTACGAGCGGGTCGTCGTGGTGACGAAGCTGATCCGCAAGCGGGTCGGCGCCCCGGTCGCGGCGGAGTGCCTGATCGACAACAGTCCGCCGCGGCCGCCGCGCGAGTTCGTGGCCCCGGTCTTCGAACGGGACCGCGGCGCGGGGCGCCCGACCAAGCGGGAGCGCCGCGACCTGGACCAGCTGCGCGGGGGGCGGTAGCCGGTAGCCGCCCGTGCGAAGCCCTACCCGGCGGCGGTGTCGGTGAGCACCTTGGCGAGGAAGGCGTCGAGGTTGCCCACCGTACGGGCGATCTGCTGCTCCAGCGGCAGGGATTCGTCCGGCCTGGTCACCGCGGCGGACTTCTTCAACCCGCGGACGTAGAGCGAGCAGGCGAGGTCGGCGCAGATGTACGTGCCGACGGTGTTGCCCTCGCGCCCGGAGGCGCCGGCCCGGCGGGCGGCCAGCAGCGCGACCCCCGACCCGGCGTGCGCGGTGATGCACAGCGAGCAGACGTTGGTCTTGGTCAGGCTGCGCCGGACCATCGGCGAACGCATCGTCACCCCGACCAGCCCACCGGCGTGCGGCGCGACCAGGTACGCCCGGTCGGGCGCGCCCTGGTCCCGCCAGCCGAGGAAGTCCAAGTCCGCCCACGGCAGTTCGGCCAGGCCCCGGGGCAGGTTGAGCCGACGGGCCTCGCCCTTGGAGCAGTTGACGAAGGACGCGCGGATCTCGGGGTCGGTGAGGGGTTCCACGCCGCGGAACCTAACACCGCCCGCCGCGCGCTGTCGCGTCATTTCCTCCCGGTACGCACCGGATGCGCGGCCTGCAGGGCGAGCCGCCGCGGGGCGTCCTCGCCGATCCGGGTGAGCAGGTCGTCCAGGGCGAGGAAGGCCTCCCAGCGCTCGCGGCCGGTGGCGGCGGCGAGCCGGTCGACCACGCGGTCCTCCAGGTCGCGGACGCGCTGGTTCTTCCAGGCCTTGTCCGCCAGGCTGACCAGCAGGTCCTCGGTGGTGGTCCCGGGCTCGCCCCAGCTCGCGTGGGTGCGGGCGAAGCGGGCCAGTTCCTCGGGGACGCCGCGGGCCGACAGCAGGGCGTGGCCCGCGGGTTCGTGCGCGGAGCCGGGGCCGGAGAGCTCCTCGGGGTGGACGACCTTGCCGATGTCGTGGGTGGCGGCGCCGTAGCGGACGGCGTGGTGGTCGAAGGCCAGACCCTCGGCGGCGCAGAACTCGACGACCTGCTCGGCGACCTGGTGCACCAGCGCGAGGTGGGCGACCAGCCGGGGCGGGGCGTCGACGCTCCGCAGCAGCTCGGCGACGTCGGGGGGCAGCGGCGGCAGTTCGGTGGTCACGCCGCAGGGTAGCCGGACGGCTGAGGGGCTGTCAGTGCTCGGCCCTAGTGTGCTCGGTGTGGGGGCGGCCGGTCCCGGCGCAGGAGGGAGGCGCCGGGGCCGGCCGTCGTCACCGCTCCACGGCCGGCCCGGGCCGGGTCACGGCTTGAGGGCGACGCCGGCGTAGGCGGAGACGTCCTGCCAGCCCTCGGGCAGTTCGGCCGTGCGCAGGTGGCCCGCGGTGGGGCGCCAGAGCGGGAGCTGGACGAGGCCGGGGCCGACGAACTCGAAGTCCCCGAAGAAGGGTTCGACGTCGGCCCGGGGCCGCAGGACCAGCGGCGCGCTGGCGCTCCGGTAGATCCGGGTGCCCTCGGCGGCGCTCTCGCGGGAGGCGAAGTCGGGGCTGCCGTGGGAGAGGATCAGGGCGCTGCCGGGGGCGAGCACCTCGCGCAGGGTGCTGACGATCTGCTGGGCGCCCTCCTCGTCGCGGATGAAGTGCAGGACGGCGACGAGCATCAGCGCGACGGGCTGGGACAGGTCGATGGCGGCGCCCAGCGCGGGGTGGCGCAGGATCGACTCCGGGTCGCGCAGGTCGGCCTCGATGACGGAGGTGTGCCCGACCGGGTGCCCGGCCAGCAGGGCGCGGGCGTGGGTGGCGACGATCGGGTCGTTGTCGACGTAGACCACCCGGGCGTCCGGGGCGACCCGCTGGGCGACCTCGCTGGTGGAGCCGACGGTCGGGATGCCGGTGCCGATGTCGATGAACTGGCGGATCCCCCGGCCCGCCGCGAACTCGACGGCCCGGCCCAGGAACTGGCGGTTGGTGCGGGCCAGCAGCGGCAGCGCCGGGTAGGCGGCGATGGCGGCCTGGGCGGCCTTGCGGTCGGCCTCGAAGTTGTCCTTGCCGCCCAGGTAGTAGTCGTACATCCGGGCGGTGTGCGGGATGCCGGTGTCGAGCTCGCTCGGCGGCTGCCAGTCGTCCGTTCTGGCCCACTCCCAGCCGGTGCGGGTGTCCTGGTCGACGGCCGCGGTGTCCTCGTGGTGCATCATGTTCCGCCCCCAATGCGCAATGCCGGAATGTGCCTACTGCCCCGTAACACGCGGTGCGCCGAGATCGTATCCAACGACACGCCGTGGAAACAGCGGGAGTTCAGGTTTACGCAACACCCGGACAACGGAGTGTGTGCACGTCAAAGGCGGTGCGGCGGACGACGCGGGACGGCGCTGCCGGATCGCCGGGAGGGTCCGTCCTCTCTATGCTGGCTGCCGATGACTGCCGACCGCCGCACCGTACTGCGCACCGCCGCCAAGCTGGCCGCCCTGTCCGCCGCCGGCGGACTCCTCACCTCCTGCGGCAGTGGCACGCCCCGCCGGGCCGAGACCGGGACGCTCGCCGCGCACCCCGGCAGTGTCGACCCGCAGCACACCACCGACCCGGCCTGGAACGGCGGCGAGGGGCCCGCCTCCCCCGCCCCGACCACCCCGGGCGAGCCGCAGCCCGGCGGCGGACCGACCCCGGCCGCCGCCCAGGCCTCGACACCGGCCTCCGCGCCGCCGACCCCGCCGGTACTGACGCCGCTGGCGGCCGGCACCCCGTACGAGGTGGTGTACGGGCCGCGCACCGGCAAGAACGTGGCGCTCACCTTCCACGGCAGCGGCGACCCGCTGCTCGCCACCGCCCTGCTGGAGGCCGCCGAGCAGCGCGGCGTCAAGCTGACCGTGATGGCGGTCGGCAGCTGGCTGGACCAGCAGCCGCAGATGGCCCGGCGGATCCTGGACGGCGGCCACGAACTGGGCAACCACACCCAGAACCACCTCAACATCTCCGCGATGTCGCCGGACCAGGCCCGCGCCGAGATCGCCCAGTGCGCCGACCGGCTGACGAAGCTGACCGGCTCGATGGGCCGCTGGTTCCGCCCCTCCGCCGCGCAGTACGCCACCTCGATGGTGCGCGACCAGGCCAAGGCCGTCGGCTACGAGCACGTACTGTCCTTCGACGTCGACCCGCGGGACTACAGCGATCCGACCGCCGCCGAGCTCCAGCGCCGGGTGCTGGGCTCGGTGCGCGGCGGCTCGGTGGTGGCCCTGCACATGGGGCACCAGTGCACCATCGACGCGCTGCCGGCGATCCTGGACGGGCTGGCCAAGGCGGGGCTCAAGCCGGTCACCGCCAGCCAGCTGTGTGCGTGACCGGCCCCGCCGAAAGCCCCTCGCCGAGCGCCCGGCCGAGCCTCCCGCCGAAGCCGGTCAGACCATCGGGTCGTCGTCCTTGTACGGGCGCAGCCGCAGCGTCCGGGCGTCCGCCGCGCGGATCGCCTCGGCCCGGTCGACCAGCTCCGCCAGGTCGTCCCGCCCGGCGTGGATGAACCGCCCGTGCAGCGCGTCGAAGCGGCCCCGGGCGGCGTCCACGGTGACGGCGACCATGTACGGGATCGAGCCCCAGGCCTTCATGTCCCGGAACATCGGCATCCCCGCGGTCATGTCGGTGGCCACCGCGCCGGGGCTGATGTCCAGCACCACGACTCCGTGCTCGGCCAGCGTGTCCGCGATGTTGTCGGAGAGCTGGAGCAGCGCGCCCTTGGAGGTCGCGTACGCGGTGTAGTGGCCGTCCGGGCGCAGTGCGAAGCCGGAGTTGAGGTTGATCACCCGGCCGGCCCGGCGGGCGACCATGCCGGGCAGGACGCAGCGCAGCAGGTTGTAGGGGCCGCGCAGGTTGGTCTCGACCACCTGCCACCACTGGTTGGGGTCGGTCTCCCAGAGCGGCACCTCGGCGCGGTCGACCAGGCCGGCGTTGTTGACCAGCAGGTCGATCGGGCCGAGGTCGCGTTCGACCAGCCGGACGGCCTCCCGGACCGAGCCGGGGCGGCAGACGTCGGCGGTGACGGCGACGCCCCGGGAGCCGCGTTTGACGCACTCCTTGAGGGTCTCGGTCAGCGTCCCGTGGGTGCGGCCGACCAGGCCGACGGCCATGCCCTCGGCGGCCAGGCCGACGGCGATCTCTCGGCCGATTCCCCGGCCGCCGCCGGTGACCAGGGCGACCTGTCCTGTGAGCGATCCCGTCGACACCGTGTGCTCCCTTCCCGTCCCCGGCCCCCGTCTGCGGCATTCTGTCCGGCGCCGGGCGGCGGCGGGCCCGGGCGCACCCGCAGGCGGTGCGGCCTCACCCGATCGGGGGGCCGTCCGCACTGGCACTGCGCCGGGGAGGGGGTGACCTACCGGCGAGTACGGAGTAGTAACGTCGTCGGGGCGGTGACCGGTGCACCCATTCCGGTACACCGACCCGCTGACCAGCGAGCTCGCTGGGCCACCAGTTCGCTGGGCGACCCCCAGCACCACCGAAGGGCAACTGAGTGAGTGACATCGCGCGCGTCGGAGTAGTCGGCTGCGGTCTGATGGGGTCGGGCATCGCCGAGGTCTTCGCCCGGGCCGGACTGGACGTCCTGGTGTCGGAGGCCAGCGGTGAGGCGCTGGAGTTCGGCCGCACCCGGCTGACCAACTCCCTGGACACGGCGGTCAAGCGCGGCAAGCTGAGCCCCGAGCAGCGGGACGAGGCGCTGTCCCGGCTGTCCTTCACCACCGACCTGTCCGACTTCGCCGACCGCGACCTGGTGGTCGAGGCGGTCGCCGAGCGCGAGGACATCAAGGTCAAGATCTTCCAGACCCTGGACCAGGTCATCGAGCGCCGGGACGCCATCCTGGCCTCCAACACCTCCTCGATCCCGATCGTGAAGCTGGCCGCCGCCACCTCCCGCCCGGAGCAGGTCATCGGCCTGCACTTCTTCAACCCGGCGCCGGTGCAGAAGCTGGTCGAGGTCATCCCGACCCTGACCACCTCGGCGACCACCACCGAGCGGGTGGAGGCCTTCGCCTCCCAGGTGCTCGCCAAGGAGCCGATCCGGGCCCGCGACCGGGCCGGCTTCGTGGTCAACGCGCTGCTCGTGCCGTACCTGCTGTCCGCGGTGCGGATGTTCGAGTCGGGCGTGGCCACCGCCTCCGACATCGACAAGGGCATGGAGGCCGGCTGCGCCCACCCGATGGGCCCGCTGCGGCTGTGCGACCTGATCGGCCTGGACACCATCGTCTCGATCGCCGAGTCGATGTACGACGAGTACAAGGAGCCGCTGTACGCCGCTCCCCCGCTGCTGTCCCGGATGGTCGACGCCGGCCTGCTGGGCCGCAAGTCCGGCCGCGGCTTCTACGACTACACCGCGAGCGCCTGAGCCCGGACGCGAGGGGCGCGCCCGCACCGGTCTCCGGTGCGGGCGCGCCCCTTTCCAGCTGTCCGACGGACCGCGCCGGCGGTGTCGGCCCGGGCGTCAGCTGTTGATGCTGTAGCTGTCGCCGTAGACCTTCCACTTGAGCGGCGGGTTGAGGTCGAAGTTCTTGGCGTTGAGGAACACCGACTGCTCGGTGTCGACCCGGCTGGTGTCGGAGTGCGCGGCCTCCTTCTTCATGACCACCTTGCGGGCGTCCAGGAAGGCCTTGAGGTAGGTGGCCTCGTCGCCGCCCTGGGCGGGCGTCTTCGCCTTCTTCATCGCGGCCGCGCGGATGCCGCCGAAGCTGTCGGAGCTGTTGCCGGGGCCGTGCATCACGATGGCGTCGTAGTAGGCGAACTGGCCGAGCGCGCGCAGGCCGTCGGCCTTGGCCTGGTTGACCGCGGGGTTGAAGTACACCCGGTCGCGCTCGTCGTTCTGGGCCTGCTGGAAGGTCTGGTCCTTGGCCGCGGCGGCCCAGTCCCGGACGAAGGCGTCGCCGAGGCCGGAGTGCGAGTCGCTGCCGTTGACCTTCTTCAACGCGGGCAGGTACTTGGCGAGGACGTTGCCGGGCTTGAGGTCGGTGTAGTGCTGGACCAGCTCCAGCATGTCGCCGGTGCCGGAACAGAAGCCGATGATGCCGGCGGTGTAGCCGCGGCCGTCACCGATGTCCTCGATGTACTTGTACTGGGCCTTCCAGTCCAGCGAGGAGTTCTCCGCGCTGGACACCAGCTGCATCGCGATGTCCTTCTTGTGCGGGTCGTCGAGGCCGACGCCCTTGAGCTGGGCGGAGCTCGCGGCCGCGGGGGCGGCCTGGGCGGCCGCGGCGGCCGCGACGGTGAGGGGCGCGGCCACCAGGGCGGCGGCGAGGGCTATGTGGAGGACGCGACGGGACTGAGGACGCATGGGACGCTCCGATTCCTCGTTCGGTTAGGAAAGCTTCCTAACGAGAAGGAAACGCCCAGAACCGCCGCCCCCGCAAGGGTTTTGACGAAAACACTTCAACCAATCCGGAGCCGTGCAGGTCAGACCGCCCGCCGGCGCACCCACCAGACCGCCGCCGCGCACAGCGCCACCGCGAGCAGGACCGTCCAGCCGAACTCGATCCACTGGAACGGCCAGAACCGGTCCGCCGGTTGGTACACCTGGTGCGCGGTGTAGCCGCCGTCGCGCAGCAGGGACTGCCACTGGGCGCCCGAGTCTCCGAGCTTGTAGAAGTCGTCCGCGGAGATCCGGTGCCCGGCCGGGTCGGAGAACCACGTGTTCAGCACCCAGCGATCGTCCAGCGCCAGGGAGTTCAGCGTGTGCACGGGCTCCTCCAGGGGAGCCAGGTAGTGGGAGCGCACGGCGTCGGCGAGGAACAGCAGCGCGACCGAGGCCGCCAGGCCGAGACCCACCGCGACCACCGTGCGACGCAGCACCGCGCCGGCCAGCGCCGCGGCCCCGAAAGCCACCAGCACCCGCCCCACCATCACCGGCGGCGCATGCCCGAAGACCTCCGGACCGAACCCCCCGCTCATGAGCATCAGCGGCTCGCTCCACCAGCGCAGCAGCAGTCCGAACAGCGCCGACACGGCGGTCAGCACGGTGCCGACCACGAGCAGGCCGCCCGCCGTCCAGCGGCTCCGCCCGGCCCCCTGGGTCCAGGCGAAGCGGACCGTGCCGTGCTCGAACTCCCTTGCCAGCAGCGGACCGCCGAGGAAGGCTCCTAAGGCGCCGCCCAGGACGTAGAACACGGTGTCGAGCTCCAGCATGCCGTTGCCGTACTGCCGCCGGAACTGCTTGAACCTGGCCGTGCAGGCGTCGGTCGTCGGATCACAGGAGGCCGCGCCGCTACGGTCCAGACCGTTGTGGACGTACCAGCCGTGCAGCAGCAGGGCGAGGGAGATCACGCCCATCACCGTGAGCAGGGTCAGCAGCGCCGGCCGGTGGCGCAGCCCGGCGGCCCGCAGCACGGCGGAGCGGGGCGGGGCGAGGGTGGTCGAGCTCACGACAGTACCTTCTGGATCGTACGGACGGCCCCGCGCGGGCCGGGCAGGGCGGAGGCGGTCGGCTCACGCAGGTAGGAGAGCACCAACTCCTCCAGGCCGACGCGCTGTTGGCGCCAGCCGGCGGAGACCGGCGCGTCCACGCCGCCGGTGCGCACCAGCAGGTGGGACTGGACCCCGGCCCGGCGGTCGCGGACCACCGGCAGTCGCTCGGCGACGGCGTCGGCCTCCGCGGTGGGGCCGGTGAGCATCCGATGGCCGCCGAGCAGGTCGTCCACCTCCCCCGACACCTGGACCCGGCCGCCGGCCAGCACCACCAGGTAGTCGCAGCTCTGCTCCAACTCGTTGACGGCGTGCGAGGAGAACAGCACCGAGAGGCCGTCCTCGGCCACCGCGGTCAGCAGCACGGCCATGAAGTCGTGCCGGGCGAGCGGGTCGAGCGCAGCCAAGGGCTCGTCCAGGAGCAGGAGTTCGGGCCGCTTGGCGAGCGCGAGGGCGAGCGAGACCTGGGCCTGCTGGCCGCCGGAGAGCCGGCCGTACCTGCGGTCCATCGGGATGCCGAGGCCGTCCAGGTGGGCGCGCGCCCGGGTGTCGTCCCAGCGGCGGTTGAGGTGGCGGCCCATCGCGAGCAGGTCGCGCACGGGCAGACCGGGGTAGAGCGCGGCGTTCTGGGCGACGAAGCCGATCCGGTCCAGGGCCCGGGGCGAGCCGGGGAGTTGGTCGCCGAGAACGGTCATCGCGCCCTCGCTCGGCAGGGTCAGCCCGGCCGCCAGGCTGAGCAGGGTGGTCTTGCCGGCGCCGTTCGGGCCGACCAGGGCCACCACGTGCCCGGCCGGGACGGCCAGGTGGCAGTCCCGCAGCGCCCAGGAGCGGCGGTAGCGCTTGCCGATCCCGCCGCAGTCGATCACGGTGTCCGCGGCACTCACGCCACCACCCCGTCCCGGCCCTCGCGCAGGTCGCGCAGCGCGTCCTCGAACACCGCGACCATCCCCCCTTCGTCCAGCCCGGCGGTCCGCGCCGAGCGCATCCAGTCCAGCAACCCCCGCCGCAGCGCGGCCCGTTCGCGCAGCGGCACCACTCCGGCCGGCAGCCCGCGCACGAAGGTGCCCTGGCCGCGCCGGCCGACCGCCAGGCCGCGGTGCTCCAGCTCCCGGTAGGCCTTGAGCACGGTGTTGGGGTTGATCGCCAGCGCGGCGACCACCTCGCGCACCCGGGGCAGCCGGTCCCCCTCGGTCAACCAGCCCATCCGCAGCGCCTGTTCGACCTGCTGCACGAGCTGCAGGTAGGTCGGGACGCCGGAGGCCGGGTCCAGGCGGAACTCGATCGGGGAGGGCTGGTCAGCACCTTTATCTAGTTCCATAGGTAAAGAGATAAACGAGTGGATGACAGACCGTCAACCCAAGGAAAGGCAAAGGGCCCCGTCCGGACCGAAACGGTCCGGACGGGGCCCTTCGACAGGCCCTGACGGGATCAGGCGCCGCGCAGCACCGCACCGGTGCGGCTGACGGCCTCGGCGACGGCCGCCTCGCGGGCGGCGGTGGCCTCGTCGGCGGTCAGGGTGCGGTCGGCCGCACGGAAGCGCAGCGCGTAGGCCAGCGACTTCTTGCCCTCGCCGACCTGCTCGCCGGTGAACACGTCGAACAGCCGGATGGCCTCCAGCAGTTCGCCCGCGCCCGAGCGCAGCGCGGCCTCGACCTCGGCGGCCGGGACGGCGGTGTCGACGATCAGCGCGACGTCCTGGGTGGCCACCGGGAAGCCGGAGACCGCCGGGCCGTCGACCTTCACCGGGCCGTCGGCCGTCAGCAGGTCGATGTCGAGCTCCATCGCCGCCGTCCGGGCCGGCAGGCCGAGCGCCTTGACCACCCGCGGGTGCAGCTCACCGGCGTGGCCGACCAGCCGGTCGGTCCCGGCGACGACCAGTGCCGCGCAGCGACCGGGGTGCCAGGGCGCGTGCTGGTCCTGGACGACGTTCAGCTCGACGCCGGCCGCGCGGGCCACCGTACGGGCCGCCTCGATCGCGTCCGCCCAGGAGGCCTGCTCGCCCTTGCCCCACCAGCCGGACGGCAGCCGCTCGCCCGCGAGGGCGACGGCGACCCGGCGCGGCTGGTCCGGCAGCGCGGCGTCCAGCGCGGCCAGCTCCTCGTCGCTCGGCCGGTGGTCGACGGCCGGGCGCGGGGCCACGCTCAGCTCGTCCTTGGGCCGGAACACCGTGCCGGTCTCGAAGATCGCCAGGTCGGTGTTGCCCCGGCCGATGTTGCGGCGCAGCGCG
Source organism: Kitasatospora sp. NPDC098652 (assembly GCF_044760155.1). Taxonomy (NCBI): domain Bacteria; kingdom Bacillati; phylum Actinomycetota; class Actinomycetes; order Kitasatosporales; family Streptomycetaceae; genus Kitasatospora; species Kitasatospora sp. NPDC098652. The sequence continues at coordinate 147,442 of NZ_JBIWAQ010000011.1, forward strand.
CCGAGCAGGCCCGGCAGCAGCGTGGTGCGCAGCGCCGGCTCCTCGTCGTTGAGCGGGTTGACCAGCTTGACCGTACGGCGGCGGCGGTCGTCCGGCTCCAGGCCGAGCGCCTCGAAGGCGGCCTCGCCGAGGAACGGGTAGTTGTTGACCTCGACGTAGCCGGCCCCGGCCAGCGCCACGCCGATCCGGCGGTGGACGCGCTGCGCCTCGGTCAGGCCCTTGCCCGGCGGGACGTTCGGCATCCGGGCGGGGACGTTGTCGTAGCCCTCCAGCCGGATGACCTCCTCCGCGAGGTCGTACGGGTCGGTGAGGTCGGGCCGCCAGGTCGGCGGGGTGACCTCCAGGACGTCGGCGCCCGCGACCGAGCAGCCGATCTCCTGGAGGCGCCGGGTGACGGTCTCGCGGCCGTACACCGTCCCGGCGACCCGGTCCGGCAGGTCGGCGGCGATGGTGATGGTGCGCACCGGGTGCGGGGCCGCGATGTCGGTGACCCCGGCCTCGGCGGTGCCGCCGGCGATCAGCACCAGCAGGTCGACGGCGCGCTGCGCGGCGGCGCGGGCGGCCTCCGGGTCGACGCCGCGCTCGAAGCGCTTGGACGCCTCGGAGGGCAGCTTGTGCCGCTTGGCGGTGCGGGCGATGGAGACCGGGTCGAAGTGCGCGGCCTCGATGATCACCTCGGTGGTGCCCGGGCCGGCGGCCGGGTCGAGGATCTCGGTGGAGGCGCCGCCCATGACCCCGGCCAGGCCGATCGGGCCGCTGGTGTCGCAGATCAGCAGGTCCTCGGCGGCGAGCTTGCGCTCGACCCCGTCGAGGGTGGTGAGGGTCTCGCCCTCCTCCGCCCGGCGGACCGTGATCGGGCCGCTCACCCGCTGCTTGTCGTAGGCGTGCAGCGGCTGGCCGACCTCCAGCATCACGTAGTTGGTGATGTCGACGGTCAGCGAGATCGGGCGGATGCCCGCCTTCTGGAGGCGGCGCTGCAGCCAGATCGGGGACTTGGCGGTCGGGTCGACGCCGACGACCGTACGGGCCACGAAGCGGTCGCAGCCGGCCGGGTCGCTGACCTTGACCAGGTAGCCGAAGGAGTTGGCCGGCGGCACGTCGAGCAGCGCCGGGTCGGCCAGCGGCAGCCCGTACGCGGCGGCGGCCTCCCGGGCCACGCCGCGCATCGACAGGCAGTAGCCGCGGTCCGGGGTGACGGCGATGTCCAGCACCTCGTCGACCAGCTGGAGCAGCTCGATGGCGTCCGTGCCGGGCTCGTACTCCGGCGGGAGCACGATGATGCCGTTGTGGTCGTCGCCCATGCCCAGCTCGCGGGCGGAGCAGATCATGCCGGCCGAGGTGTGGCCGTAGGTCTTGCGGGCCGCGATCGGGAACGGGCCGGGCAGCACGGCGCCCGGGAGCACCACGACGACCTTGTCGCCGACGGCGAAGTTGGTCGCGCCGCAGACGATCTCCTGCGGCGCTCCGGTGCCGTTGGCGTCGCCGACGTTGACGAAGCAGTGCCGGATCGGCTTCTTGAAGCCGGACAGCTCCTCGATGGAGAGCACCTCGCCGACCACCAGCGGGCCCTTGAGGTCGGCGCCGACCTGCTCGACGGTCTCGACCTCCAGGCCGGCCCGGACCAGGCGCTCGGCCACGTCACGGCCGGTCTCGCCGGCCGGAAGGTCGACGTACTCGCGCAGCCAGGAAAGCGGGACGCGCATCAGATCTCCATCCCGAACGGGAGGGTGAAGCGCACGTCACCCTCGACCATGTCGCGCATGTCGGCGACGTTGTGACGATTCATCAGGATCCGCTCCAGGCCCAGGCCGAAGGCGAACCCGCTGTAGCGGTTCGGGTCCACGCCGCAGGCGACCAGCACCCGCGGGTTGACCACGCCGCAGCCGCCGAGCTCGATCCAGCCCTCGGAGGAGCAGGTGCGGCACGGGCGGTCCGGGTTGCCGACGCTCGCGCCGCGGCACACGAAGCACTGCAGGTCGATCTCGGCGCTCGGCTCGGTGAACGGGAAGTACGAGGGGCGCCAGCGCAGCTCCAGGCCGCCGCCGATCAGCTTCTCGACCAGCACCTCGATGGTGCCCTTGAGGTCGGCGAAGGTGATGCCCTCGTCGACGGCGAGGCCCTCGACCTGGCGGAACACCGGGGTGTGGGTGGCGTCCAGCTCGTCCGTCCGGTAGACCCGGCCGGGGCAGACCACGTAGACCGGGGGCTCGCGGTGGAGCAGGGTGCGGGCCTGGACCGGGGAGGTCTGGGTGCGCAGCACCACGCCGGAGTCGGCGGAGCCGTCCGGGGCCTGCACGAAGAAGGTGTCCTGCATCGAGCGGGCCGGGTGGTCCGGGCCCAGGTTGAGGGCGTCGAAGTTCAGCCACTCGGCCTCGACCTCGGGGCCCTCGGCGACCTGGTAGCCCATCGCGACGAAGGTGTCCTCGATGCGCTCGGCCAGCGTGGTCAGCGGGTGCCGGGCGCCGCGCGGTGCGCGGTCGTAGGGCAGCGTGACGTCCACCGCCTCCTCGACCAGCACGCGGGCGTCCCGCTCCGCCTCCAGCTCGGCCTGGCGCTTGGCCAGGGCCTGGTTGACGGCGCCGCGGGCCTGGCCGATCAGCTTGCCTGCGGCGGCCTTGGCGTGCGGCGGGAGGGCGCCGATCTCGCGGTTGGCGAGCGAGAGCGCGGAACGGTCGCCGGTGTGGGCGACCTTCGCCTGCTTCAGCTCGTCCAGGGAGCCGGCGGCGGCGAAGGCGGCGATCGCCTCGTCCCGCGCCTGCTCCACCACCTCGGGCTTGAGGGCCTCGACCTCGACCGGGTCGTACGACTTGTTGGGTGCCGACATCTCTATCTTCCCGTGCTCCTGCTCGTCCGTGCTCAGGTGTGTGGGCTCGCCTTCGCGTCACGCCCGGCGGGGCCGGGGCGCGGGCGTCCGTTCTCCGTGCTCACGGGGAGTGGCGTCCGCGGCACAGCCGCACAGGGCGTTGCGCAACGCCAAAGGTCGAGTGTAGTCGCAGCGCGTAGCGCGGCTGCCGTCAAGCCCGCCAGGCCACCGATCACAGCTTGCTGTGTCTGTCGTCCACGCTCTTTCAGAGCATGAAGTCGGGTACGCCGGCGGGCAGGATGAATCGGAACCTGGCCCCGCCGCCGGGGGCGCGGTCGACCCGGATCGAGCCGCCGTGGGCCTCCACGATGCCCTTGACGATGTAGAGCCCCAGGCCGGTGCCGCCGCGCTTGGAGCCCCGCCAGAAGCGGGTGAAGACGCGCGGCATCGACTCCTCGGGGATGCCGCTTCCTTCGTCGCTCACGGTGACCGCGGTGCCTTCCACGATGCGGGGAGGGGTGCCGGGGCGCTCCCAGACGGGCGCCTCGACGACCTCCTTGGCCGGTGCCACCTCGATGGTGACAGTTCCCTCGCCGTGCCGCACCGCGTTTTCCAGCAGGTTCGCCAGCACCTGGTCGACCTTGTCCGGGTCCGCCCACAGCACGGTCAGCGGCTCGCCGATCCGGATGTCGAAGCGCTCCTCCGGGATCCCGGTGGCGACCTTGCGCTCGACGTGCCGGCGCACCGCGGCCGCCAGGTCGACCACCTGCTTGCGCAGCTCCAGCCGCCCGGCGTCGATCCGGGAGATGTCCAGCAACTCGGCGATCAGCCGGGTGACCCGGTCGGCGTCGGCGTCCACCGTCTCCAGCATCAGCCGCTTCTGCCCGTCGGTGAACCGCTCCCACTTGGCCAGCAGCGTCGCCGTGAAGCCCTTGACGCTGGTCAGCGGGGAGCGCAGCTCGTGCGCGACGGTGGCGATCAGCTCGGCGTGGCTGCGCTCGGTGCGGCGCCGGGCCTCCGTGCCGCGCAGGGCGATCACCAGGCGCTCCAGCGGCCCCTGCGGCACCGCCCGGACGTACCGGGCGGAGACCAGCACCTCGCGGCCGCCGGGCAGCAGCAGGTTGCGCTCGGGCTGGCGGGTGCGGATCGCCAGGCCGCCGTACGGGTCGGTCAGCTGCCACCAGCGGCGGCCGTCCAGGTCCTCCAGCGGCAGGACGTCCTCCAGCGCGCTGCCCAGCGCTGCCTCCGGGAGCACGCCGGTGAGCCGGGCCGCGGCCCGGTTGAAACGGACCACCCGGCCCAGCGCGTCGGCGACCACCAGGCCGTCCGGAAGGTCGTCCGGGTCGAGCTCGGGTCCGCTGCCGACCATGGGTTGCCTCCCCGATTACCCACCGTGCCGTTCCCCCCACCGAGGCAGACCCTAGCGCCTCCCAGGCCCCCGCAGTAGGGCTTGCAACGTGAGAACGCCGCGCGCCCGGGCGTGTGTCAGCCGTTGGAGCGGCAGCCGCCGGGCGACCGCTGGGCCCGGGCCGAGGCGTACAGGCAGACGGCCGCGGCGGTGGCCAGGTTGAGGCTCTCGGCGTGCCCGTGGATCGGGACGCGCACGACCTCGTCGGTGAGCGCGCGGGTCTCCTCCGGGAGCCCCCACGCCTCGTTGCCGAACACCCACGCGCCGGGCGCGCCCAGGGTGCCCTCGTCCAGCTCCCGGTCCAGGTCGCGCTCCCCCGCGCCGTCCGCGGCGAGCACCCGCACCCCGGCCGCGCGCAGCTGCCCGACCGCCTCCTCGACCGGTACGCCGACCGCCACCGGCAGGTGGAACAGGCTGCCGACGGAGGCCCGGACGGCCTTGGGGTTGTACAGGTCCACCGAGGCGTCGGTGAGCACCACGGCGTCCGCGCCGGCCGCGTCGGCGGTGCGCAGCACCGTCCCGGCGTTCCCGGGGTCGCGCACATGGGCGAGGATCGCCACCAGCTTCGGCCGGGACGCCAGGACCTCGGCGAACGGGGTGTCGATGAAGCGGCAGAGCGCCACGATCCCCTGCGGGGTCACCGTGTCGCAGATGTCGGCGATCACCTCGTCGGTGGCGGTCAGCACCGGCACCCCCTCGGCCAGGGCCGCCTCGACGATGTCCGCGTGCCGCTCGGCGGCCTCCAGCCCCACGTACACCTCGACCACGGCGCGCTCGTCCGTCCCCGGCAGCCGGCCGAACGCGACGGCCTCCCGGACGGCCTGCGGGCCCTCGGCCAGGAAGCGGCGCTCCTTGGTGCGCTGGTTCCGCTTGGCGAGCCGGCGGGCGGCGACGACCCGCGGCGAGCGCAGGGAGGTGAGCAGGGGGGTCTCGGTGCTCGACATGGTCTCGTTCTCTGGAGGCGCTGGCGGCTGACGGAGGCTTGTTGAGGGGGAACGCAGAACCGGACCCGCAGGAGAGCCTGCGGGTCCGGTCAGAGCTCAACCGATCTCGGAAGATCAGGCGGCGTCGGCGGCGGCCTTCGGGGCGTTCACGTCGGCCGGCAGCGCCTTCTGGGCGACCTCGACCAGGGAGGCGAACGCACCCGGGTCGTTGACGGCCAGGTCGGCCAGCATCTTGCGGTCGATCTCGACGCTGGCGGCCTTCAGGCCCTGCACGAAGCGGTTGTAGGTGATGCCGTTGGCACGGGCCGCAGCGTTGATGCGCTGGATCCACAGCTGACGGAAGTCGCCCTTGCGCTTCTTGCGGTCGTTGAAGTTGTAGACCAGCGAGTGGGTGACCTGCTCCTTGGCCTTGCGGTACAGGCGCGAGCGCTGGCCACGGTAGCCGCTGGCGCGCTCCAGGATGACCCGGCGCTTCTTGTGGGCGTTGACTGCCCGCTTGACGCGTGCCACTTGATTACTCCTTGGGTTGGACCACGGACTACTTCACGTGGTCCGTCATTCGAATGGGTCGGGAAGGATCAGCTGCCCCGCACGGCTCGCACCGGGCGGGAGGGCGATCACTTGCCGAGAAGCTTCTTGATCTTCTTGGCGTCAGCGGGGGCCAGCTCGACGGTCCCGGCCAGCTTGCGGGTCAGCGTCGAGGGCTTGTGCTCCAGGAGGTGGCGGCGGCCGGCGCGCTCGCGCAGCACCTTGCCAGAGCCACTGATCTTGAAGCGCTTGCTGGCGCCACTGTGCGTCTTCTGCTTCGGCATTTCGCCGTATCTCCTCGTCAGTCCCGTCCACGCCCGCGCGACCTGCGCCGCGCGGGCGTGAACTGGATGGATCTGTGGTGACCGGGCGGGACGCCCTGTCACCCTGGGGGCCGACCCCCGGACCTCCGTGAGCCTTGCGGCTCAGGCGCCCTGGGAAGCGGCCGGCTGCTCGACCGGGGCCTCGGCCTCGGCGGCCGGCGCCTCGGCCGGGGCGTCCTGCGCCTCGGTCACGGCGTCGTCGGCCACCTGGTCCTCGGCGGCCAGGTCCTCGGCCACCGCGTCGTCGTCCGCGGCGGCGTCGGAGCCGGGGGTCCGGCCCAGTCGCTCGGCCTTGCGGGCGTCCGCGAGGGCGCGGGCCTCGGCCATCGCCTCGGTCTTCTTCTTGTGCGGGCCAAGAACCATGATCATGTTCCGGCCGTCCTGCTTCGGCGAGGACTCGACGAAGCCCAGGTCCTGGACGTCGTCGGCGAGCCGCTGCAGCAGACGGAAGCCCAGCTCGGGGCGGGACTGCTCACGACCACGGAACATGATCGTGATCTTGACCTTGTCGCCCTGCTTGAGGAACCGGACGACATGACCCTTCTTGGTGTCATAGTCGTGCGGGTCGATCTTCGGCCGGAGCTTCATCTCCTTGATGACCGTGTGCGCCTGGTTCTTGCGCGCCTCACGGGCCTTCATGGCCGACTCGTACTTGAACTTGCCGTAGTCCATGAGCTTGCACACCGGCGGCCGGGCGGTCGCCGCGACCTCGACCAGGTCGAGGTCGTACTCCTGCGCAAGCTCCAGCGCCTTGGCAAGCGGCACGATGCCGACCTGCTCGCCGCTGGGACCGACGAGTCGCACCTCCGGAACGCGAATCCGGTCGTTGATGCGGGGCTCGGTGCTGATGGGGCCTCCTCGGTTGCACCTTCTGCGATGCGGCCGTCGGACGGCGGTCGCACGTAGTGGACTCGACCACTGGGCGGGGCTTCATTCGTGCTGCGCTGCCCGATACCTCTCGGCACCGCGTGCACCGCGACACGAAAAAAGCCCCGCTCGGTACAAGCGGGGCTCCACACAACCGGGGGCGGCGTCCGGTGAGGGACGCTGCGGGCGACTCGGCGCCTCGGCGCCCGTCGCGGACCGGGACCCGTCGACCGCGAGGTCGACCAGGTGGGAGACTTTCGCGGTTGCCCTCTCGGGCCTCCTGAGTGGAGCCTCCACTTGCTGGCCAGGCGCCCATGCGGGATCCCGGCCGGTCAGTCTCGAAGCTTACAGCGTCGCGCTGTCGAACGCTATTCCGCCCCGGTTCCGCCGGACTCCGGCGCGGCGCACTGCCCACCCGGGCCCTCCCGGGCCCTCCCCGCGCGTTCCGGCCCCCCTTGTACGCTCCACCTGTACCCACACCGCACGACGGAACGAGCCCCCCTTGAGCAGCGAGCCCACCCAGACCCCCGGCACGGACGACGACGCGATCGGCTTCGACGACCTCACCCGCGACATCGCCGAGGTCCCGGCGGTCGAGGTGATCACCACCGTCGCGGTGCACCTGATGAGCGCGGCCGCGGTCAAGTGCGGTCTGGCCGAGGGCGGCGAGAAGGACAAGGACCTGGACGAGGCCCGCAAGCTGATCACCGCGCTCGCCGGGCTGGTCACCGCCGGCGCCCCGGAGATCAGCAACTTCCACGCGGCCCCGCTGCGCGACGGGCTGCGCTCGCTCCAGCTGGCCTTCCGCGAGGCCTCGCTGGTGCCGGACGCGCCGGGCACCGGGCCGGGCGAGAAGTTCACCGGGCCGGTCTACAGCTGAGACGGATCCGGCCGGGGCCGTCACCTACGAAATTTCGTACGTGACGGCCCTTCGTCGTGTCTACCGCCGGTACAGCGGCTCCCCCGGCAGCTGGGCACTCGCCGGCAGCACCGCGAGGTCCAGCCCCCGGTCCAGCCGCACCCGCAGGACCGGGTCCCCGGCCACCGCCCGGCCGACCCGCTGCGCGGCCTCCTGCAGCCCCGCCTGGTCCAGCGCCGGGTCGAACACCACCGCGAGCACCCCGTCCGAGTCCTCCGAAGGCGCCAGCAGCCCGCTGACCACCTGCGGCTCGGCCGCCAGCAGCGCCCGGACCGCCTCCCGCACGTCCGGGTCCCGGACCGGCGGCAGGTACGGCCGGTTCTCCGCCAGCGCCCGCAGCCGGGCACCGGACAGCAGGAACGGCACCGGCCCGGCCGGGTCGACCAGCAGGGTGTCGGCGCGCTCGGAGAAGGCGACCATCGCCGCCTGCGGGGCCGCGGTCGGCGCCGGGCGGGCGTCGGCCCGCCAGCGGGTGAGCGCCTCCAGCGAGGTGAAGGCGGGCAGCGCGCGGCGCCCATCCGGGGCCTCCAGCACCGGGACGGCCATGTCGCTGGACTTGTCGTGCTTGTGCCCGTGCTCGTCCACCTCGACCTCGCCCAGGACGGCCACGATCGGGACCATCAGCCGGGTCGGGGTCAGCGCCGCCAGCACCTCGGGCTCGGCCGTACGGTCCTGCGACCAGCGGGCCAGGGCCGCGGTCAGGGTCGCGTCCGCCGTGCCGTCGTCGTCGGAGAAGCCGGGATTCGGGATGCTCTTGCCGACGAACGCCGGGTTGGAGAAGTCTTTGCGGTCCACCCGGCCGACCCTATGCCACCGGGCACCGCCGTCCGCATTTCCGTGCGCGGCCCTCTACATTTCCGCGCACACGACCTCTACCCACCGGTAGCGCACTGTGGCACCCTGCGCCCATGCCCATCCTCGTTGCGCGTACCCCTGTCACGGACCGGCACCGCTACGACCGGGCCACCGCCCATCTGGACGGGCCGGTGGCCGTCGTGGACCTCGCCGCCTTCGACGCCAACGCCGCCGACCTGGTGCGCCGGGCGGGCGGCAAGCCGATCCGGGTCGCCAGCAAGTCCCTGCGCTGCCGGGCCCTGCTGGACCGGGCCTTGGCCGTGGACGGCTTCGCCGGGGTGATGACCTTCACCCTGGACGAGTCGCTCTGGCTGGCCCGCACCGGCGTGCGCGACGTCCTGCTCGCCTACCCCTCCACCGACCGCGCCGGCTACGCCGAACTGACCGGCGACCAGGACCTGGCCGAACGGGTCACCGTCGTCCTGGACGACCCGGCCCAGCTGGACCTCGTCGACAAGGCCCGCACCGGCGACGCCGAGATCCGGGTGTGCCTGGAACTGGACACCGCGCTGCACCTGTTCGGCGGCCGGGTCCGGGTCGGTGCCCGGCGCTCACCGCTGCGCACCCCGGAGGAGCTCGGCGCCTTCGCCGAACTCGTCCAGCGCCGGCCCGGGTTCCGGGTGGTCGGCCTGATGGCGTACGAGGGGCACGTGGCCGGGGTGGGGGACCGGGTGCCCGGCCGGCCGGTGCGCTCGCAGGTGGTCCGGCTGATGCAGGGCCGGGCCCGGACCGAACTGGCCGAGCGGCGCGCGGCCGTGGTGCGCCGGCTGCGGCAGGTCACCGAGCTGGAGTTCGTCAACGGCGGCGGCACCGGCAGCGTGGAGTCCACCGCCGCCGAACGGGCCGTCACCGAGGTCGCCGCCGGCTCGGGCCTCTACCAGCCGCAGCTGTTCGACAACTACCGCGCCTTCCGGGGCCGCCCGGCCGCCCTGTTCGGCCAGCCCGTGGTGCGCCGCCCCGGCGTCGGGGTGGTCACGGTACTCGGCGGCGGCTACCCGGCCTCCGGCCCGATCGGACCGGACCGCGCCCCCGTGCCGTACCTGCCGCCGGGCCTGCAGTACGACCCGATGGAGGGCGCCGGCGAGGTGCAGACCCCGCTGATCGGCCCGGCCGCCGACGACCTGCTGATCGGCGACCGGGTCTGGTTCCGGCACGCCAAGGCGGGCGAGCTGTGCGAGCGCTTCGCCGAACTGCACCTGATCGAGGGGGACCGGATCGTCCGCACCGTCCCCACCTACCGGGGCGAGGGGAGGACGTTCCTCTGACGGTTCGTCCGGCCCTGCCCTACCGTGGTGCCGACACGAAGAACGACGAGGGAGCAGCATGGAAGCCGAGATCGTCCAGCAGATGGTGACGTCGGGCGCCTCTTCACTGGCCGGGCTGATGGCCACCGCGGCCTGGCAGCAGGTCAGTTCGCGGGTCTCCCGGATGTTCGGGCGCGGCGAGGAGGACGAGGCGGCCGGCACCGAGCTGGAGGTGATCCGGGCCGAGGTGCTGGAGGCCGGCGACGACGAGGACGCCCTGGCGGACCAGACGGCCGTACTGCGCACCCGGCTGCGCCGGCTGTTCCGCGAGCACCCGGAGGCGGCGGAGGAACTCCGGGAGATCCTGGCGGAGTTCACGCCGAGCTCACCGGCCGCGGCCACGGTGTACAACAACGAACTCAAGGAAATGACGGTCCACGGCACCGTCATCCAAGCCGGCCAGGTCGGCAAGCTGGTCCAGGCCGACACGATCAACGGCAACCTGAACCTCTGAGTCCGACCTTTCCCCAGCCTTAAGCGGGCCCGATGGAACACCTAACCCCGGTGTCCCATCGGGCCTTTGCGCTGCCCGGGAGCCTACGGTCCGTCAACAACCGCATCACGCCTGGCTATTGCCTTATGGTCCAGACCAATCCTACGCTCTGGCCGAGGGCCGCGATCCGGGCCGGCGGCCCCCGAACGGGCAGGCGTGTCCGCTCCCCCACACCCGCCCGGAACGACGGCCAAGGAGTCCCCACCCCATGTCCATCAAGCGAAGTGCCCTGTCCGTCGGCGTGGTCGGCGCCGCGGTCCTCGCGGTGGCCGCGACCACCGCCGGCACCGCCAGTGCCCACGGCACCATGACCGGGCCGGTCAGCCGGATCGCCGCCTGCTACGCCGAGGGGCCCGAGCACCCGGTGTCCCAGGTCTGCAAGGACCTCGTCGCCGCGAGCGGCACCCAGCCGCTGTACGACTGGAACGAGGTCAACATCGCCAACGCCAACGGCAACCACCAGGCGCTGATCCCGGACGGCAAGCTCTGCTCGGCCAACCGCGACAAGTACGCGGCCCTGGACTGGCCCCGCACCGACTGGCCGGCCACCCCGGTCAGCGCGGGCAGCTTCACCTTCCAGTTCCGCACCACCGCGCCGCACCTCGGCACCCAGACCGTCTACATCACCAAGCCGGGCTACGACCCGACCAAGCCGCTCAAGTGGTCGGACCTCGACCCGACCCCGGTGGCCCAGGTGCAGGTCGACCGGACCGCCACCAACGGGTACTACACCTACCCGGGCACCCTGCCGCAGCGCACCGGCCGCCAGCTGCTCTACATGATCTGGCAGCGCAGCGACAGCCCGGAGGCGTTCTACAGCTGCTCGGACGTCGACTTCGGCAGGTCCGGCACCGCCGCCGGGGCCCCGGCCGTCTCCTCGTTCGCCGCCCCGGCCGCGCCCAGCGACGCCCAGATCGCGGCCGACGCGCCCAAGTCCACGGTCGCCCACCACGGGCACGGCGGGGACCCGAACGCCCCGGCCGGCCAGCCCCTCCCGACCACCTCGGCGGCCGTGGGCGGCACTTCCGCCACCGGTCCGCTGCTGCTCGCCGGTGCCGCCGCGCTCGGGGTCGGCTGGGCGGGCATGGTGCTCCGGCGCCGTCGCGTCGAGGCTGTTCGACGCGACTCCTGACGCCGGACGACGCGGGGCCGGGCCGGCCCACCCCCGTCCGGTCCGGTTCCGTGGCTCCCCCTGGGCCTGCGCCCCGAGGTGCACGGCGACGGCCCGCCGGGGAGGACTTCCTCCCGGGCGGGCCGCTGCGGTGTGAGGAGCGGGGGATTCAGGTGGTGGCCGTACCGGAGCCGTCGGGGCTGCCGTCCGGGCTGCTGCCGGAACCGGAGCTGCTGCCGGAACCGCCGCCCGTGCCGGAACCGGAGCCAGGCAGGCCGGGCAGACCGGGGACACCCGGGATCTTGCCCTTGAAGTCGGTGATGCCCTTCACGATGGTGTCCATCACGCCGACGTCCGGTGCCTTGTCGGCGATGTCGAAGCCGAAGTGCACCGAGACCAGCGCCTTGCCGTCCGCGGTCGGGAAGACCACCGTCTGGACGTAGCCGCTGTTGCCCTTGGCCGCGTCCACCTTCCAGCGGACCAGGTAGCCGTCCTTCCCGTTGACCTTCACGGCCTCGGACTTGAGCTCCTGGTGGCCGGTGACGTCGCCGTAGGACTCCTTGACGGCCTTGTCGATGTCGGCCTTCGCCGCCGCCTGGGCGTCGGTGCCGCCGCCGCTGATCCGGCCGGTGTTCACCCCGCCGAGGGTGCAGTTGTCGGTGCCGTCCGGGCACGTGTAGGCGCCGACGGTGAGCGCGGCGTAGCCGTCGTTGGTGGTGCCCGCCTGCCAGCCGGAGGGGGTGGGCAGGGTGAGTCCGTTCACCAGGTCGATCGCCTTGTTGGCGCCCGGCTTGGACTTCCCGCTGCCGTTGCCGCCGCCGGGGTTGCCCTTCCCGCCGTTGCCCCCGCTCCCGCCGCTCCCACCACTCCCCCCACTCCCGCCGCCGAAGCCGGGGAAGCCGGGGAAGCCGAACGACCCGTCGCCGTTCGGGGCCGGCTGGTTGCGGGCGGCGCTGCGCTGCGGCCGGCCGTTGTCGTGGCCGTCCATCGCCAGGTAGGTGATCCCCGAGCCGGCGCCCAGGCCGAGCACGGCGGCCACGACGGTGGCCACCACCAGCTTGGACGGCTTGCGGCGCGGCTTGCGCGGCACCTCGCCGGGCACCCCGTAGGCGGTACCGAAGGGCGGCGGCTCCGGGTAGCGGACCGCCGGGCCGCTGTCCAGGACCTCGCCCTCCAGCACCCTGGGCTGCTCGGCCGTCTCCGGCCCCGGGGCCGCCGCGGCCGGGGACTCCGGCTGGGGGGCGTCCGAGGGTGCGGGCCGGGTGTCGGCCGTCCAGCCCTTGCCGTCCCACCAGCGCTGCGGTCTCGGGTCGCCGGTGTTCTTCGGGTCCGGGTACCACCCGGCGGGAATCTGCTCGCTCACAGCAAAGAATCTAAAGGTAGCCGGATAAACGCGAAATCAGCGCAACCGGGAATTCCGGAGGTTTTCGATGAGATTACGGTGAGAAGCCCGGCGGGCCGGGGGCGCGGGCCTACAGCGGGGTGACGTACGCCCCGGAGATGCCGCCGTCGACCAGGAACTCGCTCGCGGTGATGAAGGAGGAGTCGTCGCTGGCCAGAAAGGCCACCGCGGCCGCGATCTCCTCGGCCCGGGCGAACCGGCCGAGCGGGATGTGCACCAGTCGGCGGGCCGCCCGCTCCGGGTCCGCGGCGAACAGCTCGCGCAGCAGCGGGGTGTCCACCGGCCCGGGCGACAGCGCGTTCACCCGGATGCCCTCCCGGGCGAACTGCACGCCCAGCTCCCGGGACATCGCCAGCACCCCGCCCTTGGAGGCGGTGTACGAGATCTGCGAGGTGGCCGCGCCCATCCGGGCCACGAAGCTGGCGGTGTTGATGATCGAGCCGCGCCCGTGCCGGCGCATGTACGGCAGCGCGGCCTTGCAGCACAGGTAGACCGAGGTCAGGTTGACCTCCTGGACCTTGCGCCAGGCGTCCAGCCCGGTGGTCAGGATCGAGTCGTCCTCCGGCGGGGAGATGCCCGCGTTGTTGAACGCGACGTCCACGCTGCCGTAGGTCTCGTACGCCTCGTCGAACAGCGCCTCCACCATGTACGGGTCGGTGACGTCGGTGTGCACGAACAGCCCGCCGACCGCCTTGGCGGCGGCCCGTCCGCTCTCCTCGTCCAGGTCCGCGCAGACCACCTTGGCGCCCTCCGAGGCGAGCCGGCGGGCCGCGGCCAGGCCGATCCCGCCGCCCGCGCCGGTGACCACGGCGGTGCGGCCGACCAGGCGGCGGCAGACGATGTCGTCCTGCTCGGTCATGGACCGTCACTCCTCGGTGTGGATGAAGACGTTCTTGGTCTCGCTGAAGTGGCGCAGCGCGTCCGGGCCTTCACCGCGCGCTGGACCGCCGCGTCCAGCTGCTCGGCGGCGGTGTCCGCAACGGTGGCGAGCAGCTCGCCGGTGGCGGGGTTGCGGACGTCGCTCGTCGAATCGGTCACGGCTCACATCCGTTCGAAGGAGCGGTAGCGCTCCCAGTCGGTGACGGTCCCGTCGTAGGCGGCCTGCTCGACCCGGGCCATGTTCAGGTAGTGCTCGACCACGTCGCCCCCGAAGGCCGTCCGGGCCAGTTCGCTGCCCGCCCACAACTCGGCGGCCTCGCGCAGCGATCCGGGCACCCGGGCGTACTCCTCCACCCCGTAGGCGTTGCCCAGGCAGGGCGCGGGCAGGTCGAGCTTGCGCTGCAGGCCGTCCAGTCCGGCCGCGATCATCCCGGCCACCGCGAGGTACGGGTTGACGTCGCCGCCGGGCACCCGGTTCTCCATCCGCAGGGCCGGGCCGTGGCCGACCACCCGGTAGGCGCAGGTGCGGTTGTCCCGGCCCCAGGCGACGGCGGTCGGGGCGAAGGAGCCCGGGCGGTAGCGCTTGTAGGAGTTGATGTTCGGCGCGTACAGCAGGCTGAACTCGCGCAGCGCGGCCAGCTGCCCGGCCAGGAAGTGCCGCATGGTGTCGGTCATCCGGCCGTCCCGGTCGGCGAAGGCGGGGGCGCCGACGGCGTCGCGCAGCGACAGGTGGATGTGGCAGCTGTTGCCCTCGCGCTCGTCGTACTTGGCCATGAAGGTGAGCGCGCAGCCCTGTTGGGCGGCGATCTCCTTGGCGCCGGTCTTGTAGACGCTGTGCTGGTCGCAGGTGGTGAGGGCGTCGGAGTAGCGGAACGCGATCTCGTGCTGGCCGAGGTTGCACTCGCCCTTGGCGGACTCGACGGTCAGCCCGGCGCCCGCCATCTCGTTGCGGATCCGGGCGAGCAGCGGCTCGACCCGGGCGGTGCCCAGCATCGAGTAGTCCACGTTGTAGAGGTTCGCCGGGGTGAGGCCGCGGTACCCGCCCAGCCAGGCCTGCTCGTAGGTGTCGCGGAAGACCAGGAACTCCAGCTCGGTGCCGATGTCGGCGGTCAGCCCGTACTCGGCGAGCCGGGCGAGCTGGCGGCGCAGCAGCTGGCGCGGGGCGGCGTCCACCGGGTGGCCGCCGTGCCGGGCCAGGTCGGCGGTGACCTGGGCGGTGCCGGGCTGCCAGGGCGTCAGCCGCAGGGTGCCGAGGTCGGGGCGCATCGCGAAGTCGCCGTAGCCGGTGGCCCAGGAGGAGAAGGCGTAGCCGTCCACGGTGTTCAGGTCGACGTCCACGGCGAGCAGGTAGTCGCAGGCCTCGGCGCCGTGCTCGGCGACCTCGTCGAGGAAGAAGCGGGCGGCGAACCGTTTTCCCTGCAGTCGGCCCTGCATGTCGGTGAAGGCGAGCGCGACGGTGTGCACCTCGCCCGCGTCCACCAGGACGCGCAGCTCGTCCAGGGTCAGTGGCGGCCGGGGCCGCGAACCCCCGGGGGCGTTCTCGGGCATGGCGTTCTCGGGCATGCCGAAACCCTCCTCCTCCACGATCACTCTTCGAGATCAAGCGGTCACAGCGAACCGTACGGCCTGCGGCTCACGGGGCGGAAGAGGGCGGACGGGTGTGGCGCGCCGACGTGCGTGATTGACGAAGTACCGGACGGTACGGGGGGAGAATGCGCGCCATGGATCGCAGGCCTTTCATCGGTGTCAGCACCTACCTGGTGGACGCGAGTTGGAGCGACTGGCGCGGCCGTCGCGTCGCCCTGGTGCCGGAGCGGTACACCGCCTATGTGCAGGACTCCGGCGGGATCGCCGTGCTGCTCCCGCCCGACGCCCCCGAGCGCGCCCCCGAGGCGCTGGCCCGGCTCGACGCCCTCGTCATCGCCGGCGGACCGGACATCGACCCGGCGTACTACGGGGAACCCGCCCACCCGTTGACGGACGTCGACTCGCCGGAACGCGACGTCTGGGAGGTCGCCCTGCTGCGCGGCGCCCTGGCGGCGGGCATGCCGGTGCTGGGGATCTGCCGGGGCATGCAGGTGCTGAACGTGGTCTGCGGCGGGACGCTGGTGCAGCACCTGCCGGACGTCCTCGACGTGGACGTCCACGCGGGCACGCCGGGGTGCTACGGCGCCCACCTGGTACGGCCGGTGCCCGGCACGCTGGTCGGCGGGCTGCTGCCGGAGACCGAGCTGGAGGTGCCCACCTTCCACCACCAGGCCGTCGACCGCCTCGGCACCGGCCTGCGGGTCAGCGCCCTCGCCCCGGACGGCACGGTGGAGGCCGTCGAGGGCCCCGGCTTCACCGTCGGCGTCCAGTGGCACCCCGAACAGGGCACCGACCTCCGCCTCATGCAGGCCCTCGTCCGCGCCGCCACGGCCGCCTCGCTGGACGTGATCACCCTCGCCTGAAAGGGCGATGAACGCCCTTGCACCAAGGGGCAGTAGGGCGCGGGCCGGCCCCGCCTCGTAGGCGTCCCCGACCAGGGCCGGTGCCACCGGCGACCCGGGCTCGGGGCGGGCGGCGCAGCGGCGATCGGGTGCCGTCCGAGCGGCAACGACAACGGTCACCAGTACAACCTTTGGATCTTTGTCGATTCTGCGGTTCACTTCGAGTGCGGGGCGATCGCGCCCCGTCACCTCCACCCGTGCGTCCAGAGAGGACTTCGATGGCCGGGCACGAGCATTCCCACGATGATCATGCACATGACCACCAGAACCCGCAGGACCACGGCAACGGAAACACGGGTCACGGCAGCCACGCGCACGGCCACGGGGGTCACGGCGGCCACGGGGGCCACTCGCACGGCGTCGCCGCCGACGCCGACCGCCGCTGGCTGGTCAGCGCCCTCACCCTGATCCTCGTCTTCATGGCCGGCGAGGTCGTGGTCGGCTTCGCCGCCCAGTCCCTGGCCCTGATCTCCGACGCGGCGCACATGCTCACCGACGCCGCCTCGATCGTGCTCGCCCTGGTCGCCATGCGGCTCTCCGCCCGCCCGGCCCGCGGCGGCTACACGTACGGGCTCAAGCGCGCCGAGATCCTCTCCGCCCAGGCCAACGGCGTCACCCTGCTGATCCTCTCCGCCTGGCTCGGCTACGAGGCGATCACCCGGCTGATCAGCCCGCCCGAGGTCACCGGTTCGCTGGTGCTGGTCACCGCGCTGATCGGGATCGTGGTCAACCTGGCCGCCACCTGGTGCATGTCCAAGGCCAACCGCAGTTCGCTGAACGTCGAGGGCGCCTTCCAGCACGTGCTCACCGACCTGTACGCCTTCATCGCCACCGCCGTGGCCGGTGCGGTCGTGCTGACCACCGGCTTCGCCCGGGCCGACGCGGTCGCCTCGCTGATCGTGGTGGCGCTGATGCTCAAGGCGGGCATCGGGCTGGTCCGGGACTCCGGCCGGATCTTCCTGGAGGCCGCCCCGGCCGGGATCGACCCGGACGCGGTGGCCGACCGGCTGGTCACCGAGCCGCTGGTCGAGGAGATCCACGACCTGCACATCTGGGAGATCACCTCCAACCAGCCCGCCCTGTCGGCGCACATCCTGGTCACCCCCGGCGGCGACTGCCACGCCGTCCGGCGCGAACTGCAGCGCCGGCTGGCGAAGGAGTACGGCATCACCCACAGCACCCTCCAGGTCGACCACGTCGGCGAGGACGAGGCGGGCGCGCTGCTGCAGATCGCCGGCCCGGGCAACTCGGCCGCCGAGCACTGCGCCGACGCCCACGGCCCGGTGCACCGCGCCGGCCCGCACGAGCACTGAGACCACCGTCCGTCGGCGCGGTGCGGCATGATCTGACTCGTGACCGCACCGCGACTGATGCTGCTCGACTCCGCCAGCCTGTACTTCCGGGCCTACTACGGCGTACCGGACTCCCTGCGCTCGCCGCAGGGGGAACCGGTCAACGCCGTCCGCGGCCTGCTGGACTTCATCGCCCGGCTGGTCCACGACCACCGGCCCGACGAACTCGTCGCCTGCATGGACGCCGACTGGCGCCCCCAGTGGCGGGTGGACCTCGTCCCCTCGTACAAGACCCACCGGGTCGCCGAGGCCGCCGTGGACGGCGAGGAGGAGGTTCCGGACACCCTCGCCCCGCAGGTGCCGGTGATCGAGCAGGTGCTGGACGCCCTCGGCATCGCCCGGGTCGGCTCCCCCGGCTACGAGGCGGACGACGTGATCGGCACCCTCACCGCCCGCGCCACGGGCCCGGTGCAGATCGTCACCGGCGACCGCGACCTGTTCCAACTGGTCGACGACGAGCGGCAGATCACCGTGCTGTACCCGGTCAAGGGCATGGGCAACCTCCAGGTCACCGACGACGCGGTGCTGCTGGAGAAGTACGGCGTGCGCGGCGACCGGTACGCCGACATGGCCGCCCTGCGCGGCGACCCGTCCGACGGCCTGCCCGGCGTCAAGGGCATCGGCGAGAAGACCGCCGCCCAGCTGATCAACGAGTACGGCGACCTGGCCGCGATCCGCGCCGCCGCCCTGGACGTCGGCTCCCGCCTCACCCCGGCCCGCCGCCGCAACATCGTCGAGGGCGCCGCCTACCTGGACGTCGCCCCCACCGTCGTCCGCGTCGCCACCGACGCCCCCCTCCCGGACTTCGACCCCACCCTCCCCCGCGAGCCCGCCGACCCGATGACCCTGGAACACCTCTCCGCCCGCTGGGGCCTCGGCACCTCCCTCACCCGCGTGCTGGAGTCCCTCGCCACCCGCTGAGCGCCGCGGAAGGGGCCCGCACGAACGCTCTCGCGCGGACCCCGGTCATCTGCCCTCACGCGGCGGCGAGTTCGGCGACTCAATGGGCGAGTACCTTCGCCGTACTGCGACGCACCGAGAAGGGGAACTCATCATGGCGCAACCGGCTGTGCCCGGCACGCTTCCGTCCAGGTACCGAGGCTTGATCCTCGACTTCGCCGGCGTCCTCACCACGGATGCGCTTGCTGTGCACCGCGAGTGGTGCGCAAGCCAGGGACTCGACCCCGAGGCCTGGCGCCGCACGCTGAACACGCACCCGGTCGTCCGGCAGCTCTACGCCGACCTTGAGCGCGGCACCCTCAGCCAAGCGGACTGGAACCGACAGACCGCGCCGTACCTCGGACTGACCGAGCACGAGAACCTGATGGGCCGAGCGTGGGCCGGCGTCCGGCCGGCGGCCGACATGGTGGCCCTCGCCAAAGCCGCCCGGGAAGCCGGCTACATGGTCGCCATGCTGTCCAACAGCTTCGGCCTGGACCCCTATGACCCGTACGCCGCCTGCGGCGTGTGGGACCTGTTCGACGTCACGGTGATCTCCGAGCGCGAGGGAATCGCCAAGCCTGACCCGGCGATCTACCAACTGACGCTGGACCGCACAGGTTTGCCGGGCGAGGCGTGCGTGTTCGTGGACGACCACCCGGTGAACCTGCCGCCGGCCGAAGCGCTCGGCATCACCACGGTCCTCGCCGACGGTCAGCCTGGCACCTCGGCCCGGGTGGCGTCCCTGCTCGGCATCGGCGCCTGCGTCTGACCTGCGGCAGGACGACCACCGCCCCGCGCGTCAACTGGCCTGCGGGGCACAACCGTTCTATGTCACACCCGCACCCTGCGGGAGCACCGTCACAGGAAGGCCACAACCTGGGACGGAGTCAGCCGATGACCCTGTGGGCGGAACGGACCACGGCGGAGCGTGTCAAGATCCTGCGCGGCAGGGAGGTGACGCAGGAGAACTTGGCAGAGAAGTCGGGCGTGTCCCTCGGCACGATCCGGAAGCTCGAACAGGGCGGCAGCCTGTCGCTGCCGTCGCTGATGAAGGTAGCCGCCGGCCTCGGCACGGACGTGTCGGTGATCCTCGGCCAGCAGTCCCCGCGCCGGGGCATGGACCTGGACGAACGCTCGGCCCTGCGGGCGGTGTCGGCGGCCGTGCACGACACCGGCCTTGGCATCGGCACCGACGTGGAGCCCGGCAGCCTGGAGGAGCTGCGGGACGCCGCGCGGCGCGCTGACGCCGCGTTCTGGAGCGGCCGCTACGTGGAGCTCGGCGCGCTCCTGTCCGCCCTGCTGCCCGAGGCGCGGGCGCTGTTCGACGCCGCCGGACCGGACCTGCGCGAGGCCGCCGGCGGCGTCCTCTCCGACGCGTTCCAGACCGCCGCCGTCATGGCCAACATTCTCGGCGCCCGCGACCTCGGATACACCGCGATCACCCACGGGCGCAACGTCGCCGACCAGGTCGGTGACGACCTTCGGTCCGCCCACCTGATGGCGTCGCTGTCGTGGATCTGCCTGCGCGACGGCCATACCTCCAAAGGCGTTCACGTCGCCCAGCAGGCCGCCGCCAAGGTCGAGCCGCGGATGTCCGACAGTGACCCGGACCGGCTCAGTGTGTACGGACAGCTCGTCACGAACACCGCCGTCGCCGCGTCCCGAGGCGGGGCGAGCGCGGACACCGCCCGGGACTTTTTGAGCCAGTGTCACGCCGTCGCGGCCCGAATCGGCCGCGAGCACGCCCGAGGCAACCAGGGCCAGCCCTTCGGCCCTTCCTACGCCGCTACGCAGGCCGTGTCGGTGGCGATGGCGCTCGGCGACACCGCCGGCGCACTGCGCTGGATCGAGACGACCCGTCTCGACCCAAACACGCCGCTGTCCACGCGGGCCCGGTTTCACCTGGACATCGCGCTGACACGCACCGAGACGCGGCAGTGGGAGGCTGCCGCCGCCGAGTTGAAAGAGGCGTGCCGGATCGCCCCGAGGTGGGTCCGGCACCAGGCTCTTCCGGGGGTCATCACGGACCGGATCGCGGACGTGTCGATGTCCATGGCGCGGAGCGTTGCGCAGGCCGCCGGCGTCCCTCTGGTGGTCAGGTAGCGCGCCACGTCGTGACGTGGTGGTCCATGAGCTTCGGAAACACGCGGCTACCACGCCCCGTGGCGCCCGGCCGCCGCGCCGAACGCGGGTACCACGGAGCGTGGTGGTCGGCGGTGGATGACTTCGTCGGCTACCACCACCCGTGTATTCACCGACAGTGATCGTTCGATGACAGTGGTCGGCATGACCAGTGACCGCTCCCGACCCGTCGGCGGCGTCCCCGTCGCCATCTACATCTGCGTTGGTGACGCACCCGCCGCCGATCTCATCGCCGCCCATGTCCGTACGTTCGCCGAGGCCTGTCAGTGGCCGGTGGCCGTGCTCTCCGTGGACAGCAACCCCGCGCAACCCCTGATGGCCCGGCCCGGCTGGCAGGCAGTGACCGACGCCCTGTCCGAGCAGACGGTCGTCGGCGTTGTTACCTGGACCCGCGACATGGTCCACGACGACCCCATGGCCAGCCCGAGCCGGCATGCGGCCGCCTTCGACCGGCTCGCCACCGTCCTGCGCGAACGCGGCGCGTTCCTCGCCGCCGCCCACCCCGGCGCCGTCGCGGTGCCGCTGCGCCGCTCCCCCGGCGACCACTGGCGCCGGCGCGAGCTCGCGTCCTCGGCCGCCGGCCTGTTCACCCCCCGTCGCGCGGCCGGACTCGGCACCGACCCGAGGGACACCGGATGCTGACCCGGCCGACCGCCGCGCGCCCCGCATGGCACCGGCGATGACCACCGCCATTGACCGGACCCCACCGGCCGCCCCGCCGGCCCCGGCCACCATCCGGCTGCCTTACGCCCTGCAGTCGGCACGCGACGCCCGCCGCCTGGTCAGCGCCAAGCTCACCGAGTGGGGCCTGCCCCACCTGTCCAACGACGCGGAGCTGATCATCTCCGAGCTGGTGGGCAACGCGGTGCGGACCGGCTGCCAGACGCACATGGTCGTCGCCGTACGCCGCCCCACAGCCGGCACCGTGCGCCTACTGGTCTCCGACGGCTCGGCGTCGCCGCCCGTGCGGATCGACGCCGGCCCCACCGCCGAGTCCGGCCGGGGCCTGACCCTGGTTCACCACCTGACGAACGGCAAGTGGGGCGTCCAGCTCTGGCCTCGGGGCAAGGTCGTCCACGCCGACCTGGCCGTGCCGGACGACCGCGCCTGACGGCACCCAGGACTCCGCCGCTGTTCCAGGCGGATCAGGCGCCGGCCGCGCGCATCCCCCGAGCAGCGGCCGGCTGCCCCAACAACCCCTGATCGCGAACACCACCCGAAGGAGACGGCCGTGTTCCTGCCCTATCCCGTGATCGAGCAACTGACCGACGCGCAGGTCAAGAGCTGGGAACAGCACTTCGCCGGCGATGGCCACGAGCGCCCCCGCTCCATCGAGGAAGGAATCTGGCGCCGCACGCAGGACGCCGCAAACGCGGCACAGTCCGGCTGGTCGGTGGACAACGCCGGGCGCCGCCGGGTCGTTCACTACCGCTACCAGTACGGGCTCGACTACACGTTCCCTGTCCCGCGCCTGGTCCTGTCGGACCTGTACCTGTTCCACTCCTGCACCGCCCCCGCCGACGAGATCGCTGCGTACCTGCGGCAGATCGGCGAGTGGCTGGGCCGAGGCAACTGGCGCTCGAAGGGCGATGGTGTGTGGGCGAAAGGTGACCTGC
Source organism: Kitasatospora sp. NPDC098652 (assembly GCF_044760155.1). Lineage (NCBI taxonomy): Bacteria > Bacillati > Actinomycetota > Actinomycetes > Kitasatosporales > Streptomycetaceae > Kitasatospora > Kitasatospora sp. NPDC098652. The sequence continues at coordinate 169,819 of NZ_JBIWAQ010000011.1, forward strand.
GCCTTGGCGTCGCCGATTACGACGACCGTCCACAGGACGAGCGCGCCGGACGTCTCACCCCGGCGGGCTTCCGGTCTGTCGACCTGTGCTTCATCTCGGAGGACTTCAAAGTCCCGCGCACCGTGCGGAATCTGCCGTGGGACGTCCTCGCGGGCGGCATGCGGGTCAAGGGCCAACGCGGAGAACCCACGATCGCACCCGACCTCACGCCGATCCTGGACTTCCTGCCGTTTCAGGTCGAAGTCGGCTGTGGCACGTCCATCGAAGCCGGTATCCCACCGCTGCACTACCTGCACGAGGTGTACCGGGTCACCGACCGCCGCGACAACGCCCTGACGCAGTCGCACGCCTTCACCCTCAGTCCCGAGGCCGACTCGCTGGTGCCCGAGATGCTGCTCAGCGCGGACACCAAGGCGCCCGACCTGGTCGCCATGTTCCGCGCATGCTTCCTCGCCGAACCGACGGCCGCGCACCGCGCGCTCAAGGCCCTGCACACCGCCGGACACCTGGTCGGCCCCGTGATCACGCACAACTTCGACACCCTCTCCGCGCGGGCCGGGCTGCCCGAGGTGGTCGTGCGCCGCTACGACCAGAAGATTCCGCCGGTGCCGCTGCTGCCCGAAGCTCGCTCCCTGCTGGTCGTCGGCCTGCACGCCGACCGGCGCGCGGTCCAGCAGCGTGCCCGCGACATGGGGATGCGGATCTTCTACGTGGACCCCGAAGGGCTGGTGGAGAACGGCACCTTCAAGTCCTACCCGATCGAAGGAGCCCGCACCGGCGATGTAGTCGTGCGGCAGGGCGCAATCCCGGCCCTGGTCAGGCTGTGCGAGCTGCTGAACATCAGCGTGTGACAAGACGTCACATCCGGCTCGGGCCTGGACCTTCGGGCCGGTAGCGTCGCGAGGGCGCGCACGCCCGTGTTGCGCCCTCGCGACCACCTCACTTCGACAAGGACCATCATGCGCGTCTCCGTGATCGGCTGCGGCCACCTCGGCATTCCCCACGCCGCCGGGATGGCTCACCTCGGCCACGAGGTCTTGGGCGTCGACGTCGACGCCGCCAAGATCCACCAGCTCAACCAGGGAGAAGCCCCGATCTTCGAAGCCGGGCTGCCCGAACTGCTCGCCAAGCACACCAGCTCCGGGCAGCTGCGGTTCACGACCAGCATCGCCGAGGCGGCCGCGTTCGCCGACGTGCACTTCCTCGCAGTCGGAACCCCGATCGACGCCGACGGCCGCTCCTACGAGCCCGGGCAGGTCTTCGGAGCCGCCCGCGCGCTCGCGCCGCACCTGACACGGCCCTGCACGATCATCGGGAAGTCGACCGTCACCGTCGGCACCACCGCCCACCTGACCCGGCTGGTGCAGCGCCTCGCCCCGGCCGGTGAGGCCGTCCACGTCGTGTGGAACCCGGAGTTCCTGCGCGAAGGCCACGCCGTCGACGACACCCTGCGGCCGGACCGGCTGGTGGCTGGCCTCACCAACCCGAGCGCCGAAGCAGTCGTGCGCGAGGTGTTCGCGCCGATCCTCGCCGACGGCTGCCCGCTACTCGTCACCACCCCCGAGACGGCAGAGCTGATCAAGGGCGCCGCGAACACCTTCCTCGGCCTCAAGGTGTCGTTCATCAACGCCGTCGCGGACATGTGCACCGCCGCCGGCGCGGACGTGATCACCCTGGTGCAGGCCCTCGGCATGGACCCCCGCATCGGCGCCGGCGGGATGCAGCCCGGCATCGGCTACGGCGGCGGCTGCCTTCCGAAGGACGTGCGCGCGTTCACCGCCTCCGCCGCCCACCTCGGCGCCGATGACGCCGCCGAACTGCTTCGCGCGGCCGAGCGGATCAACGAGAACCGGCCGCGCTCCGCCGCCGACTTGATCGAAGAGCACCTGCAGCGGCCCTTGAACGGCGCGCGGGTCGCCATGTGGGGCGCCTCCTTCAAGGCCGGCACCAACGACGTCCGGGAGTCCCCGGCCCTCGCTCTGGCGTCGCTGCTGCACACCCGAGGCGCGCAGGTCACGGTGCACGACCCGCACGCGAACGCTACGGCGATCGTTCGGCACCCCGAACTCGATTACGCCGACACCATCGCCGACGCCTGTCGGCGGGCGGACGCGGTCGTGGTCGGAACGGAGTGGCCGCAGTTCCGCGACGCCGACCCCGCCGAGCTCCGGCCGCTGGTGAACAACCCCCTGGTCATCGACCTGCGAAACGTCCTGGACGCCGACCAGTGGCGCACCAACGGATGGACCGTCCACCAGCTCGGCCGGCCGCAACCCACCAGGTAGACCGAGAGGAACACCACCATGGAAAATCTCTTCGACGCGATCGAGAACCTGTCGGCCGTGTGCCGCGCCGCCGGCTCCGGCCTGCCGCCAGAGGAACTGAAGGCCTTGCAGGTCGGCAAAGTCGGCGAGGAAGCGGGCGAGGCCATGCACGCCCTGCACGGCCTCAAGGGACTCACCACCTGCGCCGACGACCACACCTGGGCCGAGGTGCAGAATGATCTGACCGGCGCCGTTATCGCCGCCATGATCGCCATGCACTACGTCGACCCTGACGGCTGGCGCCAGGCCTTCGCCGAGACCTTCCACCGCCGGACCCGTCGGGGCCGCGAGGCAGCGTCCGCCGCGTGACCCTGTCACCCCGGTCGACTGAGGCAGGCGGCCGGGGAACGATGGCCCCCACCCCTGGCTGATCGCGCTTCGAGCAACTCGACTGCGAGGCAAGACCAGTACGGCATGTCGGTCTTCGAAGACCTCGAAGACCGACATCACTCACGACAACAGCCAATTCGTATTCGCCAGCAGCGCCCCGCGAGCGGCGAGGTGCTTCCCTCTCCGTCATCAGTTGCGGGTGGGGGCTACGTCCTTCTGTGGAGGAAGTCAGCCGAAGCGACTCTGCACAATTCCGTCGCCGCTTCGGCTGAGCCGAAGCGGCGGCGGCACCACCCGCGAACGGCGAGGCGCAGCCAAAGCCGCACGGGGGTGGGGGGTGGGGGGTGGGGGGTGGGGGGTGGGGGGTGGGGGGTGGGGGGTGGGGGGTGGGGGGTGGGGGGTGGGGGGTGGGGGGTGGGGGTTGAAGCCGCCAAGGCCGCAGGCCTGGCGGCTTCACCCCCTT
>NZ_JBIWAQ010000011.1:172945-243906 GCF_044760155.1 Kitasatospora sp. NPDC098652
CGCCCCCCGGCCCCCCGGCCCCGCCCGCCGGCCGGGGTCCGCCAGACCGCCCCCGCCCCGCCGCGTGATCCCGCCAAGGCCGCAGGCCTGGCGGCTTCACCCCCTTCATCGCCAGGAGGTCGGTGCGTACGCGAAGGGGCCCGCGCGTTCGGTGGCGAACGTGCGGGCCCCTTCGCGTTGCCGGGGGCTCAGCCCACGGAGGAGTAGGCGATGATGCCGCGGCGCAGGCCGTCGACGGCCTTGCGGGCGGTCCTGCGGAGTTCGGCGTCCTCGCCGGCCGCGTCCTGGATCTGGCCGAGGACGTCGATCAGCTGCTTGGTCCAGCGGACGAAGTCGCCGGCCGGCATGTCGGCGTCGCGCAGGACCTGGTCCAGGCTGTGGCCGAGCGCCCAGCGGTAGGCGGCCCAGGCGAAGCCGAGGTCGGGTTCGCGCTGGCCGACGCCTTCGGCGGTGTTGATCCGGTGCTGCTCCTCCAGGGCGTCCAGGTGGCCCCAGATCCGGACCATCTGGCCGAGGGCCTCCTTGGCCGCGCCCTCCGGCACCCGGGGGGCGCCGGCGTCGTCGGCCTGGCGCGCCTCGAAGACCAGCGCCGAGGCGCAGGCGGCGAGTTCGGCGGCGGCGAGGCCGCTCCAGACGCCCTCGCGGATGCACTCGGAGGCGAGCAGGTCGAGCTCGCCGTAGAGCCGGCCGAGCCGCTTGCCGTCGTCGGTGACGGTGTCGCCGCTGAGGTAGCCGAGGTCGGTGAGCAGGCCGCAGACCCGGTCGAAGGTGCGGGCGATGGTGTGGGTGCGGGAGCGCATCCGGCGTTCCAGCAGTTCGGTGTCGCGGTGCAGCCGGTGGTAGCGCTCGGCCCAGCGGGCGTGGTCCTCGCGGTCGGTGCAGCCGTGGCAGGGGTGCTGGCGCAGTTCGGTGCGCAGCCGGGTGATCTCCGGGTCGTCGGCGGCGGCCGCGCGGCCGCGCTGGAACCGCTCGGGCTCCAGGTGGCCGGCCTTGGTGCGCAGCGCGGAGGCGAGGTCGCGCCGGGACTGCGGGCTGCGCGGGTTGAAGGACTTGGGGATGCGGACCCGTTCGAGGGCGACCACCGGGTGCGGGAAGTCGATCATCGCGAGCCGCTTGACCTGCCGCTCGGCGGTGAGCACCACCGGGCGCGGGCCGTCCTGGTAGTCGGGGTGGCGCGGGCCGCCGCGGCCGGAGCGGCTGACCGGCGGCAGGCCCGGGTCGAGGACCAGGGCGAGGCCGGCGAACTTGCCGGTGGGGACGTGGATGACGTCGCCCGGCTTGAGCTGCTCGATCGATTCGATGGCGGCGGCGCGGCGCTGGCTGCTGCCCTCGCGGGCCAGCTCGTTCTCGCGGTCCTTGAGCCGGCGGCGCAGCTCCATGTACTCGTCGAAGTCGCCGAGGTGGCAGGTCATCGACTCGCGGTAGCCGTCCAGCCCCTCCTCGTTGCGCTGCACCTGACGGGCGATGCCGACGACCGAGCGGTCCGCCTGGAACTGGGCGAAGGAGGTCTCCAGCAGTTCGCGGGAGCGGTGCCGGCCGAACTGGGAGACCAGGTTGACGGCCATGTTGTAGGAGGGCCGGAACGAGGACTTGAGCGGGTAGGTGCGGGTGCCGGCCAGGCCGGCCAGCGCCTCCGGGTCGAGGCCGCGCTGCCAGAGCACCACGGCGTGGCCCTCGACGTCGATGCCGCGCCGCCCGGCCCGGCCGGTGAGCTGGGTGTACTCGCCGGGGGTGATGTCGGCGTGGGTCTCGCCGTTCCACTTGACCAGCTTCTCCATGACCACCGAGCGGGCGGGCATGTTGATGCCGAGCGCCAGGGTCTCGGTCGCGAAGACGGCCTTGACCAGGCCCTTCACGAAGAGCTCCTCGACGACCTCCTTGAACCGGGGCAGCATCCCGGCGTGGTGGGCGGCGATGCCGCGCTCCAGCCCGTCCAGCCACTCGAAGTAGCCGAGGACGTGCAGGTCCTCGTCGGGGATGTCGGCGCAGCGCTCCTCGACGATCGACCGGACCAGGGCGCGGTCGGAGTCCTTGTTGAGCCGCAGGCCGGAGCTGAGGCATTGCTGGACGGCGGCCTCGCAGCCGGCCCGGCTGAAGATGAAGGTGATCGCGGGCAGCAGGCCCTCGGCGTCGAGCCGGTCGATGACGTCGACCCGGCCCGGCGTCCAGACCTTGCCGGGACGGCCGTTGGGCATGGAGCGGCCCCGGCCGCGGCCGAAGCGGTCGCGCGGGTTGCGGTCGAGCTCGGAGCGGGCGAGCCGGACCAGCTCAGGGTTGACGGCCTTGCCGGGGTTCTTGAGGCTGTGCTTGGGGCGGCCGTCCCGGTCGGGGTCGGCGAACAGGTCGTACATCCGGTTGCCGGCCATCACGTGCTGCCACAGCGGGACGGGGCGGGTCTCGGAGACGATCACCTTGGTGCCGCCGCGCACGGTGTCCAGCCAGTCGCCGAACTCCTCGGCGTTGGAGACGGTCGCGGAGAGCGAGACGAGGGTGACCGACTCGGGGAGGTGGATGATGACCTCCTCCCAGACGGCGCCGCGGAAGCGGTCGGCGAGGTAGTGCACCTCGTCCATCACGACGTAGCCGAGGCCGTCGAGGGTGCTGGAGCCCGCGTAGAGCATGTTGCGGAGCACCTCGGTGGTCATCACCACCACGGGGGCGTCGCCGTTGACGGTGTTGTCACCGGTGAGCAGGCCGACCTTGGCGGCGCCGTAGCGCTTGACCAGGTCCCCGTACTTCTGGTTGGAGAGCGCCTTGATCGGCGTGGTGTAGAAGCACTTGCGGCCGGCCTGGAGGGCCAGGTGCACGGCGAACTCGCCGACGATGGTCTTCCCGGAGCCGGTGGGGGCGGCCACCAGGACGCCGGAGCCGGCCTCCAGCGTCTCGCAGGCCTCCACCTGGAAGTCGTCCAGCGGGAAGTCGTACAGCTGCTGGAAGCCGTACAGGGCGGTGGCCTGCTCCTTGGCCCGTCGACGGCTGGCCGCGTACGCCTCGGCGGGGCTGAGCTCCTGGACTTCCTGGGGCTCTGGATCGGGGGTGTTCATCGCCGTCCGGGTGTGGTTGGTGTGATCTCGCATCTCAGCGAGAGGTTACCCGGGAGGAGTGACATCGATAGCACCGTTTTCCGAGCCAGGAGGTCACTCCTCTCTCAGATCCATAGTTGCAAATGTCTTCAAGTGATCAGGGTCGGGCCAGATCCGAGCGACTCCGGTCATTCCCGGTGGAGTCCGGGATCCGCTCCCTACCTTCGTGAGCCAGGGCCGTGAGCCACGGCCACCGACTCACGGGAGGACCGCCACGATGGCGAACCTGGAGACGTCCCTCAAGGAAGCCATGTCGATCGACGGCGCGATCGGCGTCGCCCTGGTCGACTACGGCAGCGGCATGGCCCTCGGCACCCTCGGGGACGGCGGCGAACTGGACCTCAACGTCGCAGCGGCCGGCAACACCGACGTGGTCCGCGCCAAGATGCGGGCGATGGAGGCGCTCAACCTGCTCGACAACGAGATCGAGGACATCCTGATCACGCTGACGCACCAGTACCACATGGTCCGGCCGATCACGACGCCCACCGGGCGCGGGCTGTTCCTCTTCCTGGTGCTCCACCGCAACCGTTCCAACCTCGCGATGGCCCGCCACCGGCTCAAGCAGATCGAGCTCTCGCTGGAGATCTGAACCCGCCGAGACCAGGAGAGGGGGGCCTCGTGACGATGGGGGCACCTCCCGGCCGAAGGCTGGGGGAGCTGTACCAGGCCAAGGCCGAGTTCTTCCGGATGCTCGGCCATCCCGTCCGGATCCGGGTGCTGGAGCTGCTGCAGGCCGGCCCGACACCCGTCCGCGGCCTGCTCGCCGAACTGCAGGTGGAGCCCTCCAGCCTGTCCCAGCAGCTCGCGGTGCTGCGCCGGTCCGGCATCGTCACCGCCACCCGGGACGGCAGCACCGTGGTCTACGCGCTGGCCGGCGGCGATGTCGCCGACCTGCTGCGAGCGGCCCGGCGGATCCTCACCGGGCTGCTCGTCGACCGCGACCCGCTGCTCGCGGAACTGCGGGCGGCGGGCGACCAGGGGCCGGCCGGCCCCGCGCCCACGCCTTGAACAACCCCTTGAACAACCGCTTGAGCAACCCCGCGCCTACTCCTTGAACAGTTCCACCAGCGCGTCCGCGAGCCGTTCGTAGTCCGCCGGCCGGTTGTACAGCTGGGCGCTCACCCGCAGCACCGCGCCCTCGGGCCCGGGCCGGACGGCGACCCGGATCCGGTGCCGCCGCCACAGCTCGGCCAGCAGCGCCAGGTACTGCGGCTCGGTGTCGCCGTACCCCGCCGGCAGCCGTACGGTGCGCATCCACACCCCGGGCGTCGCGGGCAGCGCCCGCAGGCCCGCCCGCTCGACCAGCACCCGCTGGCCGTACGCGGCGAGCGCGGCGTTGTGGGCGGCGACCGCCTCGACGCCCAGCTCCCGCAGCAGCCCGAAGCCGGCCGGGGCGGCCAGCCACGGGGTGTAGTCGCAGGTGCCGCGCCACTCGACGTTGGCCGGGAAACCCCGGTGGTGCTCCCAGGAGAGTGCGAGCGGGCGCACCCGGGCGGTCCACTCGGGGCGGACGGACAGCACCCCGGTGGCGCGCGGGGCGAAGGCCCACTTGTGCAGGTTGCCGAACCAGAAGTCGGCGTTCGGGTCGACCGGCTCGGGCAGCATCCCGGGGGCGTGGGCTCCGTCCACCACCGTGGTCACCCCGCGTCCGCGCAGCTCGGCGACCAGGGCCGGGGAGGCCACCGTACGGGCGGTGAGCGAGGTGATCCGGTCCAGGACGGCGACGGTGGTGCGGTCGTCCACGGAGGCGAGCACCGTGGCCCGGACGGCGGCCTCGTCCGGGGCGTCCAGCGGCACCCGGGCGACCACCAGCTCGGCGCCGGTCTCGGCGGCCCTGCGGGCGGCGGCCTGGGTGACGGCGCCGTAGCCGTGGTCGGTGACCAGGATCCGGTCCCCGGGGGCGAACGGGATGCTGTCCAGGGCGATCGCGGCCGCCTCGGTGACATTGGCGACCAGGGCCAGCCGGTCCGGGTCGGTGGCCAGTTCGGCGGCGATCCGCACCCGGGCACCGGCGATCCGGGCCGGCAGGTCGGCGAAGAAGCCGTCCGGGTCCAGCTCGTGCTCGGTGCGCAGCTCCTGCTGCACCCGCTGCACCGGGACCGGCACGGCGCCGAAGGAGCCGTGGTTGAGGTGCGCGGCCTGCGGCGAGACGCTGAACAGGCCCTCGGCGGCGGGCAGCGGGGCCGGGGGCTCGGCGGTGCTCAGGTCGTCGACCACGACGGGTACTCCCTCTGGTGATGTGTGACATTGCATGCGCCAGGCTACGGCCCGGTCCCTGTTCCGTACACGTCTTCGGGGCGATCCATTGGGTTCCCGCCATTGAGTTCCCGCCGGACGGGCTGGGAAACTCCGCCTGACCACCGCCCGGCCGGGCCGCCCGGCGAACGGGCAGAGCGAAACGAACGGGGAGGGCACGGGATGAGGATCGAAAGACCGGGACCGGTCGGGCAGCGGCAGTGGACCCCGCTGACCATGGCCAACGCGGGACTCGCCTTCGGGCTGGAGCTCGCCCTGCTGGCCTCGCTCTGCTACTGGGGGTTCCGGACCGGCTCCGGCCTGGCCCCCCGGCTGTTGCTGGGCCTCGGCGCACCGGCCCTGGCGGCCGTCTTCTGGGGGCTGTTCCTGGCCGCGGGCGGGCCGAGGTTCCGCCAGCCGCTGGGCGTGGAGATCGTGCTCAAGCTGCTGGCCCTGCTCACCGGGGCGCTCGCGCTGCACGCCGCCGGGCGGACCACGCCGGCGGTGGTCTACGCGGTGCTGGTGGTCGTCAGCGTGACCGTGGAGTACACCGTGCACTGACCCCGGACGCGGCGACCGGCGGCGACCGTTGCCGGGCAACTCGGCCGCCCGGCGGCGACCGTCGCCGGGCAACTCGGCAGCCCGGCAACGGTCGTGGCGGTCCGGGAAGCGGGTGCCCGGTCACGTCCGATAGGCTGGGACTTCAAGAGAACTTGAAGTCGAGGAGCGGTGGCCATGACCGGAACGGCACCCGTCGACCTGCTCAGCGTGGGTGAGGTGGCCCGCCGGGCCGGGATCGCCACCTCCGCCGTGCGCTTCTACGAGGAGCAGGGGCTGATCTCCTCCGAGCGCTCGGCCGGCAACCAGCGCCGCTACCGGCGGCACGTACTGCGCCGGATCTCGCTGATCCTGGTCGCCAAGCGGCTCGGCATCCCGCTCGCCGAGGTCGCCGAGGTGTTCACCGGGCTGCCCGAGGACCGGATGCCGGGCAAGCACGACTGGGAGCGGATCTCCCGCCGCTGGGCCGAGCAACTGCGCGCCCGCCGCACCGAGTTGGAGCGACTGGAGGACGAGCTGACCGGCTGCATCGGCTGCGGCTGCGTGTCGCTGCGCCGCTGCCGAGTGCTCAACCCCGGTGACGAACTCGCCACCGAGGGGCCCGGGCCCCGGCTGCTCCTGCCCTCCGAGGAGCAGTAGGAGGGGCAGCAGGGCGGGTTGGTACCCGGTCGGACGCGGCCCTCGTGAGGTTCCCCGCCACGCCCGACCGGGGGCTCTTCTGCGTTACGGCTGCTCCGGGAAGTGGCAGGCCGCCTGGCGCCCGCCGGTCCCGACCACCTCCAGCAGCGGCCGCTCCGTCCGGCAGCGCGCCTGCGCCTTGGGGCAGCGCGGGTGGAAGCCGCACCCGGTGGGCGGGTCCGCCGGGCTCGGCGGGTCGCCGAGCAGCACGATCCGTTCCCGGGCCCGCTCCGCTGCCGGATCCGGCAGCGGGACGGCGGACAGCAGCGCCCGGGTGTACGGGTGCGCCGGGCTGCCGTACACCTCGGCCTTGTCGCCGATCTCCACGATCCGGCCCAGGTACATCACCGCGACCCGGTCGCAGACCCGCTTGACCACCGAGAGGTCGTGCGCGATGAACACGTACGCCAGGCCCAGCTCCCGCTGCAACTGCTCCATCAGGTTGACCACTTGGGCCTGGACGGAGACGTCCAGCGCGGAGACCGGCTCGTCCGCGATCACCAGCTTCGGCGAGGTGGCCAGCGAGCGGGCGATGCCGATGCGCTGCGCCTGGCCGCCGGAGAACTCGTGCGGGTAGCGGTCGAGGTGCTCGGGGATCAGCCCGACCAGCTCCATCAGTTCGGCCGCCCGGCCGCGCGCCTCCACGGCACTCGCGCCCTGGACCAGCAGCGGCTCGGAGATGATCCGGGCCACCGTCTGCCGGGGGTTGAGCGAGGAGTACGGGTCCTGGAAGACCATCTGCAGGTGCCGCCGGTGCGGCCGCAGCCGGGCCTGGGACAGCCCGCCGATCTCGGTGCCGTCGAAGGTGACGGTGCCCGAGGTGGGGTCGAGCAGCCGGACGATCATCCGGCCGGTGGTGGACTTGCCGCAGCCGGACTCGCCGACCAGGCCCAGGGTCTCGCCCGCGGCGAGGTCGAAGCTCACCCCGTCCACGGCCCGGACCGGCGCACCGGCCCGGCCGGTGCGGCTGCGCCGTCCGGCGAAGGTCTTCACCAAGTCCCGTACGGACAGCAGCGGTTCGGACCGTGGCGGCTGGGACAGTCGCGGCTCGGACAGTCGTCGTTCGGCCATCAGAGGGCCCCTTCCGGCACCAGTGGCAGATGGCAGGCGGCCCGGTGGCCGGCCCCGGGCGGGCCGAACGGGTCGAGCGGCGGGCGCTCGGCCAGGCAGCGGGCATGCTCCTCGGCGGTCGCCGCGGTGGTGCGGGCGCAGCGCGGGGCGAAGGAGCAGCCGGGGGCGGGGGTGAGCAGCGAGGGCGGGCTGCCGGGGATGGCCCGCAGCGGGGCGTCGTCGGAGTCGTCCAGGCGCGGCAGCGAGTCCAGCAGGCCGCGGGTGTACGGGTGCGCGGGTGCGGCGAACAGCCGTTCCGCCGGGGCCTGTTCGGCCGCCCGGCCGCCGTACATGACCAGCACCTCGTGGGCGACCCGGGCGACCACCCCCAGGTCGTGGGTGATCATCACGACGCCGAGCCCGCGGTCCTGCTGGATCCGGGCGATCAGGTCGAGGATCTGCGCCTGGACGGTGACGTCCAGCGCGGTGGTGGGCTCGTCCGCGATCAGCAGGTCCGGTTCGCAGGCCAGCGCCATGGCGATCATGACCCGCTGGCGCATCCCGCCGGAGAACTGGTGCGGGTACTCGTCGACCCGGCGGGCCGGTTCCGGGATGCCGACCTCGGCGAGCATCTCCACGGCCCGGGCCCGGCCGGCCTTGCGGCCCGCCCGGAAGTGCACCCGGTAGTGCTCGGCGATCTGTTCGCCGACCGTGTAGAAGGGGTGCAGGCTGGACAGCGGGTCCTGGAAGACCATGGCGATCCGCCGGCCCCGGACGGCGCCCAGCTCCCGCTCGCCCAGGCCGGTCAGCTCCCGGCCGTCGAGCCGGATCGAGCCGGAGACGGCGGCGCCGCGGTGCAGGCCCATCAGGGCCAGCGAGGTGACGGACTTGCCGCTGCCGGACTCGCCGACCAGGCCGAGGGTGCGCCCGGCCTCGACGGCGAAGGAGATGCCGTCCACGGCCCGAACGGTGCCGCGCGGGGTGTCGAAGGCGACCTTGAGGTCCTCGACCTCCAACAGGCTGGCCATCAGTACCTCACTCTCGGGTCGACGTACGCGTAGAGCAGGTCGACCAGCAGGTTCGCCACGACGATGAAGAAGGCCGCGAGCAGGGTGACGCCGAGGATCACGGGCTGGTCGGAGCGGGCCAGACCGTCGTAGAACAGCCGGCCGACGCCGGGCAGGCCGAAGATCGACTCGGTGATGACGGCTCCGGCCAGCAGCCCGCCGAGGTCCATCCCGAAGATGGTCAGGATCGGTGTCGTCGCGGAGCGCAGCCCGTGCTTGACGGTCACCGTGCGCGGCGGCAGCCCCTTCGCCCGGGCGGTGCGGATGTACGGCTCGGCCATCGCCTCGATCATCGAGGTGCGGCTCTGCCGGGCGTACATGGCCGCGTACAGCAGGGCGAGGGCGGTCCAGGGCAGCAGCAGGTTGGTGGCCCAGCCGAGCGGGCCGTCGGTGAACGCGTGGTACGAGGGGTAGGGCAGCAGCCCGGCCGTGCGGACCACGCCCCAGATCAGCATGATCGAGGTGAAGTAGACCGGCAGGGAGGCCGCCCCGACCGAGAGCACCATCAGGGCCCGGTCGGTGAGGCCGCCCTTGCGCAGCGCCGAGGTGACGCCCGCGCCGAGGCCGAGGAGCAGCCAGAGCACGGCGGCACCGAGGGCCAGCGAGACCGAGACCGGCAGGCGGTCGGCGAGCAGGTCCCGGACCGGCAGCCCGTACTCGTAGGAGTAGCCGAGGCAGGGGAAGCCGCAGTGCACCGCGCTCGGGCCGGTGCCGTAGTCGCGGCCCGCGAAGATGCCGGTCAGGTAGGTGCCGAACTGCTCCCAGACCGGCTTGTCCAGGCCCATCGCCGCCTTGACGTCGGCGAGCCGCTCGGGGCTGCAGGTCTTGCCGCAGGCGGCCGCGGCCGGGTCGTTGGGCAGCAGGTAGAAGATGGTGAAGGTGATGGCGCAGATGGCGAGCAGGATGCCGGCCACGCCGAGCAGGCGGCGGCCGAGGTAGAGGATCACGACCGGCCTCCGCGGGGGTCGGGGTAGCGGATCACGAGCGGGCTCCCCGGGGGTCGAGGATGTCGCGCAGCGCGTCCCCGAGCAGGGTGAAGGCGAGCACGGCGAGGAACAGGAAGGCGGTCGGGATGAGGAAGTAGGTGGGGTCGGTCTCGTACTGGGAGATGCTCTCGGCGATCATCTGCCCCCAGGAGGGGGTGGGCGGGCGGACGCCCACGCCGAGGTAGCTGAGCGCGGCCTCGGTGGCGATCATGCCGGGGATCAGCAGCGTGGTGTACGCGATGACCGGGCCGGAGACGTTCGGCAGGATCTCCCGGGTGAGGATCCGCCAGGAGCGGGCGCCGCCGACCCGGGCGGCCTCGACGTACTCGCGGTGCTTGAGCGAGAGGGTCTGGCCGCGCACCACCCGGGCGATGCCGGGCCAGGTGAACAGGCCGATCACCAGGGTGATCAGCAGGATCCGGTTGACGTCCTTGGCCACCGACATCATCGCGATCATGAAGATCAGCGAGGGGAAGGACATCGTGAGGTCCATCAGCCGGGACAGCACGGCGTCGGTCCGGCCGCCGAAGTAGCCCGCCGTGACGCCGGCCAGGGTGCCGGCGACCACGACCACCGCGGTCGCGGTGAACGCGATCAGCAGCGACACCTGGCCGCCGTGCAGCACCCGGGCGAACAGGTCGCGCCCGGTGATCGGCTCCACGCCCAGCCAGTGCCGGGTGCTGATGCCGCCGAAGTCGCCCCTGGGCATGCCGCCCAGGTAGGCGTCCACGGCGCGCTTGTCGAACTCCTCGGGGGACCAGCCGCCGAGCGCGCTCAGCGGGCCGGCCAGGGCGGCCGCCAGGACCAGCACGCCGACCGTGACCAGCCCGAACCGGGCCGAGCCGCGGGCCCACAGCTGGTCCAGGACCAGCCGCCACGGCCCGCGCCCGGCCGCCTTCGCGGGGCCCGTCGGCGCGCCTTCCGCTGTCGCAGGGGGTTCCGTGGTGGTGCTCATCGGGCCGCTCACTTGCCCTTCGCCGGGTCCTTGAGGCCCACCACGGCCAGGTCGATCATCCCGGCGTAGCCCGAACTGCCGAACGCCCCGGCCACGTTGGTGCCGACCATGAGCGGACGGCGCTGCCACATCAGCGGGACGGCCGGGGCCTTGCGCATCAGGTCCTCGTCCAGCTGCTGCCAGGCCTTGTTGGCCTCGTTGACGTCCGGCATGGCCGCGATCGCGTCCATCCGGTCCATCGTGGCCTGGTCCCGGAACTGGCTGAGGTTGCCCTGGTTGCCCTTCTCCTTGATGGTGCGTCCGTCGAACTGGAACGGGAGGAAGGTCGCGGCGGACGGGTAGTCCGGGCACCAGCCGCTGATGGCCAGTTCGGGAGCGTTCCTGGTGTCGCCGAGGGTGTCGGTGAAGGCGGACGGGTCCACGGTGTTGACGGTCACCTGGACGCCGGCCTTGGCCAGCGACTGCTGGATCGCCTCGGCGCGGGTCTTGTCGCCGAGCGAGACGGTGAGCCCGACCTTGAGGTCGGTCTTGCCGGCCTCCTTGAGCAGGGCCTTGGCCTTCTCCTGGTCCCCGGTGGCCGGGATCTTCAGCGGGTCGGCCTTGAGCCCGCCGGTCAGCGACGGCGGGAGGAAGGAGGTCGCCACGTCGGCCATCGCCGGGCCGCCGAACGCGGTCACCTGGGCCTCGCGGTCGACGGCCCACATCATCGCCTCGCGCGCCTTCGGGTCGTCGAAGGGCGCCTTGGCGGTGTTCAGGTACAGCATGTCCGTACAGCCGGTCCGCTCGGCGGCCATCCGGGACTTGACGTCCGCCTTGGGCAGCACCTTGGCGACCGACTCGTGCTGCATCCAGGGCATGTTGATGGCGTTGCCGTCGGCGCCCTCGCTGGCGATGATCCGGTCGTCCGCCTGGCCGCCCTTGATGCCCTCGGTAACCACGATCCGGTCCGGGTAGGCCTTGCGGACGGTGTCGGTGCCCTGGTCCCAGTTGGTGTTGCGGACCAGCACCAGCTGCTTGCCCCGGTCGTAGCTCTCGATCTTGTACGGGCCGGAGGAGAACGGCCGGGAGTCGTACTGGGTGCCCTTCTCCTGGGACTGCGGCACCGGGGCGAAGGTCGGCAGGGTGACGGTGTCCGAGAACTCGGCGACCGGGCGCTTGAGGTGGAAGACGACGGTCTTCTCGTCCGGGGTCTCGATGCTCGCCAGGTGCTGGCCGGTGAGCGGGCCCTTGTAGTTCTCGCCGCCGGCCAGGTACTGGATCGCGTAGTCCGGTCCGCCGGTGAGGTCCGGGGAGAAGGAGCGCTCGACGTTGTACTTGATGTCGGCGGACCTGATCGGGCTGCCGTCCTCGTACTTGAGGCCGTCCTTGAGGGTGAAGGTCCAGGTCTTGCCGCCGTCCGAGGACTTGCCCAGGTCGGTGGCGAGGTCCGGGACGATCTCGCTGCCGGCGGCCCCCGGCTCGGCCTTGAAGGTGGTCAGGGTGCGGTAGAGCAGCCGGGTGCCGAAGTCCATGTGCGGGACGGTCCAGTTGCGGGCCGGGTCGAGGTGGGCGAAGTCCTGGTTGGTCAGGACGGTGAGGGTGCCGCCCTTGGCCGGGGCGCCGCCGATGACCGAACCGCTCTCCGCGCCCGGTCCCTTGGTGCTGCCGGGGGCCGCGTCGCCGCCGCTGTCGCTCTTGTCGTTCTTGCAGGCCCCGAGGCCGAGGGTGAGGGTCGCCGCGAGGGCGGCGGCGAGGAGGGCATGGCTGCGCCTGGTCATGTGGCAACTCCGCTGTGGGGGGCCTGCATCGGTCAGCGGGGCCGGCTCTGGCCGCGCCGCTGTGTGACCCGTAACATAGTAATGTGAAATTGCACTGCACAAGGGGTGACGCCCGCCGTTACCCAGCTGTGTCCCACCAACCCCAGCTCCCCACCCCCGCCTAGGAGTTCACCGGTGACCCCACCCCAGCCCCGGCTCGCCACCGGCAGCCACGACCTCCCGGTCTCCCCCGCCCTCGACGCCTTCATGGGCACCGCCTGGGCCGCCACCCCGCTCCCCGCCGACCAACGCGTCCCCGGCTACCCCGAGTTCGCCCGCCGCCGCGCCCGGCTCTCCGCCGCCTTCCCCGGCGAACGGCTGATCGTCCCCGCCGGACGCCTCAAGGTCCGCTGCAACGACCTCGACCACCGCTTCCGCCCGCACAGCGCCTACGCCTGGCTCACCGGCCTCACCGGCGAGGAGCAGGCCGACCACGTCCTCGTCCTCGAACCGGCCGGCCCCGAGGGCCACGAACCCGTCCTCCACGTACGGCCCCGATCCCCGCGCAGCGGCGGCGAGTTCTACCGCGACCGGCGCTACGGCGAGTTCTGGGTCGGCCGCCGCCCCGACCTCGACGAGACCGCCCGGCTCACCGGGCTGCGCACCGAACACCTCGACGACCTCGGCAAGCTGCTCGGCGGACCGCAGCCCCCCACCCGGGTGCTGGCCGGCACCGACGCCCTCGTCGACCAGGCCACCGGGCGGCCCCGCGACGACCGGGGCGCCCGGGGCGACGACGAACTCGCCGCCGTGCTCTCCGAGTTGCGCCTGGTCAAGGACACCTGGGAGGTCCAGCAGCTGCAACTCGCCGTCGACCACACCGTCAGCGGCTTCGAGGACGTCGTCCGCGCCCTCCCCGCCGCCCTGCGCCACCACCGCGGCGAACGCTGGATCGAGGGCGTCTTCGACCTGCGCGCCCGCGCCGAGGGCAACGGCCCCAGCTACACCACCATCGCCGCCTCCGGCGCCCACGCCTGCGTCCTGCACTGGATCCGCAACGACGGCGCCCTCGACCCGGACGCCCTGCTGCTGCTCGACGCCGGCGTCGAGACCGACACCCTCTACGCCGCCGACATCACCCGCACCCTCCCGCTGAGCGGCACCTTCACTGCGGTCCAGCGCCAGGCCTACGAACTCGTCCTCGCCGCCCAGAGCGCCGGCATCGCCGCCCTGCGCCCCGGCGCCCGCTTCCGCGACTTCCACCACGCCGCCATGCGGGTCATCGCCGAAGGCCTCGCCGACTGGGGCGTCCTGCGCATCCCCGCCGACCAGGCCCTCGCCGAGGACAACGGCCTCTACCGCCGGTACACCCTCTGCGGCAGCGGCCACATGCTCGGCCTCGACTACCACGACTGCGCCAAGGCCCGCGCCGACCGCTACGTCGACGGCACCCTGGAGGCGGGTATGGTCCTCACCGTCGAACCCGGGCTCTACCTCCAGCCCGACGACGAGACCCTCCCCCTCGAACTCCGCGGCCTCGGCATCCGCATCGAGGACGACCTCGTCATCACCGAGGACGGCGCCCACCTGATGTCCGGCGCCCTCCCTCGCACCGTCCCGGCCATCGAATCCTGGATGGCCACCCTGCTCAGCTGAGGCCCGGTCGAGTCGGACGATCAGGCCACCTTGACCGTCCGCTCCCCCTGCCGTACCGCCACCTCAACCTCGCCACCAATCGCAGCGGCGTATGCCCGCAGGTTGTCCAGGCTGTCCACCTGCCCGTGCTCGATCTGCGACACCCTGGCCTGGCTGACCCCCATCATCCCCGCAACCTCCTTCTGCGTCAGCCCGGCCTTGCGTCGCAGCTCGGCCAGCTCGTGCCCCCGGATCTGCGCCAGCGTCTCCTGGCGCATCCGCGCCCGCCTCGCTTCTGCCTCAGGCGATGCCAGCTCGGGATTGATGCGGAACGCCTCCGCCTTCACCTCGGTCCAGCTGTGACCCTTCATGCGCACTCCCGTCCGCCACTACTCGACGTCATTCGCGTGCCACTCCTTGACCTACGTCAGCAGTGTGATCTCTCGCGCGGGCACGACTAAAGCGCCCTCTGCTACAGGGCCGCGCGCTTTCCCGCTCAATCCACCCCTGCGGGCGACAACACGCCGTGCCCGGCGCGTGCCCGGCGCACTACCCCCGCGCGCTCCGCCACAACCGCGCCACGAGCTGGTCCGCCGGGCCGGTGGCGGCCAGGTGGTGGGCGGTGCCGGCCCAGAGGTGCATGGCGGCGGTGTCGGCGCGGCGGGTGGCGGCGGCGCGCAGCGGGGCGGTGAGGTGGTGCACCTCGGGGTAGGCGGGCGGGGCGTACAGGCCGTGGCGGTCGATGAAGGCGTTGCGCAGGCCGCGGGCGGGGCGCCCGGTGAAGGCCCGGGTGACCACGGTCTCCGGCAGTTCGGTGAGCGCGGCCCGGTGGGCCGCCGAGGCGCCGGACTCGTCGGAGCGCAGCAGCGCCGTCCCCAGCTGCACCGCCGCCGCCCCCGCCCGCAGCGCCGCCGCGACCGCCGGGCCGTCGCCCAGCCCGCCCGCGGCGATCAGCGGCAGCGGCGTCACCGCCCGTACGGCGGGCAGCAGTTCCAGCAGCGGCAGCTCCCCGGGCCGGTCCGTCACCCGGTGGGTGGCGCGGTGTCCGCCGGCCTCCGGGCCCTGCACGCACAGGACGTCCATGCCGACCGCCTGCGCCGCCCGCGCCTCCTCCGGGGTGGTGACGGTGCCGACCTGCAGCGTCTCCGCCGCGCGCAGCGCCGCCGCCTCCTCGGCCGTGGGCAGCCCGAAGGTGTACGAGACGACCGGCACCGGGTCGGCCACCAGCGCGGCCAGCTTGGCCTCCCAGTCGTCCCGGTCCGGCCCGATCTCCTCCGGCAGCGCGACCCCCCAGCGCTCGGCCTCGGGCCGCAGCCGCTCCCGGTAGGCGGCGACGGCCGCCGGATCCCCGGGCGGGGCCGGCACGAACAGGTTCACCCCGTACGGCCGGTCGCTCGCCTTCCGCACCTCGGCGATCTGCTCGACCATCGCGGCGGCCGACTTGTACCCCGCCGCGAGGAACCCCAGCCCGCCGGCCCGGTTCACCGCGGCCACCAGCTCGGGGGTGGAGGCCCCGCCCGCCATCGGGGCGCCGATCACCGGCACGGCGAGGTCATCGAGGCGGACGGTCATCGGGGCGGCTCCTCACGCGGCTGCGGGCACGGATCGCCCCCACCCTACGCCCGGCCGGCTCAGCGGATCAGCCCCCGCCCGCGCGCCTCCCGCACCGCCGCGGTGCGCGAGTCCACGCCCAACTTCGTGTAGATGTGCACCAGATGGGACTTCACGGTGGCCTGGCTCAGGTGCAGCCGCTGGCTGACCTGCTGGTTCGTCAGCCCGTCCGCGACCAGCCCGAGCACCTCGGTCTCCCGCGCGCTGAGCGCCGCCGCGGGCGTGCGCATCCGTTCCAGCAGCCGGTCCGCCACGCTGGGCGCCAGCGCGCTGCGGCCCGCCGCCGCGGCCCGGACCGCCTGGGCGAGTTCCTCCGGCGGCGCGTCCTTCAACAGGTAGCCGGTGGCGCCGGCCTCCAGGGCCGGCAGGGTGTCGGCGTCGCTGTCGTAGGTGGTGACCACCAGGACCTTCGGCGCGCCCGCCCGGGCGGTGATCGCGGCGGTGGCCTGGGCCCCGTTCATCGCCGAGCCGGGCCCGAACTGGAGGTCCATCAGCACCACGTCCACGCCCGGTCCGGCCGCCAGCTCGACGGCCCGCTCGGCGGTGGCGGCCTCGGCGACGATGGCGAAGTCCGGTTCGCTCTCCAGCACCGCCCGCAGCCCGGCCCGCACCACCGGGTGGTCGTCGGCGATCAGCAGCCGGATCACGGGCCGGCCTCCGGCGCCGGGGCGACGGGCAGTTGCACGGCCAGCGCCGTCCCCTCCCCGGGCGCCGACTCCACGGTGAAGCTGCCGCCGAGCGCCCGGGCCCGGGCCCGCATGGAGGGCAGGCCGAAGCCGCCGTCCCCGCCGGTGCGGCCGGCCACCGCCGCCGGGTCGAACCCGGCCCCGTCGTCGAACACGTCCAACGCCACCTCGCCCTCCATGTAGCTGAGTGTCACCTCGGCCCGCGAGGCCTTCGCGTGCCGCACGGTGTTGCCGAGCGCCGACTGCGCGATCCGCAGCAGCGCCACCTCCTGCGCGGCGGGCAGCCGCACCTGCTCCCCGGAGACGTGCAGGTGGACGGGCAGACCGCTGTGCGCCGTGGTGGTCGCGCACAGCCGCTCCAGCGCGACGGACAGTGGGTCGCCGTCCAGCGCGGGCGGGGTGAGCGCGCGGACGAAGCGCCGGGCCTCGTCCAGGTTGTCCTGGGCGGCCTGCCGCGCCTGCTCGACGTACCCGGCGGCGGCCTCGGTGCGCTCGGGCAGCGCCCGCTGGGCCGCGCGCAGCAGCAGTTGGATGGAGCTGAGGCTCTGCGCGAGGGTGTCGTGGATCTCCCGGGCGAGCCGCTCGCGCTCGGCGAGCACGCCGGCCGCGTGGTGGGCGGCGGCGAGGTCGGCGCGGGCGGCGGTCAGTTCGTCGATCAGCCGGCGCCGTTCCTCGCTCTCCCGGTACAGCGCCTGGTAGCCGAGCACGGTGGCGGTGGCGACGGCCGCGCCGAGCAGCGGCCCGATGGCGGCGGCCGGGTTGAAGCCGTGCTGGTGGAAGGACCAGCCGGCGATCGCCGCCGCGGCCGTCAGCCCGACCGCGGCCGGCCCGCTGCGCCGGCCGAGCAGGTGCAGTTCCAGGAAGTACAGCGGGAACGCCAGCCACACCCCGTCCTGGGTGGCGACCAGCACGCCCGCCCAGGTGACGCCGAGCAGGGCCAGCCAGAGCGCCGCGCCCCGGCGGGAGCGGTGCACGGCGGCCAGCCTCGGCCCGACCGCGTACACGGCGGCCATCGCGGAGGCCGCGGCGCCGACGGCGGCCGGGTCCCCGCCGCGGTCGGCGAAGGCGGCCCGGGCGACGGCGAGCGCCAGCAGGCCCGCCACGAGCAGGTGCAGGCAGAGCCGGAGGACCAGGGCGACGGGAGTGGTTCTGGATCGTTCGGTCGCCATCCCTCCAGCCTAGGTTCCGGCCCGGCGCCCGGCATCAATCAAAAGGTTGAACTCCGCTTCTGCCCTTCGATGCCCAGGATGCAATCCCCGGCGCGATGCCCGCGGGCCCCCTGCTCGGCGACCGTGGGGGCATCGCTCGTTCCGTCCGCAGAAAGGCCCACCGTGTTCGTCGCCTGGAGGGATCTGGGGTTCGCCAAGGGGCGCTTCGCCCTGATGGGAACCGTCATCGTGCTGATCACCGTACTGGTCGGCATGCTGTCCGGGCTGACCGCCGGACTCGGCCGGCAGAACATCTCCGCGATCAGCGGCCTGCCCGCCGACCACCTGGCCTTCGGCAAGCCCGCCGACGGGCAGGAGCTCAACTTCACCGACTCCCAGGTCACCCCCGACCAGTGGCAGGCCTGGGCGCGCGAGCCCGGCGTGACCTCCGCCCAGCCGCTCGGCATCACCACCACCAAGGCCGCCGCCGGGCAGCGCACCGCCGCGCTCTCCGCCTTCGGTGTCCCCGACGGCTCCGACCTGGCCCCGCAGGGCGGCCTGATCGCCCCGGGCAGGGCGGTGCTCTCCCGGACGGCCGCCGAGAAGTTGGGCGACCTCACCCCCGGCGCCGGCTTCACCCTCGCCGGGCACCCCCTCCAGGTGGCCGCCGTCGACGGCGACGCCGCCTACAGCCACACCCCGGTGATCTGGACCAGCCTCACCGACTGGCAGCAGTTCGCCCCCGGCGGCGCCGGCCACGCCACCGTCATCGCCCTCCACACCGCCGCGGGCGCCGACCCGGCCGCCGCCGACGCCCGCCACGACACCGTGACCCGCACCCGGGACGACGCCCTCGCCGCGATCGGCTCGTACACCTCCGAGAACGGCTCCCTCCAGCTGATGCGCGGCTTCCTGTTCGCCATCTCCGCGCTGGTCATCGGCGCCTTCTTCACCGTCTGGACGATCCAGCGCAGCGGCGACATCGCCGTGCTCAAGGCCCTCGGCGCCTCCACCCGCTACCTGCTGCGCGACGCCCTCGGCCAGGCGGTGCTGCTGCTGGTGCTCGGTACGGCCGTCGGCACCGCGATCGCCCTCGGCGCCGGCTCGCTGATCGGCTCCGCCGTGCCCTTCGTCCTGGACGCCCCGACCCTGCTGCTGCCCGCCGCCGTCATGATCGCCCTCGGTGCGGTCGGCGCGGCCCTGTCCATCCGGCGGATCACCTCCGTCGACCCGCTGACCGCCCTGGGGAGCGCCCGATGAGTCTGGACCTCGACCGCATCACCTTGACCTACCCGGACGGCGACGGCCGGCTCACCGCCCTGGACGACGTCTCGCTGACCGTCCCCAAGGGCACCCTCACGGCCGTCGTCGGCCCCTCCGGCTCCGGCAAGTCCAGCCTGCTGGCCGTGGCCGCCACCCTGATCGCCCCGGACTCCGGCCGGGTCGTGGTGGACGGCACGGACACGGCGGGCCTCGGCCGGGCCGAACTCACCGCCCTGCGCCGCACCCGGATCGGCATCGTCTTCCAACAGGCCAACCTGCTGCCCTCGTTGACGGCCGCCGAACAGCTCCAGGTGATGGCGCACCTGGACGGCCGCTCCCCGCGCAGCGCCCTCCCCCGCGCGCTGGAACTCCTGGACGCCGTCGGCCTGCGCGACCAGGCCGCCCGCCGCCCGCACCAGCTCTCCGGCGGCCAGCGCCAGCGGGTCAACATCGCCCGCGCCCTGATGAACGACCCCACCGTGCTGCTGGTCGACGAGCCCACCAGCGCCCTCGACCACGAACGCGGCGCCGCCGTCCTGGAGTTGATCACCGAACTCACCCACCGCCGGGCGACCGCCACCGTCCTGGTCACCCACGACCGCACCCACCTGACCGCCGTCGACCAGATCGCCGAGGTCCACGACGGCCGCCTGACCGTCCCGGTCGTCGGCTGAGTTACTTCTTGGCGCCGAGTACGTCGTCCACCGAGAGCGTCACCGACGCCCCGATCGACTCCGGCAGGGTGAACGACTGCCCGGGGTGGTGGACGGCGTGCACCCGGTACTCGCCGTCCTTGGGGTCGGTCAGCACCATCACCCGCTGGTTCGTCCGGTCCACGATGACGTAGACCGGCACCCCGGCCTCGGCGTACAGCGGCGGCTTGACCTTCAGATCAGTCGTGAAGTTCGACGACGTCACTTCCAGGACGAGACGGAAGACTGCTGGGTCATAGCAATTGCGTTCGATCAGGTGTTCTTGGTAGTCGGCATCAACGACGCACAGATCCGGAATCGCGTAGTCGGACGGTCCGCCCGGCAACCACAGGCCCATCCCTTGAACGACTCGGGATGTATCACCATGGAGCCCCGCCGCCCACAACGGGATCATCAGGTCCGTGAGCGTCTCTCCATGTGGCCCATCCGGAGGCGGCGTCACCGTGATCTGACCTCCAAGAATCTCGACCCGATGCCCCACGAGTCGATCAGAGATCAGCTCGGCGGCTTCGAGCAGCGTCATCTGCTCGAAGGGCTCTTCCACTGCTGCGGCGGACATGGAGTTCCTCCTGACTGCCGATGTCGAGAGCATCATCGTAGGACGCGAGCGCCTCCCGGCACCCGCTTCCCATCTTTCACCCGAACGGGTGGTTTGACCCCTACCGAGCCCGGAGTCGCAGGCCCGGGCGCTCCGTCTCGGCCTCCTCGCCCTGGCCCGCCCAGAGCGAGCGGACGTGGCTGAGGTGGCGCGTCATGCAGGCCTCGGCCGCCTCGGCGTCGCCGCTCAGCATCAGGTCCAGCAGCTCGACGTGCTCCTCCGCCGAGGAGACCAGCTGCCCCTGCTCGTCCAGCCGCGTCAGCCCGTACAGCCGGGAGCGCTTGCGCAGGTCGCCGACCACCTCGACCAGCCGGGCGTTGCCGGCCAGTCCGAGCAGGTCGAGGTGGAACTGCCGGTCCGCCTCCAGGTAGCCGATCAGGTCGTGCTTGCGCGCCGCCGCGACGATCGCCTCGGCCTCGGGGCGCAGCCGCTCCAGCTGCTCCTTGGTGGCGGTGCGGGTGACCAGGCCGACGGTGGGGACCTCGATCAGGGCGCGGATGCCGGTGTAGTCGTCGAGGTCGCGCTCGGTGAGTTCGGTGACCCGGAAGCCCTTGTTGCGGACGGCCTCGACCAGGCCCTCCCGGGCGAGGTCGAGCATGGCCTCGCGGACGGGGGTCGCGGAGACGCCGAAGTCGGCGGCGAGGGCGGGGGCGGAGTAGACGACGCCGGGGCGCAGTTCACCGGAGATCAGGGCCGCCCGGAGCGCGTGGGCGACCTGGTCGCGGAGCCGCTCCTGCACGGAGATCAGGGTGCGGGACTTGAGCTCGGCCATGGTGTTCCTCCGGTGGGTGCAGAACACCAGCGTACAATGTCACGTTACGTTGAGCGTGCAACAAACCGGGAATCCGAACAGCCTGTCACGGTCGCCGCCGCCGATGTTCATGGTGGCAGCGACCACCGGTCGGCACAACGGTCGACGACACACCGGCAAGGAGGCCGCAGCCGCTACGGGGACTGAGGCGACGACGCCCCGGCCCGGTACACCTCCGCCGCCACCGCCAGGTCCTCCCAGGCCATCCCGACGCTCTTGAAGAACCGCGGCCGCCCCTCCGGCAGCAGCGCGTCGCCGCGCACCAGCTCGGCCAGGTTCCACACCTGCCGCCGCCCGAGCGCGCCCGCCAGCAGCAGGTCCCCGGCCTCCCGGGCCGCGACGGCCCGCGCCTCCACGTACAGTTCGGCCCGCCCGACCAGCACCTCGTCCACCTCCCGGGCGTCCGGCTCGTGCGAGCCGACCGCCGCGACGGCCGCGTGGGCGGGCACCAGCGCACCGTCGAACAGCGGTGTGCGCGCGGTCGTGCAGCAGACCACCACGTCCGCCCGCCCGACCGCCTCCGGCCCGCCCACCGCGGCGGTCAGGCCGAGCGCCCGCCCGTACTCGGCCAGCGCGGCCGCCCGCCCGGCGTGCCGCGCCACCACGGTGAGCCGCCGCAACGGCCGCACGGTCAGCAGCGCGTCCAGGTGCCCGTAGGCCTGCGGCCCGGAGCCGAACACCACCACGTGTTCGGCCTCCGGGACCGCGAGCCGCGCCAGCGCCGCCGCCGTCACGGCGGGCGTGCGCAGGGCGGTGAGGGCCGCGCCGTCCAGCAGCGCCAGCGGCTGGAGCGTCGGCCCGTCCAGCAGCAGGTAGCTGCCGGTGATCCGGGGCAGTCCGCGCGCGGGGTTGGCCGGCGCCACCCCGGCGATCTTCACCCCGGCGTACGGCCCGGCGGCGGCGGGCATCAGCAGCAGCTCGCCGGCGGGCACCGGTACGGCCGACCGGGCGGGCGCCGCCTCCGGGTCCACCCCGTCCAGCAGCGCCCGCTCGATCGCCCGCACCGCCCCGGCGGGCCCGACTCCGCCGGTGCCCGGCACGGCGTACTGGAGCGGCTCAGCCCCCGCGCCGGGCAGTACCTCTGGGGTCACAGCGTGAACCCCGTTCCGAGCGTGTCCCCGGGCTCCAGCACGAACAGGTGCTCCCCGGTGCGGTACGCCGTGCCGCCGACCTCGGTGACCACGCCCGCCCCCAACGGGTCCCCGCCGTCCAGCACCCGCCCGGTGAACACCGTGCCGATGACGGACTCGTGCCGCAGCTCCTCGCCCGGCGCGATCCGCCCTTCGGCGGCGAGCACCGCGAGGCGCGCGGAGGTGCCGGAGCCGCAGGGCGAGCGGTCGATCTGCCCGTCCGCGAACACCACCACGTTCCGCTGGCTCAACACCCCGTCGTCCGAGGGAAGTTCGTCGTACAGCACGACCCCGTACACCCCGGACAGCCGCGGGTCACTCGGGTGCGCGACCGCTTCCGAACCGGCCAGCAGTGCCCTGATCTCCCGCCCCACGGCGACGAGTTCGGGCAGCAGCCCGGGCTCGACGGCGAGCCCGAGCGCGGCCGCCGGCACCGAGGCGTAGCACGCCCCGGAGTGCGCCACCGCGACCTCGACCGTCCCCCACGAGGTCTCGACCGGCAGTTTCAGGGCGCTGACCCGGCTCGGCACGTTGCGGAAGGTGACCCCGGTGGTGTGCCCGCCGCTGCGCCGCACCAGGGCGGTGACCCGCCCGGAGGGGACGTCGATCCGCACCTGGGCCACGCCGTCCGCGGGGGCCGGGACCAGCCCGGAGTCCACGGCCCAGGCGCCGAGCGCGATGGTGCCGTGCCCGCAGGCGGTCGAGTAGCCGTCCTTGTGCCAGAACAGCACGCCCAGGTGGGCCTCGTCGTCGTCCGGCGGCACCAGGAACCCGCCGTACATCCCGGCGTGCCCGCGCGGCTCGCGGACCAGCAGCTGCCGGACCTCCTCCAGGGCGCTCGGCCGGGGCGCGGTCGCACTGCCGCCCGCGCCGATCGCGATGGCCCGCCGCTCGGCGACGCTGTCGCCGGGGATCGGGGGCACCCCGTCCAACACGATCCGGAACGGCTCACCGGCCGTGTGGTAGTCGACCGTACGGACGCACTGCACCGGCCCCGCCCCGGACCCAGCGCCCGGCCCCGCAGCAGCCCCCGAGCCCGGCCCCGAGCCCGGCCCCGAGCCCCGCGCCACCCCCGGCATCACAGCCCCCCGCCCGGCAGCACACTGATCGTCCGGCCGACGGTGTAGAACTCCAGCGCCGCCCGGCCCTGTTCGCGCTCCCCGTGGGCCGCGCCCTTGGTCCCCCCGAACGGCAGGTGGAAGTCGACACCGCTGGACGGGGCGTTGACCCGGATCATGCCCGCGTCCAGCCGGTCGGCCACGGCCAGCGCCGCGTCCAGGCCCCGAGTGTGCACCGAGGTGGCCAGGCTGTGCGGGGTGTCGTTGGCGAGCGCGACGGCCGCGTCCAGGTCGGCGGCCGCGTGCAGCACCGCGACCGGTCCGAAGAACTCCTCACGCGCCAGCGGGTGTTGCGGGGGGACGTCGGCGAGCAGGGTCGGCTCGACGTACCAGCCCGCCCGGTCGGACGCACGCCCGCCGACCAGCACGCTCGCCCCGGCCGCCACGGCCGACTCGACCGCCGCCACCAGCCGCTCCCGCGCGTCGGCGCCGATCACCGGCCCGCAGACCGCGTCGTCCACCGCCGCCAGCGCCTTGACCAGGGCCTCGCGCAGCGGCTCGTACGCCGCCCCGACCGCGATCACCCGGCTGGTGGCCGTGCACTTCTGCCCGGCGTACCCGGCGATCGCGGCCGCGATGTGCCCGGCGGCCAGCTCCACGTCCGCGTCCGGCAGCACCAACGCCGCGTTCAGGCCGCCGAGTTCGGCCTGCACCGGCACCCCGCGCCCGGTGGCGGCCTGGACCACGGCCCGGCCGACCCCGGTGGAGCCGGTGAAGGAGACCACGTCCGCCGCCCCGACCAGCGCCGCCCCCTCCTCCGCGCCGCCGGGCAGCACCGCGAGCACGTCCGGGGGCAGCACGGCCGCGGCCAGCTCGGCCAGCCGCAGCGCGCACGCCGTCGCCTCCGGCGCGGGCTTGAGCACCGCGGTGTTGCCCACCGCCAGCGCCGGTGCGGCCTTCCAACTCGGGATCGCCAGCGGGAAGTTCCACGGCGTGATCAGCCCGGCCACCCCGTGCGGCCGGCGCCGGGTGAGCAGCAGCCCCGGCCCGGCGGCGGTCTCGTGCACCGCACCGGACGGCTCGTACGGCGCCTGGGCGTAGTAGCGCCAGATCGCCGCCGTCCGGGCGACCTCCCCCCGCGCCTCGGCGAGCGGCTTGCCGACCTCGCGCACGATCAGCGCGGCGAGCTCCTCGGCGTGCGCCTCGACCGCCTCGGCGATCCGGCCCAGCGCGGCCGAACGGGCGCCGGCGCCGGCCGCCAGCCAGCCGGCCTGTGCGGCCCGGGCCCGCCCCACGGCGGCCCGTACGGCCTCGGCGCCGGGTGCCTCGACGGCGACCACCAGGTCGGTCGGGTCGGCGGGGTTGTACGAGGTGATGGTCACAACTAGCAGCCCTTCGGAGCGCGTTCGGGAGAGAGCGTCAGAGCAGGAAGCCCGCCGGGAACGGGTCGTCCGGGTCGAGGAAGTACTGGGCGGTGCCGGTGATCCAGGCCCGCCCGGTCACGGTGGGCACCACGGCCGGCCGCCCGGCCACCTCGGTCTCCTCGACCAGCCGCCCGGTGAAGGTGGTCCCGATGAAGGAGTCGTTGCGGAAGTCCCGCCCCAGCGGGAGTTCGCCGCGCGCGTGCAGCTGCGCCATCCGGGCCGAGGTGCCGGTGCCGCAGGGCGAACGGTCGAACCAGCCGGGGTGGATGGCCATCGCGTGCCGGGAGTGCTCGGCGGTGGAGCCGGGGGCGAGCAGCTGGACGTGGTGGCAGCTGTGGATGGAGGGGTCCTCCGGGTGCACCGGCCGGTCGGGGCTCGCGTTGATCGCGGCCATCAGGGCCAGGCCGGCGTCCAGGATGTCCTGCTTGCGCTCGCGCTCGAACGGCAGCCCGAACTCGGCGAGCGGCAGGATGGCGTAGAAGTTGCCCCCGTAGGCGAGGTCGTAGCCGATGGTGCCGTGGCCGGGCACCTCGATCTTGCGGTCCAGCGCGACGGAGTACGAGGCGACGTTGCGGATGGTGACGGCCTTGGCGGCGCCGCCCTCCACCCGCACCTCGGCGACCACCAGTCCGGCGGGGGTGTCCAGCCGTACCGTGGTGACCGGCTCGACCACCGGCACCATCCCGGTCTCGACCAGCACGGTGGCGACCCCGATGGTGCCGTGCCCGCACATCGGCAGCAGCCCGGAGACCTCGATGTAGAGCACCCCGAAGTCGGCGTCCGGCCGGGTCGGCGGCTGGAGGATCGCGCCGCTCATCGCGGCGTGCCCGCGCGGCTCGTACATCAGCAGGGTGCGGAAGTGGTCCAGGTGCTGCTGGAAGTGCACCCGGCGTTCGGCCATGGTGGCGCCGGGGATGATGCCGAAGCCCCCGGTGATCACCCGGGTCGGCATGCCCTCGGTGTGCGAGTCGACGGCGTGGAACACGTGACGGCTGCGCATTCCGCACAACTCCTCTGACGAAGCGGTTGGTTGAGGCCGGCTGCCCGCGCAGCCGGCCGAACGACGGGTGCTGCCGGGGGTTTGAGGACGGGCCCTACCCGAGGCCCTCCGCGAGGGCCTTCTCGGTGGCCGCGCGCACGGCCGTCTCGATCTCCGGCTCCAGCGGCCGGCGCGGCGCCCGGACCGGCCCGCCGGGGCGTCCGGCGATGTCCATGGACAGCTTGATGGCCTGGACGAACTCGGTCTTGGAGTCCCAACGCAGCAGCGAGTGCAGCGACTTGTAGAGCGGCAGCGCGGTCTCCAGGTCGTGCCCGACGGCCGCGCGGTACAGCGCCACGGACGCCTCGGGCAGCGCGTTCGGGTAGCCGGCGATCCAGCCGACGGCCCCGGCCAGCGCCAGTTCCAGCAGCACGTCGTCGGCACCGATCAGCAGGTCCAGCCCGGGCGCCAGCTCGGCGATCTCGTAGGCCCGGCGGACGTCCCCGCTGAACTCCTTGACCGCCACGATCGAGCCCTCGCCGTGCAGTTGGGCGAGCAGCGCGGGCACCAGGTCGACCTTGGTGTCGATCGGGTTGTTGTACGCGACGACGGGCAGCCCGGCCCGGGCGACCTCCGCGTAGTGCGCCCGCACCGAGGCGTGGTCGGCCCGGTAGGCGTTGGGCGGCAGCAGCAGTACGGACCCGGCGCCGGCCTCGGCGGCCTGCTCGGCCCAGCGGCGGGACTCGGCACTGCCGTAGGCGGCGACCCCGGGCATGACCCGGGCGCCGTCGCCGGCCGCCTCGACCGCGACCTCGACGATCCGGGTGCGCTCCTCGGCGGTGAGCGTCTGGTACTCGCCCAGCGAGCCGTTGGGGACGACGCCGTCGCAGCCGGATTCGATCAGCCAGCGGACGTGCTCGGCGTAGGCGTCGTAGTCGACGGAGAGGTCCGGGCGCAGCGGGATCGTGGTGGCGACCATGATGCCGCGCCAGGGGCGGGTGGTGTCGTGCGGGGCGATGGACACGTTGGGCTCCTTGGTGAGGTGTGACATTTTATAAACAGCGACAGGCCGGAGACAAGGGTCCCCGCCCGAGACGTTCCGACGGACCGGGCCGGTTAGGAGGCGCCCTGATCCCCCGGGCCGGCCGCCAGCTGCGAGAGCGGCACCGGGCAGGCCATCGGCCGCCGGTCCGCCCCCGGCTCCGCCGCACCGGACAGGCAGGCCACGGCCGGACCGCACATCCGCCCCTGGCACCAGCCCATCCCCGCCCGGGTGAGCAGCTTGACGGTCCGGGGATCGCCCGCGCCCAGCTCCTCCACCGCTTCCTCGATCCGCGCGACCGGCACCTCCTCGCACCGGCACACGTCGGTGTCCGGCCGCAGCCATCCGGTCCAGCCGGGCCCGGGCCGGTGGGCCGCCGCCATCAGCGCGGCGAACTCGCGCAACCGGGCCCGGCGGCCGAGCAGCGCCCGCCCGGGCCGCACCCCGGCGACCGCGTGCGCGGCCAGCTCCCCCTCGGCGAGCGCGAGGTCCGCGCCGCCGACGCCGTTGGTCTCCCCCGCGGACCAGAGTCCCGGGACGGAGGTGCGCAGCCGGGCGTCGACCCGCAGCGCGACCGCGCCGTCCGGCCCGGTGGCGGTGTCCGCGCCGAGTTCGGTGGCCAGGTCGATCTGCGGCAGCAGCCCGTGGCCGACGGCGAGCGCGTCGCAGGCGATCCGCCGCTCGGTGCCGGGCAGCGGCCGCCAGTCGGCGTCCAGCCGGGCCACGGTGACGGCGGTGACCCGGTCCGTCCCGTGCGCCTCCACCACCGCACTGCGCGGCCGCAGCCGTACCCGGTGCCGCAGCAGCGCGCCGCCGTGCCCGGCGCCCTCGACGAGCTTGGCGGGGACGGCCGCCAGCACGCCGGGGCGCCGGGCGTACCCGAGGTAGTCGCTCGCCTCGACCACCGCCGGGACCTCCGCCCCGGCGGCGACCAGCGAGGACGCCGCGGCGAGCAGCAGCGGTCCGCTGCCGGCCACCACGATCCGCCGGCCGGGCAGCACCAGCCCGGCCTTGAGCATGGCCTGGGCGCCGCCCGCGGTGACCACCCCGGGCAGCGTCCAGCCGGGGAAGGGCAGTTGGCGCTCGTACGCGCCGGTGGCGAGCAGCACCGCCCCGGCCCGGAGGGTGGCCCGGTCGGCGGCCTGCGGGCCGCGGGTGATGTGCAGGGCGAAGCCGTCGGCGGTCCGCTCCGGCGCCCACACCTGGTGCCCGCCGCGGAACTCGGCCCGCGGGTGGGCTTCGAGCCGCGCGGCCAGCCCGGCGTACACCGGCCAGTGGTGGTGCAGGCGGTCCGGGCGG
Organism: Kitasatospora sp. NPDC098652; assembly: GCF_044760155.1. Lineage (NCBI taxonomy): Bacteria > Bacillati > Actinomycetota > Actinomycetes > Kitasatosporales > Streptomycetaceae > Kitasatospora > Kitasatospora sp. NPDC098652. The sequence continues at coordinate 200,694 of NZ_JBIWAQ010000011.1, forward strand.
CGCGCGCCCAGCCCGGGCGCCGGGTGCCGGTAGTACTGCCCGCCGGGCCGGTCCGCGCCGTCCAGCAGGACGCAGCGCAGCCCGAGGTCGGCGGCGGTGACGGCGGCGGCCAGCCCGGCCGGCCCGGCCCCCACCACGGCGAGGTCGAAGGATCCGACGGCCTCCGGGGGCCGGGTCGACTCAGACGGCGAGATCGGCACGGCCGTGGCCCTCCTGGCTGGTGACGACGGTGCCGGGCTCGGCGGGCAGCAGGCAGAGCCGCTGGTTGGCCCGGCCGTCCACGGTGGCCAGGCAGTCGAAGCAGGCGCCGATCCCGCAGAACGCCCCGCGCGGACGCCCACCGTTCCGGGTGGTGCGCCAGGCGAGCACGCCGTCGGCCCAGAGCGCGGCGGCGATCGACTGCCCGGGCAGGGCGCGGACGGCCCGCCCGTCGAACTCGATCTGGTACCCGGGCCCGGGGTCGGCCCCGACCAGCCCGGCAGGGGTTCGGCGACGCGTCACCGGCTTCTCCATTCCGTCGTCCAGCTCATCCGATCCGTTCCCGCCACCGCCCCGCCCGCACCCACGCCCGCCACCGCCACCGCCCCGCCCGCACCCACGCCCGGCACCGCGCCGCCCGCACCCACGCCCGTCACCCCGCCGGGAACCGGTCGGCCCGGAACGGCGCGAGGTCCAGTTCCGGCCGCTTGCCGGTCAGCTGCTCGGCGATCAGCAGCCCGGTGGCGGGCGCCAGCCCGATCCCGGCCCCCTCGTGCCCGCAGGCGTGGTAGAGCCCCGGCACCCGGGGGTCCTCGCCGATCGCGGGCAGGTGGTCCGGCAGGTACGGGCGGAAGCCCCGGTAGGTGCGCATCACGCTGACGTCCGCGAGCACCGGGAACAGCTCCGCGGCCTGGACGGCGAGCCGGCGCAGCACCTCCTGGGAGAGGGTCCGGTCGAAGCCGACCCGCTCCCGGCTGGCGCCGATCAGCACCGGTCCGCCCGGGGTCCCCTCGACCACGGCGGAGGTCTGCAGCCCGGCCGAGCCGCTGGCCACGTCCGCGACGTAGTCGGCGGCGTAGACCTTGTGCCGGACGATCCTCGGCAGCGGCTCGGTGACCAGGACGAACCCGCGCCGGGGCAGTACCGGCAGGTGCACCCCCGCCAGCGCGGCCAGTTCGCCGCCCCAGGTGCCGGCCGCGTTGACCACCGCGGGGGCGGCCAGTCGGCGCCGGGCGGTCCGTACGCCGCGCACCGCGCCGTCCGGGCCGCGCTCCACGGCCGTCACGTCCTCTCCGGTGATCAGTTCGGCGCCCGCCCGGCGGGCCTCGCGCAGCAGGTGGGCGGCGGCGAGCGCGGGCTGGACCTGGGCGTCCTGGGGATAGTGGTAGCCGCCCGCGAGCCCGGGGGCGAGGTGCGGCTCCAGCTCGTGCAGCCGCTCGGCCGGGACCTCCTCGGCGATCACCCCGGCCGCGGCCTGCCCGGCGGCGAAGGCCCGCAGCGCCTGCTGTCCGGCCTCGGTCGAGGCGACCACGACGCCACCCTTGGGCTCGTACTCCACGGCCGGGCCGAGCTGTTCGGCGAGTTCGCGCCAGAGCCGGGTGCTGAGCAGGGCGAGGTCGAGTTCGGGCCCGGGTTCCTTGTCGGAGACCAGCAGGTTGCCCTCACCCGCCCCGGTGGTGCCGCCGGCGACCGGCCCGCGGTCGACGACGGCGACGGCGAGCCCGACCCGGGCGGCGTAGTAGGCACAGGCGGCGCCGACGACTCCGGCGCCGACCACGACGACGTCCAGTGGAGGTGTCCAGGTCTTCAACACGCCAGTAATATGTCACATGCCATCTGCTCTGCCAAGAGTCCCTTTACCTTCCCGAGGGAGTGCCCCGGAACAGCTACCTTCCCGAGGGAGTCCCCCGGAACAGCAGACGGCCCCGGCCCCGCACGAAGCGGGAACCGGGGCCACCGGCCCGGTCACTCACCGGCTCAGGTGATGTCGTCCATCTGCTCCCGCCGCGCACTCGGCACCGGAGCGACACCCGCCGCCGGCGTCGCCGAGGCCTCGACGGTCTCCGCGCCCGCCACCGGCTGCACCGAGAGGTCCACCTGCGAGGCCTCCTCGTCGTCCAGCTCGGCGTCCGGGTTGTTCCGGCGCCTGCGCCGGTCGTTCATCAGCGCGATGCCCACCGCGAAGAAGTACAGCGCCCAGATCGGCGCGGCCAGCGCCAGCATGCTCAGCGGGTCGGCACTCGGCGTCGCGAAGGCCGCGAACACGGTGATCGCCATGATCATCCCGCGCCACCAGCCCAGCAACCGCTTGCCGGTGACCATGCCGATCATGTTCATCATCACGAGCAGCAGCGGGAACTCGAAGGCCAGGCCGAAGACCAGCACCATCCGCGTCGCGATGTCGAAGTAGTCGTTCGGCGGCAGGATCGGTGTGGTCTTGTCCGGGGTGAAGCTGACCAGGACCTCGATGGTCGTCGGCAGCACCAGGAAGGCCACGGCCACACCCGCCAGGAACAGCGGCGCCCCGAAGGCCATGAAGATGACGGTGTACTTCTTCTCGTGCTTGTGCAGACCGGGCGCCACGAACGCCCACACCTGCCACAGCCACACCGGCACCGCACCCACCACGCCGGCCGTCAGCGCCACCTGGAGCATCCAGGTGAAACCGGAGGTCAGACCGATGTTCGAGACCTGCGCGCACTTGCCGTGGTAGTGCAGTTGCTCCTCGGGCGTGTTGCACTGCGGCAGCGGCTTGAGCAGGAACGTCTCGATCTGCTTGTGGTAGATCAGGGCGACGATCGTGATCAGCACGATCGCCAGGACCGACTTGACCACGCGGTTGCGCAGTTCCCGCAGGTGATCGGCGAGGGCCATCCGCCCCTCAGGATCCTTGGGCGCCTTCTGCGGCGCCTTGGAGAGCTTGCTCAACCCCGGTCCTCAACTCGTGCGTCGAGGCCCGCCGGTCGACGGGCCTCCGTGGTCGCTCGCGGCACCCGTGCCGCGTCCCTCGCGTACGTCACGCGCGCCGCGCTCAGTGCGGGCGCTCGCCGCCGGGCGCACCCGGCCCGTCGCCGGGCGCCGGCTCGACGCTCCGGGCCTCCGGCCGCGCCGAGACCTGTGGCGGGGCGGACGGCCGGACGGCCGGTGCGCTCCCCGCCGGCTCGTCCTCCGAGCGCATCGCCCTGGCCTCGCTCTTGAGGATCCGCAGCGACTGCCCCAGCGAGCGCGCCAGGTCGGGCAGCCGCTTGGCCCCGAACAGCACGACGGCAACCACCACGACCAGCACGATCGCGGTCATCGAGAAGCGCATGCGCCGACCACCTTCAGCATCCGCGGCCCGACAGACCGCCCGCCGCGGATGGTAACCGCTGCGGATGACGCCCCGACGACGGCCGCCCGAACAGGACAGCGGCCCCGACCGGCAGGACTGGAGCCACTGGAGAGCGTAACCCGCCCTCACCTCCGGACAGCAGCCCCCGTACCGCCGATGCCCCCGACCGCGCTAGCGGGCGGGAACGGCCTCGGCCAGCTCCCCCGCCGCCTCGGCCAGCGCCCGGGACGCCGCGTCCACACCCTTGGCCAGCGCCCGCACGTCCAGCCAGAGCCGGATCGCGAGGACCCCGAGGACCAGCAGGCCCGCGGTGGCGAGCAGGACGGCGGCGACGAGCATCCAGGACATGCGCCCCACCCTATACGGGGGTCACCCCTCCACCGGGACGAGCCGCATGGTGCGCACCCCCGCCGCGGTGAGCGCCTCGACGATCTTCTCCCCGGCCGGCTTGCGCACCGCCGCCCCGCAGAGCGGGCAGCCGAAACTGTAGTGCGCCTGCGCGGGAGTCCGGCCGAGGGTCAGCCGGAACTCCTCGGCCGGGAGCTCGACCTTCTCCCGGCACTGCGAGCAGTACACCTTGAATCTCGTCCCGGGCTCCACCGCTCAGTTCCGCCCCTCCCCGTAGGCGGCCAGCGCCTCCCGCGCGGCCGAGCGCGCCTGCTCGGCCAGTTCGGGCGGCGAGACGATCCGGCCGTCCCGGCCCAGCCGCAGCGCCAGCGGGCGCAGCTGGGAGGGGTCGGCGCTGCGCAGGGTGATCCGCAGCCCGCCGTCGGGCAGTTCCTCGGCCCGGTCGTGGGTGTAGTACTCGGCGACCCAGCGGCCGCCGGAGGAGACCTCGACCACCACCTCCGGGTCGTCGGCGGCCGGGTTGACCAGCCCGCCGCTGAGGTCGCGCGGCTCGCGCCGGGGCGGGTCGGCCGGGACGTCCAGGACGCGGATCTCGGCGACCCGGTCCAGCCGGAACATCCGGTGGTCCTCCGAGGTGCGGCACCAGGCTTCCAGATAGGTGTGGCCCTCGGTGAGCAGCCGGATCGGGTCGACCTCGCGCTCGGTCATCCCGCCGCGCCCGTGCGAGTAGTAGCGCAGCCAGAGCCGGCGGCCCTCGCTGAGCGCGCGGTCGATGTCGGCGAAGACGTGGCTCTCGGCCTCGAAGGTCACGCCGACCCGGGCACTGCCCTCGGCGCTCTCCCCCGCGGCGTTCTCGATCTTGGCGACGGCCCGGGTGAGGGCCTCCCGGTCCCCGGCCCGCAGACCGGGCAGCCCGGCCACCGCCCGGGCGGCCACCAGCAGCGCGGTCGCCTCGTCGGCGGCCAGCCGCAGCGGCTGGGCCACGTCGTCGACGTTGTGCCACCAGATCCGCTCACCGTCGGTGTCGATGTCGAGCAGGTCGCCGCCGCGGAAGCTGGTGCCGCACATCGGCAGCACGTTGAGGTCCGCGATCAGCTCGCGCTCGCTGATCCCGAACGCGCGCGCCACCTCGGCGACCTCGGCCCCGGGGCGCTCGCGCAGATAGGTGACCAGCGACAGCATCCGTCGCGTCTGGTCGATCGCATTGCTCATGCCCGAACGTCCTCCGTGTCCAGCCCCGCGACCGCCCGCAGCCGGTCGATGACATCCGCCCGCAGCTCCTCCGGGCCGAGCACCAGCACGTCGGGCCCGAACTCCGCGAGGTCGGCGCCCAGCCCGTTGCCGTACGGGATCTCCAGCTCGTCCCAGACCTCGTCGACCCGGGCGCTGCCGAGCGCCTTGGTGCGCAGCGGGAAGCCCGCGCCCCGGCGGACCCGGACGGTCGCGGTGGCGGTGGCCCCCTCGCCGGCGAACTTGGCCACGGTGGCCCGGACGTCCACGTGCTCGGGCACGGTGCCCAGGAAGGCCCCGCTCTTCGCCTTCACCCTGCCCGTGATCCGGCTGAGCCGGAACACCCGGGCGTCGCCGCGGTCCCGGTCGTACCCGGCCAGGTACCAGTGCCCGCGCCAGCACTCCAGCGCCCACGGCTCGACGCTGCGCTGCTCGACGGCCGCGGCACCGGCCTTGCGGTACTCGAAGGTGACCGGACGGCGGTCCCGGGCGGCGGTGAGCAGCGGCTCGAACGCGGCCTCCCGGGCGGGGATGCGCGGCTCCAGGGCGGTCCGGCCCTCGGCCTCGGTGAACGGCACCCCGGCCGCGCGCAGCTTCTGCAGCGCGCCGCTGGCCGCGCCGGACATCTTGGCCTGCTGCCAGACCCGGGCGGCCAGGGTCAGCGCGGCGGCCTCCTCGGCGTCCAGCGCGATCTCCGGCAGCCGGTTGCGGTCGGCGCGGGCGAGGTAGCCCAGCTCGCCGTCCAGCGCGCTCTCGTCGACGTCGATCACCAGGCCGAGCTCGCGCAGGTCGTCCTTGTCCCGCTCGAACATCCGGTTGAAGGCGTCCTCGCTGCTGTTCTGCCAGGCTTCGCGGTAGGCCTCGATGGATTCCCGCAGCTCCTTCTTGGAGAGCGGACGTCTGGTGTTCATCAGGCACAGGGCGAGATTCATCAGCCGCTCTGCCTTGGCGATCGCCATCGCTGACCCTTCCGGTGTGCCGCGCCGCGCGCGGGGTGCGCCAACCGGGCGATCCCCACCCGGCGGGACCGACCGTACCGGTAGCGGTACGCACTGCAAAAGCCGCGTCCCGCGGCCGGTCCCCGGGAGTCGCCGTCCGGGCCCGGGAACGGCCTCGGGCCGGGCCCCCGAAGGGGTCCGGCCCGAGGTGACGGCAGGCTCAGACGGCCAGCAGGTCGACCACGAAGATCAGGGTCGAGTGCGGCGGGATGAGCGGCGACGGCGACTGGGCGCCGTACGCCAGGTGCGACGGAATGGTCAGCTCGCGACGGCCGCCGACCTTCATGCCCTTGACACCCTGGTCCCAGCCCTTGATGACCCGGCCGCCGCCCAGCGGGAAGCGGAACTCGTTGGGGCTCCGGTTCCAGCTCGCGTCGAACTCCTCGCCGGTCTCGAAGGTCACGCCGACGTAGCGGACGGTGACGTTCTGGCCCGACTTGGCCTCCTCGCCGTCACCGACGACGATGTCGCGGATCTGCAGCTCGGTCGGCGCGTCGCCGATCGGGAAGTCGATCTCGGGCTTCTCGTTCAGGTTCACAGCCATGGTCCCTCTTCTCACGTTCCCAGATTCCCTGCACGACCAAGCGGCGGACACCCGTACCGCGGCCCGTCCGGACCACGCTACGGGCGCCCGCCGCCCGCCGGGACACGGCCACGCGGCCGGACCCGAAGGTCACACGCGCACCATTGTCCCCGAAAAGTCGATCAGCCCTGACCGGCATCCAGGATGTCCACCACGAAGACCAGGGTCGCGCCGGGCGGGATGTCGCCCTGCCCCTTGTCGCCGTAGCCCAGCGAGGCCGGGATCACCAGCTCGACCCGGCTGCCGACGGTCTGGCCCGTCAGCCCCTGGTCCCAGCCCTGAATGACCTGGCCGCCGCCGACCGCGAAGGAGAACGCCTGGCCCTTGCTGAGCGAGGAGTCGAAGACCTTGCCGTCCTTGGCCAGCGCGCCGGTGTACTGGACGACGACCTTCTCGCCCTTCTCCACCACCGGCCCGGTGCCCTTGATCAGGACGTGGGTCTTGAGCTCGGTCGGGTCCTTGGCCCCGGCCACCGGGGTGATGTCGGCCGGCTTCTTGCCGTTGTCCTTGACCTGCGGGAAGTCCGCGGGCGGCGGGGTGACGGTGCCGCTGACCACCGCGTCGGGCGCGTTGGCGTTGCGGATGTCGATCACGAAGATCAGGTTGTCCTTCGGGCCGATCGACATGTCCGGCTTGCCCTGCGAACCGAAGCCGGCCGCCGGCGGGGCCACCACCAGCAGTCGGCTGCCGGCCTTCTTCCCCATCACGGCCTGGTCCAGCGCGGGGATCAGCGCGTCGGTGCCGGCCTGGAAGATCTGCGGCTTGCCCTTGTCGTCGTACGAGCTCGGGATGTCCTTGCCGGTGTTCCAGTCCTTGGCGGTGTAGTCCACCGAGGTCCAGGAGTTCTTGTCCACCTTGGGGCCGTTGCCCTCGGACAGCACCTTCACCACGAAGGAGCCGTCGGAGGCCTCGCCCGGCACCTGGATCTCGGCCTTCTTGCCGAAGTCACCGGTGACGGTCGGCAGCACCTTGGCGCTGTCCTTGATCGGCGGCACCGGCTCGGCGGTCGGCGTGGGCGGCGCGGACTTCGTCGCGTCCGGCTGGGCGACCGAGGCGGTGTCCTTCGACGAGTCCTTGTTCACCATGTACAGCGTGATGCCGCTGCCGACCAGCAGCACGGCGAGCACCGTGCCGAGGATCACGCCCAGCTTGCCGACGCCGGGCGGGTTCTCGTCGTACCCCGCCTCCGAGGTGTCGTCCGCCTTGCGCACGCTGCTGGCGAAGATCTGCGGGGCGTCGTCGTCGTTCGACTTGGGCCCGGTCACGCGCGGCTTCTCGCCGGGCTGCGCCCAGCCCGCCTGCTGCGCGAGGATCGCCGGGGGCACGACGATCGACTCGCGGTCCGCCGCGACCTGCCCTCCCGGGCGGGAGGCGGCCGGGTCACCAGCAGAGCCGTCGTTCGCCGCGGTGCCGGCCCCGCCCGGGCTCGGCGTCTTCTCAGTCATGACTCCCCATCCATCTCGCCACGAGGTCTTCCAGGTCTGCGCCCGGCGTGGTGAGCGCCGGCCTGCCGCCGTACCCGTCCGCCCCCGGACCCCGGCGCCGGGCGGCGCCTGCCACAGTGCGAGGGCAGTATGACAGCTCAGGATGAGGACGGACGCTTCGTTGTACGAGCGTCCGCCCAAGCGTACGGAATCCTCCCAGCGACTTCCTAGAGCGCCCGCTAGACCGCTTCCAGAATGTCGATCACGAAGACCAGCGTGGAGTTCGGCGGCACCGAGCCCTGGGCCTGGTCCTTGTACCCCAGCGCCGGCGGCACCACCAGCAGCACCCGGCTGCCCACGGTCTGCCCCACCAGCCCCTTGTCCCAGCCCTCGATCACGCTGCCGGTGCCGATCTGCACGGCCTGGGCCCCGCCGTGGGTCCAGGAGGCGTCGAACTGCTGCCCGTTGCTCCACAGCACCCCGGTGTACTGCACGATCAGGGTCTGCCCGGTCTTGACCTGCTTGCCCTCGCCCTTGATCAGCACGGCCTGCTGGAGGTCGGCGGGCGCGGCCTGCCCGGCCGGGACGGTGATCCCCACCGGCGCCTTCCCGTTGTCCTTGACCTGCGGCAGCGTCGCGGCGGGCTGGGTCATGTTCCCGGTCAGCGTGGAGTCCTGCGGCAGGTCCTCCACGATGTCCAGCACGAAGACCACGGTGTCGCCCTTGTTGACGCCCAGCTGGGTGGAGCCCTGCTCGCCGAAGGCGGCCGCCGGCGGGGCCACCACCAGCAGCCGGGTGCCCACCTTCTTGTCGATCACGGTCTGGTCCAGCGCCGGCACCAGCTGCCCGCTGCCGGCCTGGTAGAGCTGGGGCTTGCCGTTGTCGTCGTACGAGCTGGGCAGGTCCTTGCCGGTGGTCCAGTCCTTCGCCGTGTAGTTGACGGTCACCCAGTCGCCCTTGCCGACCGTCGACCGCTCACCGTCCGTCACCGTGTTCACCACGAACTGGCCGCTGGGCTGCTGCCCCTCGGGGATGGTGATGGTCGCCTTGCTGCCGAAACCACCACCCGAAAGAGTGGGCATCGGGGAGGCCTCGCTCACCGGCGCCGGCACCGTCGGGGCCGCGCTCGCGGTGGACGGCGTCGCCGGTCCGGCCGCCTTGGGCGAGCTGTCGCAGGCGGCCGCGAGCAGCAACGGCAGGGTGAGAAGCAAACCGGCGGTGCGGCGCACGGTGGTCCTAACTGTCGGTCGAAGTCGGCTCTCCTGACTCGACGGACAGCGTATGCCCGGCATGCGTCCGGCCCCGGTAGACACCACCGGGGCCGGTCAACGCCAGGGCGCGCCCGATCACATGCCGGCGATCAGCTTCTCCACCCGCTCGTCCACCGAACGGAACGGGTCCTTGCACAGCACGGTGCGCTGCGCCTGGTCGTTCAGCTTGAGGTGCACCCAGTCCACCGTGAAGTCCCGGCGCTGCTCCTGCGCCCGGCGGATGAAGTCCCCGCGCAGCCGGGCCCGGGTGGTCTGCGGCGGGACGGACTTGGCCTCGAAGGTCTTGAGGTCGGTGGTCACCCGCTTCGCCTGGCCCTTGCCCTGGAGCAGGTAGAACAGGCCGCGCCGGCGGTGGATGTCGTGGTACGCGAGGTCGATCTGGGCCACCCGCGGGTTGGACATGCTCATCTCGTGCTTCTCGCGGTAGCGCTCGATGAGCTTGTACTTCATGATCCAGTCGATCTCGGTGGCCACCGTGTCGAGGCGCTCGGTGCGCACCGCCTCCAGGGTGCGGCCCCACAGGTCGAGCACCTGGGCGATGGTGCCGGTGTTGATGCCCTTGCGGTCGGCGAACTCCAGGGCCTTGGTGTAGTACTCCTCCTGGATGTCCAGCGCGCTGGCCTCCCGGCCGTTGGCGAGGCGCACCTGGTGGGTGCCGGTGAGGTCGTGGCTGACCTCGCGGATCGCCCGGATCGGGTTCTCCAGGGTGAGGTCGCGCATCACCACGCCGGCCTCGATCAGCCGCAGCACCAGGTCGGTGGAGCCCACCTTGAGCAGGGTGGTGGTCTCCGACATGTTGGAGTCGCCGACGATCACGTGCAGCCGGCGGTAGCGCTCGGCGTCCGCGTGCGGCTCGTCCCTGGTGTTGATGATCGGGCGGGAGCGGGTGGTGGCGGAGCTGACGCCCTCCCAGATGTGCTCGGCCCGCTGGCTGACGCAGTAGACCGCGCCGCGCGGGGTCTGAAGCACCTTGCCCGCGCCGCAGATCAGCTGGCGGGTGACCAGGAAGGGGATGAGCACGTCGGCCAGCCGGGAGAACTCGCCGTGCCGGGCCACCAGGTAGTTCTCGTGGCAGCCGTAGGAGTTGCCGGCCGAGTCGGTGTTGTTCTTGAAGAGGTAGACGTCCCCCGCGATGCCCTCCTCGTGCAGCCGCCGTTCGGCGTCCACCAGGAGTCCTTCGAGGATCCGCTCGCCCGCCTTGTCGTGCGTCACCAGCTCGGTCACGTCGTCGCACTCGGGGGTGGCGTACTCGGGGTGGGAGCCGACGTCGAGGTAGAGCCGGGCGCCGTTGCGCAGGAACACGTTGCTGCTGCGGCCCCAGGAGACGACCCGGCGGAACAGGTACCGCGCGACCTCGTCCGGCGACAGCCGACGCTGCCCGCGGAACGTACAGGTCACGCCGTACTCGTTCTCCAGCCCGAAAATCCGGCGGTCCATGAGCACTCCATTCTCTGTCGGAGCTGTCCGAAACCGCCTCCACGACGACTGGGCCGCCGCAGGGGCACCGGAGTCCCGTACGCCGGCGGTCCGGCCGCCGTACGGGACTCCGCAGGCACTGCTACTCCGGCGCGCTCGCCGCCGGGTTCTCGTCGTCGTCCGACTCCGCGGACTGGTCCCCGTCGAGCAGCCGGCCCAGCTGGTTGCCCAGGATCCGCTTGAACTTGCGCTGCTGGAACCGCTGGCGGTCGAGGACCGCGACCTCCAGTTGTTCCGGGGTCAGGGCGCGCGGGCTGCCCCCGTTGGGGTCGCGGGCGAGCGAGTCGACCGCGACCTTCACCGCCTCGGTGAGGCTCATGCCGACGCGGTGGCGCTGGCCCAGGTAGTTGCCGATCGAGTCGGCGTTGCCGCCGACCACGACGTAGTTCTTCTCGTCGACGACCGAGCCGTCCGGCGTGAGCCGGTAGATCTGGTCGTTGTCGGCGGTGCGGCCGACCTCGGCGACGATCAGCTCGACCTCGTACGGCTTCTCGCCGACCGAGGAGAAGATAGTGCCCAGGGTCTGGGCGTACACGTTGGCCAGGCCGCGGGCGGTGACGTCGGCCCGGTCGTAGGAGTAGCCGCGCAGGTCGGCGTAGCGGACGCCGCCGATGCGCAGGTTCTCGAACTCGTTGTAGCGGCCGACCGCCGCGAAGGCGATCTTGTCGTAGATCTCGGAGACCTTGTGGAGCGCCCGGGAGGTGTTCTCGGCGACGAAGACGATGCCGTCGGCGTAGGTGAGCACGACCACGCTGCGGCCGCGAGCGATGCCCTTGCGGGCGTACTCCGCGCGGTCCGCCATGGCCTGCTGGGGCGAGACGTAGAACGGTGTCGACACCGGCGGTCGTCCCTTTCCTGTGAGGTGATGGCTAGATCAGCGGGGCCTGCGGGCCGTTGGGCCGGTTCAGGCGCTCGTCGGTGATGGCGACCGCGATCGCCGCGACCTCCGCGTTGTCGAGCCGGCGGAAGCCGTCCGCGGTGATCAGCGAGACGATCGGGAAGATCTTGCGGGCGAGGTCCGGGCCGCCGGTGGCGGAGTCGTCGTCGGCCGCGTCGTAGAGCGCCTGGACGACCAGGGTGGCGGCCTGCTCGGCGTTCAGGCCGTCGCGGTAGAGCTTCTTGAGCGAGCCGCGGGCGAAGACCGAGCCCGAGCCGGTGGCGGTGAAGCCGTGCTCCTCGGAGCGCCCGCCGGTGACGTCGTAGTTGAAGATCCGGCCGCGGCCGAGGTCGAGGTCGTAGCCGGCGAAGACCGGCACCACCGCGAGGCCCTGCATCGCCATGCCGAGGTTGCCCCGGATCATGGTGGTGAGCCGGTTGGCCTTGCCCTCCAGGGAGAGCACCGCGCCCTCGATCTTCTCGTAGTGCTCCAGTTCCAGCTGGAACAGCCGGACCATCTCGACCGCGAGGCCGGCGGTGCCGGCGATGCCGACGGCGCTGTACTCGTCCGCCGGGAAGACCTTCTCGATGTCACGCTGGGCGATGACGTTGCCCATGGTCGCGCGGCGGTCACCGGCGATCACCACGCCGCCGTCGAAGACCGCGGCCACGATCGTGGTCCCGTGCGGGGCCTCGACCACGGAGCCCTCGGGGAGCCCGCGGTGGCCGGGCAGCAGCTCCGGCTTGTGCTCTGCGAGGAAGTCCAGGAACGAGGAGGACCCCGGGGTCAGGAAGGCAGCCGGTAGACGCCCGGTGCCACGAGTGTTGGCTTCCACACGATTCCTTCCAGGTAGCTTGAAGCGCGCATTGCCCGCACCCTACCCGCCGACGATCACCGTCCAACGCGTGGAGGGGCCGGAACCGGGACGGCCGGGCGGGCAGCGCCGCCCGACCGTCCCGGGCGGTCGCGACCGTGAATTCCCGATTACCCGGGTACGGGCTATTGCCCGCCCTTCTGCACGAATCCCCGGACGAAATCCTCGGCGTTCGACTCGAGGACCTCGTCGATTTCGTCGAGCACCGCGTCGACGTCGTCGCTCAACTTTTCCTGGCGCTCCTTGAGCTCGTCGGAATTCTGCGATTCCGCGACCTGCTCCTCGACCTCCTCGGAGGAGCGGTTTGCCCGCTGCTGGCCGCCGCCGGTGTCCTTGCTCGCCATTTCCCTCACCCCGCTCGAATCGTCTGGCACGGTTTGGTCGGTCGGTCGTTGCCGGTTGGCACCGACCCTATACACAAGGTGCGACTGCCGCTCCCGGTTTGCCGATGGTGCTCCCTGTCCAACGCCCGCTGCCACCCCGGATGATTCCCATTCGGCGGACGTTCACCCGTGGTGATCGAAAAGTTACCCGCCGGCGAGGACGCGCAGCAGGTCCTCCGCCGTGCGGCAGCGGTCCAGCAGCTCCTTGACGTGGTTGCGGGTGCCGCGCAGGGGCTCCAGGGTGGGCACCCGCTGCAACGAGTCCCGGCCCGGCAGGTCGAAGATGACCGAGTCCCAGGAGGCCGCCGCGACGTGCTCCGCGTACTGCTCCAGGCAGCGGCCGCGGAAGTACGCCCGGGTGTCCTCCGGGGGCTTGGAGACGGCCCGCTCGACCTCCTCCTCGGTCAGCAGCCGCTCGAACCGGCCGCGGGCCACCAGGCGGTTGTAGAGGCCCTTCTCGGGCCGCACGTCGCTGTACTGGAGGTCCACCAGGTGCAGCCGGGGGCTGTCCCACTCCAGGGCGTCCCGGCTGCGGTAGCCCTCCAGGATCTCCCGCTTGGCGATCCAGTCCAGCTGCCGGGAGAGCGACATCGGGTCGCGCTCCAGCCGCCCGAGGACGTCCTCCCAGCGGGCCAGCACGTCCAGGGTCTGCTCGTCGGCGTCGGTGCCGAACCGGTCCTCGACGTACTTGCGGGCCAGTTCGAAGTACTCCAGCTGGAGTTGGACGGCGGTGAGCTTGCGCCCGTTGCGCAGGGTGATCAGGTGCTTGAGCGTCGGGTCGTGGGAGACCCGGTGCAGGGTGCGCACCGGCTGGTCGACCGCGAGGTCGGAGGCGATGAAGGCGTCCTCGATCATCGACAGGACCAGCGAGGTGGTGCCCAGCTTGAGGTAGGTGGAGATCTCGGAGAGGTTGGCGTCGCCGATGATCACGTGCAGCCGGCGGTACTTCTCGGCGTCGGCGTGCGGTTCGTCCCGGGTGTTGATGATCGGGCGCTTGAGGGTGGTCTCCAGGCCGACCTCGACCTCGAAGTAGTCCGCCCGCTGGCTGATCTGGAAGCCGTTCGCCGAGCCGTCCTGGCCGATGCCGACCCGGCCGGCGCCGGTGACCACCTGGCGGGAGACGAAGAACGGGGTGAGGTGGCGGACGATGTCGGCGAACGGCGTCGCCCGCTTCATCAGGTAGTTCTCGTGGGTGCCGTAGGAGGCGCCCTTGTTGTCGGTGTTGTTCTTGTACAGGTGGATGTTCTGCCCGTTGGGCAGTTCCAGCGCGCGCTGGGCGGCGGCCGCCATGATCCGCTCGCCGGCCTTGTCCCAGAGCACGGCGTCGCGCGGGTTGGTCACCTCGGGCGAGCTGTACTCGGGGTGTGCGTGGTCCACGTAGAACCGGGCCCCGTTGGTCAGGATGACGTTGGCGAGGCCGATGTCCTCGTCGGTCAGCTGGCTGGCGTCCGCCACCTCGCGCGCGAGGTCGAAGCCCCGCGCGTCGCGCAGCGGGTTCTCCTCCTCGAAGTCCCAGCGGGCCCGCCGTGCCCGGTGCATCGCCGCCGCGTACGCGTTGACGATCTGGGACGAGGTGAGCATGGCGTTGGCGTTGGGGTGCCCGGGCACGGAGATCCCGTACTCGGTCTCGATGCCCATAACGCGCCGTACGGTCATGCGGCCCTCCTTGCCCGGTGCCCCGCCCCCGGCGGGCGGAACACGCTGACGTACCGCTGAACAACACCGGCGCCGGACATCTGCCCGCGGACGGTGGGTCGAGCCTATTTCCGTGCCGTGCGGCGGGCCCCGAGACGCGCCGTCCGGCTGCGGGGCCGCGAGGCGCCACAGCCGGACGGGGTGCGTACAGCTCCGGGGACCGTCGCCGGCCCGGACAACCGCGTGCTTACAGGTACTGCCCCGTGTTGGCGACAGTGTCGATGGAGCGGCCGGACTCGGCGCCCTGCTTGCCGGTGACCAGCGTGCGGATGAAGACGATCCGCTCGCCCTTCTTGCCGGAGATGCGGGCCCAGTCGTCCGGGTTGGTGGTGTTCGGCAGGTCCTCGTTCTCCTTGAACTCGTCCACGCAGGCGGCGAGCAGGTGGGAGACGCGCAGACCGCGCTGACCGTGGTCGAGGAAGTCCTTGATGGCCATCTTCTTCGCCCGGTCGACGATGTTCTGGATCATGGCGCCGGAGTTGAAGTCCTTGAAGTACAGGACCTCCTTGTCACCGTTGGCGTAGGTGACCTCCAGGAAGCGGTTCTCCTCGGTCTCCGAGTACATCCGCTCCACGACCGACTGGATCATCGCCGCCACCGTGGCGCCCACGGAGCCCTCGTGCTCCTTGAGGTCGTCCGGGTGGAACGGCAGCGAGTCCTTGAGGTACTTGGAGAAGATGTCCTTCGCGGCCTCGGCGTCCGGGCGCTCGATCTTGATCTTGACGTCCAGGCGGCCGGGCCGCAGGATCGCCGGGTCGATCATGTCCTCGCGGTTCGAGGCGCCGATGACGATGACGTTCTCCAGGCCCTCCACGCCGTCGATCTCGGCGAGCAGCTGCGGGACGATGGTGTTCTCCACGTCCGAGCTGACACCGGAACCGCGGGTGCGGAACAGGGACTCCATCTCGTCGAAGAAGACGATGACGGGCGTGCCCTCGCTCGCCTTCTCCCGGGCCCGCTGGAAGACCAGCCGGATCTGCCGCTCGGTCTCGCCCACGTACTTGTTGAGCAGCTCCGGGCCCTTGATGTTGAGGAAGTAGCTCTTCCCCTGGGGGCGGCCGGTGACCTCGGCGACCTTCTTGGCCAGCGAGTTGGCGACCGCCTTGGCGATCAGCGTCTTGCCGCAGCCGGGCGGGCCGTAGAGCAGCACGCCCTTGGGCGGGCGCAGCTCGTACTCCTTGAAGAGGTCGGCGTGCAGGTACGGCAGCTCGACCGCGTCGCGGATCAGCTCGATCTGGTTGCTCAGGCCGCCGATCTGGCGGTAGTCGATGTCCGGGACCTCCTCGAGGACCAGCTCCTCGACCTCGGACTTCGGCACCACCTCGTACACGTAGCCGGAGCGGGGCTCCAGCAGCAGTGCGTCGCCGGCCCGGACGGTGATGTCCCGCAGCGGTTCGGCGAGGCGCACCACCCGCTCCTCGTCGGTGTGGCCGATGACCAGGGCGCGCTCGCCGTCCTCGAGGATCTCCTTGAGGGTGACGATCTCGCCGATGCGCTCGAAGGCCATCGCGTCCACGATGTTGAGGGCCTCGTTGAGCATCACTTCCTGGCCGCGCCGCAGTTCGTCGAGGGCGACGTTCGGGCTGACGTTGACGCGGAGCTTGCGACCGCCGGTGAAGATGTCGGCGGTACCGTCCTCGTTCGCCTCGAGGAAGGTGCCGAACCCGGCCGGGGGCTGTGCCAGCCGGTCCACTTCCTCCTTGAGGGCCACGATCTGGTCGCGGGCCTCGCGCAGGGTGGAGGCGAGTCGTTCGTTCTGGGCGGTCACGCCGGCCAGGTTGGTCTGGAGCTCGACGATCCGCTCTTCGAGGATTCTCGAATTGCGCGGCGAGTCGGCGAGCTTGCGGCGCAGTACGGCGATTTCCTGCTCAAGGTACGAGACCTGAGCGGCCTCGTCGGAACCACGAGCGGGCCTGCCGGTGCTGCGGTTGTAGTCGTCATCGTGGGCTGCCACGGTCCTCACCTCCTCCGGGGAGCTGGACGCTTCCAGACCCTACCTGGGACCAGGGGTCCGTAAACCCCTAGATCAAGAAAGATGGAACGGGCGTGTCCGATCTTCGCCCCAGCGTGCTTCCCCTCTGCTAAGGGGATACCCACCGCGCACCACCCAAAGCGGGCCAGATGTATCGTCGGGCGAAGCGATATCCGATCGCGACCGCGGTGGTGGGTCCGATCGTTGTACGAATGGCGGGATTGCTCCAGGAATAGGGGCGACCCGGGACAGAAACGGCAGGGGACCATGTCGGTGACCGAGCAGACCGCGGCAGCGGCCGAGGAGCTGGAGGTGTGGATCGACCAGGATCTGTGCACCGGCGACGGCATCTGCGTCCAGTACGCACCGGAGGTCTTCGAGCTGGACATCGACGGACTCGCGTACGTGAAGGGCGAGGACGACGAACTGCGCCAGCAACCCGGGGAGACCGCCCCGGTGCCGCTGACGCTCCTTCAGGACGTGGTGGACTCGGCGAAGGAGTGCCCCGGCGACTGCATCCACGTGCGCCGGGTCGCCGACCAGGTCGAGGTCTACGGGCCCGACGCCGACTAGCAATTCGGGCCGCGCGGAGGGTTCAGGTCGCGCTGACCGGGGCGGCGGTCTGGGAGCGTTCCCAGCCGCCGCCCCGGTGCGTCCAGGTGAGGTCGAGTGAGAGGTCCGGGCGGAAGCGCGGCACCTCGTCGCTCGAATACCCCTGCGCGCGGCCGGTGATGGCGCCGTCGGAGCGCACCGCGAGCCGGCTCAGGGTCAGGTTCTCCCGCTCGGTCAGCAGGGTGGCGACCACCACCGGGCGCCGGTCCGGGCCGAAGCCGAGCAGGTAGACGGATTCCGGCGGGGTGCCGGTGTCGGTGCCGCACTGCGCGGCGACGACCGTGCCGGGGCTGCCGTCGCCCAGGTCGGCGGGCACGCTGAGCACCGTCCTGACCGGGAACGGGCCGCAGTCCATGGGCAGTTGGGCCTTGGCCGGATCGGGTGCCGCGCTCGCCGCGAGCGCCTTGGGGGTGCCGCCGCGGGCGGGCAGCGGGGTGCCGGTCGCCGGGGAGGCGGCGAGTGCGGCGGCCACCACCGCGCCGCAGCCGGCCAGGGCGAGGGCCCAGTGCCAGGGTGCGGTCCGTGCGTGACCGGGCCGGGTGCGGCCCTGCGGTGTCTGCTGTCCGGCCGTCGCCGTCGTCCCGACCGCGGTCTCCACCAGGCGTCCCCTCCAGAGCTCCAGGAGCGTGTGAGCGAGCATCGTCCCACACCGGGGTGAGCGGCAGACGAAAGGGGTGGTGCGAGCGCGATGCTCGCACCACCCCTGGTGTTCGGGCCGGGCTCAGCCCAGGTCGGGCTGCTCGGAGTCGGTGTCGCGGGCCGCCCTGCGGGCCGCGGCGCGCTCCTGGAGGGACGGCTCGGGCGCCCCGTTGTCGTAGTCCTCGCCGTAGGCGCCCTTGGCCGGGCGGCGGCGGCGCAGCGGCGGCTCGACACCGTCCGCCAGGCGGCGGGCGGTGAGCAGGAAGCCGGTGTGGCCGATCATCCGGTGGTCCGGACGGACGGCCAGGCCCTCCAGGTGCCAGGTGCGGACCATGGTCTCCCAGGCCTGCGGCTCGGTGAAGGTGCCGTGGTCGCGCAGCGCCTCGACGGTCTTGGACATCTGCGTCGTGGTGGCCACGTAGCAGCAGATCAGGCCGCCGGGGACGAGCGCCTTGGAAGCGACGTCCAGGCACTCCCAGGGGGCCAGCATGTCGAGGATGACGCGGTCGACGTCGGTCTCGACCAGGTTGTCCTGGAGGTCGCCGACGGTCAGCTTCCACGCCGGGTGCGGGCCGCCGAAGTAGCGCTCCACGTTGCCCTGGGCGATGTCCGCGAAGTCCTGCCGGCGCTCGTAGGAGGCCAGCATGCCCTGCTCACCGACGGCGCGCAGCAGGTACGTGCTGAGCGCGCCCGAGCCGACACCCGCCTCGATCACCCGGGCACCGGCGAAGATGTCGGCCATCGCCAGGATCTGCCCCGCGTCCTTGGGGTAGATCACGGCGGCGCCGCGGGGCATGGACAGGACGTAGTCGGGGAGCAGGGGGCGCAGCGCGAGGTACGGGACGTTCCCCGTGGTGCGCACGACCGTGCCTTCGGGAGCGCCGATCAGCTCGTCGTGCGGGAACGCACCCTTGTGGGTGTGGAACTGGTTCCCGGCCTGGAGCGTGAACGTGTAGTGGCGACCCTTGGGGTCGGTCAGCTGGACCTGGTCCCCGACCTGGAAGGGCCCGCGTCGGCGGGCGGCACCGGTCGGTTCGGACATGCGGCCAATCCTAAGGGAAGCGGGGCGTCCCGCCTCACCAGGTCCTGCTCAGCGGCCGGAGACGGCCGCCGTGAGGCGCTGTTCGATGTCGCTGAGCGCGGCCACGCCGTAGATCCGGCCGTCCGCCTCGACCACCAGGTACTCCCCCGCCGGGGTGGCCTGGACGGCCCGCAGCAGGTCCTCGCCGCCGAGGTCGGCGTCCAGCCGCAGCCCGGGTTCGAGGTCGCGGGCGAGCGGGCCGACGACCACCCAGGGGCGGCGGTGCTCCGGTACGGCCCGTACCGCGGACTCCCGGACGATGGCGATCGGCTCGCCCCGGCCGTCCACCACCACGACCGCGCCGGCCTCGGCCTCGCGGGCCCGGCGCATCGCCTCGCCGAGCGGGGTGTCGGCGGTGACCTCGACGGTGCGGCGGGCGAGGTCGCGCAGCCGCAGGGCGGGCAGCGCCTCCTTGAGCCGGGCGTTGCGCAGGCTCCCGGTGGCGCCGTTCCAGATGATCGCGGCCAGTACGGCGGCCAGCACCGCGTCCACCAGGGTGTCGGTGGTGGTGCGCTCGGCGCCGCGGGAGGCGCTGACCAGCGGCAGGCCGAACAGCACCGCGACCGCCAGCCCGCGGCCGATCCAGGCGGCCGCCACGGTGCCGGTCATCGCCCGGCCGGTGATCGCCCAGACCACCGCGCGCAGCATCCGGCCGCCGTCCAGCGGCAGGCCGGGCAGCAGGTTGAAGGCGGCGACCACCAGGTTGGAGACCATCAGGCCGGTCAGCAGCACCCCGGGCACGCTGGACAGGTCGACGGCGCGCAGCGCCAGGTAGAAGACCCCGCCCAGCACCAGCGACAGCAGCGGGCCGACGAAGGCCAGCCAGAACTCGCGCCAGGGGCTCTCGGCCTCGTTCTCGATCTCGGAGACGCCGCCGAAGAACTGCAGCTGGATCCGCCGCACCCCGAGCCGGTAGCGCAGCGCGACCAGGGTGTGGGCGAGCTCGTGCACCAGGACGGAGGCGTAGAAGGCGACCGCGAAGAAGAACGCGAGCAGGTAGCGCTCACCGCTGCCGAGTTCGGGCAGCACGTCGCCGAGCTGCCCGCCGAACACCCAGGTGATCAGCGCGGCGATGACGAACCAGGACGGGGTGACGTAGACGGGCACGCCGAAGGGGCGCCCCATCAGGAGGCCGCCGCCGTGCTCCGGCGGGCGCCCCTTCGGGCGTCCGCCGTCCTGCGGTGGCTGGTCGGAGGTCTGCTGCCCCCTGGTGTCGCTCACCGTGATCCCTTCGGTCGTCCGCCGTCGTGCCCCGGTGCGCCCACGCTACGTGATCGCGGCCACTCGGCGGCGCGCGCCCCTCTGCCAGGGTTCATACCCACTGGACCGGCCCCGGACCGGGCCGGGGCCCGGCCGACTGCCGGGAGGGGGCACCGCGGCAGCCCGGTGGCAGCGGGATGACAGCAAAGGGCAATAGGGTCGTAGCCATGCAGCAGACCGACACCAGCAGCGCCGCCGGGGCCCCGGCGCGACCGGCGGCGCCCCCGACCGGGCTCTCCCCGTCCCGTGCCGGGGACTTCCTCACCTGTCCCCTGCTGTACCGGCTGCGGGTGATCGACCGGCTGCCCGAGCCGCCGAGCCCGGCGGCGACCCGGGGCACGCTGGTGCACGCGGTGCTGGAGCGGCTGTTCGACAGCCCGGCGGCCGAGCGGACGCCGGAGCGGGCGCTGGGCCTGCTGCGTCCGCAGTGGGAGCGGCTGCTGGGCGAGCGCCCGGAACTGGGCTCGCTATTCCCGGACGACCCGGACGGCGCGGCGCTGACCCGCTGGCTGGCGGACGCCGAGAAGCTGGTCGGCCAGTGGTTCCGGCTGGAGGACCCGACCCGGCTGCACCCGGTGGAGCGCGAGCTGTACGTGGAGACGGCCCTGGAGTCGGGGCTGCTGCTGCGCGGCTACATCGACCGGGTGGACGTCGCCCCCACCGGCGAGGTCCGGCTGGTGGACTACAAGACCGGCCGGGCGCCCTCGCGGGACTTCGAGGGCAAGGCGATGTTCCAGATGAAGTTCTACGCACTGGTGGTGTGGCGCTGGAAGGGCGTGATCCCCAAGCGGCTCCAGCTGGTCTACCTCGGCGGCGGCGGGGACGTGGTCAGCTACGACCCGGACGAGGCCGACCTGCTCGCGGTGGAGCGCAAGCTGCAGGCGCTGTGGGAGCGGATCGCCCAGGCGGTGGCCACCGGGGACTTCCCGGCGACCCGCAACCGGCTCTGCGACTGGTGCGACCACCAGGCCAGCTGCCCGGAGTTCGGCGGCACCCCGCCGCCGTACCCGCTGCCGCTGGCCCGTACGTCGGATGAGAGCGATCCCACGGGGGATCCGATGAGCAAGGAGTCCTAGTGACGATCCGAGTGCTGCTGGTCGACGACCAGCCGCTGCTGCGCACCGGTTTCCGGATGATCCTGGAGGCCGAGTCCGACCTCGTGGTGGTCGGCGAGGCCGGTGACGGTCAGCAGGCGCTGGACCAGGTCCGGGCGCTGCAGCCCGACGTGGTGCTGATGGACATCCGGATGCCGCGGATGGACGGCGTCGAGGCGACCCGCCGGATCGCCGGTCCGGGTCGGGACGGCCCGGCCAAGGTGCTGGTGCTGACCACCTTCGACCTGGACGAGTACGTGGTGGAGGCGCTGCGCGCGGGCGCCAGCGGCTTCCTGCTCAAGGACGTCCCGGCGGAGGAGCTGGTGCAGGCGATCCGGGTGGTCGCGGACGGCGCGGCGATGCTGGCGCCGAGCATCACCCGCCGGCTGCTGGACATGTACGCCACCAAGCTGCCCTCGGGCGAGGAGGCCCCGCCGCAGGCGCTGAGCGCGCTGACCGAGCGGGAGTTGGAGGTGTTGAAGCTGGTGGCGCGCGGGCTGTCGAACGCGGAGATCGCGGCCGAGCTGTTCGTCAGCGAGACGACGGTGAAGACCCACGTCGGCCACGTGCTGACCAAGCTCCAGCTGCGCGACCGGGTGCAGGCGGCGGTGTACGCCTACGAGAGCGGTCTGGTGCGGCCGGGCGCGCTGTAGCCCGGGGAACGCGACGGCGGCCCGCCCGCTCCGCCCCGGGACACCGGGGGGAGCGGGCGGGCCGCCGTGCGTCGCGCGCTACTTGCCGCTGCGGCCGATCTCCCAGAAGCGGAAGAAGCCGGTGGTGTCGACGGTGGACTCGACGCCGGTGATGTCCGGGCGGGCCGCGTAGAAGGACTTGTTCTGGTACAGCGGGACCAGCGGGACGGTGTCCGCGACGATCTGCTGGACCTGCGCGTAGCCCGCCGAGGCGGCGCTGCGGTCGGCCTGCTTGAGGCCGTCCGGGATCAGCTTCTGGCTGATCCTCGGGTCGTCCCAGCCGGTGTGGAAGACGCCGCCGTCGAGCAGCAGCGGGGCGAGGTAGTTGTCCGGGTCGGGGTAGTCGGCGAACCAACCGATGATGTACGCCTGGTACTTGCCCTCGGTCCAGCCCTTCTTGTAGGCGTCCCAGTCCGCCTCCTGCTGGACCGTCACCTGGAAGAGGCCGCCGGTCTCCAGCTGCTTCTTGATCGTCTCGGCCTCGCCGCCGCCGGCCCGCGAGCGGGACCAGGTGAGGGTGAGCTTGACCGGGGTCTGGACCTTGGCGTCGGTCAGGGCCTTCTTGGCCTTGGCCACGTCCTGGTCGCCCCAGCGGTCGAAGAAGGCGGTGGTGTGGCCGGTGACGCCGGCCGGGACCATCGCGTACAGCGGCTGGACGGTGCGGGCGAAGACGTCGCGGGCGAGCGCCTTGCGGTCGAGCAGCGCGGCGGCGGCCTGGCGGACGCCGACGTTGGAGAGCACCGGGTCCTTGGTGTTGAAGGCCAGCGAGCGGGTGTCGTTGCTGTCGCCCTCGACCACCTGGAGGTCGGTCTTGCCGCCCTGCTGGTCCGAGCGGATCTGGGCCGCGGTGTTGGGCTCCAGGCTGTTGTCGGTGACGTCGACGTCGCCCTTGTCCAGCGCCGCCTTGAGGTCGGCGGGCTTGTCGAAGTACCGGACGGTGAACTTGCTGTTCCGCAGCTTGGCGTCGCCGCTGTACTTGTCGTTGGGGACCAGCACGACCTTGCCCAGCTGCTTGCCGCCGGCCATGCCCTCGACCGAGTCGAAGCGGTACGGGCCGGAGCCGACCACCTTGTCGTTGGCGAGCGCCTTGTCGGCCGGGTAGACCTGGTGGTCGACGATGGCGCCGGCCGGGGAGGCCAGCTTGGCCGGCAGGGTGGCGTCGGGGGTCGCCAGGTGGAAGACCACCTCGCGGTCGCCCTTGGCCTCCACGCTCTTGATCGAGGCGAGCAGGCCGGCCGGGCCGTTCGGGTCGTTGATCTTCTTGGTCCGCTGGATCGAGAACACCACGTCCTCGGCGGTCAGCGGGTGGCCGTTGGAGAACTTCAGGCCGGGCCGCAGGGTGCAGTGGTACTCGGTGGCCTCGCCGCCGGAGAAGTCGCAGGACTGCGCGGCGTCCGGGGAGGGCGTGCTGGCGGCGGCCGGGAAGGTCAGCAGCGACTGGAAGGTGTTGCGCAGCACCAGCCAGGAACCGGAGTCGTAGACCACCGCGGGGTCCAGCACGCCGGTGAGCTGGGCGGTCCCCATGGTGATGGACTTGCCGCCGCTGTCCCCCTTGACGGCGTCGGTGACCGATCCGCAACCGGCCACCGTCACGGCGACCAGACCGGCGCAGCCGAGTGCTGCCAGGCGTTCAGCTGAAGTCTTCACGGGAGCGTCCTTCGGGGTGTCGCGAACCCGAGTAGCGTGCCATATCGAACACGCACGACCGATACCCGTGCAGATGACGTTTGGGACACGGTCGTTGGGGGCATCACGGCGCGCCCGACGAGTTGTCAGCCATTGCCCGTTTTCTCCCCACCGAACCGCCGGCGCCGGCCCCGCCCCGCCGCCTACCGGCCGGTAGGGTCGGCGCGCAATGAGATGACAATCACATCCAGTGGGTGGCCGCGCCCTGGACCCGCGAGGCGACCAGCGACCGCAGCAGTTCGAGATCGACCTGCTCCAGCGACGGCAGCACCAGCCGCCCGGGGGCCGGCTCGATCGGCGCCACCGAGGGCACCGCGATCACCGGACAGCCCGCCGCCTCGCCCGCCCGCACCCCGGTCGGAGTGTCCTCGACGACCACGCAGCGGGCCGGCTCCGCACCCAGCCGGCGGGCCGCCTCCAGGTACGGGTCGGGGAACGGCTTGGTGCGCGGCAGCTCGTCCCCGCCGATGGTGAAGGCGAACCGGTCGGCGCCCAGCGAGCGCAGCACGATGTCGATCACGTGCCGGTGCGAGGCGGACACCAGCGCGGCCGGAACGCCGTGCGCGGCAAGGGTGTTGAGCAGCCGCTCGGCCCCCGGCATCAGCGGCACCCCGCCCCCCAGCAGGTCGACGAAGCGCTGGTTGACCAGCACCCCCAGGTCGCTCGGGGCGATGTCCACCCCGGTGCGGGCGACCAGGTACTCCATCACCCTGGTCATCGGTCCGCCGACGACGTGCGCCCGGTCCTGCTCGTCCAGCCGGTGGCCCAGCTCGGCGAAGAGCGACACCTCGGCCTGCCACCAGAAGTCCTCGGTGTCCACCAGCGTGCCGTCCATGTCCAGCAGCACCGCCTGGAGGCCGGGCTCGGGCCCGAGGTCGAGCGCCGGGGCGGCGGTGGAGCTGGTCGTCATGGCAAGTCCTTCCGGCTGCGCCCAGGACGGTCCCGGGGATGGCACGGGCCGGCCCGCTGGTCAGCGGACCGGCCCGTTCAGGATCATCCAGGATACGCCCGCTTCGCCCGGAAAGAGCGAACGGAGAAGGACGTACGGGTTACCGTGCGTTGAAGTACTTCGCCTCGGGGTGGTGGATCACGATGGCGTCGGTGGACTGCTCCGGGTGGAGCTGGAACTCCTCGGAGAGCACCACGCCGATCCGCTCGGGCTTGAGCAGCTCGGCGATCTTGGCGCGGTCCTCCAGCTCGGGGCAGGCCCCGTAGCCGAGCGAGAAGCGGGCGCCCCGGTACTTGAGGGCGAACATGTCCTTGACGTCCTGCGGGTCCTCGCCGGAGAAGCCCAGCTCGAAGCGGACCCGGGCGTGCCAGAACTCGGCCAGCGCCTCGGCCAGCTGGACCGAGAGGCCGTGCAGTTCCAGGTAGTCGCGGTAGGAGTTCCCGGCGAACAGCTCGTTGGCCGCCTCCGAGATCCGGTTGCCCATGGTGACCACCTGGAGCCCGACCACGTCCCGCTCGCCGGACTCCTCCGGGCGGAAGAAGTCCGCCAGGCAGAGCCGGCGGCCGCGCCGCTGGCGGGGGAAGGTGAAGCGGGTCCGCTCGGTGCCGTCCTCGTGGAAGACGATCAGGTCGTCGCCCTTGGAGTTGGCCGGGTAGTAGCCGTAGACCACGGCCGCCTCCAGCCAGCCCTCGGTCTGCAGCCGGTCCAGCCAGGCCCGCAGCCGCGGCCGGCCCTCCGTCTCCACCAGCTCCTCGTAGGACGGGCCGTCGCCGCTGCGCGCGGCCTTGAGGCCCCACTGACCCTTGAACAGCGCGTCCTCGTCCAGCCAGGAGGCGTAGTCGGCGAAGGGGATGCCCTTGACGATCCGGTCGCCCCAGAACGGCGGGACGGGCAGCGCGTTGTCCAGCGCGACGTCGGAGCGGATCTGGCCGAGGTTGACCTCGGGCTCCGGCTCCGCCACCTCGACCTTGGCGTGCCGGCGCTGCTTGAGCTCCGGCAGGGCCGCGCCGGGCACGCCGCGCTTGACCGCGATCAGCGCGTCCATCAGCCGCAGGCCCTCGAAGGCGTCCCGGGCGTAGCGGACCTCGCCCTCGTAGATCTCGTGCAGGTCCTGCTCCACGTAGGCGCGGGTCAGGGCGGCGCCGCCGAGGATCACCGGGAAGCTCGCGGCCAGCTTGCGCTGGTTCAGCTCCTCCAGGTTCTCCTTCATGATCACGGTGGACTTCACCAGCAGGCCGGACATCCCGATCACGTCCGCCTTGTGCTCCTGCGCGGCGTCCAGGATCGCCGAGACCGGCTGCTTGATGCCCAGGTTGACCACGTTGTAGCCGTTGTTGGACAGGATGATGTCGACCAGGTTCTTGCCGATGTCGTGGACGTCGCCCTTGACGGTGGCCAGCACGATGGTGCCCTTGCCCTCGCTGTCGGACTTCTCCATGTGCGGCTCCAGGTGGGCCACCGCGGTCTTCATCACCTCGGCGGACTGGAGCACGAACGGCAGCTGCATCTGGCCGGAGCCGAACAGCTCGCCGACCACCTTCATGCCGGCCAGCAGGGTGTCGTTGATGATCTCCAGCGCCGGGCGCACGCCCAGTGCCTCGTCCAGGTCGGCCTCCAGGCCGTTGCGCTCGCCGTCGATGATCCGGCGCTGCAGTCGCTCCTCCAGCGGGAGCGCGGCCAGCTCCTGTGCCTTGGAGGCCTTCACCGAGGCGGTGGAGACGCCCTCGAACAGCTCCAGCAGGCGCTGCAGCGGGTCGTAGCCGTCCCGGCGGCGGTCGTACACCAGGTCCAGGGCGGCCTCGCGCTGGTCCTCGGGGATCCGGGAGATCGGCAGGATCTTGGAGGCGTGCACGATCGCCGAGTCCAGGCCGGCCTCCACGCACTCGTGCAGGAAGACCGAGTTGAGCACCACCCGGGCGGCCGGGTTGAGGCCGAAGGAGATGTTCGACAGGCCGAGGGTGGTCTGCACCTTCGGGTGGCGGCGCTTGAGCTCGCGGATCGCCTCGATGGTCTCGATGCCGTCCCGGCGGGACTCCTCCTGACCGGTGGCCAGGGTGAAGGTGAGGCAGTCGACCAGGATCGAGCCCTCGTCGATGCCGTAGTCGGTGGTGAGTTCGGCGATCAGCCGCTCGGCGATCTCGACCTTCGTCTCGGCGGTGCGGGCCTGGCCCTGCTCGTCGATGGTCAGCGCGATCAGACCGGCGCCGTGCTCGCGGGCCAGCGAGGCGATCCTCCCGAAGCGCGAGTCGGGGGCGTTGCCGTCCTCGTAGTTGACCGAGTTGAGCACCGCGCGGCCGCCGAGCGCCTCCAGACCGGCCTGCAGCACCGGCGGCTCGGTGGAGTCCAGCACGATCGGCAGGGTGGAGGCGGTGGCCAGCCGGCCCGCGATCTCCTTCATGTCGGCGACGCCGTCGCGGCCGACGTAGTCGACGCACAGGTCCAGCAGGTGGGAGCCGTCCCGGATCTGATCCCGGGCGATCTCCACACAGGCCTGCCAGTCGCCGGCCAGCATCGACTCGCGGAACTTCTTCGAGCCGTTGGCGTTGGTGCGCTCGCCGATCGCCAGGTACGAGGTGTCCTGACGGAACGGCACCGCCTGGTAGAGCGAGGAGGCCGCCGGCTCCGGCTTCGGCTCGCGCGGCGCGATCGGACGGCCCTGCACCCGCTCGACCACCTGGCGCAGGTGCTCGGGGGTGGTGCCGCAGCAGCCGCCGACCAGCGAGAGGCCGTACTCCCGGGTGAACACGTCGTGGGCGTCGGCCAGTTCGGCCGGGGAGAGCGGGTAGTGGGCGCCGTCCTTGCCCAGCACCGGCAGGCCCGCGTTCGGCATGCAGGACAGGCCGATCCTCGCGTTCTTGGCCAGGTAGCGCAGGTGCTCGCTCATCTCGGCCGGGCCGGTGGCGCAGTTGAGGCCGATGTAGTCGACGCCCAGCGGCTCCAGCGCGGTGAGCGCGGCACCGATCTCGGAGCCGAGCAGCATGGTGCCGGTGGTCTCCACCGTCACCTGCACCAGCACCGGGAGGTCCAGCCCGGCCTCGGCCAGCGCGCGCTTGGAGCCGAGGATCGCGGCCTTGGTCTGCAGCAGGTCCTGGCTGGTCTCCACCAGCAGCGCGTCGGCGCCGCCCGCGATCAGACCGGCCGCGTTCCGCTGGAAGCCGTCCCGCAGCGTCTCGTACGGGGCGTGGCCGAGGGTCGGCAGCTTGGTGCCGGGGCCGATCGAGCCGAGCACCCAGCGGGTGCGGCCGTCGGCGGCGTGGGCGTCGGCCACCTCGCGGGCGATCCGGGCACCGGCCTCGGACAGCTCGAAGATCCGCTCGGCGATGTCGTACTCGCCCAGGGCGGAGAAGTTGGCACCGAAGGTGTTGGTCTCCACGCAGTCCACGCCCACCGCGAAGTAGGCCTCGTGGACGGAGCGGACGATGTCCGGCCGGGTGACGTTGAGGACCTCGTTGCAGCCCTCGAGGTTCTGGAAGTCCTCCAGCGTCGGGTCCTGCGCCTGGAGCATGGTGCCCATCGCACCGTCGGCCACCACCACCCGGGTGGCGAGCGCTTCACGCAGCGCGTTCGCGCGGCTCTGCTGAGTGATGGACGGGTTGGCTGCAGTGGCCATGGGGCGTCTCCCTGGTGCGACGGCTGTCGGCTTTGCGAGCCCGCTTGCTCGGGCCCGCACGTGGCCAGGGTATCCGGCCCACGGCCCGGCCTGCGGGTGCATTCCGTATCCTGAGCGCTCGACCGCGAGGGGGGAACAGTCGCGTGATCCGATTCGGGAACGTCGCACGGCGGATCGGGCGGGCCCTGGGGGCGCCGCTGCGCCGCTGGAGAGGCCTGCCGTGGTGGGGGCGCGCCCTGGTGGCGCTGGGGCTGGCGGCGGCCGTACCGGTCGCCGCGCTGGGCTCGCTGTTCATCGCGATCCGGCTGCACTACTCGGGTGAACCGGCCGCCGAGGCCCGCACCCGGGGCCGGGACGCCGTCTGGCTCGGCCACGCCTGGGTGGACGGCCGCAAGACCGACGCCGACGTCGCCGCGCTGGCCCGGCAGCTGGCCGGAACCGGCGTGCGCGACCTGTACGTCCACACCGGGCCGCTGGAGCACGACGGATCGCTGCCGCCCGCCGTCCACCCGGCGGCCCGCTGGTTCACCGAGGCCGCCCACCGGGCGCTGCCGGGGGTGCGGCTGCAGGGCTGGTTGGGCGACGAGGTCAAGCCCGAGCGGGACGCGATGGACCTCGACGACGCGCCCACCCGGGGCCGGGTCGCCGCGGCCGCGGCCCAGGTGCTGGACCAGGGCTTCGACGGCGTGCACTTCGACATGGAGCCGATCCGCCCCGGATCGGCCGGCTGGCTCGCCCTGCTCGACCTGGTCCACCCGGTGACGGCCGCCCGCGGCGCGAAGCTGTCGGTGGCGGCCCCCCAGATCGACCCCGTCCCCGGCCTGCACACGGCCGGCATCCTGCTCACCGACCACGGCAAGTGGTGGGACCGGGCGTACTTCCGGGAGACCGCCCGCCGGGTCGACCAGGTCGCGGTGATGACCTACGACACCTCGATGCCGACCGAGCCGCTGTACGGCGGCTACGTCGCGCGGCAGACCGAGCTGGCCCTGGCCGCCACCCCGCCGGACGTCGACCTCCTGATCGGCCTGCCGTTCTTCTGGGACGACAAGTGGGGCCACTGGGGCGACGCGGAGACCGTCCCGGCGGCCGTCCGGGGCGTCCGGTTGGGCCTGGGCCGGGAGGACCTGCGGCGGGCCAACTTCGGGGTCGCGCTGTACGTGGACTTCGCCGCGACGCCGGAGAACTGGGCGGCGTACCGGCGCGGCTGGGTGGACCCGTCGTAGAAGCCGGGTGGACCCCGCTTGGGATCCGTCGGGCTCAGGCCGCCATCCGGTGGGCCAGGGCGCCCAGGTAGCGGTGCACGGTGGCGTCCTCGCCGGACAGGTAGTGCGAGACGGCCCGGTACAGCGGCTTGCGGACCTCGCCGTGCTCGGTGACGGTGAGCGAGCAGCCGGACCCGGCCGGGGTGAGGCGGTACGTCCAGGTGCCGCCGTAGGGCAGGTCCCGGTCGGCGATGCCGGTCACCAGCCGGTACGGGGCCTCGCTCGCCACCACCTCGTAGGTGGTGTGCCCGTGCCGGTCGTACTCGCGCCAGCGCGGGCGTCCGCCGGCCCCGGCGGGCAGCCGTTCGACGTGGGTGAGGCCCGGGCGCCAGGCCGGGTAGAGGTCGATGTCGGTCAGCACCTCCCAGACCGCGCCGGGCGGCTGGGCGAGTTCCAGCCCGCCCTCGGTGACGTGCTCCACCGGCAGCCGGCGCCCGGCCCGGTCCGCCACCAGCAGCACGGCCCCGGCCAACGCCACCGCGCCCGCACCCGTACCTGCGCCGATCCACAGCCATCGGTTCATCGGTCGGCCCCTTCCGCCCGGCCCCCGCCCCATCATCGCGCCGCCGCGCCCGGCCCGCCCCCCGTGGCGCAGCGTCGCCGGTCAGGCACCGTGCGTCCGCACCTGGCAGCCTGACGCCGCGTCAGCCGCCGCGGACCGGATATCCGCTGGATCAGGGCGGCCCACTCCCCCAGACTGTCCCGGTGCCCGGCCGCCATGCGCATCAAAGCCCGTAGGCTGGGCAGGTAGGGACCGTGGAGCGAGCCGTTCCACGGGAGACGAGAGGTTCGACAGGCGGCAGCCGGCCCGTCGTTGCCCCGGCGAGCCGGCCGGGGCGGTGCCGGTCCGACCGCCGACCGGAGGGAGACGCTGGGTGATCGAGTTGGAAGATGTTCCCGAGTTGATCGACCCGGTGATGGTCTGCGCCTTCGAGGGGTGGAACGACGCGGGCGACGCCGCCTCCGCGGCCCTGGCGCACCTGGACGAGACCTGGGGCGGCAAGGTGTTCGCCGCCCTGGACGCCGAGGACTACTACGACTTCCAGGTCAACCGTCCGACGGTCTGGCTGGACGGCGGCGTGCGCCGGATCACCTGGCCGACCACCCGGCTGTCGGTGGTCCGGGTGACCGAGCCGGTGACCAGGGACGTGGTGCTGGTCCGCGGGATCGAGCCGAGCATGCGCTGGCGCTCGTTCTGCAACGAGCTGCTGGGCTTCGCGCACGAGCTGGGCGTCGAACTGGTGGTGATCCTGGGCGCGCTGCTCGGCGACACCCCGCACAGCCGGCCGGTGCCGGTCAGCGGGGTCACCTCCGATCCGGACCTGGCCCGCCGGCTGGACCTGGAGGAGAGCCGCTACGAGGGCCCGACCGGGATCGTCGGGGTGCTCCAGGAGGCGTGCACCCACGCCGGGGTGCCGGCCGTGACGCTGTGGGCCGCGGTGCCGCACTACGTGGCGCAGCCGCCCAACCCCAAGGCCACGCTGGCGCTGCTCAACAAGCTGGAGGACCTGCTGGACCTGCGCGTCCCGCCGGGCGAGCTCGGCGAGGACGCCCGGGCCTGGCAGCTGGGCGTGGACCAGCTGGCCGCCGAGGACAGCGAGGTCGCCGAGTACGTCCAGCAGCTGGAGGAGGCACAGGACACGGCGGAGCTGCCGGAGGCCTCCGGGGACGCCATCGCGCGCGAGTTCGAGCGCTACCTGCGCCGCCGGGAGAACGTCGGCCCGACCGGCGAGAAACCGGTGTCCGGGCACGCGACGGCCGAGCGGCCGGCCGAGCCGGAGGGGCCGGGCACGACCCGGGAGAGCCAGGAGGGGGCGGAGGACGAGTAGTCCTCGTCGGCCCCGCCCGGGCGGGGTGTGCCGAAGGGGCGCCGGGACTTCGAGTCCCGGCGCCCCTTCGGCGTTCTCAGGGCGTCATCGCTCTCGGGGCGTCCGCCCAGGGCCTCACCGCTCTGGGGGTGTCACCCTCACAGCGCGACGCCGAGCAGGGCGTCCACGGTGCGGCTCACCAGGCCGGGCGCGCCGATGTCGGTGCCACCCGCCGTCTCCTGCTGCGCGGCCCACCGGTCGACGGCGGCCAGCGCGGCGGGCGCGTCCAGGTCGTTCGCCAGCGCGGTGCGGACCTCGGCGAGCAGCTGCTCGGCGGCCGGGCCGTCCGGCCGGGAGACGGCGGCCCGCCAGCGGGCGAGGCGCTCGACGGCCTCGTCCAGGACGGCCTTGGTCCACTCCCAGTCCTGGCGGTAGTGGTGCGAGAGCAGCGCCAGGCGGATCGCCGCCGGGTCGACGCCCTCGCGGCGCAGGGCCGAGACGAAGACCAGGTTGCCGCGGGACTTGGACATCTTCTGGCCGTCCAGTGCGACCATCCCGGCGTGCACGTACGCCTTGGCGTACGGGTGGGAGCCGGTGGCGCTGTGGGCGTGCGAGGCGCCCATCTCGTGGTGCGGGAAGGACAGGTCGCTGCCGCCGCCCTGGATGTCGAAGCCCATGCCCAGGTACTGCAGGGCGATGGCCACGCACTCGATGTGCCAGCCGGGGCGGCCGTGGCCGAGCTCGGTGTCCCAGGCGGGCTCGCCCGGACGGGCGGCCAGCCAGAGCAGGGCGTCCAGCGGGTTGCGCTTGCCGGGGCGGTCCGGGTCGCCGCCGCGCTCGGCGAAGACCGGGCGCATGGCCTCGCGGGTGAGCCCGGAGACCTCGCCGAAGTGCGGGTCGGCGTCGACCGAGTAGTAGATGTCCCCGTCGACCCTGTAGGCGGCACCGGAGGCCAGCAGCTTCTGGACGATCGGGACGATCCACGGGATCGACTCGACGGCGCCCACGTAGTGGGCCGGCGGGAGCAGCCGCAGGGCCGTCATGTCCTCGCGGAACAGGGCGGTCTCGCGCTCAGCGAGGGCCACCCAGTCCTGGCCGGTCTCGACGGCGCGCTGGAGCAGCGGGTCGTCCACGTCGGTCACGTTCTGGATGTAGCGGACGTCGTGGCCGGCGTCCTTCCAGACCCGCTGCACCAGGTCGAAGGCGTTGTAGGTGGCGGCGTGGCCCATGTGGGTCGCGTCGTAGGGGGTGATGCCGCAGACGTAGATCCGGGCGGTGCCGTCCTGCGGCACGACCTCGCGGACCGTGCCCGCTGCGGTGTCGAAGATGTGGAGGGGGAGCCCCTGACCAGGCAGGGCGGGAACCTCGGAGGCGGGCCAGGCATGCATGGGATCGACCTTAACCTTGAGAACATTTGAAAGCCTAACCAGTAACGAAGATCGACTGGATTAGCTTCCTGCCGTTGCCCGATCACCCTTCGACTGCTCAGGGCCCGTCTTCGCGCGTTCCGTTTCGGACCGGTGACTCCGTCCGATCGTTTTCGGACACGGGTGAGCGCCCGGTCGGCCCTGCCGCCGACCGGGCGCCCGGCTCCCCCGGGGGAGCGGCCGGAGCCGCTACGACCGCTGCCAGAGGGCCGGCACGTTCGGCGGCTCCCAGCCCACCAGGGCGGTGTGCGCCTGGAGGCAGAGGTAGGAGGCGCCGGCGTAGGTGACGCGGTCGCCCGCGTTGTAGGCCCGGCCGGCGGCCCAGCTGCCGCTCGGCGGCGTGGTGGGTCCTCCGGTCGGGGTCCCGGTCGGGGTGGTGGTGGCCGTCGGGCTCGGGGTGCCCGGGGTCTGCGGCACGTCCAGCACGAAGTCGAAGGTGGCGTTCTCGCCGGAGCCGTTCCGCTGGACGTTCATCAGCAGCCGGGCGTCGTAGATGGTGTCGGTGTTGTTGCGCGGCTCGCCCGGGAAGTACAGCTGGGTGGTCAGGATCGGGCGGCCGGGGGCCTGGAGCTTGACGTGCAGGTGCCGGGTGCGGCCCGGGTAGAGGCCCGGGACGACGGTTTCCAGCCGGTACGCGCCGTTGGCGTCGGTGAACTGGTGGCCGCGGAAGGTGTAGCCGACGTTGTCGTAGTTCCCGCCGTCGTCGGCCTGCCAGAAGTCCAGCAGCACGCCGGGGACGGGCCGGCAGGCGCGGCCGAAGACGTAGCCGCTGACGGTCAGCCGGGTGCCCGGGCCGTCGTTCACCATCGAGCTGCGCAGCGGGGAGTCGGGCTTGAAGTACGGACCCTCGATCTGCTCGACGGTCGGGTCGTCCCCGTCGTGGCACTCGGGGGTCAGGCCGGGGATGCGGCCGGCGCCGACCTTGTCGCGGGCCAGGGCGACCCCGCCGCCGACGAGCAGCGGTGCGGCCCCGAGCGCGGCGGCGGCCTTGAGGACGGTCTTGCGGCTGATCATGCCGTCGGACGGGGGCATGCGCCGTCTCCTTCCGGTGGATCCTTCGCGGGGGAGCTGGGGGCGGCCCTTGCCATGGTGGGGGCATGACAAGGGCCGAACCGGCCGCCGTCCGCGCGCTGGACCGGCCGCCGGTGGCCAGTAGGAACGTTACGGACCGTCCGGCGCGACGGCGATGGACATGATCCGGGGATCGTGGTGATTTCCGTCGACCCTGGCCCGGAACTCCCCTGGGGTCATCCCGGTCTCCCGCCGGAAGAAGCGGCAGAAGTACGCCGGGTCCGCGAAGCCGGCCTCCTTGGCGGCCTGACGAATCGTCAGATCGGTGCAAGCGAGCAGCCGTTTGGCCTCCAGGGTCTGCTGCCGGCGGATCAGTCCGCCCGGGGTGCGGCCGGTGGCCTGCTTGACCAGGGTCTGCAAGTGCCCCGGGGAGACCCCGAGTTCCTGGGCGGTGGAGGCCACCGAGTGCCGCACCCCGCCCGGCTTGGCGATCAACCGGGTGAAGGCGGCCGCCAGTTCGGCCGGCCTGCTGGGCACCGCGGGCCGGTCGTCCGGGGCGCAGGCGCGCAGGGCCCGGACGATCAGGATGTGCAGGCTGGCCCGTAGCACGCCCTGGTAGCCGGGCGCCCTGGTCCGGTACTCCTGCTCCATGTCGGCGAGCAACCGGGCGATGGCGCCGGCCTGTTCGCCGAGCGCGATGCCGGGGCGGGCGGCCAGGGCGCGCAGCGCGGCGAGGTCCTGCGGGTGCCCCAGCAGGAAGTCCTCGTTGAACAGGACGACCCGGCCGGTGAGTTCCTCGGCGTCCGCCCAGTGGTGCACCTGGCCGGGCGTGATCACGCACAACTGCGGTGGCGCCAGCGCCCGGTGGACCAGGTCCAGGACGTGGGCGCCGTGGCCGCCGGTGACCATGACGATCTCGTGGAACGAGTGCCGGTGGGGGAAGTTGGCGCGGGAGAGCGGGCCGATCGCGTCGAAACTGCCGATCGCGAAGGGCAGCACGTGGGGCAGTGGGACCTGCAGGCGGTGCAACGGCAGGTCCAGTGCGGTTCGGGGGGTGGGGGTGGTCCGTCGCACGTCCATCGGAGCAGTGTGCGACCTGTTCCGGTGACAGGTCCAGACCACCGGCCGGTAACCCGGGCCGAACCCCCGCCGCGCCGCGGAACCCGCGCTACACCGGCGGCCAGGGGATCGCGGGCCAGTCCGCGGAGGGCAGCGGGTGCGTGCCCGAATCCCGCAGCCCGGCCACCCGGGCCCGGGTGGCGTCCAGTTCGGCGGCGGTCAGGTGCGGGGCCAGCCGCTCGGCCAGCGCCCCCTCCAACTGCTCGGCCAGCCCGGCCAGCACCTCCAGCGCCTCGGCGGGCAGCGGGTCGCCCGCCCAGCCCCAGAGCAGGGTGCGCAGCTTGCCCTCGGTGTTGAAGGTGACGCCGTGGTCGATGCCGTACACCCGGCCGTCGGCGGCCGGGATCAGGTGGCCCCCCTTGCGGTCGGCGTTGTTGAGCACCGCGTCCAGCACCGCGAGCCGGCGCAGCCGCCGGTCGTCGTGGTGCACCAGCAGTGCGGTGCGGCCGCCCTCGACCTCGGCCCGGACGATCGGCAGCCAGCCCTCCTCCGGGCCGGCCGGGTCCTGCAACGCCAGCAGCGGCTCGGCCTCCGGGTCCGGCTCGACCCACAGCTGCACCATGCCCGGCCCGTGCGGGCCGTCGCGCAGCACGGTCGGCGGGATCAGCTCCCAGCCGGTGGCCGCGGACAGCTCGTACGCGGCGACCTCGCGGCCGGCCAGGGTGCCGTCCGGGAAGTCCCACAGCGGGCGCTCGCCCGCCACCGGCTTGTAGACGGCCTGGGCGCTCAGCCCGTCGTGCTCGACGGTGCAGTACAGCGCGGCGTTGGAGGCCTCGGTGAGCCGGCCGTGCACGGTCAGCCCGCCTTGGCGCAGCAGCGCGAGGGCGGTGGGCACATCGGCGGCGAGGGCGGCGGCCGCCGCCGGGTCGGCCTGCGGCGGGGTCTCGGTGTTCAGCGCCGGTAGCCGTTCGCGCGCGGGCACAGGTGGCCCTCCGGGTCCAGCGGCAGGTTGCAGAACGGGCAGGGCTTGCGGCCGGCCGCGACCAGGTCCAGCGCGCGCTTGGCGAACACCCGGGCCATCGCGCCGGACAGCCGCACCCGCAGCATGTCCGGGCCGTTCTCGTCGTCCTGGAAGGCGGCCTCCTCGCCGTCCTCCTCCTCGTCCTCCACCAGCGCCTGGGCCTCGACCACCAGGCAGGCGTCCACGCTGTCCCAGGCCAGGGCCATCGTGCCCACCCGGAACTCCTGCTCCAGCGGGAGGTCCAGCGGGGCGGTGTCGAGCAGGTCCTTGGGCGCGGCGGCCGGGATGGCGGCGTCGCCCCCGCTGCGTCGCAGCGCCTCGTCCAGGACCTCCTCGATCCGTTCGGCGAGCGCGGCGACCTGGGTCTTCTCCAGCAGCACGCTGGTGATCCGGCCCCGGGCGCTGGCCTGCAGGTAGAACGCCCGGGCGCCGGGCTGGCCGACGGTGCCGGCCACGAACCGTTCGGGCTGGTCGTAGAAGAAGACCTGACGGGGCACGCTCTAGCTCCGGATCGTGTCGGTTTGTGCGGATCCGCCAAGGGGGATCGCGGGGTTGTCCACCTGGGCCGGTGGTCGGACTACTGGGCACTCACCAGTCACCCTACGACCTCCGGGCCCCGGCCGGGGAGCCGAGCCGGGGGCCGCGGACGGGGTGGCACCCGCGGGGTCGGACGGTGTCGCGCGCCGTTCGGACGGGTGCGCGGGGCGGGCGGGAGGGGCGGGCGGGGAGGGGGCGAGCGGCACCGCTCAGACCGTGCCGCCGACCACCGCGTCACCGGCCGGGGTGGCCGCGGCGGTGGAGGGCCGGGGCGCCAGCGAGGCGAGGTCGCCGGTGTCGCCCGTTCTGAGGACGAAGGGCCGCTGCGGGGTGTAGCGGATGGCGGTGACCGAGCAGGGCTCGACGCTGATCCGCTGGAAGTGGTCCAGGTGCAGGCCGAGCGCGTCGGCCACCACCGCCTTGATCACGTCCCCGTGCGAGCAGGCGATCCAGACCGCGTCCTCGCCGTGCTCCTCGGCGATCCTCGCGTTCCACTCGCGGACGGCGTCGACCGTACGGTGGCTCAGCGCGCGCAGCGACTCGCCGCCCGGGAAGGCCGCGGCGGAGGCGTGGTCCTGCACGGTGCGCCAGAGCGGCTCCTTGGCCAGCTCGGCCAGCGGGCGGCCGGTCCACTCGCCGTAGTGGCACTCCCCCAGCCGCTCGTCCTCGGTCGGCGCGCCCAGCTCGGGGCGGGCGGCGAGCAGCGGCTCCAGGGTCTGCCGACAGCGCTCCAGCGGGCTGCTGACGGCGAGCGCCAGCGGGATCCCGGCCAGCCGGTCGGCGAGCGCGGCGGCCTGGGCGCGGCCGGTGTCGTCCAGGTCCACACCGGGGGTCCAACCGGCCAGGATCCCGGCGGTGTTCGCGGTCGAGCGGCCGTGACGGACGAGCAACAGGGTGGGCATGGGGCTCAGCCTACGGCCTCCGGACTCCGCCGTGGGGTGCGGTCCGGGAGTCGGGAGTCGGGGGTGCCTGGACGGGGCCCGTCGCGCGGGGCCGTCGTCGCGCGGGGCTGTCGCCGCGCAAAGCCCGTCGCGCAGGGCCCGTCACGCAGAGCTCACGTGCGCCCGGTGGCCCGGCTCCCGGCCCGGCGGGCGCGTCCGGGGGACAATGGCCCACATGATCGTGCACTGCGCCGCGTACCGGGACGGCCGCCGGCTCGGGGCCTGCGAGGACCTGACCGACTCGCTCGCCACCGCCCGCGAGGCCGGGCCGGGAGCCTTCGTCTGGATAGGCCTCCTCGAACCGACGACCGAGGAACTCGACCGGGTCGGCAAGGAGTTCGCGCTGCACCCGCTGGCCGTCGAGGACGCCGTCAGCGCCCACCAGCGCCCCAAGGTCGAGGCCTACCAGGGCTCGCTGTTCGTCACCCTCAAGACCCTCGGCCACCACGCCGACACCCGTACCGTCACCAGCGGCGAGGTGATGGTCTTCCTCGGCCCGGACTTCGTGATGACCGTCCGGCACGGCGAGGACACCCCGCTCAGCGGCCTGCGGGCCCGACTCGAACAGCAACCCGAACTGCTGCGCTACGGCCCCAGCTCGGTGCTGCACTCGGTCTGCGACACCGTGGTGGACGGCTACGTCGAGGTGGCCACCGCGCTCCAGGCCGACCTGGACGAACTGGAGGCGGACGTCTTCGCCCCCGGCCGGGTCGGCCGCGACACCGCCGGGCGGATCTACGGCTACAAGCGCCAGGTGATGACCGTCCGCCGGGCCGTCGCCCCGCTGCTGGAACCGATGCTGCGGCTGGAGCGCGGCGCCCCCTTCGTCCAGCCGGAGACCGCCCCCTACCTGCGGGACGTCGCCGACCACCTGGCCCGGGTGAACGACCAGGTGGACGGCATGGACCGGCTGCTGTCCGACATCCTCGGCGCCAACCTGGCGCAGGTGAGCGTGCAGCAGAACAACGACATGCGGAAGATCTCGGCCTGGGCGGCGCTGGCCGCCGTGCCGACCATGATCGCGGGCGTGTACGGGATGAACTTCGACGACATGCCCGAGCTCCAC
Organism: Kitasatospora sp. NPDC098652; assembly: GCF_044760155.1. NCBI lineage: Bacteria > Bacillati > Actinomycetota > Actinomycetes > Kitasatosporales > Streptomycetaceae > Kitasatospora > Kitasatospora sp. NPDC098652. The sequence goes on from NZ_JBIWAQ010000011.1 coordinate 238,893, forward strand.
CAGCCGTGGGGCTACCCGGCGGTGCTGTCGCTGATGGCGCTGGTCTGCGTGGTGCTGCACCGGGTGTTCAAGCGGCACGACTGGCTGTAAGTGCCGCTCGCCTCCCGCCCGGTGGACCGCAGGCGGCGGAGCACGCCCGCGGAGCACGCCCGCGGAGCACACCGGCGGATCACACCCGGCGGAGCAGACCCGGAGGATCAGGCCAGTCCGGCGCGCTCCAGCGCCTCGACGCCGGTGCGCAGCGCCTGGATCCGCTCGTCCAACGTGAAGCCGGAGGGAGCCAGGGTCAGCGTCGTGACACCGGCGTCGGCGTAGGCCTGCATCCGGTCGGCGATCCGGGCGGTGTCGCCGATCAGCGAGGTGGCGTCGATCAGGTCGTGCGGGACGGCGGCCGCGGCGCCCGCGTAGTCCTTGGCCAGGTACTTCTCCTGGATCTCGTCGGCGGCCTGCTCGTAACCCATGCGCCGGGTCAGCTGGTTGTAGAAGTTCTTCTCCTTGCTGCCCATGCCGCCGATGTACAGGGCGGCGTAGGAGCGCTGGGAGTCGACCCCGGCCTTGATGTCCTCGCCGACCGCGAGGGTGACGGTCGGGCAGAGGTCGAAGCCCTCCAGGGACTTTCCGGCCTTGGCGCGCCCGGCCTTCAACGGGTCCAGCGAGAGCGCGGCGTGCTCGGGGGCGAAGAAGATGCCGAGCCAGCCGTCGGCGATCTCGCCGGTCTGCTCCAGGTTCTTCGGGCCGATCGCGGCGATGTACAGCGGGATCTGCTCGCGCACCGGGTGCACGGTCAGCTTGATCGGCTTGCCCGGGCCGCCGGGCAGCGGAAGGGTCCAGTTCTCGCCCTCGTGGACCAGGCGCTCGCGGGACATCGCCTTGCGGATGATCTCCACGTACTCGCGGGTGCGGGCGAGCGGCTTGTCGAACTTCACGCCGTACCAGCCCTCGGAGACCTGCGGGCCGGAGACGCCGAGGCCGAGCCGGAAGCGGCCGCCGGAGAGGGTGTCCAGGGTCGCGGCGGTCATCGCGGTCATCGCCGGGGTGCGGGCCGGGATCTGGAAGATGGCCGAACCGACGTCGATCCGCTCGGTCTTCGCGGCGACGAAGCTCAGCACCGTCGCGGCGTCCGAGCCGTACGCCTCCGCCGCCCAGCAGACCGAGTAGCCGAGCCGGTCCGCCTCCTGGGCCACCGCGATGTTGTCGGCGTCCATGCCGAGTCCCCAGTAGCCGAGGTTGATGCCGAGTCGCATGTGCCGAACCTTCCAGTCGGGTGGGCCCGGTGGCCAGTCGGGCGGGCGTCGTGGCCGGTCGGGCGGGGCGTGCCAGCACGTCGGGCGGGCCTGCTGGCGAGCGTAGCCGCGTCCCCGCAGGTCATGCTACTGACGGGTAGTGGTGGTCTGGGTCACACCTGCCGCATTGATCGTTCTGCGGGTCTGCGCCCCTGCCCGGGGACCGGCCGCTACGCTCAGCCGACGTGGGGAGCACTCGCCCCACCTGCGCGTTTACAGGGGCTCCCGGGGCCACCGGGGCCACCGGCCAGTGGAGGGCCCGTCCGATGGAAAAGCGTCACCTCGGCCGTACCGGCCTACAGGTCTCCCGCCTCGGTCTCGGCACCATGACCTGGGGCCGCGACACCGACGAGCACGAAGCCGCCGAGCAGCTCAAGGAGTTCGTCGACGCCGGCGGCAACCTGGTCGACACCGCCGACGTGTACGCCGACGGCGGGGCCGAGTACCTGCTCTCCCGCCTCACCGACAGCCTCGTCCCCCGCTCCGAACTCGTCATCGCCACCAAGGCGGGCAGCGTCCCCGAGTCCACCCGCCGCTTCGACGGCTCCCGCGGCCACCTGCTCGCCGCCCTGGACGCCTCGCTGCGCCGGCTCGGCACCGACTACGTCGACCTGTGGCAGGTCCACGCCTTCGACCCCGACACGCCCCTCGAGGAGACCCTCAGCGCCCTCGACATCGCCGTCTCCTCCGGCCGCGCCCGCTACACCGCCGTCTGCGACTTCAGCGGCTGGCAGCTCGCCAAGGCCGCCACCTGGCAGCGCGCCCACCACGACCGGATGCCGCTGGCCGGTGCCCAGGTGGAGTACTCGCTGCTCCAGCGGGGCATCGAGCGCGAGGCGCTGCCCGCCGCCCTCGACGCCGGGGTCGGCATCCTGGCGGGCTCGCCGCTCGGCCGCGGGGTGCTCACCGGCAAGTACCGGCACGGCGTTCCGCAGGACTCGCGCGGCGCCTCGCCCTACCTGTCCGGGTTCGTCCAGCCCTACCTCGGGGAGCGCTCCCGGCGGATCGTGGACGCCGTCGCCACCGCTGCCGACGGGCTCGCCAGCAGCCCGCTGGCGGTCGCGCTGGCCTGGGTCCGGGACCGGCCCGGGGTGGCCAGCGCGCTGATCGGGGCGCGCACCGTGGCGCAGCTCCAGGCGGCACTGTCAGTGGAGGCGCTTACGCTTCCGGGTGAGATCCGCGGGGCGCTGGACGACATCTCGTCGCCGGTGCACCGCTACCCGGACCAGGGGTGGACGGAGCTGTAGCCCTGGAGCCGGGCGGTCGAGCCGGGCGGTCGAACCGGTTGGTCAGACCGGCGGCCGAACCGGTGGTCGAGCAGAACGAGCAGTGCAGAACGTGCAGTGGAGTGAGCTTTGGAGCGGACGACGATGAGTGGCACGGGCAACGGCGCTCCGGAGGGGGCTGCGGCCGCGGGCGCGCCCGACCAGGCGACGATCGCGGAGATCGTGGCGCGGATGCGCCGGATCGAGCAGCAGGAGGCGCGGCCGGGGGCCCACCGGCTCGGGCCTTCCGCTCCGAAGGCCTTGGGGGCCGAGGGGGCCGGGGAGTCCGGGGAGTCTGAGGGCACTCAGGGGTCCTCTGAGGGGTCCGAGACCGAGGGGTCCGCGCCGGGTGTCGGTGAGGCGCCGGCCGATCAGCCGGCGGCTGAACCGGCCGCGCCTGCCCCGGCCACCCCGCCGGTCGCCCGGCCTTCCGCTCCCCCGCTCGCCGCGCCGATGCGGCCCGCCGCGCCGAGCGAGGAGGCGCTCCGGGAGACCGCCGCCGTGCTGACCGAAGGTGGCGCCCCCGTCGACCTGGCCGCCGCCGCGGTGGCCGCGCTCGGCGAGGAGGCCGCGGAGCTACTGCGCGAGGACCCGTGGGCGGTCCTCGGGCTCCCCAGTGTGCGCCCCGAACACGCGGACCACTTCGCCCGCGGCCTGCTCGGAGCCTCGGTCGGCCCGGACGACGAGCGACGGGCCCGGGCCCTGGTGGTCTGGCTGCTGGAGCAGGCGGCGCTGCGCGGGCACTCGGCCCAGGACGCGAAGGACGTGGTCGCCGGGCTGGAGCGGCTCCGGGTCCCGGACCCGCTCGCCGCGATCGCGGAGGCGGTCGCCGAGGGGCGGCTGCTGTCGTTCCAGGAGGAGCTGACCGGCCCCGGGGCCCCGACGGCGGGCGGCGAGGAGGACGAGGAGGAGCCGCCGACCCGGATGCTGCTCGCACTGGAGGGGCCAGCGATGGCCGAGGACAGCCTCGCCGAGAAGCTGCTCCAGCTGATGGCCACCTTCGTAACGGGCGAGGACACCGAGGAGCAGGACACCGAGGAGCAGGACGGCGAGGGGCAGGACGGCGAGCAGCCGTCGTCTGAGGCAGGCTCCGAGGAGCCCGCCGAACCCCTACCCGCCGCTCCCGGCCCCGCCGCCTGGGAGGCCGCCGCCGAAGCGGCGCCGTCCCCCTCCGCGGCCGCCCTGATCCGGACTGTCGCCGGGAGCGCCCTGGTGCTGCACACCGGGGGTGAGGCGGCCCGGGCCGAGCCGGCCGCGCTGCTCGCCGCCGCCACGGGGCTCGGACTGCGGGCCTGGGCCGCCACCTGGACCGACCAGGGCCGGGACTCCTTCGACGCCCTCTCCCCCGCCGCGACGCCGGTGACGACCCTCGCCGAGCTGCTGTCCGGTACGGCCGGCCCCGGCCGCGCGCCCGACGGCACGCTCGCACTGGACCTCCTGGTCCTGCTGGACGCGCCGCTGCTGGACGTCGAACTGGCCGCCACCGTCCTGGAGTCGCTCGCCGACGGCACCCGGCTGGTGCTCAGCGGGGATCCGGGCCAACTCTGGTCGGCCGGCCCCGGCAGGTTCTTCGCCGACCTGCTGGCCGCCAAGGCCTGCCCGGCGGTCGCCTCCCGCACCCCGGACTTCGGCCCGATCGGCGAGCTGGTCTCCGGGGTCGGCGTCGGCGAGCTGCAGCCGGTCGAGGCGCCGGACAAGGAAGTGGTCATCCTGACCGCCAAGGACGGCGGCGAGGCCGTGCACCGCGCCGTCCAGCTGCTCACCGACTCCATCCCGCGCACGCTCGGCATCCCCGCCGAGCAGGTGGTGCTGCTCACCCCGGGCCACGGCGGCCCGGCCGGCACGCGGGCGCTGAACGCGGCCGCGAAGGCCCGGCTGAACCCCGGCCCCGGCCGGTTCGGCGGCTTCGACCCGGGTGACCGGGTGGTGGAGTCCCCTGCCCCCGGGGTCATCCGCCCGGCCCGGGTGCTGGACGGCGACGCGGCCGGACTGCACCTGGAGTTCCCGGACGGCTCGCGCCGGACCGTCCCGCCCGCGGAGGCCGGCCGGCTGCGGCACGGCTGGGCGCTGACCGTCCACCAGGCGCTGGGCCGCCGCTGGCCCGCCGCGGTGGTCGTGGTCCCGGAGGACGCCGGGCCGGCGCTCTCCCGGCAGTGGGTCTACACGGCCTTCGGGCGCGGCGAGCGGCACCTGTCGGTGGTCCACGCGGCGGGCCCGGCGCTCGCCCAGGCCGTGGCCGAGCGCCCGGCGCAGCCGCGCACCACCCGGCTCAGGGCGATCCTCGCGGAGAACGCGGTCGCCGAGGACTGATCCGCCCGCCGGTCGGCCGACCGACGAACGTGCGAGGGGCGGGGCCCGGCGGGCCGGGCCCCCCCCCCCCCCCTGGGGCGGGCTGGGGGGGGGGGGGGGGCGGCGGGGGTGCCCCCCCGCCCCGGGCAGCCGGGCCTCAGCAACAAGCGGGGGGCG
>NZ_JBIWAQ010000011.1:243916-294469 GCF_044760155.1 Kitasatospora sp. NPDC098652
CCGCCCCCCCCCGGGCTCGGGGCGACCGGCGGGTCCCCCGGGGCCCCGTGGGGGGGCCCCCCCCCCGGGGGGCCCCCCCCCCCCCCGGGGGGGGGGGGGCCCCGCGGCCCGGCCCCCCCCCCTCGCACGTTCGTCCGATGTCAGTCGTCGGGGTCCTCGTCGTCGTAGACCTCGCTCACGTCGAACCGGCAGATCAGCAACTGCGGGTCGGCGTGCTCGAAGGGCTCCGGCAGCCACTCCCCCGGCTCGGTCGGCTCGGCCGCCGCGACCCAGAGCGTCGAGTCCGCCTCCTCCAGGCCGAACTCCTCACTGCGGGCGGCGATCTCGTCCGGCTCGTACTCGCCGAACAGCACGCCGATCGCGGAGTTCACGCCGCCGGCACCACCCGGGGTCAGCGACTCGTCGAGCCGCTCGGCCTGCGCGCGCAGCCGCTTGGGGTCGACCACGTGGTAGTCGCGGCGGATCAGCACGCTGATCGCCTCGGGCTGTTCCGGGCCGTGGTAACCGCCCGGCCCCTCGTCGCCGGGGATCTCGAACGGGGTGACCTCGTCGTAGACCTCGTACAGGAGTTGGTCGTAGGCGATGGCCGCCGTCGCGAGCTGCTCGTAGGCAGCGGAGACGGCGGGATCATCAGCTGCGTTGGGGCTTGACACCGCTTCCAGATGACGGTCGATGGCGGCCTTGACCGCCTCAGCGGCGGCGCGTACCTCGGCAATGGTGGGCTGCGCGGCATCAGACATGGTGCAGACGCTATCTCCCCGCAGCGCCGGTACGCACAGCGGTTGTCACCTACACCCGCGATTTCACCGCAACTTCCCCCCTGATGTCCGATTCAGGGTGTTCTGTCCCCCGTCGGGACCGGCGCGGGACGGGCGCAGAGGGCGTGCACCCGGCCCGGCGGGGCCGTCCGGATACCGCTTCGCGCGCCGGTATCGGGGTATCCCCTCCACAGCAGCAACAGAACTGATGCACTGTCAGACGAGCCTCCGGGCCGGGAGCCGTCGAACCGCCGCACCGGGACGGGAGGACGGCCGGAAATACCCGGGCCGACTGTCCGGGGCAGGCCGTAGGCTTGCGTGCAGGTGATCCTCAGGAGGAGCGTTTTGACCCCACCGAAGCCGGTCCGGCAGCCGGAGTACGAGTACCAGTCGCTGCGCATGCCGCGCGGCACCACCCGCAACGCGGCGCGCCAACTGCTCACCGAGCACGCCGAGTACGGGCACTGGGAGCTCGACCGGCTGCGACTGTTCCCCGACGGCAGCCGGACGGTCCGACTCAAGCGGCGGATCATCCGGCAGATCCGGAGCTGGTGACGGGCGGCACACGCCGAGCCTTCACGCACCTGCGGCCGCCCGTTCACCGGGCGGCCGCAGGTGCGTCCGTTCATCTGTTCAGGTGTTCAGCTGTTCAACTCTGTCCGTCGACGGGCCCCACGAGCGGGCTCAGCGGGCTCGGACGGTTCAGCGGGCGCCGGCGCGGGCCCGGCGGTAGAGCACGCCGCCACCGATCAGCAGCGCGAGCCCGGCGGCGCCGAGCATCTCGACGCCACCGGCGCCGGTGTGGGCGAGCTCACCGTTCGCGGCGACGCTCTGGGCGGCCGGGGCGGCCGGGGAGTTGGTGTGGGCGGCGGCCGGGACGACCTGGGTGCCGCCGTTGCTCGACGGCTGGGCGACCGGGGTGCTCGGGATGGCGCCGGTCGACGGGCCGCCGTTGCGGGAGCCGCCCGTACCGGTGTCACCACCGGTCGACGGCGGCGGGGTGTGGTCCTCGGGGCAGTCGTCGCTCGGCTTCGGGGCGGGGTGGGCCACGTTGCCGCACTCGTTGCCGAAGGCCGGGTTGCCGGCGCCCACCACGTTCACGGAGTTGCCGCAGGCGTTGACCGGGACGTGCACCGGGGCCTGGACGCTGTTGCCGGAGATCACCCCGGGCGAGTTCGCCGCGGTGCCGCTCGCGGAGGCACCCGAGGCGGAGGAGCCCCGGGTGGCGCCCGCGCCGGAACCGGCACTGCCCCCGGAGTGGCCGCCCTGGCCGGGCCGCGGGGCGGCGTGGCGGCCGCTGCCGGAGGCGTTGGCGCAGTGGTTGCCGTACGCCGGGTTCAGCACGCCGATCACGTCGACCGTGTTGCCGCAGGCGTTGATCGGCACCTCGACCGGCACCTGCACCGAGTTCCCCGAGGCGACACCCGGTGATCCCGCGGCACCTCCCTGCGCCTCGGCGCCCGCGTAGGCGTAGCCGGCGGTCGAGGCCAGCACGCTGCCGGTGGCCACGGCAGTGAGGATCCCCTTCTTGGCTACATTCCTCATGATTTCCCCTGACGTTTCGAGACGGCGTGGCGACCTTGGCATGAACCCGTATGAAAGTCGGAATTTCCGAATATCCGGAAATCGCGCAAGGCCTTTGACTGCACAGGAGTTAACGAGAGGCCAACGGGGAGGTTGAGCCGAACGAAGCAGCTTCACCCGATCGAGTGATCGGGGCGTTCGATCTTGTCGAACCCGACACGCAAAGGCCCCCGGCGCGGCGCGTCCGCCGCCCGGGGGCCGTACCGAGCCCGGCTCAACGGGCCTCAGCGGCCCGGAGATCGGCTCAGAAGTTGGCGCAGTGGTTGCCGAACGCCGGGTTCAGCACGCCGATCACGCTGACGGTGTTGCCGCACAGGTTCACCGGCACGTGGACCGGGACCTGGACCTGGTTGCCCGCGACGACACCCGGGGAGCCCGCGGCCACACCATCGGCAGCGGCACCGCCGTGAGCGGACGCCACACCGGCGGCGGCGAGCACCAGGCCACCGGTGGCGGCGGCGACAGCGGCGATCTTCTTGACCTTCATCATTCCTCCTGTATGGACAACGCAACCCGTTCGGCGGGCTGCAAAGGAATGAACGACGCTGCGGCAAACGGGGTACGGAACAGATTTCCCATTCACCCGCAACGGTGATCCTTCGCACAGATGCTCGGCGAGGAATTACAAGCAGAATCGTTTCTGTTGACCGCTTTCCACCCGTCCCACAATCATGCGCTCCGACAATGCGGTCGGCCCGCCCCCGGCAGTCCGGGAGCGGGCCGACCCAGTCGCCTGATCAGTCTGAGCGGGAGCCGAGATCGACCGGCAGGCACCGGTCGATCGGCAGGCCTCGATCGATCAGCAGGCGTCGATGAAGCGGTCCAGCACCCGGACGCCGAACTTCAACCCGTCCACCGGCACCCGCTCGTCCACGCCGTGGAACATCCCGGCGAAGTCCAGCTCCGGCGGCAGCTGCAACGGCGCGAAGCCGAAGCAGCGGATGCCGAGGTCCTGGAAGGACTTGGCGTCCGTCCCACCCGACAGGCAGTACGGCACCGCCCGGGCGATCGGGTCCTCCGCACGCAGCGCGGTCTGCATCGCCTCGACCAGCGCGCCGTCGAAGTCGGTCTCGATCGCCCGGTCCGAGTGCAGGCTCTCCCGCTTCACGCGCGGGCCCAGCACGCTGTCCAGCTCGGCGAGGAACTCCTCCTCGTAGCCGGGCAGGAAGCGCCCGTCCACGTGGGCGGTCGCCTGACCGGGGATCACGTTCACCTTGTAGCCGGCGCCGAGCATGGTCGGCTGGGCGGTGTTGCGGAACGTGGTGCCGATCATCTTGGCGATGCCGCCGAGCACGCGGACCACCTCGTCCATGTCCTCCGGGTCCAGCCGGTACCCGAGGACGTCCGACAGCTCGTCCAGGAAGGCCCGCACGCTCGGGGTGATCCGCAGCGGGAACTTGTGGCGGCCGAGCCGGGCGACGGCCTCGCACAGCTCGGTGATCGCGTTGTCGTCGTTCGACATCGAGCCGTGCCCGGCCCGGCCCTCGACCGTCAGGCGCATCCAGTGCATGCCCTTCTCGGCCGTCTCCACCAGGTAGAACCGGGCCTGGTCGTTGACGGTGAAGGAGAAGCCGCCGACCTCGCCGATGCCCTCGGTCACGCCCTCGAACAGCTCCGGGTGCTTGTCCACCAGGAAGCGGGCGCCGTAGGTGCCGCCGGCCTCCTCGTCCGCGAGGAAGGCGAGCACCAGGTCGCGCGGGGGCTTGCGGCCGGTGCGCAGGCGGTCACGGACGACGGCGAGGGTCATCGCGTCCATGTCCTTCATGTCGACCGCGCCGCGCCCCCAGACGCAGCCGTCGGCGATCTCGCCGCCGAAGGGGTCGTACGTCCAGTCCGCGGCGTTGGCCGGCACCACGTCGGTGTGGCCGTGGATCAGCAGGCCTGGGCGGGACCGGTCCTCGCCCTCGATCCGGACCACCGTCGAGGCCCGCCCCTTGGCCGACTCGAAGATCTGCGGCTCGATCCCGAACTCCGCGAGCTGCTCGGCCACGTACTCGGCTGCCTTGCGCTCGCCCGGACCGGAGCCGTCCCCGTAGTTGCTGGTGTCGATCCGGATCAGATCGCGACAGATCTCGGCGACCTCCGACTCAGCCGTCACCTTCGGCGCCGCCGACTCGCTCCGCTCGCTCACGGTCACTCCTCGTCTTGGGCCCGCACCGACGCGCCAGCGCGCCACCCCCAGGACCTGCACCCGGGCCGTACGAGCACGTCCGCCCATCCTCCCCCAGCCCTCGACCACGATCCACCCCCCGCACGCCCCCGAAACCCGCTGGTCACACCCCCGCCACAGACCGCCCCCGGCCCCGGCCGCCGGCCCCGCCACCAGCACGTCCGCCCGTTCCGGAGCCGTTTTGGGAGCTCAAGCCGATCTTTGCTACAGTTACATCTGTCAGCGCGACGGACGAGAGATCGGAAGCCGCGAGGACGACACCCGGTCCGGGTGGCGGAATGGCAGACGCGCTAGCTTGAGGTGCTAGTGCCCTTTATCGGGCGTGGGGGTTCAAGTCCCCCCTCGGACACCAGCTGTGAGCCTGTGGGCTCAGGGAAAGTGCCGGTCGAGATCCTTCTCGACCGGCATTTTTCCGTTTTCCGGAGCCACCGATGGGTCGGTCGGGCCGGGGACGGGACCGCGTCCCGGGTTCACGGATCGATCCGTGCACCCGGGACGCGGTCTTCGCTCGGCCGCGGCCGTCCTCGCGCTACTCCTTCTCGCCGCGCGGGGCGATCGTGTTCTCGGTGAGCTTCCGGAGCTTGGCCTCGACGAGGGGGCCGATCTCCCGGAACATGCGCGGCGTCGTGATGGTCTGGTGGGTGCAGTCCACCTCGTGGTGGACGACGTCACCGTCCACGTACGCGTCCCAGGCGTCCGCCGGGATGACGTATCCGGAGCGGTGACGCGTGGCCGCGAAGATCATCGCGTCCGTCGAGACCCGCTCGTGGCGGTACCTGCCCATCAGCATGATGTTGTTCTTGATGACGCTCATCAGGGCGACGAACCGGCTCTCCTCAAGACTGCCGAGGACGGTGTTCGTCCCACGGGCGAGCTCGGAAAACTCCTCGAACGTGGGCATCCGGTTGGCCAGCTGCTCGGTGTTGACCCCGAGCGCCTCCAGGATCGCGCCGTACATCAGCTTCATCTCGTCCTGGCCCTGCAGCAGGTGCTCGGGGATCGGCTTGGCGGGATCGGAGTCCAGGAAGACCAGCAGGTCGACCCGCTCACCCCGCTCCTCCAGCCGGGCCGCGATCGCGTGGGCCAGGATCCCTCCGAACGAGTGCCCCATCAGGTGGTACGGACCCTCGGGCTGCACCGTCAGCATCTGCTCGATGCAGTCGTCGGCCACCTCCTCGACGCTGTTCCTGAGCTCATCGGGATGAGCCAGCCCGTGGGCCTGGAGTCCGTACACCGGGAAGTCCTGGCTGAGGTGCGGCAGGAGACCGGCGTACGACCAGCACATGCCCGCCCCCTGGTGCACGACGAACAGCGGAGCGTGCAGCCCCCGCTTCCGAAGCGGCAGCAGGACGTCGTAGGCGCTGCTGGGCGTGCCGGCGTCGAGGCTCGCGGAGAGCTCGGCGACGGTGGGCGCCTCGAAGAGCGCCTGGAGGGGCATCTCGGTGCCGAGGGTGCTGCGGATCCGGCTGGTGAGTTGGGTGGCGAGCAGGGAGTGGCCGCCGAGGTCGAAGAAGTTGTCGTCGATCCCGACCCCGGGCAGGCCGAGGACCTCGGCGAACAGGGTGCAGAGGATCTCCTCCTGGGGTGTGCGCGGTGCGCGGCCGTCGGCGGTGGACGTGTAGTCCGGTGCGGGGAGGGCCTTGCGGTCGATCTTCCCGTTCGGGGTGAGCGGGATGTGGTCCAGGGTGACGATCGCCGACGGCACCATGTAGTCCGGCAGCTGTGCCTGCAACACCTGGCGCAGCGTCGTCACCAGTGCCCCGCTGGTCCGGGATCGGGCCGGGGAGTTGGTCACTGCGGTGCCGGCCGATCCCGGCCGGTAAGTGCCGGTCACGGTCGAGGAGTTGTTCTCGGGCAGCAGGACCGCGTCGAAGGCGGCCGGCTGCTCGGAGTTCCAGGTGGTGACCGCGTCGAGGCCGTGCTCGGTGGCCCAGCGGTGGAAGGCCTCCGGGTCGATGCCGGTGGCCGAGCCGAGGGCCGAGCGGATGGCGGTCAGGTCCTCGCCGGTGTCCAGGGCCTCGACGGCGGCGGCCTCGCCCGTCAGGCGGGCGTTCGGGACGCCCGTGACACGCAGGCCGCCCTCGACCTGTTGCCGGCCGAGCTCCTCCAGCGTCGTCACGTCGGTGCCCCAGCGCAGCACCGGAGCGTCGGTGAGATCGGTCAGGGTCTCCGCGGTCTTGTGGAGGGTGACCTCGTAGCGGTGGCGGGTCAGCTCGTTGTGCGCCGAGCCGCGCTTGATCCGGACGTCCACACCCGCGCCGCGTTCGGCGGCGAAGGCGGTGAAGTAGTCCGGGTGGACCAGGAGTTCCTTCTCCACGACCACCGCGCGCTCCACCGAGGCGTGGAGCTGGGTGGTGCCGGCCGCCCGCGTCGCCTGGACCGCGGTGTGGAAGGTCCGCAGCTGTCCGAGGTGGCGGATGTCGCCCAGGACGATGCGGCCGCCGTCCGCCAGCAGCTCCAAGGCCCGCGACAGCACCACGGTCAGGTAGTCGCGGTTGGGGAAGTACTGCGCGACGGAGTTGATGACGACCGTGTCGAAGTAGCCGGTCGGCAGACCGGTGAAGTCCTCCGCGCTCTGGCAGGACACCCGCACGTGCTCCCAGCCGCGTTCGGCGACCTGGTCGACGAGGCGTGTCACCACCGCCTGGGACAGGTCCGTGCCCCAGTACGACTCGACGTCCTCTGCGAGCAGTGCCATCAGCAGGCCCGAACCGACACCGATCTCCAGCACACGCCTCGGCGCGTAGGAGCGGATCCGCTCCACCGTCGCCGCGCGCCACTCCCGCATCTCCTCCAGCGGGATCGCCTCACCCGTGTACGAGCTGTCCCACCCCGCGAAGTCCTCACCCAACGGCGCCGTGGGCCGCTCGTACAAGGAGTCGTACAACTCCCGCCAGTCCTCGACCTGTTCCGCGGTGTCACCCTCGGCAGCGCTGTCACTGCCCGGGACGACGTAGGCCACCAGGCGGGTGTCGCCGGGCTGGTCCTCGCGGGCGATCACGACGGCCTGGGCGACCTCGGGGTGGCGGGTGAGGGCGGCCTGGATCTCGCCGGGCTCGATCCGGAACCCGCGGATCTTCACCTGCTGGTCGGTACGACCCAGGTAGTCCAGTTCACCGTCCGGGTTCCACCGGACCAGGTCACCCGTGCGATACATCCGGTCCCCGGCCCCGCCGAACGGGTCCGCGACGAAGCGCTCCGCCGTCAGACCCGGCCGGTTCAGGTAGCCACGGGCCAGACCCCGGCCGGCGAGGTAGAGCTCGCCGGGGATGCCCGGCGGGACCTGGCGCAGGTTCTCGTCCAGGACGCGGGCACGGGTGTTGTGGTTGGGAGCGCCGATGGGCGTACGCAGGTCGGCCAGGGGGCGGCTGATGGTGGTGGAGATGGTGGTCTCGGTCGGACCGTAGAGGTTGGCCATGTGACGGCCCGGCGCCCACAGGGCGACCAGGTCCGGCGGGCAGGCCTCGGCACCGACGATGAGGCTGGACAGGTCGGTCAGCGTGTCGGGGGCACCGGCCGGAAGGGTGGCCAGGATCGACGGCGGGATGAACGCGTGGGTGATCCGCCGGTCGGCCAGGACCCGGAGCAGGTCCTCACCCGCGAGACGACCCGGCGGGGGCACGACCAGGGTGCCGCCGTTGCTGAGAGCCATCAGCAGTTCCAGGACGGAGGCGTCGAAACTCGGCGAGGCCAACTGCACGACCCGGCTGTCCGCCGTGGTCAGGCAACGCTCGACCAGGGTCGAGGCCAGCGAGGCCAGACCCGTGTGGGTGACCGTCGCGCCCTTGGGGCGGCCCGTCGAACCCGAGGTGTAGATCGTGTACGCGGTGTTCGCGGCCGTGAGCGGCGCGATCCGGTCGGCATCGGTCGGGTCGGTGGCGGGCTGCGCCTGCCAGACCTCGGCCAGCTCCTCGACCGCCAGCCCGTCCAGCAGCCCGTCCGCCAGTCCGTCCGGCAGCCCCGGCGCCAGCTGCACCGCCAGTTCCGCGGTGGTGAGCAGCAGCACGGGGGCGGCGTCGGCGAGCATGTAGGCGATGCGGTCGGCCGGGTAGTCCGGGTCCACCGGCAGGTAGCCGGCACCCGCCTTCACCACGCCCAGGATCGCCGCGAACAGCTCGGCGCCACGCGGCAGCGCCAGGCCGACGAGCTGCTCGGCACCGATGCCCCGGCCGATCAGCCAGTGCGCGACCTGGTTCGCCCGCGCGTTCAGCTCCGCATACGTCCAGGACGCGTCCCCCGCCTCCAGTGCGACGGCATCGGGGGTGGCCCCCACCCGGGCCTGGAACAGCTCCGGCAGCGTGGCGTCGTCGATCTCCGGCCGGGCCGTGGTCGCCCACTCCCGGAGCCGGATCTCCTCCCCCTCGGTGAGGACGTCCAGCGAGCCGATCGGCCGGGACGGATCAGCGGCGACCGCCCGCAGCAACCGGACCCAACGCGCGATCAGCGCCTCGATCGTCGACCGGTCGTACAACTCCGTCGCGAACTCGATGTACCCGGCGACCCCGGTGGGCGAGCCGTCGCGCTCGTGGAACTCACCGATGTTGACGAACAGATCGAACCGGGACGTGTCCGTGGTCGCGGGCTCGTGGCTGACCCGCAGGCCGGGCAGCTGGAAGTCGGCCTGCTCGTTGTTCTGCAGGGCCAGCATGACCTGGAAGAGCGGGTGGTGTGCCGCGGAGCGGCGGGGGTTGAGCTTCTCCACCAGGTACTGGAACGGGACGTCCTGGTGGGCGTAGGCCTCCAGGCTGGTCCGGCGCACCTGGGCGAGCAGATCGGTGAAGGCCGGGTTGCCCGCCGTGTCGGTGCGCAGGACCAGGGTGTTGACGAAGAAGCCGACCAGGTCGTCGAGGTTCTCGTCCGTGCGTCCCGCGATACCGCTGCCGATCGGGATGTCCGTGCCGGCACCGAGCCGGGTCATCAGCGCGGCCACGGAGGCCTGGAGCACCATGAACACCGTCGCTCCGGCCGACCGGGCCAGCTGGGCGAGATCCCGGTGCAGGTCCGCGTCGAAGGAGAAGTCACAGACATCACCGGCGTTGCCGGCCACCGCCGGCCGGGGCCGGTCGGTGGGCACGGTGACCTGCTCCGGCAGACCGGCCAACTGCTGCGCCCAGTAACCGTACTGACGGCTGAACGGGCTGTCCGGGTCGGTGTCGTCACCGAGCAGGTCACGCTGCCACAGGGTGTAGTCCGCGTACTGCACCGGCAACTGCGGCCAGTCCGGCGCCGCACCGGTCAGGCGCGCGGTGTAGGCGGCGATCAGGTCCCGGGCCAGCGGCGCCATCGACCAACCGTCACCGGCGATGTGGTGCAGCACCAGCATCAGCACCGACTCCGTCGGGCTGACGGCGAACAGCTCGGCGTGCAGCGGAACCTGCGCGGAGAGGTCGAACTCGTGGCGCGCGGCCCGGTTCAGCTGCTCGTGGATCCGGCCCTCGTCCGTGGGGACGACCGCCAGGTCGATGCGGGCCTCGACGGGGTCGAGGATGTGCTGACGGGCCTGTCCGTCGACGTCCCGGAAGACGGTGCGCAGCGATTCGTGGCGCGCGATGACGTCGTTGAGGGCGTCCAGCAGCGCCTGCCGGTCCAGCTCGCCGGTCAGCCGCAGGGCCAACGGCATGTTGTAGGTGGCCGAGGGGCCCTCGATCTTGTGGATGAACCACAGCCGTTCCTGGGCGAAGGACAGCGGGATGGCCTCGGGCCGGGTGACCGGCACCAGGGCGAGCCGCGTCCGCTCGTCACCGTCCGCCAGACGCTCGGCCAGCTGGGCCACGGTCGGCGCCTCGAAGAACGCCCGCAGCGGGGCCTCGATGCCCAGGGTCTTTCGGATCCGGCTGATCAGGCGGGTGGCCAGCAGGGAGTGGCCGCCCAGGTCGAAGAAGCTGTCGTCGACCCCCACGCTCGACAGACCGAGGACCTCGGCGAACAGCGCACAGAGGATCTCCTCGCGCGGGGTGCGGGGGCCACGCCCCGTGGAGACGGCGGTGTGGTCCGGAACCGGGAGCGCCGCGCGGTCGATCTTCCCGTTCGGGGTGAGCGGGATGCCGTCGATCACCAGGATCGCGGCCGGGACCATGTAGTCCGGGAGCTGCTGCCGCAGGTCCTGCCGGAGCTGCGGCAGTGCGGGCGCGCCTCCGCCGCTCGGCACGACGTAGGCGATCAGGCGGACATCGCCGGGCTGGTCCTCGCGGGCGATCACGACGGCCTGGGCGACCTCGGGGTGCCGGGTGAGGGCGGCCTGGATCTCTCCGGGCTCGATCCGGAACCCACGGATCTTCACCTGGTGGTCGGTACGGCCCAGGTACTCCAGCTCACCGTCCCGGTTCCAGCGCACCAGGTCACCGGTGCGATACATCCGGCTCCCGGCCCCGCCGAACGGGTCCGCGACGAACCGCTCGGCCGTCAGACCCGGCCGGTTCAGGTAGCCGCGGCCCACGCCCTCACCCGCGACGTAGAGCTCACCCGCGATCCCCGGCGGCACCGGCTGCAGGTAGTCGTCCAGCACGTGGAGGCGGGCGTTGGCGATCGGATACCCGATGGGGGCCCGGCCCGCCGCGAACGGGCGGCTGATCGTCGCGTAGACGGTGCACTCCGTCGGGCCATAGGCGTTGATCATCCGGCGGCCCGGCGCCCAGCGGTCCACCAGGGCCGGAGGTGTGGGCTCACCGATCATGCCCAGTACGCCCAGCTCGGACAGGTCGGCCTCGCTCCCCTCGGGCAGGCTCGCGAGCCGCGACGCCGTGATGAAGGCATGGGTGATCCGCCGATCGGCAATGACCCTGGCCAGTTCGAGGCCGGCGAGGCGGCCGCCGGACGGCAGTACGAGCGTGGCACCCGCGGCGAAGGCCATGAAGATCTCGACCACGGCGGGGTCGAAGCTCGGCGAGGCCAGTTGCAGGACGCGGCTCTCCGGACCGGCCTCGCAGCGCTCGACCGCGGTGGCTATGAGGCCGGCCAGCCCGGAATGGGCGATGACGCTGCCCTTCGGTCGACCGGTGGAACCCGAGGTGTAGAAGGTGTAGGCCGTGTTCGCCGGGGTGAGCGGCACGATCCGGTCCGCGTCGGTCGGGTCGGTCGCGGGCTGCTCGTCCCACCGCTCCGCCTGGGACTCGATGGTGAGGATCTCGCCACCGGTGCCCGCGGCGGCGAGGAGGCTCTCGCTCAACCCGTCGGTGGTGAGCAGGAGGGCGGGGGCGGCGTCGGCGAGCATGTAGGCGATGCGGTCGGCCGGGTAGTCCGGGTCGACCGGCACGTAGGCGGCGCCCGCCTTGGCGATGCCCAGGATCACGGCGAGCTGCTCGGCGCTGCGCGGCAGCGCCAGGCCGACGAGCTGCTCGGCACCGATGCCCCGGCCGATCAGCCAGTGCGCGATCTGGTTCGCCCGGGCGTTCAGCTCGGCGTACGTCCAGGACGCGTCCCCCGCCTCCAGTGCGACGGCGTCGGGGGTGGCCCGCACGCGGTTCTGGAACAGCTCCGGCAGAGTGGCGTCGCCGATCTCCGGCCGGGGGTCGGCCGACCAGTCGCGGAGCCGGCGGCGCTCACCCTCGGTGAGGATGTCCAGCCCGCCGATGGGCCGGGACGGGTCGGCGGCGATCGCCCGCAGCAGCCGGATCCAGCGTGCGAGCAGTGCCTCGATCGTCGACCGGTCGTACAGGTCGGTGGCGAACTCGACCGTGCCGGACATGCCGGCCGGGGTGCCGTTGTCGTCCCGGTGCTCGCCCATGTTGATGAACATGTCGAACCTGGACGTGCCCAGGGCCACGCCGGTCGGCTGCGCCTGCAGGTTGGGCAGCTCGAAGTTCGGGTGCTCGGTGTTGAGGAGGGCGAGCATGACCTGGAAGAGCGGGTGATGCGTGGTGCTGCGGTGCGGGTTGAGCGCCTCCACCAGGTGCTCGAAGGGGATGTCCTGGTGGGCATAGGCCTCCAGGCTGGTCCGGCGCACCTGGGCGAGCAGGTCGGTGAAGGCCGGGTTGCCGGCCGTGTCGGTGCGCAGGACCAGGGTGTTGACGAAGAAGCCGATCAGCTGGTCGAGGTTCTCGTCCGTGCGTCCGGCGATCGGCGCGCCGAGCGGGATGTCCGTGCCGGCGCCCAGGCGGGTCATCAGGGCGGCGAAGGACGCCTGCAACACCATGAACATCGTGGTGCCGCTGGAACGGGCCAGCTCGGACAGCATCTGGTGCAGATCGGCGTCGATACCGAAGGTGGTGGAGTCGCCCGCGTAGCCGGCGACGGCGGGCCGGGGCCGGTCGGTGGGCACGGTCACCTGCTCCGGCAGACCGGCCAACTGCTGTGCCCAGTACTGCTGCTGGCGCACGAACGGGCTGTCCGGGTCACTGTCGTCGCCCAGCAGCTCACGCTGCCAGAGCGTGTAGTCCGCGTACTGCACCGGCAGCTGCGGCCAGTCCGGCTCGGCACCGGTCAGGCGGGCGGAGTAGGCCGTGACCAGGTCACGGGCCAGCGGCGCCAGCGACCAGCCGTCACCGGCGATGTGGTGCAGCACCAGCATCAGCACCGACTCCGTCGGACTGACCGTGAACAGCTCGGCGTGCAGCGGAACCTGCGCGGAGAGGTCGAACCGGTGGCGGACGGCCAGCTCCAGGGCCGGCATGACGTCGTCCTGCTCGCACGGACGGACGTGCAGGTCGATGCGGGCCTGCTCGGGGGCGAGGATGTGCTGACCGGGCTGCCCGTCGACCTCCTCGAAGACCGTACGCAAGGCCTCGTGCCGGGAGATCACATCGTTGATGGCCTCCCCCAGCGCCTGCCGGTCCAGCTCACCGGTCAGCCGCAGCACCAACGGGATGTTGTAGGTGGCCGACGGCCCCTCCATCTGGTGCAGGAACCAGAGTTGCTGCTGGGCGTAGGAGAGCGGAAGCGGGTTGGGCCGGGTGACAGGCAGGAGCGGCGGACGCAGCTCACCGTCCTGGGTCAGACGCGGCGCGAGCTTCGCCACAGTGGGCGCCTCGAACAGCACCTGGAGCGGCGCCTCGGTGCCGAGGGTGCTGCGGATCCGGCTGGTGAGTTGGGTGGCGAGCAGGGAGTGGCCGCCGAGGTCGAAGAAGTTGTCGTCGATCCCGACCGCGGGCAGGCCGAGGACCTCGGCGAACAGGGTGCAGAGGATCTCCTCCTGGGGTGTGCGCGGTGCGCGGCCGTCGGCGGTGGACGTGTAGTCCGGTGCGGGGAGGGCCTTGCGGTCGATCTTCCCGTTCGGGGTGAGCGGGATGTGGTCCAGGGTGACGATCGCCGACGGCACCATGTAGTCCGGCAGCTGTGCCTGCAACACCTGGCGCAGCGTCGTCACCAGTGCCCCGCTGGTCCGGGATCGGGCCGGGGAGTTGGTCACGGCGGTGCCGGCCGATCCCGGCCGGTAAGTGCCGGTCACGGTCGAGGAGTTGTTCTCGGGCAGCAGGACCGCGTCGAAGGCGGCCGGCTGCTCGGAGTTCCAGGTGGTGACCGCGTCGAGGCCGTGCTCGGTGGCCCAGCGGTGGAAGGCCTCCGGGTCGATGCCGGTGGCCGAGCCGAGCGCCGAGCGGATGGCGGTCAGGTCCTCGCCGGTGTCCAGGGCCTCGACGGCGGCCACCTCGCCCGTCAGACGGGCGTTCGGGACACCCGTGACACGCAGGCCGCCCTCGACCTGTTGCCGGCCGAGCTCCTCCAGCGACGTAAGGTCGGTCCCCCAGCGCAGCACCGGCGCGTCGGTGAGATCGGTCAGGGTCTCCGCGGTCTTGTGGAGGGTGACCTCGTAGCGGTGGCGGGTCAGCTCGTTGTGCGCCGAGCCGCGCTTGATCCGGACGTCCACACCCGCGCCGTGCTCGGCGGCGAAGGCGGTGAAGTAGTCCGGGTGGACCAGGAGTTCCTTCTCCACGACCACCGCGCGCTCCACCGAGGCGTGGAGCTGGGTGGTGCCGGCCGCCCGCGTCGCCTGGACCGCGGTGTGGAAGGTCCGCAGCTGTCCGAGGTGGCGGATGTCGCCCAGGACGATGCGGCCGCCGTCCGCCAGCAGCTCCAAGGCCCGCGACAGAACCACGGTCAGGTAGTCGCGGTTGGGGAAGTACTGCGCGACGGAGTTGATGACGATCGTGTCGAAGTAGCCGGTCGGCAGACCGGTGAAGTCCTCGGCGCTCTGGCAGGACACGCGCACGTGGTCCCAGCCGCGTTCGGCGACCTGGTCGACCAGGCGTGTCACCACCGCCTGGGACAGGTCCGTGCCCCAGTACGACTCGACGTCCTCCGCGAGCGGTGCCATCAGCAGGCCCGAACCGACACCAATCTCCAACACGCGCCTCGGCGCGTAGGAGCGGATCCGCTCCACCGTCGCCGCGCGCCACTCCCGCATCTCCTCCAGCGGGATCGCCTCACCCGTGTACGAGCTGTCCCACCCCGCGAAGTCCTCACCCAACGGCGCCGTGGGCCGCTCGTACAAGGAGTCGTACAACTCCCGCCAGTCCTCGACCTGTTCCGCGGTGTCACCCTCGGCAGCGCTGTCGCTGCCCGGGACGACGTAGGCCACCAGGCGGGTGTCACCGGGCTGGTCCTCACGGGCGATCACGACGGCCTGGGCGACCTCGGGGTGGCGGGTGAGGGCGGCCTGGATCTCGCCGGGCTCGATCCGGAACCCACGGATCTTCACCTGCTGGTCGGTACGACCCAGATACTCCAGCTCACCGTCCCCGTTCCACCGGACCAGGTCACCCGTGCGGTACATCCGGTCCCCGGCCTCACCGAACGGGTCCGCGACGAAGCGCTCCGCCGTCAGACCGGGCCGGTTCAGGTAGCCGCGGGCCAGACCCCGGCCCGCGAGGTAGAGCTCGCCGGGGATGCCCGGCGGCACCTGGCGCAGGTTCTCGTCCAGGACGTACACCCGCGTGTTGACCACGGGCCGCCCGATCGGGGCCTTCGGACCGGACAGCGGACCGCCGGTCGAAGCGTAGATGGTGGCTTCGGTCGGACCGTAGGCGTTGATCATCCGGCGGCCCTGCGACCAGCGCTCGGCCAGGTCCGGCGGGCAGGCCTCGCCGGCCACGACGACGGTGCCGAGGGCGGGCAGCGTGGTCTCGGTGCCGGCCGGCAGGCTGGCCAGGGCCGACGGGGGAAGGAAGGCGTGGCTGATCCGCCGGTCGGACAGCACGTCGGCGAGGTCCTCACCGGCGAGACGACCCGGCGGGGGCACGACGAGGGTGGCGCCGACGGTGAATCCGAGCACCAGCTCGATGACCGAGACGTCGAAGCTGGCAGAGGTGAACTGCAGCACGCGGCTGCCCTCGCCGAGGGCGCAGCGTTCCACCAGAGTGACGACGAGCGAGGCCAGACCCGTGTGGGTGACGGTGACGCCCTTGGGGCGGCCGGTGGAGCCCGAGGTGTAGATGGTGTACGCGGTGTTCGCGGCCGTGAGCGGGGCGATCCGGTCGGCGTCCGTCGGGTCGGTGGCGGGCTGCGCCTGCCAGACCTCGGCCAGCTCCTCGACCGCCAGCCCCTCCGCCAGCCCGCCCGGCAGCTCCGGCGCCAGTGCCGCGGTGGTGAGCAGGAGGGCGGGGGCGGCGTCGGCGAGCATGTAGGCGATGCGGTCGGCCGGGTAGTCCGGGTCGACCGGCAGGTAGCCGGCGCCCGCCTTGGCGATGCCCAGGATCACGGCGAGCTGCTCGGCACACCGGGGCAGAGCCACCCCGACCAGCTGCTCGACACCGATGCCCCGGCCGATCAGCCAGTGCGCGATCCGGTTCGCCCGAGCGTTCAGCTCGGCGTACGTCCAGGACGCCTCGCCGAACTCCAACGCAACCACGTCCGGGGTGGCCTGCACGCGAGCCTGGAACAGCTCCGGCAGCGTGGCGTCGCCGATCTCCGGCCGGGCCATGGTCGCCCACTCCCGGAGCTGGACCTCCTCCCCCTCGGCGAGGAGGTCCAGCGAGCCGATCGGCCGGGACGGATCAGCGGCGATCGCCCGCAGCAGCCGCGCCCAGCGCGCGATCAGCGCCTCGATCGTCGACCGGTCGTACAAATCCGTCGCGAACTCGATGGCTCCGCTGATGCCCACCGGCTCGTGGTCGTTGCCGTGTTCCTCGGTCAGGGTGACCATCAGGTCGAAGCGCGAGGTGCCGGTGTGCGCGCTCTCCGAGCGCACCTGCAGTCCCGGCAGCTCGAACTCGGCCTGCTCGTTGTTCTGCAGGGCCAGCGCGACCTGGAAGAGCGGGTGGTGTGCCGCGGAGCGGTGCGGGTTGAGCTTCTCCACCAGGTACTGGAACGGAGTGTCCTGGTGGGCGTGGGCCGCCAGGCTGGTCCGGCGGACCTGGGCGAGCAGGTCGGTGAAGGCCGGGTTTCCCGCCGTGTCGGTGCGCAGGACCAGGGTGTTGACGAAGAAGCCGACCAGGTCGTCGAGGTTCTCGTCGGTGCGCCCGGCGACCGGAGAGCCGATCGGGATGTCCGTCCCGGCGCCGAGGCGGGTCAGCAGCGTGGCCACGGAGGCCTGGAGCACCATGAACACCGTCGCTCCGGCCGACCGGGCCAGCTCGGCGAGGTTCCGGTGCAGGTCCGCGTCGAAGGAGAAGTCGCACGCGTCACCGGCGTTGCCGGCCGT
Organism: Kitasatospora sp. NPDC098652; assembly: GCF_044760155.1. NCBI lineage: Bacteria > Bacillati > Actinomycetota > Actinomycetes > Kitasatosporales > Streptomycetaceae > Kitasatospora > Kitasatospora sp. NPDC098652. The sequence continues at coordinate 261,000 of NZ_JBIWAQ010000011.1, forward strand.
GGTGGGCCGGGGCCGGTCGGTGGGCACGGTCACCTGCTCCGGCAGACCGGCCAACTGCTGCGCCCAGTAGCCGTACTGGCGACTGAACGGGCTGTCCGGGTCACTGTCGTCACCGAGCAGGTCACGCTGCCACAGCGTGTAGTCCGCGTACTGCACCGGCAGCTGCGGCCAGTCCGGCTCGGCACCGGTCAGGCGCGCGGTGTAGGCGGCGATCAGGTCCCGGGCCAGCGGCGCCAGCGACCAACCGTCACCCGCGATGTGGTGCAGCACCATCATCAGCACCGACTCCGTCGGGCCGACGGCGAACAGCTCGGCGTGCAGCGGCACCTGGTCCGAGAGGTCGAACTCGTGGCGGGCCACCTCGTCGAGTTGCGCGGTGAGCAGGTCCTCACTGCTCGGTACGGTCCGCAGTGTGATGCGCGCCTGGTCGGCGGCGAGGACGTGCTGGCCGGGCTGTCCGTCGGCCTCGCGGAAGACGGTGCGCAGCGCCTCGTGCCGGGTGACCACGTCGTTGAGGGCCTCCTGCAGCGCCTCCCGGTCCAGGTCGCCCGTCAGGCGCAGGGCGAAGGCCATGTTGTAGGTGGCGGAGGGGCCTTCCAGCTTGTGCAGGAACCACAGCCGTTCCTGGGCGTAGGACAGCGGCAGCACCTGCGGCCGCACGACCGGTTCGAGTGCGGGGCGCAGTTCGCCCGCGTGGTCGGCCAGCCGGCGGGCCAGCTGGGCCACGGTCGGCGCCTCGAAGATCGCGCGCAGCGGGATCTCCACGCCCAGGGCCGTACGGATGCGGCTGATCAGACGGGTGGCCAGCAGGGAGTGGCCGCCCAGGTCGAAGAAGCCGTCGTCGACCCCCACGCTCGACAGACCGAGGACCTCGGCGAACGCCGCACCGAGGATCTGCTCCTGCGGGGTGCGGGCAGCGCGTCCGGCGACGGCCGCGGTGTAGACCGGGGCCGGCAGGGCGTCGCGGTCGACCTTCCCGTTGCGCGTCAGCGTGATGCTGTCGATCACCATGACCGCAGCCGGGACCATGTAGTCCGGCAGCTGCCGTCGCAGCCGGTCGCGCACCTCCTCGGCGGAGACACCGTGCTCCGTCTCCGGGACGACGTAGGCCACCAGGCGGGTGTCGCCGGGCTGGTCCTCGCGGGCGATCACGACGGCCTGGGCGACCTCGGGGTGCCTGGTGAGGGCGGCCTGGATCTCGCCGGGCTCGATCCGGAACCCGCGGATCTTCACCTGCTGGTCGGTACGGCCCAGGTACTCCAGCTCACCTTCCCCGTTCCAGCGCACCAGGTCACCCGTGCGGTACATCCTCTCGCCCGGCTCACCGAACGGGTCCGCGACGAAGCGCTCGGCCGTCAGACCGGGACGGTTCAGGTAGCCGCGGGCCAGACCCCGGCCGGCGAGGTAGAGCTCGCCGGGGATGCCCGGCGGCACCTGGCGCAGGTTCTCGTCCAGGACGCGGGCACGGGTGTTGTGGTTGGGAGCGCCGATGGGCGTACGCAGGTCGTCCAGGGGGCGGCTGATGGTGGTGGAGATGGTGGTCTCGGTCGGACCGTAGAGGTTGGCCATGTGACGGCCCGGCGCCCACAGGGCGACCAGGTCCGGCGGGCAGGCCTCGGCACCGACGACGAGGCTGGACAGCCCGGTCAGCGTGTCGGGGGCACCGGCCGGGAGGGTGGCCAGGATCGACGGCGGGATGAACGCGTGGGTGATCCGCCGGTCGGCCAGGACCCGGAGCAGGTCCTCACCCGCGAGACGACCCGGCGGGGGCACGACCAGCGTGCCGCCGTTGCTGAGAGCCATCAGCAGTTCCAGCACGGAGGCGTCGAAACTCGGCGAGGCCAGCTGCACGACCCGGCTGTCCGCCGTGGTCAGGCAACGCTCGACCAGGGTCGAGGCCAGCGAGGCCAGACCCGTGTGGGTGACCGTCGCGCCCTTGGGGCGGCCGGTGGAGCCAGAGGTGTAGATCGTGTACGCGGTGTTCGCCGGGGTGAGCGGGGCGATCCGGTCGGCATCGGTCGGGTCGGTGGCGGGCTGCGCCTGCCAGACCTCGGCCAGCTCCTCGACCGCCAGCCCGTCCAGCAGCCCGTCCGCCAGTCCGTCCGGCAGCCCCGGTGCCAGCTGCACCGCCAGTTCCGCGGTGGTGAGCAGGAGCACGGGGGCGGCGTCGGCGAGCATGTAGGCGATGCGGTCGGCCGGGTAGTCCGGGTCGACCGGCAGGTAGCCGGCACCCGCCTTCACCACGCCCAGGATCGCCGCGAACAGCTCGGCGCCACGCGGCAGCGCCAGGCCGACGAGCTGCTCGGCACCGATGCCCCGGCCGATCAGCCAGTGCGCGATCCGGTTCGCCCGCGCGTTCAGCTCCGCATACGTCCAGGACGCGTCGCCGACCTCCAACGCGACGGCATCGGGGGTGGCCCGCACCCGGGCCTGGAACAGCTCCGGCAGCGTGGCGTCGTCGATCTCCGGCCGGGCCGTGGTCGCCCACTCCCGGAGCTGGACCTCCTCCCCCTCGGCGAGGACGTCCAGCGAACCGATCGGCCGGGACGGATCGGCGGCGACCGCCCGCAGCAACCGGACCCAACGCGCGATCAGCACCTCGATCGTCGACCGGTCGTACAACTCCGTCGCGAACTCGATCACACCGTTCATACCGGAGGGCTCACCGTTGTCGCCACGATCCTCGGCCACGACGACGGAGAGGTCGAATCGCGCTGTACCGGTGCCGATACCGCCGGACTCGACGTGGAGTCCGGGCAGCTCGAAGGGCGCCTGCTGGGTGGTCTGGAGCCCCAGGGAGATCTGGAACAGCGGGTGGTGGCTGGAGGAGCGGTGCGGGTTGAGCGCCTCCACCAGGTGCTCGAAGGGGATGTCCTGGTGGGCGTAGGCCTCCAGGCTGGTCCGGCGCACCTGGGCGAGCAGGTCGGTGAAGGCCGGGTTGCCGGCCGTGTCGGTGCGCAGGACCAGGGTGTTGACGAAGAAGCCGATCAGCTGGTCGAGGTTCTCGTCCGTGCGTCCGGCGATCGGCGCGCCGAGCGGGATGTCCGTGCCGGCGCCCAGGCGGGTCATCAGGGCGGCGAAGGACGCCTGCAACACCATGAACATGGTCGTGCCGCTGGAACGGGCCAACTCGGACAACGCCTGGTGGAGATCCGCGTCGATACCGAAGGTCGTGGCGTCGCCCGCGTAGCCGGCCACCGCCGGCCGGGGCCGGTCGGTGGGCACCGTCACCTGCTCCGGCAGACCGGCCAACTGCTGCGCCCAGTACTGCTGCTGGCGCACGAACGGACTGTCCGGGTCACTGTCGTCGCCCAGCAGCTCGCGCTGCCACAGCGTGTAGTCGGCGTACTGCACCGGCAGCTGCGGCCAGTCCGGCTCGGCACCGGTCAGGCGCGCGGAGTAGGCCGTGACCAGGTCACGGGCCAGCGGCGCCATCGACCAACCGTCACCTGCGATGTGGTGCAGCACCAGCAACAGCACCGACTCCGTCGGGCTGACCGCGAACAGCTCGGCGTGCAGCGGAACTTCGCCGGACAGGTCGAACCCGTGGCGCGCGGCCAGCTCCAGGGCCGGCATGACGTCGTCCTGCTCGCACGGGCGGACGTGCAGGTCGACACGGGCCTGCTCCGGGGCGAGAACGCGCTGCCGCGGCTGCCCGTCGACCTCCTCGAAGACCGTACGCAACGCCTCGTGGCGCGCGATGACGTCGTTGATGGCCTCCCCCAGCGCCTGCCGGTCCAGCTCACCGGTCAGCCGCAGGGCCAATGGCATGTTGTAGGTGGCCGAGGGGCCTTCCAGCTGGTGCAGGAACCACAGCCGCTGCTGCGCGAAGGACAGCGGCAGCACCTCGGGACGAGGCATCACGACCAGAGCGGGACGCGCCGCGCCCTCGCCCAACCGCGCGGAGAGCCGGGCGACGGTCGGCGCCTCGAACAGCACCTGGAGCGGCAGCTCGGTGCCGAGGGTACTCCGGACCCGGCTGCTGAGCTGGGTCGCCAGCAGCGAATGGCCGCCGAGTGCGAAGAAGTCGTCATCGATCCCGACCCCGGGCACACCCAGGACCTCGGCGAACAGGGTGCAGAGGATCTCCTCCTGCGGCGTGCGAGCCGCACGACCCCCAGCGGTGGACGCGTAGTCCGGCGCTGGAAGGGCCTTGCGGTCGATCTTCCCGTTCGGCGTCAGCGGAAGGCGGTCCAGCGTGACGATCGCCGACGGCACCATGTAGTCCGGCAACTGCGCCTGCAACACCTGACGCAACGCCGTCACCAGCGAACCACCGGTCCGCGCCCGGGCCGGAGCATTCGTCAGAACCGAACCGGCCACCCCCGACGACCGATAGACACCGGTCACCGCCGGACCGCTGCCCACCGGCAGCAGGACCGCGTCGAACGCGGCCGGCTGCTCGGAGTTCCAGGTGGTGACCGCGTCGAGGCCGTGCTCGGTGGCCCAGCGGTGGAAGGCCTCCGGGTCGATGCCGGTGGCCGAGCCGAGCGCCGAACGGATGGCGGTCAGGTCCTTGCCGGTGTCCAGGGCCTCGACGGCGGCGGCCTCGCCCGTCAGGCGGGCGTTCGGGACACCCGTCACACGCAGACCGCCCTCGACCGGACGCTCCCCGAGCTCCTCCAGCGTCGTCACGTCGGTTCCCCAGCGCACCACCGGCACGCCGGCCAGGTCACCCGACCCGGCCAGGTCGGTCGGCTCCGCCGGGTTCTTGTGGAGGGTGACGTCGTAGCGGTGGCGGGTCAGCTCGTTGTGCGCCGAACCGCGCTTGATCCGGACGTCCACACCCGCACCGTGCTCGGTGGCGAAAGCGGTGAAGTAGTCCGGGTGGACCAGGAGTTCCTTCTCCACGACCACCGCGCGCTCCACCGCGGAACGCAGCTTCGCGGCATCGACGGCCCTCGGCGTCTGCACCGCGGTCTGGAGGGTGCTCAGGAGCCCGGCGTGGCGGATGTCGCCCAGGAAGACCCGGCCGTTCTCGGCGAGAAGGTGGAAGGCCTGGGTGAGGACGGAGGTGAGGTAGTCGCGGTTGGGGAAGTACTGCGCGACGGAGTTGATGACGATCGTGTCGAAGTAGCCGGTCGGCAGACCGGTGAAGTCCTCGGCGCTCTGGCAGGACACGCGCACGTGCTCCCAGCCGCGTTCGGCGACCTGGTCGACGAGGCGCGTCACCACCGCCTGGGACAGGTCCGTGCCCCAGTACGACTCGACGTCCTCCGCGAGCGGTGCCATCAGCAGACCCGAACCGACACCGATCTCCAGCACACGCCTCGGCCCGTAGGAGCGGATCCGCTCCACCGTGGCCGCGCGCCACTCCCGCATCTCCTCCAGCGGGATCGCCTCACCCGTGTACGAGCTGTCCCACCCCGCGAAGTCCTCACCCAACGACGCCGTGGCCTGCTCGTACACCGAGTCGTACAACTCCCGCCAGTCCCCGACCTGCTCAGCCGCATCGACCTCGGCAGCGCTGTCACTCCCCGGGACGACATAGGCGACCAGACGGATGTCACCGGGCTGGTCCTCACGCGGAACCACCACTGCCTGCGCGACCTCGGCATGCCGGGTGAGGGCAGCTTCGACCTCACCGGGCTCGATCCGGAACCCACGGATCTTCACCTGCTCATCCGTACGGCCCAGGTACTCCAGCTCACCGTCCCGACTCCACCGCGCCAGGTCACCCGTGCGATACATCCGCTCGCCCGGCACACCGAAGGGATCCGCCACGAAGCGTTCGGAACTCAGACCGGGCCGGTTGAGGTAGCCACGAGCCAGACCCCGGCCGGCGAGGTACAACTCACCCGCAACACCCTGCGGCACCTGCTCCAGGTTCTCGTCCAGCACGTACACCCGGGTGTTGACCACCGGCCGGCCGATCGGAACATACGCACCCGACAGCGGCTCACTGGCCGTCGCACCAACCGTCGACTCCGTCGGACCGTACGCGTTGATCATCCGACGACCCACCGACCACCGCTCCGCCAGATCCGGCGGGCACGCCTCACCGGCCACCACCACGGTCTCCAGACCCGGCAGGGCAGCCTCGACACCCACCGGCAGACTCGCCAACGCCGACGGCGGCAGCGTCACATGCGTGACCCCCCGCTCGGCCAGCACCCGGCCCAGCTCCTCACCCGCCAAGCGCCGCGCCCCCGCCACCACCAACGCCGCACCGGTCGCCAGCGCCATCACCAGCTCCCACACCGCCGCATCGAACCCCGGCGAAGCGAACTGCAACACCCGACTCTCCGCCGACACCCCGAACCGCTCCACCAGCGTCACCGCCAACGACGCCAACCCCGAATGCGTAACCGCCACACCCTTGGGCCGACCCGTCGAACCCGACGTGTAGATCGTGTAAGCCGTGTTCAACGAGGACAGCGGCGCAACCCGATCCGCATCGGTCGGATCCGTGACCGACTGCCCCTCCCAGACCTCGGCCAGCTCCTCCACCGCCAGCACGTCCGCCAAGCCGGACGACAGCCCGGACGGCAGCCCGGACGCCAGCTCCCCGCTGGTGAGCAGCACAGCGGGAGCCGCGTCCGCGAGCATGTACGCGATCCGCTCCGCCGGATAGTCCGGATCCACCGGCAGGTAGCCGGCACCCGCCTTCACGATGCCCAGCACCACCGCCACCTGCACCGCGCTACGCGGCAGCACCACACCCACGAGGTCCTCGGCACCGACACCCCGCGAGATCAGCCAGTGCGCGACCTGGTTCGCCCGCGCGTTCAACTCCGCATACGTCCACGACACCTCACCCGCGTCCACGGCCTCGGCGGACGGCGCGGCCTGCACCTGCGCCTGGAACAGCTCGGGCAGCGTCGGCTGTTCGGCCCGCTCCGACTTGACCACCCGGTCGAGGCGTTCCCACAAGGTCAGGATGTTCAGGGCGCCGATCCGCTGGGACGGGTCGGCGACCACGCCCCGCAGCACCTGCGTCCACCGTTCGATCAGCGTCTCGATCGTGGCCCGGTCGTACAGGTCCGTCGCGAACTCGATGAACCCGCTGATGCCCCTCGGGGCGCGATCGACGTCGTGCTCCTCCCCCAGGCTGATGAGCACGTCGAGGCGTGAGGTGCTGGTGTGCGTCTCCTCCGGGCGGACCCGGAGGTCCGGCAGCGTGAAGTCCGCCTCCTCCGTGTTCTGCAGCACGAAGGCCACCTGGAAGAGCGGGTGGTGCCCGGCGGAGCGGTACGGGTTGAGCTTCTCCACCAGGTACTGGAACGGGATGTCCTGGTGGGCGTGGGCCGCCAGGCTGGTCCGGCGCACCTGGGCGAGCAGATCGGTGAAGACGGGGTTGCGAGCCGTGTTGGTGCGCAGCACGAGCGAGTTGACGAACAGCCCGATGAGATCGTCGAGGTTCTCGTCGGTGCGCCCGGCGATACCGCTGCCGATCGGGATGTCCGTCCCGGCGCCGAGCCGGGTCATCAGCGCGGCCATGGAGGCCTGGAGCACCATGAACACGGTCGTGTCGGTGGCACGGGCCAGCTCGGCGAGGTCCCGGTGCAGGTCCGCGTCGAAGTTCAGCCGGACGACATCGCCGGCGTAGCTGGCGACGGCGGGGCGGGGCCGGTCACCGGGGATGGTGACCTGCTCCGGCAGACCAGCGAGCTGCTCGGCCCAGTATTCGTACTGACGGGTGAACGCGCTGGTCACGTCGGTCTCCTTGCCGAGAAGGTGGCGTTGCCAAAGGGTGTAGTCGGCGTACTGGACGGGCAGTTGCGGCCAGTCGGGCGCGGCGCCGGTCCGGCGTGCGGTGTAGGCGGCGATCAGGTCCCGGGCCAGCGGCGCCATCGACCAGCCGTCGGCCGCGATGTGGTGGACGATCAGCATCAGCACCGACTCCGCCGGGCTGATGGTGAACAGCCTTGCGTGCAGCGGTACTTGGGCGGACAGGTCGAACTCGTGGCGAGCGGCCAGGTTCAGCGTCGGCGTGACGTCGGCCTCGTCGATCTGCTGAACGTGCAGGGCGACCCGGGCCTGATCGCCGGGGGCGAGGATGTGCTGGCCGGGCTGTCCTTCGGTCTCGCGGAAGACGGTGCGCAGCGCCTCGTGCCGGGTGACCACGTCGTTGAGGGCCTCCTGCAGCGCCTCCCGGTCCAGGTCGCCTGTCAGGCGCAGGGCGAAGGCCATGTTGTAGGTGGCGGAGGGCCCTTCCAGCTTGTGCAGGAACCACAGCCGCTCCTGGGCGTAGGACAGCGGCAGCACCTCCGGCCGGGCCAACGGCACCAGGGCCGGGCGCAGTTCGCCCGCGTGGTCGGCCAGCCGGCGGGCCAGCTGGGCCACGGTCGGGGACTCGAAGATCGCGCGCAGCGGGATCTCCACGCCCAGGGCCGTACGGATCCGGCTGATCAGGCGGGTGGCCAGCAGGGAGTGGCCGCCCAGGTCGAAGAAGCCGTCGTCGACCCCCACGCTCGACAGGCCGAGAATCTCGGCGAACGCCGCACCGAGGATCTGCTCCTGCGGGGTACGGGCACCGCGCCCGGCGCCGGCCGCGCCGTAGACCGGAGCCGGCAGGGCCCTGCGGTCGATCTTCCCGTTCGGGGTCACCGGCATCCGGTCCAGAGCCACGACGGCCGCGGGGACCATGTAGTCCGGCAGCTGCTCCCGCAGCCGGTCGCGCACCTCCTCGGTGGACACCCCGTGCTCCGTCTCCGGGACGACGTAGGCCACCAGGCGGACGTCACCGGGCTGGTCCTCACGCGGGACCACCAGCGCCTGCGCGACCCCCGGGATCCGGGCTACGGCGGTCTGGACCTCTCCGGGCTCGATCCGGAACCCGCGGATCTTCACCTGGTGGTCGGTGCGGCCCAGGTACTCCAGCTCACCGTCCCCGTTCCAGCGCACCAGGTCACCCGTGCGATACATCCGGTCCCCGGCCCCGCCGAACGGGTCCGCCACGAAGCGTTCCGCCGTCAGACCCGGCCGGTCCAGGTACCCGCGAGCCATCACGGTGCCCGCGTTGTAGAGCTCGCCGGGGATGCCCGGCGGCACCAACTGGAGGTACTCGTCCAGCACGTAGAGCCGGGTGTGGACGATCGGTCGCCCGATCGTGACGTGCCGGCCCGACAGCGGTGAACTGATGGAGCTGACGAAGGTCTCCGTCGTCCCGTACAGGTTGATCATCTGGCGGCCCTGCGACCAGTGCTCCACCACCTCGGGCGGGCACGCCTCGCCCGCCACCAGCACCGTGCGCAGGTCGCCCAGTGCGGCGGTGGTGCCCTCGGGCATGCTCGCCAGCGCCGACGGCGGGATGAACGCGTGGGTGACGCGGCAATCGGCCAGGACGCGCGCGAGCTCTTCCCCCGCGAGGCGGCCGGGCTGGGGTACCACGAGAGCGCCGCCCCGGCTGATGGCCATGAGGATCTCGATGATCGAGACGTCGAAGCTGGGGGACGCCAGTTGCAGCACACGACTGTCGGGCCCGGTCGCGCAGCACTCGATCAGGCTGGCGGTGACGCCGGCCAGTCCGGTGTGGGGAACGGCGGTGCCCTTGGGGCGGCCGGTGGAACCCGAGGTGTAGATCACGTACGCCGGGTTGGCCGGTCGCAGCGGGGCGATCCGGTCGGCATCGGTCGGGTCGGTGGCGGGCTGTGCCTGCCAGACCTCGGCCAGCTCCTCGACCGCCAGCCCGTCCGGCAGTCCGTCCGGCAGCCCCGGTGCCAGCTGCACCGCCAGTTCCGCGGTGGTGAGCAGGAGGGCGGGGGCGGCGTCGGCGAGCATGTAGGCGATGCGGTCGGCCGGGTAGTCCGGGTCCACCGGCAGGTAGCCGGCACCCGCCTTGGCGATGCCCAGAATCACGGCGAGCTGCTCGGCACAGCGGGGCAGAGCCACCCCGACCAACTGCTCGGCACCGATGCCCCGGCCGATCAGCCAGTGCGCGACCTGGTTCGCCCGCGCGTTCAGCTCGGCGTACGTCCAGGTCGCCTCGCCGACCTCCAGCGCGAGGGCATCGGGGGTGGCCTGCACCCGGGCCTGGAACAGCTCCGGCAGCGTGGCCGCACCGGTCCCCGCACTCGGGGCAGCCGACCAGTCCCGGAGCCGGGCGGCCTCACCGGGCGTGAGGACGTCCAGGAATCCGATCGGCCGGGACGGATCGGCGGCAATCGACCTGAGCAGCCGGACCCAGCGCGCGGTCAGCGCCTCGACGGTGGTGCGGTCGTACAGATCCGTCGCGAACTCGACCGTGCCCGACATACCGGCCGGGGTGCCGTTGTCGTCCCGGTGCTCGCCCATGTTGATGAACATGTCGAACCTGGACGTGCCCATCGCGACACCGTCTGCCGCGACCTGCAGGTTGGGCAGCTCGAAGTTCGGCTGCTCGGTGTTGAGGACGGCGAGCATGACCTGGAAGAGCGGGTGATGCGTGGTGCTGCGGTGCGGGTTGAGCGCCTCCACCAGGTGCTCGAAGGGGATGTCCTGGTGGGCGTAGGCCTCCAGGCTGGTCCGGCGGACCCGGGCGAGCAGGTCGGTGAACGACGGGTTGCCGGCCGTGTCGGTGCGCAGCACAAGGGTGTTGACGAAGAAGCCGATCAGCTGGTCGAGGTTCTCGTCCGTCCGTCCGGCGATCGGCGCGCCGAGCGGGATGTCCGTGCCGGCACCGAGGCGGGTCATCAGGGCAGCGAACGACGCCTGCAACACCATGAACATCGTCGTGCCGCTGGAACGGGCCAACTCGGACAACGCCTGGTGCAGATCGGCGTCGATACCGAAGGTGGTGACGTCGCCCGCGTAGCCGGCGACGGCGGGCCGGGGCCGGTCGGTCGGGACGGTCACCTGCTCCGGCAGACCGGCCAACTGCTGTGCCCAGTACTGCTGCTGGCGCACGAACGGACTGTCCGGGTCACTGTCGTCGCCCAGCAGCTCGCGCTGCCACAGCGTGTAGTCGGCGTACTGCACCGGCAGCTGCGGCCAGTCCGGCTCGTCGTCCGCGAGACGGGCACTGTAGGCGGATATCAGGTCCCGGGCCAGCGGCGCCAGCGACCAACCGTCACCGGCGATGTGGTGCAGCACCAGCATCAGCACCGACTCCGTCGGACCGACCGTGAACAGCTCGGCGTGCAGCGGCACTTGGCCGGACAGGTCGAACTCGTACCGGGCCGCCCGGCGCAGGTGGTCGGCGAGTCCGCCCTCGTCCGTGGGGACGACCGCCAGGTCGATGCGGGCCTGCTCGGGGGCGAGGATGTGCTGACGGGCCTGTCCGTCGACGTCCAGGAAGACGGTGCGCAGGGCCTCGTGGCGCGCGATGACGTCGTTGAGGGAGTCCAGCAGTGCCTGCTGGTCCAGCTCACCGGTCAGCCGCAGGGCCAACGGCATGTTGTAGGTGGCCGAGGGGCCCTCGAGCTGGTGCAGGAACCACAGCCGCTGCTGGGCGTAGGAGAGCGGAAGCGGGTTGGGCCGGGTGACGGGCAGGAGCGGCGGACGCAGCTCGCCGTCCTGGGTCAGACGCGGCGCGAGCTTCGCCACGGTCGGCGCCTCGAACAGCACCTGGAGCGGCGCCTCGGTGCCGAGGGTGCTGCGGATCCGGCTGCTGAGCTGGGTGGCGAGCAGGGAGTGGCCGCCGAGGTCGAAGAAGTTGTCGTCGATCCCGACCCCGGGCAGGCCGAGGACCTCGGCGAACAGGGTGCAGAGGATCTCCTCCTGGGGCGTGCGCGGTGCGCGGCCGTCGGCCGTGGACGCGTAGTCCGGCGCCGGAAGGGCCTTGCGGTCGGCCTTCCCGTTCGGCGTCAGCGGGATGTGGTCCAGGGTGACGATTGCCGACGGCACCATGTAGTCCGGCAGCTGTGCCTGCAACACCTGGCGCAACGCCGTCACCAGCGAACCACCGGTCCGCGCCCGCGCCGGAGCGTTCGTCAGAACCGAACCGGCCACCCCAGACGACCGATAGACACCGGTCACCGCCAGACCACTGCCCACCGGCAGCAGGACCGCATCGAACGCGCCCGGTCGCTCCGAACTCCACGTGGCGACCGCGTCCAAACCCTGAGCCGCGGCCCACTCGTGGAACACCTCGGGATCCACACCCCCGCCGGCCGCCAGCGCCTCCCGTACGACCGCCAGATCCGCACCCACCGAAAGCGCTTCAACGGCGGCGGCCTCGCCCGTCAGGCGGGCGTTCGGGACGCCCGTGACACGCAGGCCGCCCTCGACCGGCTGCCGGCCGAGCTCCTCCAGGGTCGTAACGTCCGTCCCCCAGCGCACCACCTGCGCGTCGGTGAGATCCGTCAGCGCCCCGGCGGTCTTGTGGAGGGTGACCTCGTAGCGGTGGCGGGTCAGCTCGTTGTGCGCCGAACCGCGCTTGATCCGGACGTCCACACCCGCACCGCGCTCGGCGGCGAAAGCGGTGAAGTAGTCCGGGTGGACCAGGAGTTCCTTCTCCACCACCACCGCGCGCTCCACCGCGGCACGCAACTTCGCGGCATCAGCGGCCTTCGGCGTCTGCACCGCGGTGTGGAAGGTCCGCAGCTGCCCGAGATGGCGGATGTCACCCAGGACGACGCGGCCACCGTCCGCCAGCAGCTCCAAGGCCCGCGACAGCACCGCAGTCAGGTAGTCACGGTTGGGGAAGTACTGCGCGACGGAGTTGATGACGACCGTGTCGAAGTAGCCCGTCGGCAGACCGGTGAAGTCCTCCGCACTCTGGCAGGACACCCGCACATGCTCCCAACCGCGCTCCGCGACCTGGTCGACGAGGCGCGTCACCACCGCCTGGGACAGATCCGTGCCCCAGTACGACTCCACCTCCTCCGCCAGCGGTGCCATCAGCAGACCCGAACCGACACCAATCTCCAACACACGCCTCGGCCCGTAGGAACGAATCCGCTCCACCGTCGCCGCACGCCACTCCCGCATCTCCTCCAGCGGGATCGCCTCACCCGTGTACGAGCTGTCCCACCCCGCGAAGTCCTCACCCAACGGCGCCGTGGGCCGCTCGTACACCGAGTCGTACAACTCCCGCCAACCCTCGACCTGCTCAGCGGCGGCCTGTTCCTGGCCGTCCACGGCGGTGCCGGGCACGACGTACGCCACCAGGCGGACGTCACCGGGCTGGTCCTCACGGGCGACGACGGCAGCGTGGGCGACCTCGGGGTGGGCGGCCAGGGCGGCCTCGACCTCACCGAGTTCGATGCGGAAACCGCGGATCTTCACCTGGTCGTCGGCGCGGCCGGTGTAGACGATGACACCTTCAGCGGTCCAGCGCACGACGTCCCCGGTCCGGTACATCCGCTCGCCCGGCTGACCGAACGGATCCGCGACGAAGCGCTCGGCCGTCAGGCCGGGACGGTTCAGGTAGCCGCGGGCCAGCTGGACCCCGGCGAGGTACAACTCGCCCGGCACGCCCGGTGGGACGGGCTGGAGTGCCGCGTCCAGTACGTACACACGGGTGTTCCAGACGGGGCGTCCGATGGGCACGCTCGCACCCGTGTCGGACTCCCGGCACGCCCAGGCCGTGACGTCCACCGATGCCTCGGTGGGGCCGTAGAGGTTGTGCAGCGGAACGTCGAGCACGTCGTCGAAGCGGTCACGCAGGTCGGCCGACAACGCCTCCCCGCTGCACAGGACGGCACGCAGTCCGGTGCAACCGGCCGCGGCCGGCTCGTGCAGGAACGCCTGGAGCATGGACGGGACGAAGTGGGCGATGGTGATCCGCTCGCGCTGGATCAGCTCGGCCAGGTAGGCGGGGTCCTTGTGCCCGCCCGGGCGGGCGAGGACGAGCGTTCCGCCCTCCAGCAGCGGCCAGAAGAACTCCCAGACCGAGACGTCGAAGCCGAACGGCGTCTTCTGCAGGACCCGGTCGTCCGCACCGATCCGGTACTCGCTCTGCATCCAGGTCAGCCGGTTGACGATGCCGCTGTGCGGAACCGCCACACCCTTGGGCCGGCCGGTCGAACCCGAGGTGTAGATCACGTACGCCGGGTTGGCCGCTCGCAGCGGGTGGATCCGGTCCGCGTCGACGGGGTCGCCGTCGGGCAGGCCCGCCAGCTCCTCGACCAGGCCGGGCGCGTCCAGGACGAGGGCCGGGGCCGCGGTGAGCCCGGCGGTGGCGGATGTCGCGAGCACCAGCGCGGGGGCGCCGTCCTCCAGCAGGTGGGCGATGCGGTCCGCCGGGTACTCCGGGTCGACCGGCAGGTAGGCGGCGCCGGCCTTGGTGACGGCGAGCAGTGCGACCACCATCTCGACGGAGCGCTCCAGCACCAGCGCGACCAGCTGCTCCGGGCCGGCTCCACGGCTGATCAGCAGGTGGGCCAGACGGTTGGCCCGGGCGTTCAGCTCCGCGTACGAGAGCTCGACGCCCTCGAACACCACGGCCGTCGTGTCCGGCGTACGGGTCGCCTGGGCCTGGAACAGCTCGGGCAACGTGGCGGACGGGACCTCGGCGGCGGTGTCGTTCCACTCGCCGAGGATGCGGTGGCGCTCGGCCCGGTCGAGGATCTCGACCTCGTCCAGGGGCAGCCGCGGGTCGACGACCACGGCCCGCAGCAGGCGCACCCAGCGCTCGGCCATGACCTCGACGGTCACCCGGTCGTACAGGTCCGTCGCGAACTCGATGAACCCGTTGATTCCCGCAGGCGCACCGTTCTCGCCGTGCTCCTCCCCGACGGTGATGAACAGGTCGAACCGCGCCGTGCCGGTGGGAGTCGGCTCGGGGCTGACGTGCAGTCCGGGCAGCCGGAAGTCGGCCTGCTCGTTGTTCTGGAGGGCGAGCATGACCTGGAAGAGCGGGTGGTGAGCGGCGGAGCGGTGCGGGTTGAGCTTCTCCACCAGGTACTGGAAGGGGACGTCCTGGTGGGTGTAGCCGGCCAGGGTGGTCCGGCGGACCTGGGCGAGCAGGTCGGTGAAGGCCGGGTTGCCCGCCGTGTCGGTCCGCACCACGAGGGTGTTGACGAAGAAGCCGACCAGGTCGTCGAGGTTCTCGTCGGTGCGCCCGGCGATGGGAGAACCGATCGGGATGTCGGTTCCGGCGCCGAGGCGGGTCATCAGGGCGGCGAGGGAGGCCTGCAGCACCATGAACACGGTCGTGTCGGTGGCACGGGCCAGCTCGGCCAGGTCCCGGTGCAGACCGTCGTCGAGGCCGAACGCGATGGTGTCACCCGCCTTGCCGGCGACGGCGGGCCGGGGCCGGTCGGTGGGGACGGTCACCTGCTCCGGCAGACCGGCCAACTGCTGTGCCCAGTAGCCGTACTGGCGACTGAACGGACTCTGCGGGTCGGTGTCCTCACCGAGCAGGTCACGCTGCCACAGCGTGTAGTCCGCGTACTGCACCGACAGGTGCGACCAGCCGGGCTCGTCGTCCGTGAGACGGGCACTGTAGGCGGAGATCAGGTCACGGGCCAGCGGCGCCATCGACCAGCCGTCGGCCGCGATGTGGTGGACGATCAGCATCAGCACCGACTCCGCCGGGCTGACGGTGAACAGCCGTGCGTGCAGCGGTACTTGGGCGGATAGGTCGAACTCGTGCTGCGCGGCGCGACGGAGCTGGTCGTGCAGCCGGCTCTCGTCCGTGGGGACGGTCCGCAGTGTGATGCGCGCCTGGTCGGGGGCGAGGACGTGCTGGCCGGGCCGTCCGTCGATCTCGCGGAAGACGGTGCGCAGCGCCTCGTGCCGGGTGACCACGTCGTTGAGGGCGTCCTGCAGTGCCTGCTGGTCCAGGGCGCCCGTCAGGCGCAGGGCGTACGCCATGTTGTAGGTGGCGGAGGGGCCTTCCAGCTTGTGCAGGAACCACAGCCGTTCCTGGGCGTAGGACAGCGGCAGCACCTGCGGCCGTACGACCGGTTCGAGTGCGGGGCGCAGTTCGCCCGCGTGGTCGGCCAGCCGGCGGGCCAGCTGGGCCACGGTCGGGGCCTCGAAGATCGCGCGCAGCGGAATCTCGGTGCCGAGCGCCGTGCGGATGCGGCTGATCAGACGGGTGGCCAGCAGCGAGTGGCCGCCCAGGTCGAAGAAGCCGTCGTCGACCCCCACCCCGGGCACGCCCAGGATCTCGGCGAACGCCGTGCAGAGGATCTCCTCCTGCGGCGTGCGCGGGGCGCGCCCGGTGCCGGTCAGGGCGTAGTCGGGTGCGGGCAGGGCGTCGCGGTCCACCTTCCCGTTCGGGGTCACCGGCATCCGCTCCAGAGCCACGACGGCCGCGGGGACCATGTAGTCCGGCAGCTGCTCCCGCAGCCGGTCGCGCACCTCCTCGGTGGACAAGCCGTACTCCGTCTCCGCGACGACGTAGGCCACCAGGCGGGTGTCGCCGGGCTGGTCCTCGCGGGCGATGACGACGGCCTGGGCGACCTCGGGGTGCCGGGTGAGAGCAGCCTGGATCTCGCCGGGCTCGATCCGGAACCCGCGGATCTTCACCTGCTCATCCGTACGGCCCAGGTAGTCCAGTTCACCGTCCGGGTTCCAGCGCACCAGGTCACCCGTGCGATACATCCGGCTCCCGGCCCCGCCGAACGGATCCGCCACGAAGCGTTCGGAACTCAGACCGGGCCGGTTGAGGTAGCCGCGGGCCAGGCCCCGGCCGGCGAGGTAGAGCTCGCCGGGGATGCCCGGCGGGACCTGGCGCAGGTTCTCGTCCAGCACGTACACCCGCGTGTCGACCACCGGCCGACCGATCGGAACATGCGCACCCGACAGCGGCTCACTGACCGTCGCACCGACCGTCGACTCCGTCGGACCGTACGCGTTCACCATCCGACGACCCACCGACCACCGCTCGGCCAGGTCCGGCGGGCAGGCCTCGGCACCGACGACGAGGCTGGACAGGTCGGTCAGCGTGTCGGGGGCACCGGCCGGGAGGGTGGCCAGGATCGACGGCGGGATGAACGCATGGGTGATCCGCCGGTCGGCCAGGACCCGGAAGAGGTCCTCACCCGCGAGACGACCCGGCGGGGGCACGACCAGCGTGCCGCCGTTGCTGAGAGCCATCAGCAGTTCCAGGACGGAGGCGTCGAAACTCGGCGAGGCCAGCTGCACGACCCGGCTGTCCGCCGTGGTCAGGCAGCGCTCGACCAGGGTCGAGGCGAACGACGCCAGACCCGTGTGGGTGACCGTGGCTCCCTTGGGGCGGCCCGTCGAACCCGAGGTGTAGATCACGTACGCCGGGTTGGCCGGTCGCAGCGGGGCGATCCGGTCGGCATCGGTCGGGTCGGTGGCGGGCTGTGCCTGCCAGACCTCGGCCAGTTCCTCGACCGCCAGCCCGTCCGGCAGCCCCGGTGCCAGTTCCGCGGTGGTGAGCAGGAGGGCGGGGGCGGCGTCGGCGAGCATGTAGGCGATGCGGTCGGCCGGGTAGTCCGGGTCGACCGGCAGGTAGCCGGCGCCCGCCTTGGCGATGCCCAGGATCACGGCGAGTTGCTCGGCACACCGGGGCAGAGCCACCCCGACCAGCTGCTCGACACCGATCCCCCGGCCGATCAGCCAGTGCGCGACCTGGTTCGCCCGCGCGTTCAGCTCGGCGTACGTCCAGGACGCCTCGCCGACCTCCAACGCGAGGGCATCGGGGGTCGCCTGCACGCGGGCCTGGAACAGCTCCGGCAGCGTGGCGTCGTCGATCTCCGCACTCGGGGCAGCCGACCAGTCCCGGAGCCGGGCGGCCTCACCGGGCGTGAGGACGTCGAGGAATCCGATCGGCCGGGACGGATCGGCGGCAATCGACCTGAGCAGCCGGACCCAGCGCGCAGTCAGCGCCTCGACGGTGGTGCGGTCGTACAAATCCGTCGCGAACTCGACGAACCCGTTGATTCCCGCAGGTGCACCGTTCTCGCCACGCTCCTCGCCGACGGTGATGGCGAGGTCGAACATCGAGGTTCCGGTGGGCCAGATCTCGCTGTCCACCTGCAGCCGGGGCAGGTCGAAGGACGGCTGCTGGGCGGTCTGGAGCCCCAGGGAGATCTGGAACAGCGGGTGGTGGCTGGAGGAGCGGTGCGGGTTGAGCGCCTCCACCAGGTGCTCGAAGGGGATGTCCTGGTGGGCGTAGGCCTCCAGGCTGGTCCGACGGACCCGGGCGAGCAGGTCGGTGAAGGCCGGGTTGCCCGCCGTGTCGGTGCGCAGGACCAGGGTGTTGACGAAGAAGCCGATCAGCTGGTCGAGGTTCTCGTCCGTACGTCCGGCGATCGGCGCGCCGAGCGGGATGTCCGTGCCGGCACCGAGCCGGGTCATCAGGGCAGCGAACGACGCCTGCAACACCATGAACATCGTCGTGCCGCTGGAACGGGCCAACTCGGACAGCGCCTGGTGCAGATCGGCGTCGATACCGAAGGTGGTGACGTCGCCCGCGTAGCCGGCCACCGCCGGGCGGGGCCGGTCGGTGGGCACCGTCACCTGCTCCGGCAGACCGGCCAACTGCCGTGCCCAGTACTGCTGCTGGCGCACGAACGGGCTGTCCGGGTCACTGTCGTCGCCCAGCAGCTCACGCTGCCACAGGGTGTAGTCGGCATACTGCACCGGCAGCTGCGGCCACTGCGGCGCCGCGCCCTCCAGCCGGGCGGAGTAGGCCGTGACCAGGTCACGGGCCAGCGACGCCATCGACCAACCGTCACCGGCGATGTGGTGCAGCACCAGCAACAGCACCGACTCCGTCGGACTGACCGTGAACAACTCTGCGTGCAGCGGAACTTGGCCGGACAGGTCGAACTCGTGGCGCGCGGCCAGGTCCAGTTGCCCGTGGATCCGGTCCTCGTCCGTGGGGACGACCGCCAGGTCGATGCGGGCCTCGACGGGGTCGAGGATGTGCTGACGGGCCTGTCCGTCGACGTCCAGGAAGACGGTGCGCAGGGCCTCGTGCCGGGAGATCACATCGTTGAGGGCGTCCAGCAGCGCCTGCCGGTCCAGCTCACCGGTCAGCCGCAGGGCCAACGGCATGTTGTAGGTGGCCGAGGGGCCCTCGAGCTGGTGCAGGAACCACAGCCGCTGCTGCGCGAAGGACAGCGGCAGCACCTCGGGACGAGGCATCACGACCAGAGCGGGACGCGCCGCGCCCTCGCCCAGCCGCGCGGAGAGCCGGGCGACGGTCGGCGCCTCGAACAGCACCTGGAGCGGCAGCTCGGTGCCGAGGGTACTCCGCACCCGACTGCTGAGCTGGGTCGCCAACAGCGAATGGCCACCCAGCGCGAAGAAGTCGTCATCGATCCCGACCCCGGGCACACCCAGGACCTCGGCAAACAGGGTGCAGAGGACCTCCTCCTGCGGCGTGCGAGCCGCACGACCCCCAGCGGTGGACGCGTAGTCCGGCGCCGGAAGGGCCTTGCGGTCGATCTTCCCGTTCGGCGTCAACGGAAGACGGTCCAGCGTGACGATCGCCGACGGCACCATGTAGTCCGGCAACTGCGCCTGCAACACCTGACGCAACGCCGCCACCAGCGAACCACCGGTCCGCGCCCGCGCCGGAGCGTTCGTCAGAACCGAACCGGCCACCCCCGACGACCGATAGACACCCGTCACCGCCAGAGCGCTGCCCACCGGCAGCAGAACCGCATCGAAGGCGGCCGGCCGCTCGGAGCTCCAGGTGGTGACCGCGTCGAGGCCGTGCTCGGTGGCCCAGCGGTGGAACACCTCGGGATCCACACCCCCGCCGGCCGCCAGCGCCTCCCGCACTCCGACCAAATCCGCACCCACCGAAAGCGCATCGACGGCAGCGACCTCGCCCGTCAGACGGGCGTTCGGGACACCCGTCACACGCAGACCGCCCTCGACCGGACGCTCCCCGAGCTCCTCCAGCGACGTAACGTCGGCCCCCCAGCGCACCACCGGCACGCCGCTCAGATCCGTCAGCGCCCCCGCGGTCTTGTGGAGGGTGACGTCATAGCGGTGACGAGTCAGCTCGTTGTGCGCCGAACCCCGCTTGATCCGAACATCCACACCCGCACCACGCTCGGCGGCGAAAGCGGTGAAGTAGTCCGGGTGGACCAGGAGTTCCTTCTCCACCACCACCGCACGCTCCACCGAAGCGTGGAGCTGCGCGACATCAGCGGCCCTCGGCACCTGCACGGCCGTCTGGAACACCCGCAACTGCCCGAGATGGCGAACGTCACCGACAACGACCCGACCACCGTCCGCCAGCAACTCCAACGCCCCCGACAGAACCATAGTCAGGTAGTCACGGTTCGGGAAGTACTGCGCGACGGAGTTGATCACGACCGTGTCGAAGTAGCCCGCCGGCAGACCGGTGAAGTCCTCGGCGCTCTGGCAGGACACCCGCACGTGCTCCCAGCCGCGTTCGGCGACCTGCTCGACCAGACGCGTCACCACCGCCTGAGACAGATCCGTGCCCCAGTACGACTCCACCTCCTCCGCCAGCGGTGCCATCAGCAGACCCGAACCGACACCAATCTCCAACACACGCCTCGGCCCGTAGGAGCGGATCCGCTCCACCGTCGCCGCACGCCACTCCCGCATCTCCTCCAACGGGATCGCCTCACCCGTGTACGAGCTGTCCCACCCCGCGAAGTCCTCACCCAACGACGCCGTGGCCTGCCCGTACACCGAGTCGTACAACTCCCGCCAGTCCCCGACCTGCTCAGCCGCATCGACCTCGGCAGCACTGTCACTCCCCGGGACGACATAGGCCACCAGACGAATGTCACCAGGCTGGTCCTCACGCGGAACCACCACTGCCTGCGCGACCTCGGCATGCCGGGTGAGGGCAGCTTCGACCTCACCGGGCTCGATCCGGAACCCACGGATCTTCACCTGCTCATCCGTACGGCCCAGGTACTCCAGCTCACCGTCCCGGCTCCACCGCGCCAGGTCACCCGTGCGATACATCCGGCTCCCGACCCGACCGAACGGGTCCGCCACGAAGCGCTCGGCCGTCAGACCGGGACGGTTCAGGTAGCCGCGGGCCAGGCCCCGGCCGGCGAGGTAGAGCTCGCCGGGGATGCCCGGCGGCACCTGGCGCAGGTTCTCGTCCAGCACGTACACCCGCGTGTTGACCACCGGCCGACCGATCGGCACATACGCACCCGACAGCGGCTCACTGGCCGTCGCACCAACCGTCGACTCCGTCGGACCGTACGCATTGATCATCCGACGACCCACCGACCACCGCTCCGCCAGATCCGGCGGGCACGCCTCACCGGCCACCACCACGGTCTCCAGACCCGGCAAAGTGGCCTCGACCCCCACCGGCAGACTCGCCAACGCCGACGGCGGCAGCGTCACATGCGTGACCTCCCGCTCGGCCAGCACCCGGCCCAGCTCCTCACCCGCCAAGCGCCGCGACCCCGCCACCACCAACGCCGCACCGGTCGCCAGTGCCATCACCAGCTCCCACACCGCCGCATCGAACCCCGGCGAAGCGAACTGCAACACCCGACTCTCCGCCGACACCCCGAACCGCTCCACCAGCGTCACCGCCAACGACGCCAACCCCGAATGCGTAACCGCCACACCCTTGGGCCGACCCGTCGAACCCGACGTGTAGATCGTGTAAGCCGTGTTCGCGGCCGCGAGCGGGGCGATCCGGTCGGCGTCCGTCGGGTCGGTGGCGGGCTGCGCCTGCCAGACCTCGGCCAGCTCCTCGACCGCCAGCCCGTCCGCCAGTCCGTCCGGCAGCCCCGGCGTCAACTCCCCACTGGTGAGCAGCAGGACGGGGGCCGCGTCCGCGAGCATGTACGCGATCCGCTCCGCCGGATAGTCCGGATCCACCGGCAGGTAGCCGGCACCCGCCTTCACGATGCCCAGCACCACCGCCACCTGCACCGCGCTACGCGGCAACACCACACCCACGAGATCCTCGGCACCGACACCCCGCGAGATCAACCAGTGCGCAATCCGGTTCGCCCACGCGTTCAACTCCGCATACGTCCACGACGCACCGTCGGCCTCCAACGCGACGGCGTCCGGGGCGGCCGCCACGCGGGCCTGGAACAGCACCGGCAGAGCCGCGTCCTCGATCTCGACCCGCTCGGGCTGCACCGCCCGGTCGGGGTGTTCCCGCGGGGTGAGGATGCTCAGGGCACCGATCCGCTGGGACGGGTCGGCGACCACCCCCCGCAGCACCTGCGTCCACCGTTCGATCAGCGTCTCGATCGTGGCCCGGTCGTACAGGTCCGTCGCGAACTCGACCGTGCCGGACATGCCCATGGGCATGCCGTCGGAGTCGTGGCTCTCGTACATGCTGATGAACGCGTCGAACCGTGCCGTGCCGGTGGGCCAGGTCTCGGAGTCCGCCCGCAGGCCGGGCAGGTCGAAGTGGGCCTCTTCGTTGTTCTGGAGGACGAGCGCGACCTGGAAGAGCGGGTGGATCGCCGCGGAGCGCAGCGGGTTGAGCTTCTCCACCAGGTACTGGAAGGGGACGTCCTGGTGGGCGTAGGCCTCCAGGCTGGTCCGGCGGACCTGCCCGAGCAGGTCGGTGAAGACGGGGTTGCCCGCCGTGTCCGTCCGCAGGACGAAGGTGTTGACGAAGAAGCCGACCAGGTCGTCGAGGTTCTCGTCGGTGCGTCCGGCCACACCGCTGCCGATCGGGATGTCCGTCCCGGCGCCGAGCCGGGTCATCAGCGCGGCCATGGAGGCCTGGAGCACCATGTACATGGTGCTGCCGGTGGTGCGGGCCAGCTCGGCGAGGTCCCGGTGCAGGTCCGCGTCGAGGCCGAAGGCGACGGTGTCACCGATGTGGCTGGCCACGGCCGGGCGGGGCCGGTCGGTGGGGACGGTGACCTGCTCCGGCAGACCGGCCAACTGCTGCGCCCAGTAGCCGTACTGGCGGCTGAACGGGCTGTCCGGGTCGGTGTCGTCACCGAGCAGGTCACGCTGCCAGAGCGTGTAGTCCGCGTACTGCACCGGCAGTTGAGGCCAGTCCGGCTCGGCACCGGTCAGGCGCGCGGTGTAGGCGGCGATCAGGTCCCGGGCCAGCGGCGCCAGCGACCAACCGTCACCCGCGATGTGGTGGACGATCAGCATCAGCACCGACTCCGCCGGGCTGACGGCCAACAGTTCGGCATGGAAGGGGACTTGACCGGACAGGTCGAACTCGTGACCCGCGGCCCCGTTCATGGCCGAGGTGAGGTCGGCCCGGCCGACCTGCCGGACGCGCAGCTCGGTGCGAGCCCGGTCGGGGGTGAGGATCTGCTGGCCGGGCCGTCCGTCGATCTCGCGGAAGACGGTGCGCAGGGCCTCGTGCCGGGTGACCACGTCGTTGAGGGCGTCCTGCAGTGCCTGCTGGTCCAGCTCGCCGGAGAGCCGCAGGGCGAGTGCGATGTTGTAGGTGGCGGAGGGGCCTTCCAGCTTGTGCTGGAACCACAGCCGTTCCTGGGCGTAGGACAGCGGCAGCGTCTTCGGCCGGGCCAACGGCACCAGGGCCGGGCGCAGTTCGCCCGCGTGGTCGGCCAGCCGGAGGGCGAGCTGCTCCGCGGTCGGCGCCTCGAACACCGTCCGCAGCGGGATCTCCACGCCCAGGGCCGTACGGATCCGGCTGATCAGGCGGGTGGCCAGCAGCGAGTGCCCGCCGAGCTCGAAGAAGCTGTCGTCGACGCCCACCCCGGGCACGCCCAGGATCTCGGCGAACGCCGTGCAGAGGAGCTCTTCCTGCGGCGTGCGCGGGGCGCGCCCGGTGCCCGCCAGGGCGTAGTCGGGTGCGGGCAGGGCCCTGCGGTCGATCTTCCCGTTGGGCGTCATCGGCATCCGGTCCAGTCGGACGACCACGGACGGGACCATGTAGCCGGGCAGGACGTCGCGCAGTTGCTCGCGGACCTGCTCCGAGGAGAAGCCGTCGACCGCCGTCGGCACCGCGTACGCCACGAGGCGGGTGCCGCCGGGCTGGTCCCGGCGAGCGATGACCACGGCCTGGGAGACACCGGGCAGTTGCTGCAGCACGGCCTCGACCTCGCCGGGCTCGATCCGGAACCCGCGGATCTTCACCTGGTCGTCGCTGCGGCCCAGGTAGTCCAGTTCACCGTCCGGGTTCCAGCGCACCAGGTCACCCGTGCGATACATCCGCTCGCCCGGCTCACCGAACGGGTCCGCGACGAAGCGCTCCGCCGTCAGACCCGGACGGTTGAGGTAGCCACGGGCCACGCCCTTGCCGGCGATGTAGAGCTCACCGTCCTCGCCCGGGGCGACCGGCCGGAGACGGGCGTCCAGGACGTACACCCGCGCGTTGAACAGCGGCCGCCCGATCGGGACCCGGCGTCCGGTCAGGTACCCGCTCGCCGTCGCGTACACGGTGCATTCCGTCGGCCCGTACGCGTTGACCATCCGACGGCCCGGGGACCAGCGCTCCACCAGCTCCGGGGGGACGGCCTCACCGATCATGGTCAGGGTGCCGAGCCCGGGCAGGGCCGCCTCGCTCCCGGCGGGCAGCGTCTCCAGCACGGAGGCCGTGACGAAGGCATGGGTGATCCGCCGGTCGGCCATCGTCCGCATGAGCTCGTGGCCGGCCAGGCTGTCGGCGTCGGTCAGGACGAGCGTGGCGCCGGAGGTCAGGGCGAGGAAGATCTCCGAGACGGAGGCGTCGAATCCGAGCGAGGCGAGCTGCAGGATCCGGCTGCCCGGTCCCGCCGCGCAGCGGTCGGCCAGCGCGGCGGTGAGGCTGGCCAGCCCGGTGTGGGTGACGGCGACGCCCTTGGGCCGGCCGGTGGAACCGGAGGTGTAGATCGTATAGGCGAGGTCCTCGACGACGAGCGGTGCGAGCCTGTCGTCATCGGTGGGATCGTCGGTGGCCTGCTCGTCCAGGAGCCCGGGGAGCGCTTCGACGAGGACGGTCTCGCCGCCGGCGCCGGACAGGCTCGCGGCGAGGGCGGCCGTGGTCAGCAGGAGGGTCGGCTTCGCGTCGGCGAGCATGAAGTCGATGCGCTCGGCCGGGTAGCCCGGGTCGACGGGCAGGTAGGCGGCGCCCGCCTTGGTGATGCCCAGGATCGCGGTGATCTGCTCGGCACAGCGGGGAAGGGCCACGGCGACCAGCTGGCCCGGACCGGTGCCGCGCGAGATGAGCCAGTGGGCGATCCGGTTGGCCTGCGCGTTGACCTCGGCATAGGTGAAGGAGCGGTCGCCGTCCTCCAGGGCGAGAGCCTGTGGAGTCGCCTCGACCCGGGCCTCGAACAGGCGCGGCACGGTGGCGTCGTCGATGTCGTCGCGCAGGTTCCGGCCCCAGTCGGTCAGCAGCCGGTCCTGTCCGCGCGGAGGCACGGGAACGACCCCGTCCGCACCGGGGTGGAGGGTCTCGGCAAACCGCTTGTCAGGGGTGGTCATGAAGACTCCACAGGAGAGGCGACGAGCGTCCAGGCGCGGAATTCCGAGAATCATCGACTGATCTCAAGCCTGAACCGGAAATGATTCGGATCGGTAATGCGAGCAGACCGAGCAGACCGGGCAGACCGACTGGACCGACGGCGGCCTTGACGGCCACCCGCCGGTTCTCGACCCCTGCTCGGGAGGATTGACCTACGGATCGTGCGCGCCCCGGTGGTACACATCCCAGGACAGCAACGCTCGGTGATCCTCACCGGCGGCCGGGACCGTGTCAAGGAGCGCCTGTTCAACCGCTGAGCATCCGTTCAACTGCTGAGCACACCCGTTTAACTGCTGAGTATCCGTTCAACTGCTACCGGCCCGACCGACAGCACGGAGCGTCCCTTCTTGACGCCTGCTCCGGACATGTGCGGAGATGTGTTTTCGACGGGGCATCCCGGAATTTACCTCCCGCGCACGGCAGCCCCAAGAACGGGATGAGAACACCACATGCAACCGACAACGACGTACAGTGGTCCGGTTTTCGACATTTTGGGAGTCGGTTTCGGTCCCTCCAATCTGGCTCTGGCGGTAGCCGTCGAGGAATACAACGAGGCCACCTCGGGCGCCCCGCTGCGGGCCGGCTTCATCGAGCGCAAGCAGCGCTTCGAATGGCACAAGGGCATGCTGCTCGACCAGGCGACGATGCAGGTC
This sequence comes from Kitasatospora sp. NPDC098652, assembly GCF_044760155.1. Lineage (NCBI taxonomy): Bacteria > Bacillati > Actinomycetota > Actinomycetes > Kitasatosporales > Streptomycetaceae > Kitasatospora > Kitasatospora sp. NPDC098652. Next base: position 286,860 of record NZ_JBIWAQ010000011.1, read on the forward strand.
AGCTTCCTCAAGGACCTTGCCACGATGCGGAATCCGGGCAGTCGGTTCACCTTCCTGACGTATCTGCACGAGCGCGACCGACTGGTCCGGTTCATCAACCACAAGACGTTGTTCCCGCTGCGCATAGAGTTCCACGACTACCTGGAATGGGTGGCAGCGCAGTTCACGGAACTCGTTCGCTACGGCACCGAAGTGGTCGAGGTCCGCCCCGTCGAGGAGGACGGCAGGGTCGTCCACCTGGATGTTTTCTCGCGCGAAATCGACAACCCCGACGTGGTGGTCGTGCACCGGACCCGGAACCTGGTGATCGCCAGCGGTATCGTTCCCACTCTGCCGCTCGGACTGGAGGCCACGGACCGCCTGTGGCACAGTTCCGACTTCCTCAACCGACTCGCGGAGTTCCCGGGGGATCCGTCGGTGTGTACGGTCGTCGGCGCGGGGCAGAGCGCCGCCGAGATAGCCGGGCACCTTCACGACACCTTTCCGAACGCCGACGTCCACGCGGTTTTCTCGCGCTACGGCTACAGCCCCGCGGATGACTCGCCCTTCGCCAACCGCGTCTTCGACCCGGCGGCCGTCGACGAATTCTTCTCCGCGCCGCCGCACGTGCAGCAGACGTTCTTCCAGTACCACGCGAACACGAACTACTCGGTGGTCGACATCGAGGTGATCGAGGACCTGTACGACCGGATCTACCGGGAGTCCGTACGCGGCGTTCCCCGTCTGCACGTCCGCCACATGACGGCGGTACGGCAGGTGACCTCGGAACCCGACCGGGTCCGGCTCCGGCTGGAGCACCTTCCCAGCGGCGAACTCGTCGACCTCGACACCGATCTGGTGGTCTTCGCGACCGGCTACCGGCCGATGGATCCGCTCGCGGTGCTCGGCGGGACGGCCGACTTCTGCAAGCGCGACTCCTCCGGTCTCCTACGCGTCCAGCGGGACCACAAGGTGGTGACCGAGAGCTCGGTGGAGTGCGGGATCTACCTCCAGGGCGGCACGGAGCACACCCACGGCCTGTCCTCCTCGCTGCTGTCGACCACGGCGGTCAGGGCCGGCGAGATCGTCGAGTCGGTGGCCGGACGCGACCGGGGCGCGGCTCCCGGGCAGCTCGGACGGGCGAGGTCGAAGGGACTCAGCGATGTACGTTCCTGAGCAGTACCGGCCGCAGGACCCGTCCTGGACCCTCGAACTGATCCGTTCCCATCCGCTGGCCCTGCTGGCCACCAACGGGCCGCAACACCCCTGGGCCACCCACGTCCCCGTGCTGCTCGCCGAGGAGCCCGATGGATCTCCCGCCTCCGGGGACCACCTCGTCGGCCGGCGGATCCTCGGACACCTGAACGTGCTCAACCCCCACTGGGAGGCCCTGGCCGGGGCCGATCACGCCGTACTCGTCTTCCAGGGGCCCGGCTCCTACCTGTCGCCGACGGTCTACGAGAAGTCCCCCGCGGCCCCGACCTGGGACTTCACCTCCGTTCACGTCCACGGCGCACTGCGGTTGATCGACGACCCCGACGAGCTCAGGGGGATCGTGCGGGCCACCGTGCGCACCTTCGAGCGGGAGGTCGGCACGGGCTGGGACATGAGCGACTCGCTCGAGTACTTCGACCGACTGCTGCCCGGGGTCCGCGGGTTCGAGATCGAGGTCCGGAGCGTCGACAGCATGTTCAAGCTCAGCCAGGAGCAGCCGCCCGAGGTCGTGGCCAAGGTGATCGACAACTTCCGCCGGGACGACGGGAGTCGGCGGCGGGAACTGGCCGCCATGATCGAACGCGCGGCCTCCGACGAACCCGGCGGCCTCGCTCCGTAACGCCCACCACCATCACTCGGGAGGACGAACCATGCAGCGCACGATGCTGAAGTCGAAGATCCATCGAGCCACCGTGACCCAGTGCAACCTCCACTACGTGGGCTCGGTCACCGTGGACGAGGACCTGATGGAGGCCGCCGACCTGCTCGCGGGCGAGCTGGTCCACATCGTGGACATCAACAACGGCTCCCGCCTGGAGACCTACGTCATCGCGGGACCGCGCGGCAGCGGCATCATCGGGATCAACGGCGCCGCGGCCCGACTGGTCCACGAAGGCGACCTGGTGATCCTCATCTCGTACGCGACGGTCGACGACGCCGAGGCCCGCACGATGGACCCCAGGGTCGTCTTCGTCGACGAAGCCAACCGCATCCTGGACGCCGGCACCGATCCGGCAGCCGTACCGCCGGGGCACGGCCTGGTGTCCGGAGCCTCCTAGCCGAGCAGCGGTGAGCCGGCTCGCGGTGGAGCCGGCTCACCGGGCCTGTTCAACTGCCCGGAACGGACAGTTGAACAGGCGCTCCGCTCAGGCCGATCGGCTTTCCAGCTCCTCGGCGAACGAGTTCCAGTCCTGTGCGCACGCTCGCGCGAACTCCGCCACGGCGCCCGCCGCGTGGGGTGGGACCTGGTTCACGAACTCGCTCCACTGCCGACTGCCGGTCGCCTGCGAGCCGAGCCAGCGCAACAGCGAGCGGCGGGCCTCGTTGAAACGGAGCGACGGGTCCCGGCGGAGCCTCTCCACGATGTCCGCGGGCCGGGTGACCGCGTCGGCGTCGGGCGGCACGATCCGACTGCGCACCATGCCGGGCGGCTGCCCGCTCAAGGCCACTTCGATGACGTGCGACCTCGGCACGCTCTCCTCCGCCCGCGGCCGCGGTGCGCGCTCCATCGCCCGTTGCTTCGGGGGAACGGGGTCCTGGCCGCGGCGCATCCGGTCGCGGACGTCCCGCACGGTGGCCGGAGCGATACCCGCGACCTTGGCGATCTCCCGCAGGGAGGCGCCCGGCTGCTCGGCTATCAGCTTGCCGGCCAGTCGGCGCCCATGTGCCGCGCTGATCGGGCGTGCCTTCCCGTCGCGTCCGATCCGCGCCCCGAGCGGGGATCCGGCAGACTCCCTCTGCCGGATCCCCTTCACCGTCACGGCGGCGAGCCCCGCGGAGGCGGCGATCGCACGGTCGGACCAGTAGGGGTGCGCCTTGAGGATGCGGGTCGCGGCCGCGGTGCGGTCCGCCTGGGTCAGTGGCAGCCCGTGCGCCCGGTTGGCCTCCACCGCGAGCACGAACGCCGCCTCCTCGTCGCCGTGGAAGAAGCTGACCTCGATCTCCTGGTCACCCCTGGACCGCGCCGCGAGCAGGCGGTGCAGCCCGTCGATGACCTTCATGGACGGCCAGTGGACCAGGATCGGCGGCAGCGGCTCGTCGACCTGCGCGAGGGTTTCGACATGCCGCTCGTCCGGCCCCAGAAGCCGGGGGGAATCGCCGGGTAGGAGTGAGCTGACCGGAATCGTCCTGGTACGGGACCCGGATAGCGGCCTTAAACGTCCATCTTCACGATCCGCACCCAATGCATTCGCACCATCAATACGACTAGCCACGGCAACTGCCTCCCCTGTATCGCCTGACTGGTCTTCTTGCCCCCTGGGCCGAGTTCCGGCCGGGTACGAAGAACGGACCTATCGTAAGCACTTGCGCAGTGATCAGCTCGAAATTACTTTGCGTCATATTGCCTGGTCGGTCGAGCACTTACTGCAATCGGCGGCCTCCCGTCGGGGTCCGGCCGGGCTCCGCCCCACGGTGTCCCAGCGGCGGGGCGCCGCGACCGGCCGCAGGGGCGCCGGCAGCAGGGGCCGACGGGCTCTCAGGCGCCCGCACCAGGCCTGCCGGTGGAGCACGGGCCGTAGCCGAACGGTGAACCGGCGGTGACGCCCAACCGGCGACGCACGAGGCCCATTGACACCGGGAGACGCGTCGAAGCATCATCGGACTCGCGATCACCGCGATCGGATTTCTCCGGAGCAAGCCCCCCGGAACGGCGAGGCGAATCCGCACCCCGATTCGGGACGGCCGTCCCGCCCGCGGATTGTTCGGGCTCACCGGAATTCCGAATACGGCGCTGCAGCTGTTTCCGTCCGACTACGGTCCGGACCCATTCCGAACCATTCGAGGAGAGCACCTCGGGGCCCGCAACGGAATCACCGCCCGACACCGGAACCACAGCCCGGCACCGGAACCACAGCCCGGCACCGGAAATCATCCGGAGCGGCCGTCCGCTCCAACCCGAGGAAGAGTGGTATGCGCAGCCAGGACGACATGCGGGTCGGCCGATGGTTCCGGAAGGTCCGGCCGTGCCCGAATCCGCAGATGCGATTGATCTGCTTCCCCCATGCCGGCGGCCTGGCGAGCTTCTTCCACCCCTGGGGCCGGCTCGTTCCACCCGGCGTGGAACTGCTGGCGGTCCGCTATCCCGGCCGGGAGGACCGGCTCCTCGAACCCCTCGCCCGGACGATGGACGAGCTTTCCGTACCGATAGCCCGTGAGTGCGCCCGCCTGCTCGACGCCCCGCTGGCGTTCTTCGGCCACAGCATGGGCGCCTCGGTCGCCTACGAGGTGGCGCTGCGCCTGCAGGAGGAGCACCGCTTCTCGTTGTCGGCCCTCTTCGTCTCCGGCCGCTCGGGGCCCGGGCGGGAGCGGATCCGTCCGCTCTCCGAGGCCACGGACTCCCAACTCATGCAGGAACTCACCGAGTTGGGCGGGACGGACGCCCAGGCCTTCGACGACGCGGAGCTGCGCGAACTGGTTCTGCCGGCGATCCGCGCCGACTACCGGCTGATCGAGGCGTACACGGCGACGAGCACCAACGCCGTGGTGAACGCCCCTGTCACTGCCTACTATGGAGAACAGGACGCGGACGTGGACCGCGATTCAGCGGAAGCCTGGGCCGGGGTGACGCGCTCGGACTTCCGGGTGACGCCCTTCGAAGGCGGCCACTTCTACCTCCTGAACGAGACCCAGGCCCTCGTCGACGACCTCTTCTCCGGTCTCGGCCGCACCGCCAGGTGCTGAGCCCGACCGACGAGCCCGACCACGGAGCCCGACCACGGAGCCCGACCACTGAGCCCGGCTGACGAGCCCAACTGACGTCAGTCGCCCCGGAGTTCGGCCGGACCGGCCCGCCGGGATGTCCCGCACCGTTCGAAGCCACACCCGACCCAGACAGAGGAACCAAGAATGTCGAACCCGTTCGAGGACCCCACCGCCACCTACTTCGTCCTGGTCAACACGGAGGGGCAGCACTCGCTCTGGCCGGCCTTCGCCGAGGTGCCCGAAGGCTGGGAGGTGGCCTTCGGCGAGGCCGGGCGCGAGGAGTGCATCGCCTTCACCGAGAAGTCCTGGACCGACATGCGCCCGAAGTCCCTCATCGCCGCCATGCAGGGCAACTGACCCCGGCTTTCCGCACGCAACCGGCCGGAGGCCTCGGTACGCCGGAGCCTCCGGCCGCTGGTCTGCTGAATTGCAAGGAGATTTCCGTGTCACCGAGGACCGGCAGCACCGATCACGGGTACGCCAGGGCAGGGGAAGCAGTGACTCGTACGGCAACACGGCGACGCCTTCTGATGTGCGCTCCACGGCATTTCGACGTCACCTATTCCATCAACCCGTGGATGGCTCCCGAGAAGCCCACCGACGGCTCCGTGGCGCTCGCCCAGTGGGAGAGCCTCCGCGATCTGTACCGCGCTCTCGGGCATGTCGTGGAGGTGATCGATCCGCTCCCCGGGCTGCCCGACATGGTCTTCGCCGCCAACGGCGCCACCGTGGTGGACGGTCGGGTGTTGGGCGCGCGCTTCCGGAGCGTCGAGCGCACGGCCGAGGGCCCTGCCTACCTCGCCTGGTTCCGGGACCACGGCTTCGGGGACATCCGCTGGCCGGAGCACGTGAACGAGGGCGAAGGCGACTACCTGCTCGCCGGCCGCACGCTGCTGGCGGGGACGGGCTTCCGCACCGACCGCCGCTCCCACGTCGAGGCCCAGGACTTCTTCGGGGTCCCGGTGGTCTCCCTGGACCTGGTGGACCCCCGCTTCTACCACCTGGACACCGCCCTTGCGGTGCTCTCGGACGACGAAGTGATGTACTACCCGGCGGCCTTCTCGGAGAGCAGCCGGAAGGTGCTCCGGGAACTGTTCCCCGACGCGATCCTGGCGACCGAGGAGGACGCCCTCGTCTTTGGCCTGAACGCGTTCTCCGACGGCCGCCACGTGGTGCTGCCCCAGTCGGCGGTCCATCTGATCGACGAGCTGAGGCAGCGCGGCTTCGAGCCGATCGGCGTCGACCTGTCGGAACTCCTCAAGGCCGGAGGCAGCGTCAAGTGCTGCACCCTGGAACTGCGTAACGGCTGAGCGGCGGAGCCGCCGCGGTCAGATCCGGCGTCAGATCCGGCGTCAGATCCGCGTTAGATCCGCGTCAGATCCGGCGGGAGTCGCCGATGGCGCTCTCGATGCCCTGGACCATCCGCCAGAGCGGCGCGCGACGGCTGGCGACCAGCACCACCACGTCGTCGGCCGGGCTCTCGCCCTCCGGGGCGGCGTCGGCGGGGCGGTCGCTCCAGGTGGAGGTGACGAAGGCCATCGCCGCGTCCACCTCGGCCACCCAGTCGCTCTCGCCACCCGAGCGCAGCCAGGTGCGCAGGGCGTGGTTGTGCGCGGCGACCACGGCGGCGGCGATCACGTCGGCGCGCAGCGGGCCGTCCGGGCGGTCGGCGAAGCGGCCGCGCAGGTAGGCGGCGAGGGTGTGCTCGTAGCGCCAGACCACCGACAGCTCGTACGCGCGCAGGCCGGGGACCTTGCGGGTGAGGCGGTAGCGCTGGACGGAGAAGGAGGGCTGCTCCGCGTACATCCGCAGGACCAGCCGGGCCGCCTCGCAGGCGTGCCGGACCGGGTCCTCCTCGCCGGTGCCGGACTCCAGGAACTCCGTCATCTCGGCGAGGCTTCGCTCGTGGTCGGGGAAGACCACGTCCTCCTTCGCCGGGAAGTAGCGGAAGAAGGAGCGCCGGCCGACGCCGGCGAGCGAGACGATGTCGTCGACCGTCGTCTGCTCGAAGCCGCGCTCCAGGAAGAGTTCGAAGGCCGCGGCCACCAGCGCCTCGCGCATGGCCGGCTTCGAGGGCCCGTCGTTCATGGGCAGGTCCTGCTCTTCCTTCTCGCTCATTCTCCGGAACTTAGCATCGGCTCGACGGGGCGGCCCCGACGGCCGGTCGGCTGCACCGGCCGGCCGTCGGGGCCCGTCGGGCCGTCGTTACGGCAGGTTGCGGGCCATCACGATCCGCTGGACCTGGTTGGTGCCCTCGTAGATCTGGGTGATCTTCGCGTCCCGCATCATCCGCTCCACCGGGTAGTCCCGCGTGTACCCGTAACCACCCAGCAACTGCACCGCGTCCGTGGTCACCTCCATCGCCACGTCCGACGCGAAACACTTCGCCGCCGCACCGAAGAACGTCAGATCCGCATCCCCCCGCTGCGACTTCGCCGCCGCCACATACGTCATCTGCCGCGCGGCCTCCAGCTTCATCGCCATGTCCGCCAGCATGAACTGCACACCCTGGAACTCCGCGATCGCCTTCCCGAACTGCTTACGCTCCCGCACATAGCCCTTCGCGTAGTCCAGCGCGCCCTGCGCGATGCCGACCGCCTGCGCCGCGATCGTCACCCTGGTGTGGTCCAGCGTCTTCATCGCCGTCGCGAAACCCGTACCCTCCGCACCGATCATCCGGTCCGCCGGGATCCGCACATTGTCGAAGTACACCT
>NZ_JBIWAQ010000012.1:0-220378 GCF_044760155.1 Kitasatospora sp. NPDC098652
CTGATCCACCCCGAAGGGCTTCACCGTTCGACTTGCATGTGTTAAGCACGCCGCCAGCGTTCGTCCTGAGCCAGGATCAAACTCTCCGTGAATGTATACCGGTCTATCCGGTCCACACCCGCGTTGAGCGGCACGGCAACCACCGGAATAGGGCGGTCCCGCGCACTGCGTCCTCGCTAGTGTTTGTTTCAAAAGGAATCTCCAACCCCAGGAAACCTGAGGCCGGGGATGTCAACATATCTGGCGTTGACTTTTGGCACGCTGTTGAGTTCTCAAGGAACGGACGCTTCCTTCGGGCCGCCTTCCAGCGGGCCCTCCGGGCGCTTCGTTCTTTCGTGTTTCCAGCTTATCAGATGTTTTCCGCTCCGTTTTCCGGGGCTTCGTCATCCAACTCGCCGGTGTCTTCTGCGGCTTGACGCCCCGTCCGACGTTTCAAACTCTAGCCGAACCCCGCTCCGAAAAGCGAATCCAGCCGCAATCCGATAAAACGCACACGCCGAATAAGCACCGAGCCGAGACGCGCAAAAGCGAAACGACCGGCACGAACCGGAAGTGGTGATTCAGGGGATTGGCCGCTCCGGGACCGTCCGCGCCGATGCGTGTCCGGTGCTCCCTGCCGAGCGACTAGGAAACACTACCCCTCTCCGGTGCCTGGAGCAAACGCGTTCCGGGGACGGTCCGGGTGCAGAGCGCCCGGCCCTGCTTCACGTACTCGCCGTTGGGGTGGTCGTTGCCGGTGACCCAGCGCAGGGCGGTGGCCTCGTCCCGGCCGCCGTCGCGGTGGCGGCGGAGCAGCCGCTCCTCGCGGACGGTGTCGTCGGTGTCGACGTACCAGAGCTCGCGCAGCAGCCGACGGGCCTCCGGCCACGGGGCGTCCGCGGAGGCGAGGTAGTTGCCCTCGGTGATGACCAGCCGGGTGTGCGGGCGGACGACGTGGCGGGCCGCGACCGGTTCGTCCAAGGTGCGGTCGAAGTCGGGAACGTAGATGTCCTGGAACCGGTCGGCCGCGACCCTGCGCAGCAGGGCGACGTAGCCGTGGGCGTCGAAGGTGGCCGGGGCGCCCTTGCGGTGGGTCAGGCCGAGGCGGTCGAGCTGGGCCGTGGAGAGGTGGAAGCCGTCCAGCGGGAGGTACGCGGCGGTGCCGGGGCCCTCGGCGCGTTCGACCTCGGCGACCAGGTGCCGGGCGAGGGTGGACTTGCCGGCTCCGGGCGGGCCGACAAGTCCGAGGATCGTACGGGCGTTGCTGCCCGGGCCGCGGAGGAGTCCGAGGGCAAGGGCGGTGAGGCGGTCCTCGTTCATGGCCGCACCCTACTCACTGGCCCGGGGCCGACGGCCGACTCAGGCGGGAGCGGAGGCGGGGTCGGGAGAAGAGGCGGGAACGAGGGCGGGCAGCTCCAGGGTGAGCGTGCCGGCGTCCGCGTCGAGCAGGGCGGGGACGCCGAGCGGGACGGTCAGGGTGGACGGGCAGTGGCCGAAACCCAGTTCCCAGAGCACGGGCACGCCGAGGCCGCCGAGACGGTCGAGCATCACGTCCCGGACCCGTTCGGGCCGCCCGCAGCCCTCCCAGGAGCCGAGGGCTATGCCGGCCACGCCGTCCAGGGCGCCGGAGCGCAGGAACTGGGTGAGCAGCCGGTCGAGCTGGTACTGGTGCTCGTTGACGTCTTCGAGGACCAGGATGCGGCCCGCGTAGGAGGGGCGGGCGGCGGGCGTGCCGCGTTCGGCGACGAGTACGTGGAGGCAACCTCCGGCGGTGATGCCCCGGGCGCGGCCGGGGACGAGCGGGCCGGCGGTGGGCGAGGTGAGGACGGTGGTGGCGGCGGGCTCGAAGAGGGTCCGGCGCAGGTGCTCGGCGGTGGGGCCGTCCTCGACGAAGGAGGCGGCGGCGGCCATCGGCCCGTACAGGGTGGCGAGGCCGAGGCGCTGGGCGAAGGCCTCGTGCAGGGAACTGACGTCGCTGAACCCGATGAGGAGCTTGGGGCGGGCGGCGCGCATGGCGGTCCAGTCGAGCAGGTCGACGATTCGGTGGACGCCGTAGCCGCCGCGGGCGCAGATGACGGCGTCGACGTCGGGGTCGAGCCACGCGTCCTGGACGTCGGCGGCGCGGTCGGCGTCGCTGCCGGCCAGGTAGCCGAGGGTGGGGTGGGTGTCGAGGACGTGCGGGGCGACGGTGACGCGCAGCCCCCAGGATCGGAGGATCTCGCAGCCGACGGCGAGTCGCCCGGCGTCGATCGGGCCGCTGGGGGCGACGACGGCGATGTGGTCGCCGGGGCGCAACTGCCGCGGGCGGGTCAGTCCCTGGCCGGGCGTGGTCGGTTGCTGGTCCATGGACCGGACCTTTCGGGGAAGGGGCGGGCTGTGGGCGGCCTCGGGGTGTGGTCGAGGCCGCCCGGTGACGATATGCCCGCGGGTCGACCGGCCGATGTCCGCGGCCGGGCGCGCCCCGGGCGGGCCGTCGACGAGCGGCCCCTGGACGAGCGGACCCTGGACGAGCGGACCGCGGACGGCCCGCGGTGGGGCGCCGACCGGCTTGATGACCCTTCAGATCGCGCCCATCACCTCCCGCACCTCGGCGAGGGTGGCGTCGGCGATGGCGTTGGCCCGCTCCGCGCCCTCGCGCAGGACCTGCCGCAGGTGGCCGCGGTCGGCGGCGAGCTCGGCGCGGCGGGCGCGCAGCGGGCGGAAGTACTCGTTGACGGAGTCTATGACGGTGCGCTTGAGGGCGGCCGCACCGCCGTCGCCGATCTCCTCGGCGATCGCCTCCGGGTCGCGGTCCTGGCAGAGCGCCGCGAGCAGGACGAGGCCGGACACCTCCGGGCGGCCGACCGGGTCGTAGCTGATGCGGCGGTCGGCGTCGGTCTTCGCGCCGCGGATGGTCCGGGCGGTGGCGTCCTCGTCGGCGCCGAGGGCGACGGCGTTGCCACGGCTCTTGCTCATCTTGCCGCCGTCGGTGCCGAGCAGCATCGGGGCGTCGGAGAGCAGCGCCCGGGGGCGGGGGAAGACGGCGCTGCCGTCGGCGTGCGGGTAGCGCTCGTTGAAGCGGCGGGCGATGGTGCGGGCGACTTCGAGGTGGGGCAGCTGGTCCTGGCCGACCGGGACGAGGTCGGCCTTGCAGAACAGGATGTCGGCGGCCTGGTGGACGGGGTAGGTGAACATCAGCCCGTTCACGGCGGCCTGACTGGAGTGGGCGATCTCGTCCTTGACGGTGGGGTTGCGGCTGAGTTCGGCGACGCTCACCAGACTGAGGAAGGGCAGCAGCAGCTGGTTGAGGGCGGGGACGGCGCTGTGGGCGAAGATCGTGGCCCGTTCGGGGTCGAGGCCGGCGGCGAGGTAGTCGAGGACGAGGTTCTCGGTGTGTTCGGCGAGCCGGTCGGCGATGTCGCGGTCGGTGATGACCTGGTAGTCGGCGACCAGGACGAACATCTCGACGCCCTGGTCCTGCAGCCGGACCCGGTTCTGCAGGGTGCCGAAGTAGTGGCCGAGGTGGAGCGGGCCGGTGGGGCGGTCGCCGGTCAGCACCCGGTGGGAGGACGGGTCGTCGATCCGGTCCTGGGCGGTGCGGTCGGACGTGCCCGCGGTCAGGGCAGCGGTGCTTGCGGTGCTTGCAGTGCTTGCAGTGGCGGTGGCACTGGTGGTCATCGGGTTTCTCCCTCGGTACGGCGGCGGTGGCGGCCGTCCGGGGCGAGGGGCCCGTCCCGTGGGGAAACGCGACAGGGCCGTCCATCCCGGACGGCCCTGTGGTCAGGCGAATGGGGTGGCCGTCCTAGGACGGCCACCAGCACAGGCCCACGAAGCTCTTCACGGCTGCAACGATAACTCCGGTCCCCGGTGTCAGTCCTCCACGACCAGGGCCCGGGTGTCCTCGCGCAGCGTCTCGCCGCGGAAGAACTCCGGGCGGACCCGGCCGTACCAGGTCATCAGCGCGGCGCCGAGCAGCAGGATGCCGACGCCGATCACGAACACCGAGCCGATGCCGAACACCGCGCCGCTGCCGTAGTCGGGGGACCAGGCGTCGGTCAGGGTCTGGAGGAAGACGGCGCTCAGCAGCAGGCCGCCGAGCAGCGGGGCGACGCCCTTGAGCAGCAGGTCGCGCAGGCTGGCGCGGAGCGAGTGGCGGAAGTACCGGACACAGGAGAAAGCGGTCAGCGCGTAGTAGAAGCAGATCATCAGACCGAGCGCCAGGATGGTGTCCTGGACGACGTTCTCGCTGATCAGGCTCATGCCGACGTAGAAGACGGCGGTGGCCAGGCCGGCCGCGACGGTGGCGTAGCCGGGCGTGCGGAACCGCGGGTGGACGGTGCCGAAGCGCGGCGGCACGGCGCGGTAGGCGCTCATCGCGAGCAGGGTGCGGGCCACCGGGATGAAGGTGGTCTGCAGGCTCGCGGCGGCGCTGGCGACGACGGCCAGGAACAGCAGGATGCTCCACGGCGAGCCGAGCACCGGGCGGGCGAGCGCGGCGAAGACGTTGTCGGCCGTCGCCGGGTTGCCGAGGCCGTTGCCGGTGCTGCCGACGCCCGCGAACATCTGGGCGGAGACCGCGACCAGCAGGTACGAGCCGACCAGGGTGACCATGGAGACCATCGCGGCCCGGCCCGGGGTCTTGGCGCTGCCGAGGGTCTCCTCGTTCATGGTGAGGCAGGTGTCCCAGCCCCAGTACATGAAGATGGACAGCGACAGGCCGGCGGTGAACGCGCTGAACGAGCCGACCTGGAGCGGGTCGAGCCAGGAGGACGAGAAGCCGATCGAGTCGGGCAGGTCCCCGGCGGCGGCCTTGCCGATGGCGATGGCCGAGAAGAGCAGCAGCACGGCCAGCTGGAGGCCCACCAGGCCGTACTGGAACCACTTGGTGGCCGTCATCCCCCGGTAGCTCATCGCGGTGGCACCGGCGATGAGCAGCACCACGGTGAGCAGGTGGACGGCCTTGTGCTGGTCGAGTCCGGCGATCCAGCTGCTGCCGGTCATCTCACCGAGCATCAGGTAGAGGAACTCCGTCGCCACCCCGGCCAGGTTGGAGAGCACGATGATGGTGGCGACGGTCAGTCCCCAGCCGGCCATCCAGCCGACCCGGGGGCCGAAGGCCCTGACCGTCCAGGTGAAGGACGTACCGCAGTCCGGGAAGTCCTTGTTCAGCTCCTTGTACGCGAACGCGACGAGCAGCATCGGCAGGAAGCCGGCCAGGAACACGGCCGGCATCTGGACCCCGACCGCGGTGACCGTCGGTCCGAGCGTCGCGGTCAGGCAGTACACCGGGGCGACCGTCGAGACGCCCAGCACCACGCTGCCCAGCAGGCCCACCGAGTTGCCCCGTAGACCCTTGTCCCCCGCTCCCCCAGCCGTCCCCGGTTCGGGAACGCCACCACTGGTGCCACTGACCGGGGCACCCTGCGGAGCACCGGGCGCCGTTGCCCGGCCGCTGCTTGTGTGCTCTGAGAGCTGCTGATCAAACACCAGCGCACTCTAAGGCGCGCGAAGAAGGTTGAATAGACCAACTCTTGGTGATTTTATGCACTTACGATGACCTTTGGCCCCTCGGTGACCACCCCCGTGCGGAGGGTGCGCGCGGCGGCGAGATAGGTTTGCCTCACCTAACCTCGACCGTCCGGTCCCGACCGTGAAGGAGCGTCGCGTGGCCCCCGACTCCGACGATTCGAACCTGGCCCTCGTCCTCACCCCCGCCCCCCGCACCCCCAGCCGACGCCGCTTCCTCACCGCCGGAGTGACCGGCGCCGCCGTGCTCGGCCTCGGCGGGCTCCTCGCCGCCTGCGGCAGCTCGGGCGGGTCCGGCGGGTCCGGCGGGTCCGGCGGCAACGGCGGCGGCGCGAAGCCGGGCAGCGGCGGCTCGCCGGACCAGAAGTCGGTCAAGCAGGGCGGCGATGACTACGCCACCGTCATCGAGAAGATGAAGGGCTTCGGGACCGACGCCGCCCCCGGCGTCTACCCGCGCACCGTCAAGCACGCCATGGGCGAGACCGTCATCCCCGCCAAGCCCACCCGGGTCGTGGTGCTGGACACCGGTGAGCTCGACAACGTCGTCTCGCTCGGCATCCAGCCGGTCGGCGTCGTCCACGCCGACGCTTCCAAGTCGCTGCCCTCCTACCTGAAGGACAAGGCGGGCAACCCGGCCGCCGTCGGCACCATCAACAGCCTCAACCTGGAGGCGATCGCGGCGCTCAAGCCCGACCTGATCCTCGGCAGCCAGCTGCGCGCCCAGGACCAGTACGCCCAGCTGTCGAAGATCGCGCCGACCGTCTTCTCACTGCGTCCCGGCTACCCGTGGAAGCAGAACTTCCTGCTCAACGCCAGCCCCTTCGGCCTGCAGGCACAGGCCCAGGCGCAGCTCGACGCCTACCAGGCCGCCGCCACCGCGATCGGCGCCGGGCTCGGCGGCAAGCGGCCCACCATCACGCCGCTGCGCTTCATGCCCGGCCGGACCAGGCTCTACGCCGAACTCTCGTTCATCGGCACCGTCCTCACCGACGTGCCGCTGCCGCAGCCCGCGATCGAGCAGGTCAAGGAACTCGCGGTGGAGGTCAGCCCGGAACAGATCGACAAGGCCGACGCCGACTGGATCTTCTACGGCGTGTACGGCAGCCCCAGTTCGACCAACCAGGACGCGGTGCTGGGCGGGGCGCTCTGGAAGACGCTCGGGGCGGTCAAGTCCGGTCAGGCGCGGCCTGTTTCGGACGAGACCTGGTTCCTCGGGCTCGGCGTGACGGCGGCCAACGCGGTGCTTTCCGACCTCAAGGGCTTCGTCGCGTCCGGGAGTTGAGCCGATACGCCCGGTAGGGGCCGCCGCCGGTCGCCCGGCGATCACGGCGTGCTCCCGGGCACACGCGCGGAAATGGCGCTTGGAGCTGGTGGCGCGGTGCGGGAGGATCGTCGGGACCGTCCCCCGAAGGGCCCGCCGATGACCTCGCTCCACCCCGGTTCCACCGACCCCGCCCCGCCCGGACTGCCCGGCCCGTCCGGGCCCTCTGCGGACGGTGCCGGCTCCTCGCCCCCGGCCGATGTGCCCCGGCCGCCCGGCGCGGGGGCTCCGCTCTGCTCGATCGCGACGGCGGCCGACGGCGGCGCGACCGGCGCCCCCGGCACCCCCGGCACCCCAGTCCGGCACGACACGGTGCCGCAGCCGCGCATGCCGGAGGACGTCGAAGCGCGGCTCCGGGAGGCGTTCGCCGCCCGGCTGCGAGCCGCGCGCGCCGAGGGGCGCTCGCTCGCCGAGCTGGCAGCCGCGTGCCGTAGGCCGGTGGCGGAGGTACGGGCGCTGCTCGGCGAGGCCGAGGCTGCGTCCGAGGCGGCGATCGAGGCGGCGTCCGAGTCCGAGGCCGACACCGGCGCCGGCACCGACGCCGGTACCGGTGCGGGTGCGGGCTCCGCCCCTGACCGGGCCGGGCCGGGGTTCGTCCGGTTCCAGCGGACCGCGGCACCCGCCGAGGGCAACCGGCCTGCGGCGGTGCCGCGTTCGGGGCGCGAGGAGCTCCGGATCCTCGGCTCGCGACGGCCGTCGCCGTCCCGCCGGCTGCGGCGGATGCACCCGCATACCGACCCGACCGGGCAGGAGGCGGCCGCACGGGAGACGGCCGCGACCGACCCGGCCGGTGCGGGGTGGGCAGGTACACCGGCAGGTGCACCGACCGGTGTACCGGGGACGGTGACCGATCACCCGGCCTCGGCGCCCCCGGCGCCGTCTGTCGCCTCGGCACCCGGCGCGCACACCGTGGACCGGGCCGGTGCCGGGGTCCGGATCGGGACCGGAGTGGGGATCGAAGGCTGGACCGCTGCCGGGACCGGCACCGAGGAGTTCCGGGCCGAACCACCGCTCGGCATCCTGATCGGCGGCAGCCCGGTCCGGTCGGACGCCGTCGGCCGCCCGGAGGAGCGGACACCGGTCCGGGTGGCGGCGGAGCCGATCCGGGTCGGGCGCGGGACCACCCTGGTCGTACTGCCCTCCTGGCGTCCCGCCATCGCCGTCTCGGTGTCGACCGAGCAGCTGATCACCGAGACCGGGCTCACCGCCGAGCAACTGGTCGGCGCCCGGCTGACGGTGCGGATGAACCCGTGGGCGCTGCACGACCGGGAGCTCGACCTGCACGGCTGGGAGCTCGGCCCGGTCGGGCCGGGCGGTCGGGCCGCCCGGCCCGGCGGGCGCGGTCAGGCATTCGGGATGTAACCGAGGTCGACGGGCACCGGAGGGCGCCCGTCAACCGCCCAGCCCGCGCGGACGGGCTCCAGCAACTCCGGTAGCCGGGGCGGCCAGAGCGCGTCCGCGTTCTCGTCGGCGAGCTCGGCCGGGGTCCACCACCGCCAGTCGAGGATCCGGTCCACGGCGTGCACCGCGCTGACATCGCCGACCGGGCCGCGGTGCGGTCCGCGGGTGAGGTAGATGTGCTCGTGCTGACGGACCGGGGTTCCGTGCCAGGTGAAGTCGTGCTCCCAGGTGCCGAGCAGCGGGCCCGGTTCGAGATCGGTCCAGCCGGTCTCCTCCCACAGTTCGCGCCGGGCGCCGACCCGCGGGGTCTCACCCCGTTCCAGCCCGCCGCCGGGCATGGTCCAGTGGACGCCGACCTCGTCGTTGTCCGAACGGAGCAGGAACACCGAGCCGTCGCCGTCCAGCACCACCGTACGGGCGGCCCGGCGCGGAACGCGTCTGTGCGGTCGCAGCAGTCTTCGCATCGGGACACTCTGACAGCGCCCGCACCGGGCGTCGACCGGATTCGCCGTCCCCGCACCCCACTTGGGAAGAACCGGGGCAACCGACCGCCGCCGGAGCGCAGCCGGGAACGGCCCGCTGGCCGTACCCTGACCGCCATGCCCGTACCCTCGATCCTCTTCCCCGCCGATCCGCTCAACCCGCGCCGGCCCGATCCGCACTTCGCCTGGGAGGCCCGGCTACTGCGGGAGTTGGGCGGCGAGCACCACCTCGTCGACCACGACGCACTGCTCGCCGGACACGCCGAGGAAGCGGTACGGCGGGTGCCCCCGGACTGCGGACCGCTCTGGTACCGGGGGTGGATGCTCCCCTCC
This sequence comes from Kitasatospora sp. NPDC098652, assembly GCF_044760155.1. Taxonomy (NCBI): domain Bacteria; kingdom Bacillati; phylum Actinomycetota; class Actinomycetes; order Kitasatosporales; family Streptomycetaceae; genus Kitasatospora; species Kitasatospora sp. NPDC098652. Next base: position 9,022 of record NZ_JBIWAQ010000012.1, read on the forward strand.
GCGCGGTACGCCGGGTTCGCCGCCGCCCTCACCGCCCGCGGCGGCAACCTGCTGACCAGCGCGCCCGGCTACGCGGCGGCGCACGAACTGCCCGGCTGGTACGGGGTGTTCGAGGGCGCGACCCCGCCCAGCGTCTGGATCCCGTCCGACGGGACGACGGCCCCCACCCCGGCGGAACTGGCGGACGCCGTGGCCCGGCTCGGCGGCACCGGGCCGGCGATCGTGAAGGACTATGTGAAGTCCCGCAAGCACGAGTGGCACGAGGCCTGCTACGTACCGGAGTTGGCGGACCTGGCGGCCGTCGGGCGGGTGGTCGGGCGGTTCGTCGAGCTGCAGGGCGAGTCCCTGGCCGGCGGGGTGGTGCTGCGGCGGTACGAGGAGTTCGAGCGCGCCGACGGAACGGCCCGGAGCGTCGGCGGCACAGCGGAAGGCGCGGGCAGCGACGGGCGGGCGGTGGAGGTCCGGGTGTGGTGGCTCGACGGTCGGCCGATCCTGGTGGGCCCGCACCCGGACGCCCCGCACCAACGGGTCGAGCCCGACCTCACCCACGTCCCCGCGCTGGTGCGAAGACTCGGCTGCCGCTTCGTCACCACCGACCTCGCCAGCCGGGCCGACGGCTCCGGCTGGCGGGTGGTGGAGGTCGGGGACGGCCAGGTGAGCGACCTGCCGCGCGGCGTCGACGCCTCGGGCCTGCTGGCCTCACTGATCGCTGCCTGAGCGCGGCGCCCGACCCCAGGATCGCCGGACCGCATGGCTGCCGGACTCCCGGACCGCGGCTACCCGGCGGCGACCGTCTCGGCAGGGGCCGGGTGGCCGTCCGCGATGAACGCCTGCCAGAGCCGGGCGTACGTCCCGTCCAGGGCGAGCAGTTCGGTGTGGGTGCCGTCCTCGACCACCCGGCCGTGGTCCAGCACCACGACCCGGTCCGCGCGTTCGGCGGTGGTCAGCCGGTGGGCGATGACCAGGGTGGTGCGGCCCCCGCTGAGCCGGTCCGCGGCCTGGTTGACGGCTGCCTCGCTGGCCAGGTCGAGCGCCGCGGTGGCCTCGTCCAGCAGCAGGATGTCCGGGTCGACCAGTTCGGCCCGGGCCAGGGCGATCAGCTGGCGCTGACCGGCCGAGAGGTTGCGCCCGCGGCCGGCGACCTCGTGGTCGTAGCCGCCCGACAGTCCGACGATCATGTCGTGCGCGCCGACCGCCCGGGCCGCCGCCTCCACCTCGGCCGCCGAGGCGTCCGGGCGGCCGTAGGCGATCGCCTCGCGGACCGTGCCCGCGAACAGGTACGCCTCCTGCGGCACCACGCCCAGCCGGTGACGGTACTGGGCCAGGTCGTAGCGGGTGAGGTCCACCCCGTCGACCCGGACGGTGCCCTCGGTCGCGTCGTAGAACCGCGCGACCAGCTTCACCAGCGTCGACTTGCCCGCGCCGGTCTCGCCGACCAGCGCCACCGTCTGACCTGCGGGTATGTGCAGGTCGACGGCGCTGAGCACCTCCGGTGCGCCGTCCGCCCCGCCGTTGTAGGCGAAGCCGACGCCCTCGAAGCTGATCTCGCCGCGCAGCCCCTTCGGCACCGGGACCGGATCGGCCGCCGGGGCCGTGGTGGTCGGGGTGCGCAGCAGCTCACGGATCCGGCCGAGGCCCACCGAGGCCTGCTGGTAGCCGTCGAACACCTGCGACAGCTGGTTGACCGGGGCGAAGAACAGGTCGATGTAGAGCAGGTACGCGACCAGCGCACCGACCGTCAGCGTCCCCGCGTCCACCCGGGCGGCGCCCACGATCAGCACCAGTGCGGCGGCGACGCTGGAGAGGAACTGGACGAACGGGAAGTACAGCGAGATGTAGAACTGCGCCCGGACCCTGGCCTCCCGGTAGGCGATGCCGCGGGCCACGAAGCGGTCGGTGTTGGTGTCCAGACGGCGGAAGGCCTGGACGATCCGCATGCCGGCCACGTTCTCCTGGAGGTCGGCGTTGACGGTGCTGATCAGGTCGCGGGAACGCTCGTACTGGTCCTTGGACTTCTTCCGGAACACCAGGGTGGCGATCACCAGCAGCGGCAGCACGGCGAAGACCACCAGGGCCAGACCGGCGTCGATGATCAGCAGGGCCACGAAGATCCCGGCGAAGGTCAGCAGGCTGACCACCGCGGTGACCATTCCGGTCTGCAGGAAGGACGTCAGCGAGTCCAGGTCGGTGGTCATCCGGGTCATGATCCGGCCGGTCAACTCGCGCTCGTAGTAGTCCAGGCCGAGCCGGTTGAGGTGGGCGAAGATCTTGAGTCGGAGGGTGTAGAGCACCCGCTCACCGGTCCGGCCGCTGACCCGGTTCTCGGCGCTCTGCACCAGCCAGTCCAGCAGCACCACGACGAGGGCGGTGATCGAGGCGACCGCGACGCCGGCCATCAGGCCCTTGCGGACGCCCTCGTCGATCCCGTGCCGGATCAGCACCGGCAGCACCAGCCCGGCGGCCGCATCCAGGGTGACCAGCAGGAAGGCGATGAGCAGCGGGGTGCGGAAGGGGCGCAGCAGGCGGCCGAGGCTGAAGTCCGGGTCCCCGGCCTCGGCCTCGGCGCGGGGGACGGCGGGGGTGTCGGTGGCCGGCGGGAGGGCGGCGACCTTGGCCAGTAGCTCCGGGTCGGCGGTGCGGGCCGCCTTGGCGAGGGCGGGGGTGGGGAGTGCGGGGGTGGGGAGTTTGGGGGTCTGCGCGGTCGGCCGGTCCTTCTCCTCGGTCGGCGCGGGCTCGGCGCCGGGGGCGTCGGCGGCGGCGGAGCTGGGGGCGGCGTCAACGGCGGAGGCGGCGTCAACGTGGGCGGCGGAGCCAGCGGGGGTGTCGAGGGCAGGCCCGGGCTGCGGCTCGGGTGTGCGGCCGGCTTCCGGGTCGGTGATCAGGGCCCGGTACTGGGGACATCGGGCTTCGAGTTCCTCGTGCGTGCCGAGGTCCAGCAGTCGGCCGTGGTCCAGGACCGCGATCCGGTCGGCGAGTTGGAGGGTCGAGCGCCGGTGGGCGATCAGCAGGGTGGTGCGGCCGGTCATCACCGAGCGCAGCGCGTCGTGGATCTCCGCCTCGACCTGCGGGTCGACCGCCGAGGTGGCGTCGTCCAGCAGCAGGATCCGGGGGTCGGTGAGGATCGCCCGGGCCAGGGCGATGCGCTGGCGCTGGCCCCCGGAGAGGGTCAGGCCCTGCTCCCCGACCTTGGTCTCGTAGCCGTCCGGCAGCGCGCGGACGAACTCGTCGGCCTGGGCGGCGCGCGCGGCGGCGACGATCTGCTCGTCGGTGGCGTCCGGACGGCCGTAGGCGATGTTGGTGCGGACCGACTCGGAGAAGAGGAAGCTCTCCTCAGGCACGATGCCGACGGCGGCACGGACCGAGTCCAGGGTGAGGTCGCGCAGGTCGTGGCCGTAGAGGCGGACGGCGCCGCCCGCCGGGTCGTAGAAGCGGGGCACCAGCTGGGCCACCGTCGACTTGCCGGAGCCGGACGCGCCCACCAGGGCGAGGGTCTCGCCGGGGGCCAGCGCGAGGGTGAGCCCGTGCAGCACCGGGGCCGGGTGCTCGGGGTCGTAGCGGAACTCGACCCGGTCGAACTCCAGGGCGACGTCGGGGGTACGGGGACCGACGGTGCCGGCCGGGGCATCGTCCGGGGCGCCCTTCGGGCGATCAGCCGCGGAGTCGGCGGGGGTGTCGGCGGAGCTGGTCGGGGAGGTGGTGCCGTCCCGCGTCAGGTCCAGGGTGAGCGCGTCCGGGCGCTCCTGGACCAGCGGGCGCTCGTCGATCAGTTGCAGGACCCGCTCGACGCCGGCCCGGGCTTGCTGGCCGACCGTGATGACCATGGTCAGCATCCGCACCGGGCCGGTCATCTGGGCGACGTAGGTGGAGAAGGCGACGAAGGTCCCGAGCGTGACCCGACCGTCGACGGCCAGCCAGCCGCCGAAGGCCAGCACCGCGACCTGGGCCAGGGCCGGGATCGCCTGCATCGCCGGGTTGTAGCGGGCGTTGAGGCGGATCGACCGGAGCCGGGCGGCGAACAGGTTGCGGGAGACCAGCTCCAGCTTGTCCTGCTCCTGCGCCTCCTGGCCGAAGCCCTTGACCACCCGGACCCCGCCGATCGCGCCGTCCACCACGCCCGCGACGGCGGCCGCCTCCTGCTGGGCGGCCCAGGTGGCCGGGAACAGGCGCTTGCGACTGCGCCCGCTGACCCACCACAGCGCGGGGGCCATGACCACGGCTATCAGGGTCAGCGGCGGGGACAGCCAGACCATCACGCCCAGCGACATCACGAACATCAGCAGGTAGCCGGTCATCATCGGCAGCATCGAGAGCAGGCCGTTGATCAGCTGGAGGTCGGAGGTCGCGCGCCCCACCACCTGGCCGGTGTCCAGGCGGTCCTGACGGTGGCCGTCGAGCCGGCCGAGCGAGCGGAACAGGTCGCTGCGCATGTCGTGCTGGACGTCGAGGGCCAGCTGGCCGCCGTAGTAGCGACGGACCTGGGTGCAGCCGAAGACCACGACGGCGGCGAGCAGCAGCACCACCGCCCACGGGGTCAGCGAGCGGGTGTGGGCGACGATGACGTCATCGATGATCAGCTTGGTGACCAGCGGCACCATCGCGGTGACGGCCATGCCGACCAGCGAGGCGCCGAAGGCGAGCAGCAGGCTGCGGCGGGACCGCCAGCTGTAGCCGATCAGGCGGCGCAGCCAGCCGTCGGCCCGGGCGGTCGCGCCCTCGGCCGGGTCCGGGCTCGGGGTGGCGGCCACCTCCGGCGCAGGGCGTGCTTCGGTGGCCCTCGGGCCGTTGCCGGGGGCCACCGGGTCGGGGCCGGGGGCCGGTTGGCCGCTCGGTGATTGCTCCACCATGGATCCGTGAGTCTCGGGCATATTTAGGGATGCTAACCATTTCGTCGGGTGGCCGCCACGGCATTTCCGGCCGCGCGAGGCGTTCGGAAGTGACTCCGGTACGGCCCGGATCGTCCGGTCCGGCGACTGGGCAACAGCTCGCGGCCTGCGGTGATTCCCGACCCGAACACAGCTGCGGCCCGACGCTCCGGCCCTTCCCCCAGGGTCACCCGAGAACCCGGCGTGCGCCCAGCGCCCCGGGGGCGGGCAGGCACCGTCCTTTGGACCTAGCACCGTCCTTTGGACTAGGGCCGGGGACGGTACCGGGTCGGCGCCCCCGGCAGCTCCACCGGAACGGTCGGAGGCGGACGGCGGCGACCAAGAAGAACAGACGGGAGCGGACGGAAAGGGACGGGAAGCGGCAGGAGCGGACGAGAACGAACGGGCCTATGCGGGCCCGGCCCCCCGGTCGGCACCCGTGGAGCCAGCCGCAGCCACGGACTCGGCGGCCGCGGCGAAGGCACCGTGGGCGAGGGTGTGCAGCAGCGCGGCCATGTCGCCGCGCTGCAGGCCGGCGCGCTCGCCCTGGGCCGGATTCGGGCCGACGCTGTGCGGGGTCGAGTTGATCAGCCCGAAGACCGCGTGCACGGCGGCCCGCGCGACCGGCTCCGCGCCGGGATCGGCGAGCGACGGGTGGGCCTGCCGGACCACGTCCACCCACAGCTCGACGTAGCCGCGCTGGAGCCGCCGGACGGTGCGGCGGTCCTCCTCCTTGAGGTTCAGCAGTTCGCGGTCGTGCAGGGTGATCAGGTCGCGGTCGTTCAGGGCGAAGTCGACGTGGCCGCTGATCAGGGCGTCCAGGGTGGCGGCCGGACCGTCGCCGCCGCCCGCCCGGCGACGCCCCTCCTCCAGCAGGCGCTCGCTGATGCCGATCAGCAGGTCGGCCAGCATCGCGTCCTTGCCGGCGAAGTGGCGGTAGAGGCCGGGGCCACTGATGCCGACGGCCTTGCCGATCTCGTCCACACCCACGCCGAGGAAGCCCCGGGCGGCGAACAGTCGCGCGGCCTCCCGGCGGATCTGGTCGCGGCGTGGGAGCGCGGAGGCGGTGGGGACGTTCGGCATGCCGCCCATCGTAGACAGTCGGGTTATCGGCCGTTAACCTGGGCGCGTAAGTTAACGTTAATTAACGTGAGGATCAGGGGCGCACCGTACTCGGCCCGCCCGCCTGCTGCCGAGGGCAAGGGAGCTCTTGGGAATGGTCATCTCAACCACCGGTGCCTCCTCCGGCGTCCGGTTCAGCGCAGCGACCGGCGCCGCGTCGGCACCGGGTGCCACAGCACCGATTGCCACAGCACCGATTGCCACAGCACCGGGAGCCGCCGCTCCGGCACCCCGGCTCGGCACCTCCGCCGACCCGGGTTCCGCGGCCTTCCGGGCCAACACCGAGGCGCACCGGGCCCTGGTCGCCGAGCTGCGCGCCAAGCTCGACGCCGCCGCCCTCGGCGGGGGCGCCAAGGCGCGCGCCCGGCACACCTCGCGCGGCAAGCTCCTCCCCCGCGACCGGGTGGACACCCTGCTCGACCCGGCCTCGCCCTTCCTGGAGCTGGCCCCGCTGGCCGCCGACGGGATGTACGACGGGGCGGCGCCCGCGGCCGGGGTGATCGCCGGCATCGGCCGGGTCGCCGGACGCGAGGTGGTGGTGGTCGCCAACGACGCCACCGTCAAGGGCGGCACCTACTACCCGATGACGGTGAAGAAGCACCTGCGCGCCCAGGAGGTCGCGCTGGAGAACCGCCTCCCCTGCATCTACCTGGTGGACTCCGGTGGTGCCTTCCTCCCGATGCAGGACGAGGTCTTCCCGGACCGCGACCACTTCGGCCGGATCTTCTACAACCAGGCCCGGCTCTCGGCCGCGGGCATCCCGCAGATCGCCGCCGTGCTCGGCTCCTGCACGGCCGGCGGCGCGTACGTCCCGGCGATGAGCGACCAGGCGGTGATCGTCCGCAACCAGGGCACGATCTTCCTGGGCGGACCGCCGCTGGTGAAGGCCGCGACCGGCGAGGTGGTCACCGCCGAGGAGCTGGGCGGCGGCGAACTGCACTCCCGCACCTCGGGCGTGACCGACCACCTGGCCGAGGACGACGCCCACGCCCTCTCCATCGTCCGCACCATCGTGTCCGAGCTCGGCCCGCGCACGCCCAGGCCGTGGCCGCTCACCGCGGCCGAGCCGCCGGCCGTCGACCCGGCCGGCCTGTACGGGGCCGTCCCGGTCGACCCGCGCACGCCCTACGACGTGCGCGAGGTGATCGCCCGACTGGTCGACGGCAGCCGCTTCGCCGAGTTCAAGGCCGAGTACGGCGCGACCCTGGTCACCGGCTTCGCCCGGATTCACGGCCACCCGGTCGGCATCGTCGCCAACAACGGTGTGCTGTTCTCCGAGTCGGCCGTCAAGGGCGCCCACTTCATCGAGTTGTGCGACCAGCGCGGCATCCCCCTCCTCTTCCTGCAGAACATCACCGGCTTCATGGTCGGTCGGCAGTACGAGGCGGGCGGCATCGCCAAGCACGGCGCCAAGATGGTCAACGCCGTGGCCTGCACCCGGGTCCCGAAGCTGACCGTGGTGATCGGCGGCTCGTACGGAGCCGGCAACTACTCGATGTGCGGCCGGGCCTACTCACCCCGCTTCCTGTGGATGTGGCCGGGCGCCAAGATCTCCGTAATGGGCGGCGAGCAGGCGGCCTCCGTGCTGGCCACCGTCCGCCGCGACCAGTTGGAGGCGCGCGGCGAGGAGTGGCCGGGCGAGGCGGAGGAGGAGTTCAAGCGCCCGGTCCGCGAGCAGTACGAGCGCCAGGGCAGCGCCTACTACGCCACCGCCCGGCTATGGGACGACGGCGTGATCGACCCGATGGACACCCGCACCGTCGTCGGCCTCGCCCTCACCGCCTGTGCCAACGCCCCGCTGGCGCCGCCCGCTCCGTTCGGTGTCTTCCGCATGTGACCGCTCCGGGGCGGCCGCCCCGGTGCGGCCACTCCGGTGCGAGCACTCCGGTGCACACTCCGCCGCCACCGCTGCGGTGACCCCGCTCTTCCGGGTGTGACTCCTGCGGCGCCGGTCCGACGACCGGGTCGGCGCCGCAACCGCCCACCGCCACCTCCTCTCTTACGGCTCCCCTCGACCCGGAGGAACGCCTCCCATGTTCGACACAGTTCTGGTCGCCAACCGCGGTGAGATCGCCCTGCGGGTGATCCGCACCCTGCGGCGGCTCGGTGTCCGCTCGGTCGCCGTGTTCAGCGACGCGGACGCCGACGCACCGCACGTCCGCGAGGCCGACGTCGCCGTCCGGCTCGGCCCGGCCGACCGCAGCGACAGCTCGGCCGCCGAGACGTACCTGCGCACCGATCAGATCCTCGCCGCCGCCCACCGCACCGGTACCCAGGCCGTCCACCCCGGCTACGGCTTCCTCGCCGAGAACCCCGGCTTCGCCCGCGCCTGCGCCGACGCGGGCCTCGTCTTCATCGGACCACCTCCCGGTGCGGTCGAGCTGATGGGTGACAAGATCAACGCCAAGGAGGCCGTCCGGACCGCCGGCGTCCCGGTGGTCCCCGGCAGCCAGGCCACCGCGCCCACCGACGAGGACCTCGTCGCCGCCGCCGACGAGATCGGCTACCCCGTCCTGCTCAAGCCCTCCGCCGGTGGTGGCGGAAAGGGCATGCGCCTGGTGCGGGATCCGGCCGAGCTGCCCACCGAGATCGCCGCCGCCCGTCGGGTCGCCCGGACCGCCTTCGGCGACGACACCCTGCTGCTGGAGCGGTGGATCGACCGGCCGCGCCACATCGAGGTGCAGGTGCTCGCCGACGCCCACGGCACCACCGTCCACCTCGGCGAGCGCGAGTGCAGCCTCCAGCGCCGCCATCAGAAACTGATCGAAGAGGCTCCCTCCGTCCTGCTCAATGCCGAGACCCGCGCCGCGATGGGCGCTGCGGCCGTCCGCGCCGCCGAGTCCTGCGGCTACACCGGGGCCGGCACCGTGGAGTTCATCGTCCCCGGCATCGACCCGGACGCCCCCGCCTCCGCCGCCGAGGGGGTGCGGGACTTCTTCTTCATGGAGATGAACACCCGCCTCCAGGTCGAGCACCCCGTCACCGAACTCGCCGTCGCCGTCGGTCCGGAATCGGCCCGACTGGACCTGGTCGAGTGGCAACTGCGCGTCGCCGCGGGCGAGCCGCTCTCCTTCGGCCAGTCCGACGTCTCCTTCCTGGGCCACGCCATCGAGGCCCGTATCTGCGCCGAGGACCCGGAACGGGACTTCCTGCCCACCGGCGGTCGCATCCTCACCCTGGACGAGCCCCGGGGCGAGGGCATCCGCGTCGACTCCGGAGTCGCCCCCGGAACCGTCGTCACCAGCGCCTACGACCCCATGCTCGCCAAGGTCATCGCGTACGGGCCCGACCGCCCGACCGCGCTGCGCCGGCTCCGCGCCGCGCTGGCCGACACCCGCATCCTGGGCGTCACCACCAACACCGGCTTCCTGCGCCGACTGCTCGCCCACCCCGAGGTCGTCGCCGGCCGACTGGACACCGGCCTGGTGGAACAGACGGCCCAGCAGCAGCCGGGCCTGCTCGTCGCACCGCACTCCCCGTCGAACGCGGCAACCTCGCACGCGGCAGCCCCGCACGCGGCGGCCCCGAGCGCGACGGCCGCGAGCGCGACCGATCCCGCCGACGCCCCGGCATCCGAACCGCCGTCACCTGCCCACCTCCTCTACTACGCGGCCGCGCTGGCACGGCACCTGGACCTCACCCCGGCCGCCGACCCCGGCGGCTGGACCGACCCGTTCTCCCTTCCCTCCGGCTGGCGCCTCGGTGGCACCCCCGCCTGGACCACCCACCGACTCCGGACCCCCGGCCAGGACCCGGTGTCGGTGCGCATCCGTTCGATCACTGCGGGCAACGTAACCGACGCCACTGACAATTCGCCCGGGACCGCCCGCGAGGTCGAGCTCCAGCTGGACGCCGGGCCCGTCCACCGCGCCCGCGCGACCCTGGCGGCCGACCGGCTGCACCTGACCGTCGACGGCCTGCAGACCGCCTTCGCGCTGGCCACCGACGCCACCCCCGGCCTCCCGGCCGGCCCGGTGACCTGGCTCGGCGTCGAGGGCGACGCCTGGCCGATGCACGCCTACGACCCGGTCGGCGAGAGCGTCGGCGGTGCCTCGGCGCACCACGGCGCGCTGACCGCCCCGATGCCCGGCACCGTCACGGTCGTCAAGACCACGGCGGGCGAGACGGTCCGCAAGGGCCAACCCCTGCTCGTGCTGGAGGCCATGAAGATGGAACACGTGATCGCCGCGCCGCACGACGGTGTGGTGGCCGAGCTGCGCGCCACCGCCGGCGCCACCGTCGCGATGGAGGACCTGCTGGTCGTGGTCACCCCGGCCGAGGCGGCCGCCGAGCCCGCGGAGGTACGGTCATGACGTCCCCGAAGACCCCCGCCCCGACGCCCCCCGCCCCGGGTGGTGCCGCCCGCGAGCCCGACGCGCTCGACCTGGGCCTGCCCGACCCGGTCCGCGCCCCCGGCCTGCCCGAGGAGGTTCGGATCCACGAGGTCGGGCCGCGCGACGGGCTGCAGAACGAGAGCTCCCTGGTGCCCGTCGAGGTCAAGGCCGAGTTCATCGGCCGGCTCGCCGCCGCCGGGCTGCGGACCGTCGAGGCGACCAGCTTCGTTCACCCGAAATGGGTACCCCAGCTCGCCGATGCCGAGGAGCTGGTCCCCCGGCTCGCCGGCCTGCCCGAGCGCCACCCCGGTCTGCGGCTGCCGGTGCTGGTCCCCAACGAGCGCGGCCTCGACCGCGCGCTCGCCCACCACGCCACCGACATCGCGGTCTTCGCCAGCGCCACCGAGACCTTCGCCCGGCGCAACCTCAACCGTTCGGCGGACGAGGCCATGGCGATGTTCCGCCCGGTCGTGACCCGGGCCACCGAGGCCGGGGTCACCGTCCGCGGCTACCTCTCGATGTGCTTCGGCGACCCCTGGGAGGGGCCCGTCCCGGTCGACCAGGTGGTCCGGTACGGCGTCCAGCTGCTGGAGATGGGCTGCGCCGAGCTGAGCCTCGGCGACACCATCGGCGTGGCCACCCCCGGCCAGGTCGGTGCACTGCTGGCCGGGTTCGCGAAGGCCGGCGTGCCCGTCGGCCGGATCGCCGTGCACTTCCACGACACCTACGGCCAGGCGCTCAGCAACACCCTGGCGGCGCTGCGCGAGGGCGTCACCACGGTGGACGCCTCGGCGGGCGGACTGGGCGGCTGCCCGTACGCGAAGAGCGCCACCGGGAACCTGGCCACCGAGGACCTGGTGTGGATGCTGCACGGGCTCGGCGTCCGGACCGGCGTCGACCTGCGCGCGCTGGTCGCGACCAGCGGCTGGATGGCCGGGCAGCTCGGCCGCCCGAGCCCCTCCCGCACCGTCCAGGCGCTGCTCGGCGCCGCCCGGGGCTGACCGGCCCCGCCCGACTTCCCGGCGCCGGCCGCCCGAACGGTCCGGCCGGCGCCACCGCACCCCGTTCATCCGTCAACCACACCGTGCGACCGTCACACCGTCAGACGGACGCCGGTCGTCCCGCTCTTGCCCGCGGCCACCCCGGCCGGGCACCAGGAGGATCAGATGCTCGACCACCGGCTCAGCAGCGAGTACGAGGAACTGCGGCGCACCGTCGCGGAGTTCGCCCAGGACGTGGTGGCGCCGAAGATCGGCGAGTTCTACGAGCGGGAGGAGTTCCCCTACGAGATCGTCCGCGAGATGGGGCGGATGGGCCTGTTCGGCCTGCCCTTCCCGGAGGAGTACGGCGGCATGGGCGGCGACTACTTCGCCCTCGGCCTCGCCCTGGAGGAACTCGCCCGCGTGGACTCCTCGGTGGCGATCACCCTGGAGGCCGCCGTCTCGCTGGGCGCGATGCCGATCTACCGCTTCGGCACCGAGGAGCAGAAGCGCGAGTGGCTGCCCCGGCTGACTTCCGGCGAACTCCTCGGCGCCTTCGGCCTCACCGAGCCGGAGGGTGGCTCGGACGCCGGGGCGACCCGCACCACCGCCCGCTACGACGAGGCCACCGACGAGTGGGTCATCAACGGGACCAAGTGCTTCATCACCAACTCCGGCACCGACATCACCGGTCTGGTCACCGTCACCGCGCTCACTGAACCGATCGCTCGTTCGAGTGAAGAAGGCGAATTCCGCTCGCCTGTGCGGGAGATCTCGTCCATCATCGTGCCCACCGGGACCCCCGGCTTCCAGGTCTCGAAGAAGTACTCGAAGGTCGGGTGGAACGCATCCGACACCCGCGAACTGTCCTTCACCGACTGCCGCGTCCCCGCGGCCAACCTGCTGGGCGAGCGTGGCCGAGGCTACGCCCAGTTCCTGCGGATCCTCGACGAGGGCCGCATCGCGATCGCGGCCCTGGCCACCGGCCTGGCCCAGGGCTGCGTCGACGAGTCCGTCAAGTACGCCGGCACCCGCCGGGCCTTCGGCCGCCCGATCGGTGCCAACCAGGCCATCCAGTTCAAGCTCGCCGACATGGAGCTGCGCGCCCACACCTCCCGCCTGGCCTGGCGGGACGCCGCTTCCCGGCTGCTGCACGGCGAACCGTTCAAGAAGGAGGCCGCGATCGCGAAGCTGTACTCGTCCGAGGCCGCCGTCGACAACGCCCGCGAGGCGACCCAGATCCACGGCGGGTACGGCTTCATGAACGAATTCCCGGTCGCCCGCTTCTGGCGCGACTGCAAGATTCTCGAGATCGGGGAGGGCACGTCCGAAGTCCAGCGCATGCTCATCGCCCGGCAGCTCGGCGTCACCTCGTGACGATCGGCGCCTGACCGTCGACTCCTGACGGCCGGCTTCCGGTGGTCACCCCGGAAGCCGGGCCCACCGGGCCAACCCACCGCTCCACAAGGGCTGTTGAGTTGCACACCGCGGCGGCGGGAACCGCTGCCGCGGAGGCTCCGCGGCAGCCGGAAGTCCTCAAGGGATCACGATCACCGGGCGGTTGGCCCGCCGCGCCAGCCGCCCGGAGACCGAGCCGAAGATCTTGCCGAGCAGGCCGTGCGTCGTGCCGACGACGATCGCGTCGGCGGCGTACTCGCGGCCGACCTCCTCGATCTCGTGGCAGATGTCGCCGCCCCGCTCGATCAGGACCCACGGCACCCCCGCGAGGAAGTCCGCGCAGGCGAGTTCCAGGCCGAGGACCTCCGTGCGGTGGTCCGGGAGATCGACGAAGACGGGAGGTTCACAGCCCGCCCAGACCGTGGCGGGCAGGCGGTTGGCGACGTGCACGATCACCAGGCCGCACTGCGACCGGCGGGCCATGCCGACGGCGTAGGCGAGGGCGCGCTCGCTCGACAACGAGCCGTCGAAGCCCACCACGACACCGTGCTGGAACACCGGGTCGAGGGAGCGCCCGGGCGCGTCCGACGCCGACGGCTCGGTGTGGCCACCGAGCGGACCGGAGGCGGTGTCCGGACGTTCGGCACCGGGGCCGGGTCGGCCCGTCACCGAGGGCTCCGCAGGCCCGGCCGGATGCCCATCACGGCGCTGGCGCGGTCCGGGGCGGTCACGCCGGGCGCGGCTGCCGCGCCGAAGGCTGCGCAGGGCGCGCACCAGGGCGTGGGGTTCGTCCCGCCCAGGGCTCGCGGCTGCGGGCTGCGTCGTCCCGACGGCGGCTGCCCGCCCGCCGTCCGGCCTGCTGTCGGGGTGGGCCGAACCGTCGGCTCGGCCACCGTCGTCGGCGTCGGGGCCGGCCTCGGGGCCAGCACCGGGGCCGGGGCCGGGGCCGGGGCTGCTGCCGTCCGCATGCTCTTCGGGCTGCCCGCCCGGCAGTTCGCCCAACCGCTCGCCGCGCTGTATGCCGATGCGTCGGTCATCGGGCTCGGCGACACCTGGCTCGATGCGCTCGTCACGGTCGTCGTCACCCTCGTCCTGGCGCTCGTCAGCGCGGTCGTCCGGGCGCTCGTCGAGCTGCCCGTCGGACGGGTCGAGGTGGGTGCGGGCGCCGTCCCCCCGGGGCCCTGCGCCCGCACTGCGGGGCGCGTCCGGTTCGACCGGTCGGGAAGGCTCAAAACCAGCCATGGCTCACGGCTCTTCAAGGGAGAGGGGCCGACAGGAGAGGAGGACAACGCTGCCCGGGCAGCAGGCCCGCCCACGGGGTGACGTCGGTCGGCGACGCGCAGCACCGTATGTGACCTGTTCCTTTCAGAGTACGACGGGCATGGGGCCCAGCCCAGCGGCGAAGCCCCCGGAGCGACGTTGTTCCCGCGAAAGAGGGATGCGCCCGCCGTGGCGGTGCGCCCTGCCCGCAGGCGATCGCGCCCCCTCCAGAACGGAGGTTCTAAGGAGCTTGACTGAGCGGACCCAGAGGCGCAACAGGCCCGCCGGACACCGTGACCGGACTGTCATGGATTGGCGACGATCCGTTGCGGAATGTCGCCAACCGTTACGTCCCACGGATCCCGGCCTGCTCACCGGCCCGCCCGGGCCTGCCCCGTCCATCCGGCGTCGGGTCCTTTCAGCCACTGCGTACGGCTTCGCGACGTGCTCTGGCATTTGCCAGGTGCATGGGCCGGGCCGCTGGCACCATGCTCGGCATGCCCCTGCTCCTGTTCGACCTCGACAACACGCTGCTCCCCCGGGACGCCGCCTTCCGGGCCTGGGCGCAGGACTTCCTGTCCGAACACCACCTGCCGCCCGGGGACCTCGACTGGTTCGTCACCCTCGACGGGAGCGGCTACGTGCCGCGCAGCACCGTACTGTCGGCGGTACGGCGCCGCTACGGCCTGGACGCCTCGGCCGAGTTCCTGCTCGCGCACTTCCGACGCGGCATCAACTCGCACATTCATTGCCCGCCCCGGACGGTGGAAGCGCTGCGGACCGCACGGGCGGCCGGCTGGACCCTCGGCATCGTCTCCAACGGCGGCACCCGGCCGCAGTTGGAGAAGATCCGGCGGACCGGGCTGGGGGCACTGGTCGACGGCTGGGTGATCTCGGAAGAGGCCGACTGCGTCAAACCGGATCCGCTGATCTTCGAGATAGCCGCCCGGCGGTGCGGCATCCGGCCGACCGGGGACTGGACGGCGCACACCTGGATGGTCGGGGACCACGCGCCCGCCGACATCGCCGGCGCCGAACTGGCCGGGCTGCGCAGCGTCTGGCTGCACCACGGCCGGCCGTGGGCGGAGAGCGGCTACCGGCCGACGCTGAAGGCGGCCGGGATCCCGGAGGCCGTGGGCCTGGTGCTGTCCGCGCGCAATGCACCTTCCGCGCACGCAGGCGCCCGGCCGGGGGGGCGCGCGGGCGGGCCCGGGCAACAGCAGGCGGCCACCCTGCCCGCCCGTGCGACGGCGCAACTCGGCGTACGGACCGGCGCACGTGTGGCGGTGACCGCTCTGGAGGGTCCGAGTGCGCCCGTTCCCGTGAGCGCCGGGACGGCCGTCGCCCCGGCTTCCGGAGCCGGGTCCGGTGTCCGAAACCGATCAGGCGGGTTTGCCGCGATCGCCGACGGCCTCCATCGCCCGGGAACACGCCAGGGGGCGGACGCCGGGGCGGCCGGCGACCTGCGGACGGGTGGTGGGGCGGAGCCGGGCGCGAACAGCGACCGGCCGTTCGCGCCGGGGCGGCCAACCCCCCTCCGCACCGCGGCCGGTGGGGCAGGTGGAGCCGAAGGTGCTGGTGGGACGGGTGGTACGGGTAGTACCGGTGGGGCGAGGGCCGCCCGTACGGTGTTCGCCGCGGTGCCCGGCGCCGCGAGGACCTCTCCGGCCGTACCGGGCATCCCGACCGTCCCCGCCGCGGTCGCCGCCGTGCTGACCGGGCCCGCGCTCGACCCCGCGCCCGCCACCGCCGCCGACACCGCACCCGCACCCGCACCCGCCGTCGCACCCGCCGTCGCAGCGGTCGTTGCAGCAGTCGTTGCGGCGGTCGCCGGGTAGCGCGGGCCCGCAGGTCAGCCTCTCGGCGAGGTCCTGGTCCACCAGCTGGTCCGGCCCTGTTCGGCGAACCCGAGCTTGCGGTACAGCGGTTCGCCGACCGAGGTGGCGACCAGGGTGGCCGGGCGGTCCGGGTGGGCGCGGGTCAGCGCGGCCTCCAGCACAGCTCGTGCCACGCCCCTTCCGCGCTGGTCGGGCAGGGTGGCGACCCAGTACACCCCGGTGGAGGTGCCGTCGTCGTAGGTGAGGCAGGCACCGGCCGGTGCGCCGTCGACGCGGCCGAGCCAGGCCCGGCAACCGGGTTCGGCGAGCAGCCGCTCCGGGAGGGCTTCACCGCGGGTCCAGGGCTGTCGGGCGGGCAGCGGGAAGCCGTCCACGACGGTGCGCTCCACCAGGGCGAGGGCCTCACCGCTCAATGCCTCATCGACCGTCAGGACGGCGCCGTCGTGCGCCCTCGAGACGACGGGCAGCCCGGCGTCCCGGCCGTCGGCCACCCAGCCATCAGCCACCCAGCCGCCAACCGCCGAGCCGCCGACCACCGAGCCGCCGACCACCGAGCTGCCGGCCACCGAGCCGTCGACGGTCGCACCGTCGACCGGTCCGGGCTCCCGGACCATCACCGGCATGAGCGGCATCCGGACGGCTCCGAGACGGGTCAGGTCGAGCCTGCCGTAAGGGTCCTCCAGAGTGAAGCGAATGGTGCCCCACTCGGCCTGGAGCTCGGTCAACTCCTGTTCCACGTCGGCCGGTTCCGTGTAGGGGCGGGTGACCACGAAGCGCTGGGAGTCGCCCGGGGTGCGGGCGCAGCGGACGGCCGTGAGGCCCGGTCGGACGCGGGATTGCCAGCCGTGTGCGCGGGCTTGGGCGAGCCAGAAGGCGGCGGAGTTGTCGTTGGCCTGTTCGAGCCGGCGGTTGGTGTTCACGGCAGGAACGTAGCCGCGCCGCAGGGGTAACGGTCCGCCCGTCCTGGCGCTGGCCGGATGAAGCCTGGGAGGCGCACAGCCGGTGCCTGTGCGCCCTCCTGTGCGCCGCCGATTTTCGGTCAATTTCGCGCCGCGTGCTCCCCCTTGGGCAAATCCGCAGCCCAGACCCGCCGGCCGGGTGCCCGGAAGCCGGACACCCCAGGAACCGTCCTGCGACAACCAGCCACCGTTGCACCGGCCCTCTTCCCAGAAGGGTCGACGGGTGCCACGCTTCGTGATCGAATGCATCACGCCAAATTGCCATGTCGACATAGCGTCGGATGGTGAACTTGTCACAACGGCAACGGTCCACCCGATAGATTTCGATCTTGGCCAGCAGTGCCGCACCACCCACACCACACCACCGAGGGGGCTTGAGCGCCTTGAGCAGGGTGAGCAGGAGCGACGCGGGTCCTGACAGCGGCCAGGCACCGGCCGGCACCGCGAGTCGGCCCGTGAGAAGCACCGGCACCTCCGCGATCGCCGCCACCACCCGCGCCTCCGGCATCCCGAGCCCCTCGGGCCCCGCCTCGCACTCCCCCTATCCCCCCGCGCCGTCCGCCACCCCCGGCCACTCCCCGGCCGAGCACGGCGGCCCCACGCACGGCGGCCCGGCCCCGTACGGCGCGCAACCAGTACAGGGCGGACACCCGGGTGGACACCAGAGCGGGCACCAGAGCGGGCACCAGAGCGGGCACCAGGGCGGACACCAGAGCGGGCACCCGGGCGGACACCAGGGCGGCCACCCGTCCCCCGCCGGACAGCCCGTCAGCCGAGGCCCCGTCAACCCCGGCCACGGCGCGGCGCACGGCCCCGGCCACGCCACGGCACACGGCGCGGGCCAGCCCCACGGCGGCCCGGCGCAGCCCTACGGCGAGTACCCGGGCTACCCCGGCCACCCGGCCTACCCCGCCACCGGCTCGGCCCCGGGGCTGAACGGTTCCGGTGCCGGCCCGCTCGGCGGCGGCCTGGCCCTGGGCACCGCCCCCGGCCACGGCCCGCTGGGCCACGGCTCCCCGGGCGGCAACGGCTCCGCGAACGCGCTGGCGACCATCGGCTCCCCGCGCAAGCTGTCCGGCCGGCGCCGCCGGGAGACCGTCGCGGTGCTGATCTTCGGCGGCGCACCGATCTTCGAGAGCTCGATCCCGCTCTCCGTCTTCGGCGTGGACCGCCAGGACGCCGGAGTGCCCCGCTACCGACTGCTGGTCTGTGCCGGCGAGGAGGGACCGCTGGCCACCACGGGCGGCCTGACCCTCTCCGCGCCGTACGGCCTGGAGGCCCTCGCCCGGGCCGGCACGATCGTCGTACCGGCCTGGCGCTCGATCTCCCAGCCGCCCCCGGTCGAGGCGATCACCGCCCTGCGCAAGGCCCACCACGAGGGCGCGCGGATCATCGGGCTCTGCACCGGTGCGTTCGTGCTCGCCGCAGCCGGTCTGCTGGACGGCCGCCCGGCGACCACCCACTGGATGTACGCGCCGACCCTGGCCAAGCGGTACCCGCGGGTGCACGTGGACCCGCGCGAGCTGTTCGTGGACGACGGCGACGTGCTGACCTCGGCCGGCACCGCCGCCGGCATCGACCTGTGCCTGCACGTGGTGCGCAGCGACCACGGCGCCGAGGCCGCCAACGCGCTGGCCCGCCGCCTGGTGGTGCCCAGTCGCCGCAGCGGCGGCGGACAGGCCCAGTACATCGATCAGTCTTTACCGGAGGAGATCGGCAACGACCCGCTGGCCGAGGTGGTCACCTGGGCGCTGGAGAACCTCAACCAGCAGTTCGACGTCGAGGTGCTGGCGGCCCGTGCCTACATGAGCCGGCGCACCTTCGACCGCCGCTTCCGCACGCTCACCGGCAGTGCGCCGCTGCAGTGGCTGATCACCCAGCGGGTGCTCCAGGCGCAGCGGCTGCTGGAGACGTCGGAGCTGTCGGTGGACGACGTGGCGCGCCGGTGCGGGTTCCGGTCGCCGGTCGCGCTGCGCGGGCACTTCCGCCGTCAGCTCGGGGTCTCCCCGGCCGCGTACCGGACCAGCTACCGGGCGCGCCGCCCCGGGCAGCAGACGCCGACCCCGGCGGCCGACATCCGGCTGCCCGGCGCCCTGTCGCACGCGGCGGCCGCGGCGGGCGGCGGACCGTTCGGCGGTGGCGGGCACGGCGGTCCGCAGGGCCACCCGTACCCGGCCGGTCCGGGCGGCCAGGGCCAGGCCGGCCAGCCGGGCCAGCACGGGCAGCCGGTCGGGCACGGACAGCCGGTGCCGCACGGACAGGCCGGTCCGTACGGTCCGGGGCAGGCCGGGACGCCGGCCGCCCAGGGCTTCCACGGCCGCGCGGGCCAGCCGTACCCGCACCAGCAGGCCGCGCAGCAACCGCACCCCGGGCAGCAGGGTGCGGCGCGCGGTCCGGTGCGGTCGCCGCTGGTGCCGCCGCAGGCCGGTCCGGGTGCGGGGCGTCCGCCGCGCACCGCCGAGCACGCGGCGGCCGAGGACGGCCACCCCCAGCCGGGGGCGCGCGGTCAGGGCCAGGGGCACCGCAGCGCGGACGGGCGGCCCGGTGACGAGCCGGGCGCGGCCGGACGGGCGCACAGTGCGCCGGGCGGCCGGGTTCCGACGGGTGCCGCCGGTCAGCCGGCGGCCGGGGCGGGTGAGCTCCGGGGCCGGCAGGCGCGGGCTCCGCAGGTCCGCGCACCGGGCGCCGCCCGGGCGACCGCGGCGGACGGGGCGCGGGCGCCGCGCGAGGCGCGCCCCGGACGGGACGGCCACGCGGTCCGTACGGGCCGGGAGGGTGAGCGTCCGGACGGCCCCGGCACCCACGACGGGGCGGAGGAGCACCAGGCCGACGGCTGCGCTCCGGCACCCCGGTCGGCTCCTCCGGTCCCCGCGGCGCGTGATCGCGCCGTAGGGTGAGTTGCGTGAATGACCGTTTGGTATGGATCGACTGTGAAATGACCGGCCTCGACCTCGACCGGGACGCCCTGGTCGAGGTCGCGGTGCTGGTGACGGACTCCGAGCTGAACATCCTCGGCGAGGGCGTGGACGTCATCATCCGCCCGCCGGCGGAGGCCCTCGCGAACATGCCGGAGGTGGTGCGCGCGATGCACACCTCCTCCGGCCTGCTGGAGGAGCTGGAGCAGGGCGTGACCCTCGCCGAGGCCGAGGAGCGGGTCCTGGCGTACGTGCGCGAGCACGTGCCGGAGGCCGGGAAGACGCCGCTGTGCGGCAACTCGGTGGCCACCGACCGCGGCTTCCTGGCCCGGGACATGCCGGCCCTGGAGAAGCACCTGCACTACCGGATCGTGGACGTCTCCTCGATCAAGGAGCTGGCCCGGCGCTGGTACCCGAAGGCGTACTACAACAGCCCGCCGAAGGGCGGGAACCACCGGGCGCTCGCGGACATCCGCGAGAGCATCGACGAACTGCGCTACTACCGCGAGGCGGTGTTCGTGCCGCAGCCCGGCCCGGACGCCGAGACGGCGCGCGGGATCGCGGAGAAGTACCGGGCCGCGACCGACTGACCGGGGCGTCGCGGGGTCGGAGGGGGTGCCTTCGTTCGCCGGAACGAAACCCTGGCGCGAGCACCCTCTCGGATCCTGTAGAGTTCTTCCTGTCGGAACGGGAACGCGGAAGCGGGAACGGACCGGACAGATGGTGGGTGTAGCTCAGTTGGTAGAGCACCTGGTTGTGGTCCAGGTGGCCGCGGGTTCGAGTCCCGTCACTCACCCCAGAGCCTGAGGGGCCGATCTCTTCAAGAGATCGGCCCCTCAGGCGTTTTCGCGTTCCGACGTGCTTCCGACGTGCTTCCGGCGCACTCCCGACGCGTTCCCCACGCATTCCCCACGTGCCCCCGACGCGCTTCCCGACGCGTTCTCCGATCGGGCACGGGCTCAGTTGTGCCCGGCGGCCCGGGTTTTCCGGTCGGCCTCTGCCGCAACAAGCTACCGGCTAGTAACATCGTCGCCATGACCACTCCTTCGATCGGCCAGATGCTCGACGCCACCGTGCCGATGGCGCACACCCTCAAGCTCGAGTACCTGGAGACCACCCCGGACCGCGCCGTGCTCCGGCTGCCCGACCAGCCCGCGTACCACAACCACGTCGGCGGCCCGCACGCCGGCGCGATGTTCACCCTCGCCGAGTCCGCCAGCGGCTGCATCGTGCTGGCCGCCTTCGGGGACCAGCTGTCCCGGGCCGTGCCGCTCGCCGTGAACGCCGAGATCGCCTACAAGAAGCTGGCGATGGGCGAGGTCACCGCCACCGCCGTGCTCGGCCGCCCGGCCGCCGAGGTGGTCGCCGAGCTGGACGCCGGCGGCCGCCCCGAGTTCCCGGTCACCGTCGAGATCACCCGCGCCGACGGCGCCGTCACCGGTGTGATGACGGTCACCTGGACCCTGCGTCCCAACTCCTGACCGCCGCGCGGTCGGTGGCCCCGGGAGCAGCGCCCCGGGGCCGCCTGCGCGATGACTGTCCGTGACGGCGGCCGTGACCTCACCGCCCGCCCGCTCGTTCTCAACTCACGTGCGAGCCAATCACGCGACCGAGCCCCAGGAACCCGCCGCCCGTGGCTTCGCCGGAGCGCGGCGAGCGGCCGCCCGGTGGCTGCCCCGCCCGCGCGCCGTCGCCGTCGGCGGGGCCCTGCTCGCCCAGCTCTGGGGCGTCGGCGCCTCCAGCGCGTACGCGGCCACTGCCGAACCCCCCTCCGGGCAGCCCCGACCGGCCGTCCGCCGGGCCGTACACGGCGGGACCGCCCTCGACGGGCCGTCAGCCCTCCGCCCGGGCAGCCCGGGGCAACACGGCACCGCGGACGCCGGCCGCTCCCCCGGGTCGGCCGGTGCACCGACTGGCGGTGAACCGGCCGGTGGTGAACCGACCAACGGCGCACGGACCGGTGGCGACCCGGCGGGCAGCCCGACCGACGGGGCCACGGGGGTGGTCGGCGGCGTCCTCCAGGAGCGCATCCGGGCCGGCGGGCTCCCGCTGCCCGGCCAGGGCGCCGCCGTCCCCGACGCCTTCGCCCTCGCCTCCGGTCTGCTCGGTACTGTCCCCGCCCAGGGCCGCCCCGCCGGAGCCCGCGCCTCCCGCGAGGGCGAACCGGCCGCACTGCCGGTCGCCCCCCGCCCCCGGCCCGGCTCCACCACCGGCCCCGACGACCCGAACGGCCCGGCCCGGCCCGGCCCGGTCGGGGCAGCCGGGACGCCCCTGGTCCGGGAAGCCGCGACGCACGAGGGACCGGACTCGGCGGAACCCGCCGGAACGGCCGGTACGGCGACCCCCGCCGCGACCCCGACCACCCCCGCGGGCGCCGGGACGCCCGAGGCCCTCGCCCTCGCCGACACGGCGACCGTGACCGCCGCGGAGGACGGCACCGCCACCGCCACCGCCGTACTGGCCCCGATCGCCGCCGGACTGCTGCTCACCGGCGCGGCGATGTTCAAGCACCGCGGACTGCCGCGCGGGCACTGAGCCGCCCCCGGCGGCACGGCAGCACGGCGGCGGGAGCCGGGCCCAAGGCTCAGGGGCTCAGGGGCTCAGGGCTCAGGGCTCAGGACGCCAGCTCCACCGCCAGCAGCGGGAGTTCACGCCCGGGTATCGAACCGGACGGCGTGCTGCCGATCCGGACGGCGCCCATAGCCAGGTAGAAGGGCTCGGCGTTCGGGTCGGCGTCGATGGTGAAGCGGTGCAGGCCGACGGCCCGGGCCTGGTCGCGGACCCGCTCGAACAGGGCCCGGCCGATGCCGTGGCCGATCCGGTCCGGCTCCACGAAGAGCATGTCCAGCTCGCCGGACGGCGGTGCGCCGGTCAGGGCGGCGAACCCCACCACCCGGGCGCCCTCCTCGGCCACCAGCGCCGACGCCCGTTCGACGGCGGCCGCGTCCAGGGTCAACTCCTCCCGGCAGGCGGCCATGAAGGCCTCGTCGTACCCCCAGTACGCCTTGGCCCGCAGGGCGATGGCAGTGAGCAGCTCCGCCTCGTCCGGGCGGGCGGATCGGATGCGCATGCGGCCTCCTCACGTCGACAGCCGTCGGCTGCGGCCAGTGTGCGCCGCAACCGGACCGCACACCAACGGATTTACCACGCGGCGGACACCTGGCCCGCCGGCACAGCTGACACTGCGGACTCAGCGGGCACCGCCGGCACAGCGGGCACCGCCGGCACAGCGGGGCGCAGCGGGCAGCACCGTCAGCGGAAGACGCCCGGCGGCGGCGCCGGGGAGGGCGCCGCGGTGGCGTCCGTGGCGGGGGTGGCCCCGGCCGTGAAGTCGGCCAGCGCGCGGCCGTGTTCGACCCGGCCGAGGGAGGAGTCGGAGGCGACCCGGCGGGTCAGGTCGGTGATCGGGAGCGGGGTGTGGGCGGCGGCCAGGATGAGGTTCCCGAAGCGCTTGCCGCGCAGCACGGCCGGGTCGGCGGTCAGGGCCAGCTCGGGGAAGACCGCGCCGAGGGTGGCGACCTGGGAGCGGGCGAAGGGCAGCGCGCCGCCGTCGGCGATGTTGGCGGCGTACCAGCCGCCGGGGGCGAGGGCGCGGGCCGCGAGGGTGGTGAACTCGACGGTGGTGCAGTGGGCCGGGGTGCGGGCGCCGGAGAAGACGTCGGTGATGACCAGGTCGACGCTGCCCTCGGGGGTGCGTTCCAGCACGCCGCGGGCGTCCCCGCCGCGCACCTTGATCTGCCAGCCGCGCTCCAGGGGGAGTTCGGCGCGGACGAGTTCGGTGAGCGCGGTGTCGATTTCGGCGACCTGCTGGCGCGAGCGCGGCCGGGTGGCGGCCACGTAGCGGGCCAGGGTGAGCGCGCCACCGCCCAGGTGCAGGACGGTCAGCGGGCGGCCGGGCGGCGCGACCAGGTCGATCAGGTGGCCGAGCCGGCGCTGGTACTCGAAGCCCAGGTGGGTGGGGTCGGCGAGGTCGACCAGGGACTGCGGGGCACCGTCGACCAGCAGCGTCCAGGCCTGCGGACGGTCACGGTCGGGGCGCAGTTCGGCCAGGCCGGAGCCGACCTGGCGGGTCAGCGGGCCCTGGGCGTGGGTGCGGCCGTCCGCCCCGGTGGCGAGCGCCGGTTCGGGGCTGCGCGCGGCCCTGTTGCTTCGTCCCATGGTCGCCATTATCGCCGGAGGGCGACCTGGGCCGGTGCCGCGGGCAGGTCACCGCCGAGCGGGCACGCCCCGGTCAGGGGCGTGCCGCGGGGATCCGGTCGGAGGCGTACGGGCCCGGCCGGATCCGCGCGGCACGCCCCTAGAACGGGCCGAGGCCGCCGGCGGTGAGCGTGCAGGCGGCCTCGCAGAGGGCGGAGCGGAGTACCCAGGCGTCGGTGGGGCGGGTGGTGCGGCCGGTTCCGGCGGGCGGGATCACCCAGCGCGGGTCGGTGGCGCCGGGCACCAGGGCGCCGGCCGTACAGGAGCTGCCGGGCAGGTGCCAGGTCTCCCAGGTGCCGGCCGGGACGAGGAAGGAGACGGTGCTGCCGTTGCGGCTCTGCAGGACGGCCCCGCAGGCGCGGCGCAGCCTGAGGATGTCGACGGCCTCCAGGCCGTGCCGCAGGGCGACCGTCACCGTGTCGCAGCCGGTGAGGAGGGTGTCCTCGGCCGGGACGACGGCGTCCCGGCGCAGTCCGCCGCAGGAGCCCCGGCCGCCCTCGACCGGGCCCCGGCCGGGGAACCGGTCGTCGGCGGGGGCGGGGAGCAGGGCGGGGGCGGCGGCGGCGAGCACGCCCCCGGCGACGGGTCGGTGCTGCGGCAGTCCGGTGGCCATCATGGGACCTCCTGTACCTCGTCGGTTCGGAAGCACTGCCGCCGGGTGTGGGGCCGCGGGGGCGGGGACGGGCCGGGGGGACGGCCTGGGCTTCCACGTATCAGGACAACGCCGCGGAACCGCCGGAGGCCACGGGGCGCATTACAGCAAGGCATGGCATTTCATGGCGGATATCCCGCAACAATGCCCGCTTTGAACCGAATTGACGGCAGATGTCGCACGAACCGAATGTGTCCGGCCGGTGACTCCGAGTACTCTCGGCGCCATGGCAGCCACCCCACCGGCCGAGCCGAACCGACCGACCCCCAACACCGTGATGCGCGCACTGCGCGGCGACCGCTCACCGGGCGAGTTCGCCATGGCCGTCCGCCGCGCCGCCCGCGAGATCGGCGAGCACGTGTCCTGCGACGCCCGCTACGTCGGACGGGTCGAGTCCGGTGAGATCCGCTGCCCCAACTACGCCTACGAGCGGGTGTTCCGGCACATGTGGCCGGGGCGCACGCTCACCGACCTCGGCTTCGCCCCCCGCACCGCCGTCCGCCGCCGCTCGGCGGACGGCGGCGGGGCGGCCGCCGAGGCGGCCGCGCTCCACCTCCCGATCCATCCGCCGTTCCCGTCCCCGCCCGCCCCGCGCTCACCGCTCTCCACTCAACTCCCGTACGCTGCCTCGCCGTACGCGGATCCAGCCGCTCCGGACGGGCCCCCGTGGCCGATGGCCGGCGCGGTGCCCAGGGGGCCCGATGGATCGCCCTATCCCGACGAGGAGAACGACGACGTGCGTCGCCGTACGTTCCTGGCCGGCGGCACGACCGCGCTGGCCACCGTGATCGGCATCGACCGGCCGGCCGCCGCCGGTTCGGCAGCCCCTGCCGTCACCGCCACCCGCCCGGGCTTCGGCCCGGCACCCGGCCGATCCGCCTTCCCCGGTGCGGAGTTCACCGCGCCCGCACTGCACGGCGCCGATCCGGTGGTGCCCGGGCGCCCCGGGCCGGTGCCGCCGCTGCGCAAGGTCGGCGCCGCCGAGGTGTTCGGCGTCGAACAGGCCGTCCGGGACATCAGACTGGCCGACGACGCCCACGGCGCGGACGCCCTGTACGAACTCGCCGGGCAGTCCCTGCGCACCGCCTACGTCCTGCTCAACGAGGGCGAGTACAGCGCCGAGACCGAGCGCCGGCTCCAGGCCGGAGCCGGTGAACTGGCCATCTCGGTGGGCTGGTTGGCACACGACTCGAACCGGCTGGCGGACGCCCGCTCGTTCTACGCCGAGGCGCTCGCCACCGCCCGGATGGCCGGGGACTCCGCCCTGGAGGCGCACGTCTTCTGCAACAGCGCCTTCCTCGCCCGGGACGCCGGACGCCCGCGCGAGGCGCTGCGCGCCGCGCAGGCCGGGCAGGCCGCCGCCCGGGAGCTGGACTCCGCCCGGCTGCTCGCCCTGCTCGCCATGCGCGAGGCCGGCGCCTGGGCCGTGCTGCGGGACCGCGCCAGCTGCGAACGCGCGATCGGCCGGGCCTACGCACTGTTCGACCGGGGGCCGTCGGAGACCGACCCGGAGTGGATGTCCTTCTTCGGCGAGGCGGAGATCGCCGGGCTGCAGTCACAGTGCTGGTCCGCCCTGGAGGACTGGGACCGGGCCAGCGAGCAGGCCGCGCTGGCCATAGCGCTGCAGGAGCCGCACTTCGTCCGCAACCGGGTGCTGTACACCGCCGAACTGGCCCACGACCGGCTCGGCCGGGGGGACTTGGCGGGGGCGGCGCACCACGGCTCGGCCGCCGTCGCGCTGTTCGGCGAGGTCCGCTCGGCCCGGATCCGCAGCATGCTGGCGGACACCGCGGGGCGGCTGCGGCAGCACGCCTCGGTCGCCGAGGTCCGCCGCTTCCTGATCGGCTACGACCGGGTCGCGGCGGCCTGAGCGGACCGACGACCGAACCGACGGGTCGTCACCCGGTCGTCACCGCAGGCCTCAGTGGCCGGCGTTCAGCCCCTCCAGGTGGGACAGGTCGTTCCAGACCTCCACCGCCGGGGCGCCGTACTCCCAGGACAGCACGCACAGCGCCGCCGTACCGAGCTTGAACCGCTGGGCGAACTCGGGCGGCAGGCCCAGCCAGCGGGCGGTCAGGATGCGCAGCAGGTGGCCGTGCGCGAACAGGACGACGTCCCGGTCGGCGCAGTGCATCTCGGTGGTGTCCGACTCGGGGACGCCGTGCTCCGCGTTGAGTCCGGCCAGGAAGGCGTCCACCCGGGCGGCGACCTCGGAGAGCTTCTCGCCGCCGGGCACGCCGTCGCGCCAGATCAGCCAGCCGGGGTGGTCGGTGGCCCGGATGTCGACGCCGGTGCGGCCCTCGTACTGGCCGTAGTCCCACTCCAGCAGTTCGGGGCGGTCGACCGCGCGGTCGCCGAAGCCGGCCAGCGCGCAGGTCTCCTTCGCGCGGCCGAGCGGGCTGGTGTAGACGAGCGCGTCCGGCAGGCCGTTCCAGGGGGCCTTGGCGAGCCGGGCGCCGAGCGCCCGGGCCATCGCCCGGCCCTCCTCGGTCAGCGGGATGTCGGTGCGGCCGGTGTGGCGGCCGGTGGCCGACCACTCGGTCTCACCGTGGCGGACCAGCACGATTCGGGCGGGCATGGCAGGCTCCTCGCAACGGGGCGGTCAACGGTCGGTCTCACCCTTGAGCACCGGGCTCCATGATCCCCCACCCGCTCGGCGGCCACGATCGCGGGCCCCGGCCGCCCCTGTCCCTGCCCCGCCCTGGCCCCGGCCCCTGCCCCGGCGCGGCTAGGTGCCCCGACCCCGGGCCGGGCCGGGCCGAGCCGACCCGGTGGTCGCGGCCGGAACGAACCGGAACGGGCCGGAACCGCCCGGTCCGCCCCGCGTTGTCGGACCCGGATGCGACACTGGGCCGCACCATGAACGTCTCGACGAACGTCCCGCTCGGCGGGCCCGCTGAGCCGCTCGCCCTGCGGCTCGCCGAGCTGCGCGGACCGGCCCCTCAGCGCAGTCTGAACGCCCGCTCCCTCGCCGCCCTGGCCGCCAACCCGGGCTGCCACCGCCGCGCCGTCCTGGACGCGGCCGGAGTGGACAAGTCGGCGCTGGCCGCCCGGCTCGGCCGCCCCGCCCCCTTCGGGCAGTCCCCGTTCGCGATCGCCCGCGGCCTGGTCTTCGAGTCCCGGTTGAAGGCGGACGACCACGCCGCCCTGCTGGAGCCGCTCCGCGCCCACCTCGGCGTCCCCGCGGACGACCGGACCCCGCTGCTGGTCCCGGACCTGCTGCACCGCTCCGGCCCGGCCGTCCGCGCCGACCGGACGGCCGAGGCACTGGCCCTGGCCGCCGCCGACCCGGACGCCTGGACGCTGCTGGACCACCCGATGCTCAGGCTCGCGGTGGCCGGCAGCACCGCCTACCTGGAACCGGACGCCCTGGTGGTGCACGGCGGTCGGTGCACGGTGGTCGAGATCAAGTCCTTCCCGGTGCTGGACGGCAGCGCGGACCCGGCCAAGGTCGGCGCCGCCGCCCGCCAGGCCGCCGTGTACGTGCTGGCGCTCCAGCACGCCGCCGCCGCGGCCGCCGGGCTGCCGCTCAGCGACGACCCGTACACCGAGCAGCGGCTGCCGGGCAGCCCCCGCACCACCGTGCTGCTGGTCTGCCCGAAGGACTTCGGCAACCGGCCGACCGCGGTCGCCGTCGACGTCCGCCGCGAGCTGGCCACCACCCGCCGCCAGTTGAGCCGGATGACCGGCATCGGCCGGCTGCTGGAGGCCCTGCCGCCCGGCACCGACTTCGACCTGGCCACCGACCAGGACGGCGCCCCGGCCCGCAGCACCGAACAGCTGACCGCCTCGGTCGAGGCGGTGCCCGCCGCCTACAGCCCGGACTGCCTCTCCACCTGCGAACTCGGCTTCCACTGCCGCGCCCGGGCCCGCTGCGACGACCGGGTCGAGCAGCTCGGCCGGGGCGTGCGCGGCGAGCTGGGCGCCCTCCGCACGGTCACCCAGGCCCTGGCCGCCGCGGCCGGCGCCGCGGGCGCGGACAACGGGGGCGGCGAGGACAGCGACGACAGCGACGGCGCGCACGAGGCGGCCCAACGCCTGGCCTACGCCGCCGCCCTGCGCGCGGAAGCGCTGGGCACGAGAGCCCTCGGTACGGAAGCCCTCGGCACGGAAGCCCTGGGCGGGACGGCATGAGCCTGCTGACCACCCTCGCCCGGCTGGAGGCCGTCCGCAGCGGGCGGGCCGAGCCGCTGGCCACCGTCCGGCACCGGCACCTGTCGGAGCGCCCGATGGTGGTCGTCCCGCTGACCGCCGCCGGTGAGGCCGGCGCCCCGCTGGCCGTCATGCTGGGCACCGACCGGGACGCACCCCGGCTGCACCTGGTGCCGCAGCCGCTCAACCGCACGCTCCGCTTCGACTACCTGGCCGCGCTGGCTGCCGACCTGCTGCCCTACCTGGAGTCCTTCGGCACGGACGTCGAACAGATCGAGGGCTCCGAGAAGGACCCCGAGACCGGCGAGAAGACCCAGGTGTTCCGCGAGCTGTGCACGGACGCGCCGCAGCTGATCGTGCCCAACGGCGCGGGCGTGCACCACCTCGCCCTGATCGGCCGCTCCACCCGCTTCCGCCGCACCGCCGAGGACGCCGACCCGGGCCCCCACCCGGCGCCGCTGCGGGTGCCCCTGCTCGGCCGCTGGCTGACCCACCTCACCGACCGCGCCCAGGTGCCCGGTTCCAGCCTGCTGCTGCCGATGACCGGCCTGCTCGCCCGGCACTGGGCCACCGGCCAGAGCCACCTGGAGGACCAGCACCTGGCCGCCCGGCTGGCCTGGCACGATCCGCCGCCGGGGCTGACCGGGGCCCGGGCGGCCGAACTGGCCGAGTCCGCCCGCGACGAACACGGCCAGCTGCTGCACCCGCCGGCCGGTCCGGCCACCGACCCGGCCTTCGACGAGGGGGTGCTGGCCCCGGCGATCGCCCGCTACGACGCGGCCGTCAACGCCCTGCAGCACAGCACCGAGCAGCGCGACGAGGCCGCCGCCGAGCGGGCCCGGGCGGCCGTCCGCGCGGCGGTCGAACAGCTGGAGCGGGCGCTGTCCGCCGTCCTGCTGCCGACCTGGCGGGACGTCTGGCGGGGCCTGGACCTGCTGCGCGCCCTGCCGCCGGCCGGCCACCTGGAGGAGCGCTGGACCGGCGACCGCTGGTCCTACACCGGCCACCGGGACCGCCTGGCGGCCGGCGAGCCCCCGCAGCCCCGGCAGGACGACGCCGTCACCGCGGCCCGCAAGCTCGCCCAGCGCGAGCGCGAGCAGGCCCGGCTGGACGTCCAGGAGGCCCTGGACGACCCGCTGGCGATGGCCGAACACCGGCTCTCCGGCGAGGCGTTCAGCGGGGTGGTGACCGAGGTCGTGCCCGACTACGACACCACCGGCCGCTCCCCCAAGCCGCGCCCGCTGGTCACCCTGCGCACCACCGACCGCCCGCACGCCGACCTCGGCCGGGAGGCGCACCGGGCGCACGGGCCGACGGCGCAGAAGGCGCGGATCGTGGCGGTCGATCCGGCCGAGGGCACCATCACGCTGCGGGTGCTGTCCGGCATGGGCCGCAAGAAGGAGCCGGAGCCGGGCAGCCTGCCCGAGCCCGGCGAACCGGTCACCTTCACCCTGTTCGAGCTGACGGTCCGCCAGTCCGCGCCGCTGCCCGAACCGGACGACACCCCGTGGACCCACGGCGGCCCGCCGGGCGCCGCCCCGGCCTCGCCGTCCGCCGCCCCGGGCGCCGCCACCACCGCGACCGCCACCGCCGCTGTCGCCGTCGAGGAGTGGGAGTGATGACCGAACCGATCGAGGCGCAGTCCCCGGGGGCGGCCGCCGACGCCGCCGTGGCCCGGATCCTGGCGGCCACCGTCCACCCCGCGATCGGCGCGCCGCGCGGCGTGGTGGTGGACTCCCCGCCCGGCGCCGGGAAGTCGACCCTGGTGGTGCGGGCGGCCCGGGAGCTGGTGGCGGCCGGCGAGCGGCTGATGATCGTCGCCCAGACGAACGGCCAGGTGGACGACCTGGTCGGCCGACTGGCCGAGAAGGCGCCGGAGTTGACGATCGGACGGCTGCACGCGGCGGACTCCCGGCCCGGCCCGGAGGTGCTCGGGCACGCCAATGTCACGCCCTCCGACAAGGTCGCCGACCTGGTCGAGCACGACGTGGTGATCTCCACCGCCGCGAAGTGGCAGTGGGTGCGGGCCGAGGCGCCGTGGCGGCACGCGATCGTCGACGAGGCCTACCAGATGCGCTCGGACGCCCTGTTGGCGGTGGCCCGGCTGTTCGAGCGGGCGCTGTTCGTCGGCGACCCGGGCCAGCTGGACCCGTTCACCGTGGTCGGCACCGAGCAGTGGGCGGGCCTGTCCTACGACCCCTCCAGCAGCGCGGTGGTGACGATGCTGGCGCACAACCCGCAGATCGAGCCGCACCGGCTGCCGGTCTCCTGGCGGCTGCCGGCCAGCGCGGCGCCGCTGATCTCCCGGGCGTTCTACCCGTACACGCCGTTCCGCTCCGGCACCGGCCCGGACGACCGCGGGCTGACCCCGGCCGTCCGCCCGGACGGCTCGGCGCTGGACGCGGTGATCGACCGGGCCGCCGAGCACGGCTGGGCGCTGCTGGAGCTGCCCGCCCGGCACACCGTGCGGACCGACCCGCAGGCGGTGGCGGCCGTCGCGGCGACCGTGCGGCGGCTGCTGGAGCGCGGGCTGACCGCCCGCTCCGAGAAGGGCGAGACGCCGCTCACCGCGGACCGGATCGCCGTCGGCACGGCGCACCGGGACCAGGCGGCGGCGGTGCGGGCGGCCCTGCTCAAGGTGGGTGTCCCGGTGGACGGCACGGCCGGGCCGGCCGTCACGGTGGACACCGCGAACCGGCTGCAGGGCCGGGAGTACGACGTCACCGTGGTGCTGCACCCGCTCTCCGGGCGCCCCGACGCGACCGCCTTCCACCTGGAGACCGGCCGGCTCTGCGTGCTCGCCTCCCGGCACCGGCACGCGTGCATCGTGGTCGCCCGGGCCGGGATCGCCGAACTGCTGGACGAACACCCGTCGACCGAGCCGGTCCAGCTCGGGGTCCCGGTTGCGTTCCCGGACGGCTGGGAGGCCAACCACCAGGTCCTCCAGCACCTCGGCGGCCACCGGGTCCACCTGAGGTAGCCGGTCGTGGACGGTCAGTCCTCGGTCTCGCAGACCGCGAAGGCCACCACGGACCCGTGCGCGGCCTGGGCGCTCCAGCCGGTGGCGTCGGCGGTCGGCCCGCTGGCGCGCACCGGCCCGTCGGCGTCGGGCTGGAGCCGGTAGCCGCCGCCGGTGAGGTGGGTGCCGCTCGGGCAGGTGGCCGTGGAGGTGCCGCCCGGGCTGCTGGGCGGCCCGGTGACGACCTTGGCCGTCTCCGCCGCGGCGGCGGGGGCGGCCGGGGCGAGGAGGGCGGCGGCCAGCAGGAGGCCGGTGGACAGTGCGCGCATGGTGGTGCTCCCGGTTCGATGGGCGGTTCTCGGTTCGGTTCTCAGCGGACGGTTCCCGGTCCGGTGGGCGGCCGCCGTACCCGGTACAACCGGTTCGCATGCGACCGGGAAGCGCGGCGCCCGGGTCACCGCCCCGGCGCGCGCCCCGGGAATAGCGCCTGCACGCGCACCGTTCCGCTACCGGCCGCCGCCGCGAGACAATGGACGACGGCCACGATCGGGCGGCGCGACCCGGAGCAGCCCGCCGCCCTCCCTCACCGAGACCCCGGAGGTGTCCGTCCATGCCCGACTCCCCCGCCGAGACGCCCGAGCCCACCAGGCGCCTGCGCCCCGCGCAGCTCCTGTTCGAGCCGCAGGCCACCGAACCGGAGCCGGAACGATTCTTCGATTTGGAGTCGATCGACGACCCCGCCGAACTGCTGCGCCGCTCCACCGAGCTGGCCCTGGCCTTCCGGGCCGCCGCCGACCGGGCCACCGACTTCCAGGCCGTCGCCGCCGCGCAGCTGGCCGACCCGCGCCGGTTCGACGCGCTGTCGGACACCGAGGTCGCCGAGCGGGCGGACTGGACCCCGGACTACGCCGCCAAGATGATCGAGTACGGCCGCGGCCTGCTCCAGCCGCGCCGCCACGAGGACTGACCCCCGCCTCCGAACCGGCCGCTGGCATATGCCAGCGGCGGAGGGTACGCGATCGCCCGTCGCCCTGTCCGGCGAACGGCGCTTTCCACCACACCGGGGGCGCGCACGGCGCAGGCTGCTGGGCGTGGACATCTGGACGCACCAGTCGGTGGAGTACGTCACCGTGGCCGGGGAGGCCTGGCTGGCCTCCGCCAGCGAGTACCCGCGCAGCATGCGCGCCCTCTGGGAGGCCCGCCCGTGGGCGCCCTCCGTACTGCCCTGCGGGCGGGCCTTCGACGTGATCAGCATGCCGTCGCTGTTCGGCCGCCGGGTGCTGGACGAGCTGTGGGCCTCCGGCCCCGGCTGCGGCCCGGTCGCGGCCTGTCGCGGGCGCACCCTGCTGTTCGTCCGGCCCGGTGCGGCGCCCCGGCTGCGCCGGCTGCTGGCCTGGGAGGAGTGGGCCCGGGACGTGCCGCCGCTGCTGTGCCACGGCAAGGGCGACGCGGTGACCGTCCCGCCGCTGCAGCGGATGGTGCACGGCCCGGACTCCCCCGGCCGGGGCACCGGCCGCTGGATCGTCGCCCCGGAGGAGCGGGAGCCCTGGCTGCCCGGGGCCTCGGTGGTGCTGTGGGCCTGTGTGCGGGCGGCGCGCGAGCCCGGCCCCGGCGTCCCGGCCGAGCCGGTCCTGGTGACCCGGGGGTGAACGGAGGGCGGCCGGTATTCGATTTTGGCTCGGCCGCCGGCCGCTGCTACAGTTTTCTCTGTCAGCAGGCGCCGCTAGCTCAGTTGGTTAGAGCAGCTGACTCTTAATCAGCGGGTCCGGGGTTCGAGTCCCTGGCGGCGCACAGACAGCCGGAAGGCCCCCTGCGAAAGCAGGGGGCCTTCCGGCGTTTCCGCACCGCAAACCTCGCGAACCTCGCGGACCCCGCGAACCTCGCGAGCCCGAACGGGCAGCGCCGGGCCGCCCGCCGGAGCGGACGGCCCGGCCCCGGGCTCAGCGGCCGCGCAGCGCGCGGTAGCGGGCGACCAGCGCGGCGGTGGAGCTGTCCAGCTGCACGTCGCCCTCACCGGTGAGCAGCACCGGCTCGATCCGCTTGGCGAGCACCTTGCCCAGCTCGACGCCCCACTGGTCGAAGGAGTCGATGTTCCAGATCGCGCCCTGGACGAACACCTTGTGCTCGTACAGCGCGACCAGCTGGCCGAGCACCGACGGGGTCAGCTCGGCGGCCAGGATGGTGGTGGTCGGGTGGTTGCCCCTGAAGGTCTTGTGCGGGACGAGCTCGGCCGGCACGCCCTCGGCGGCGACCTCCTCCGGGGTCTTGCCGAAGGCCAGCGCCTGGGTCTGGGCGAAGAAGTTGGCCAGCAGCAGGTCGTGCTGGGCGACCAGGCGGTCGGGCAGGTCGGCGACCGGGCGGGCGAAGCCGATGAAGTCGGCCGGGATCACCTTGGTGCCCTGGTGCAGCAGCTGGTAGTAGGCGTGCTGGCCGTTGGTGCCGGGGGTGCCCCAGACCACCGGGCCGGTCTGCCAGCCGACCGGGGTGCCGTCGCGGGACACCGACTTGCCGTTGGACTCCATGTCCAGCTGCTGGAGGTAGGCGGTGAACTTGGACAGGTAGTGCGAGTACGGCAGCACCGCGTGCGCCTGGGCGTCGAAGAACGAGCCGTACCAGACGCCCAGCAGGCCGAGCAGCAGCGGGACGTTCTGCTCCGGCGGGGCGGTGCGGAAGTGCTCGTCGACCAGGTGGAAGCCGTCCAGCATCTCGCGGAAGGCGTCCGGGCCGATGGCGATCATCAGCGAGAGGCCGATCGCCGAGTCGTAGGAGTAGCGGCCGCCGACCCAGTCCCAGAACTCGAACATGTTGGCGGTGTCGATGCCGAAGTCCTGCACGCCCTGGGCGTTGGTGGACAGCGCGACGAAGTGCTTGGCCACCGCCTCGGTGCCGGCGCCCAGGCCGTCGAGCAGCCAGGCGCGGGCGGAGATCGCGTTGGTGATGGTCTCGATGGTGGTGAAGGTCTTCGAGGCCACGATGAACAGGGTCTCGGCCGGGTCGAGGTCCCGGACCGCCTCGTGCAGGTCGGCGCCGTCCACGTTGGAGACGAAGCGGACCGCCAGGTCGCGCTTGCCGAAGGAGCGCAGCACCTCGTAGGCCATCGCCGGGCCGAGGTCGGAGCCGCCGATGCCGATGTTGACCACGGTGCGGATGGGCTTGCCGGTGTGGCCCTTCCACTCGCCGCTGCGGACCCGGTCGGCGAAGGCGGCCATCTTGTCCAGGACGGCGTGCACGGCGGGGACGACGTTCACGCCGTCCACCTCGACGACGGCGCCGCGCGGGGCGCGCAGCGCAGTGTGCAGGACGGCCCGCTGCTCGGTGATGTTGATCTTCTCGCCGCGGAACATGGCGTCCCGCAGCTCGGCCACGCCGGTGGCGGCGGCGAGTTCGCGCAGCAGCTCCAGCGTCTCGTCGGTGACCAGGTGCTTGGCGTAGTCCACGTGCAGGTCGCCGACCTGGAGCGTGTGGGTGCGGCCGCGCTCGGGGTCGGCGGCGAACAGCTCGCGCAGGTGGGTCTCGCCCAGCTCGGCCCGGTGCTTGGCCAGGGCGGCCCACTGCGGGGTGCGGTCGAGCGGGGTGCGGGCGTCGGCGCGGGTCTCCGACATCGGTGGGTCCTCGATTCATCTGGGTGCAGAAACCGGCAGGGCCAGGCGTGGGGCCGGTCGTCGTCGAGCGGCTTCGCGAGGTCGTTGCGGTACGGGTGGTGCGCCGACTCCGTTGACGGCCTGCCCGGGTTCAGCCTATGCAACTCCGGAGGGGGTGGCGCACATTCCGGCCGGTCGGAGGCCGTGCCGCCGACCGGCCGGACTGCCCGTCACTTCCGTTGCACCCGCCGCTCGCGCCCCGTTCACTTCCGCTCGGAGCGCAGGTCCAGTCCGCGCAGCACGTGGTCCACCAGCTCCGGGTCGGCGCCGAGCTCGCTGCGGGCGACCAGCATCTCGCGGCGGGAGGCGGCGATCATCTCCTGCTCGACCTCGGCGGCGGCCCGCCACTGGGCGATCCGCTGCTTCGCCTCGGCGGCCTCCTCCTCGGCGTAGTTCTCCGGGCAGAGCCGGGCCAGCCGGTCGTGCTGACGGTCCCGCAGCCGGTCGGCGACCTCGGCCGGCAGCCGGTCCTGCTCCTCCAGTTCGCCGAGCCGCGCCAGCCCGGCCTTGGCGGCGCGCCACCACAGCTGACGCACGGCCTGTTCGTGCGCGTCCTGGTCGATGTCCAGGTGCAGGCGCTTGGCCAGCCAGGGCAGGGTCAGGCCCTGCACCAGCAGGGTGAACAGCACCACGCTGAACGCGATGAACACCAGCCGGCCGCGCTCCGGGAAGTCGGCGCCGGAGTGCAGGGTGAGCGGGATGGCCAGGGCCAGGGCGACGGTGGCCACCCCGCGCATGCCGGACCACCAGAGCACCACGCTCTCCCGCCAGCTGAACGGGGTGTCCTCCTCGTCGCCCTTGCGCAGCCTCCTCGACAGCCAGCCGGCCGGCAGCAGCCAGAGCAGCCGGACCGCCACCACGACCGCGATGACCACGGCGGCGTCGCCGAGGAAGCCGGTCCAGCCGCGGCCGGCCTCCTCGAGCACGGTGGCCAGCTCCAGGCCGATCAGCCCGAAGGCGACGCCGGTGATCAGGATCTCGACCACCTCCCAGAAGGCGTTGCCGACCAGCCGGTAGGAGACGGCGTCCGCGTCGGAGGCCCGCTCGGCGAGGTAGAGCGCGCAGACCACGACGGCGAGCACGCCGGAGCCGTGGATCTCCTCGGCGAGGGTGTAGGCGGCGAAGGGCACCAGCAGGTTGAGCGCGACCTGCTGGGTCGGGTCGTCCAGGCGCTCGGCGAGCTTGGCGTTCACCCAGCCCAGCACCACGCCGACGACCACCGCGAGCACGGCGGACAGCACGAAGCGCAGCACGGCGTGGCCGACCGAGAAGTCGCCGCTGACCACGGCCTCGATGGCGAGCGAGTAGATGACGATCGCGGTGACGTCGTTGAACAGGCCCTCGCTCTCCAGGATCGCCACCAGCCGGCGGGGCAGGCCGATGCTGCCGGCCACCGCGACGGCGGCCACCGGGTCGGGCGGGGAGACCAGCGCGCCGACCGCGATCGCGGCGGCGAGCGGCAGCGCGGGCAGCAGCCAGTGCACGGTGCCGGCCACCGCGATCGTGGTGACCACCACCAGGGCGACGGCCAGCAGCAGGATCGAGCGGGCGTTGGCCTTGAAGTAGCGGACGCTGGAGCGGCGGGCGACGGCGAAGATCAGCGGCGGCAGGACCAGCGGGAGGATCAGCTCGGGCTCGATCTTGACGTCCGGGATCTGCGGGACGATCGCCATGACGATGCCGAGCAGGGTCATCAGCACCGGTTGCGGCACGCCCGTCCGCCGGGCGAGGGGCATGGTCACCACGGAGGCGAGCAGCACCAGGAAGAACAGGGGCAGCTGACCCACGGGGAGGTTCCTCTCGACGACGGACGGCTGAGCGCCGCCCAGGATAAATCTGACAATGCGCCCATTCGCGGGGACACGCCGAACGGACGCTTGACCTCAAGCGCACTTCACGTCCGAGGATCGGGGGGTCCGCGAGAGTCGGCGAGCGCCGGCCAGCGGCGGCGAAAGTCCGCGAGAGTCGGCGAGGATCAGCGGGATCCGGCGAGAGGAGCACCCCATGAAGGCGGTCACCGTACCGAGGTCCGGCGGTCCCGAGGTCCTGCGGGTCACCGAGGTGGCGGACCCGGAACCCGGCCCGGGAGAGGTCCGGGTGCGGGTGTACGCCGCCGCGGTCCAGCCGGTGGACCTCGCGATCCGGGAGGGCTTCCGCCCGCCGGGGCTGGTGGCCGAGGAGCCGTTCGTCCTGGGCAACGAGTTCGCCGGGGTGGTGGACCGGCTCGGGCCGGGCGCCGGGAACTGGCGGGTCGGCGACGAGGTGCTGGGCTTCCGGGTGCTGGGCTGCCAGGCCGAGCTAATCACGGTGGACGCCGGCCAGCTGGTGGCCAAGCCCGCCGGGATGCCCTGGGAGCAGGCCGGTGCACTCTCCGCCTCCGGCCAGACCGCCCACGTGGCGCTCGACCTGCTCGGGGTCGGTCCCGGGGACACCGTGCTGGTGCACGGCGCCTCCGGCGGGGTCGGCACCGTCGCCGTCCAGCTGGCCCGCTCCCTGGGGGCCACCGTGATCGGCACCGCGAGCGAGCGCAACCACGAGTACCTGCGCGGACTGGGCGCGATCCCGGTCGCGTACGGCGAGGGGCTGGTCGAGCGGGTCCGGGCGGTCGCGCCGCAGGGGGTGGACGCGGCCTTCGACGCGGCCGGGCGGGGCGCGCTGGCCGCCTCCGTCGAGCTGGTCGCCGACCGGGACCGGATCGGCACCGTGGTCGACTACCCGGAGGCCGAGCGGCTGGGCGTCCGGGGGCTGCGGGGGCCGCGCACCGCCGAGCGGCTGGCCGAGCTGGTCCGGCTGTGGGAGGCGGGCGGGCTGCGGCTGGAGATCGCCGAGACGCTGCCGCTGGAGAAGGCCGCCGAGGCGCACCGGCTGGTCGCCACCGGGCACGTCCGCGGCAAGGTGGTGCTGACCGCCTGAGGCCCTCCGGGCCGATTGTGTGTTTCGGCCGCTGACCAGGTAATGTTCTCCACGTCAGCAGGCGCCGCTAGCTCAGTTGGTTAGAGCAGCTGACTCTTAATCAGCGGGTCCGGGGTTCGAGTCCCTGGCGGCGCACAGACAGCCGAGAGGCCCCTTGCGAGAGCAGGGGGCCTCTCGGCGTTCCGGCGTACCCCCGCGCCCCACCCCCACCCCCGCACCCCCGCGCCCGGTGGCAGGAAAGGTGGGGAACCGGTCATTGCTGCCGTCACCGGCCGGTGACAGGCTGACCGCATGAGAGCGCGCAGCGTGGTCGTCGTCCTCTACGACGACGTGCAGAGCCTGGACGTGACCGGCCCCCTGGAGGTGTTCGCGGGGGCGGGCGCGGCCGCCGGGCAGCCGGGCGCCTACCGGGTGACCACCGCCTCCGCCGGCGGCCGGCCGGTGCGCAGTTCCAGCGGGCTGCGACTGCTGCCGGACGCCGACCTCGCCGAGGTCGGACCGGTGCACACGCTGCTGGTCCCCGGCGGGGTGGCCTTCGAGCACCCGGACGGCGCGCTGGTGGCGCGGATCCGGGAGCTGGCCGACCGGGCCGAGCGGGTGGTGTCGGTGTGCACCGGGGCCTTCCTGCTCGCCGAGGCCGGACTGCTGTCCGGGCGCCGGGCGACCACCCACTGGGCGTACTGCGGGGAGCTGGCCCGCCGGTTCCCGGACGTGACGGTCGACCCGGACCCGATCCACGTGCGGGACGGGCGCATCGCCACCTCGGCCGGGGTCACCGCCGGGATCGACCTGGCCCTGGCCCTGGTCGAGGAGGACCACGGCCGGGACGCCGCGCTGCTGATCGCCCGTCACCTGGTGGTCTTCCTGCGCCGGCCGGGCAACCAGGCCCAGTTCAGCACCCAGCTGGCCGCCCAGGTGGCGGTGCGGCAGCCGCTGCGCGAGGTCCAGCAGTGGATCGCCGAGCACCCCGGGGCGGACCTCTCGGTGGAGGCGCTGGCCCGACGGTCGGCGCTGTCGCCGCGGCACTTCGCCCGGGCCTTCGCCGCCGAGGTGGGGGTGCCCCCGGGCCGTTACGTGGACGGGGTCCGGCTGGAGGCCGCCCGGCGGCTGCTGGAGGACACCGACGACGGCGTCGAGGCGATCGCGCGCTCCTGCGGCTACGGCACCCCGGAGGCGATGCGGCGCGCCTTCGTCCGGACCGTCGCCACCCCGCCCGCCGAGTACCGCCGCCGCTTCCGTTCCCGGCCCGACGGCCGGCCATCCGATGGAGGTCACTGATGCGCATCGCGATCCTGCTCTACCCCGAGTTCACCGGCCTGGACGTGGTCGGCCCGTACGAGGTGCTGTCCCGGATCCCCGGGGCCGAGGTGGTGTTCACCGCCGCGCGGCGCGGCCCGGTC
Organism: Kitasatospora sp. NPDC098652; assembly: GCF_044760155.1. Taxonomy (NCBI): domain Bacteria; kingdom Bacillati; phylum Actinomycetota; class Actinomycetes; order Kitasatosporales; family Streptomycetaceae; genus Kitasatospora; species Kitasatospora sp. NPDC098652. The sequence continues at coordinate 48,604 of NZ_JBIWAQ010000012.1, forward strand.
CGCAACGACCTGGGCAGCCTGGCGCTGACCGCGGACGCCGCCCTGGACGAGGTGGACTCCGCCGACCTGCTGCTGGTCCCCGGCGGGCCCGGGACGGAGGCGCAGCTGACCGACGCGGCGGTGCTCGACTGGGTGCGCCGGGTGGACGCGACCACCACCTGGACCACCTCGGTCTGCTCCGGCTCGCTGATCCTCGCCGCCGCGGGCCTGCTGGAGGGCCGCCGGGCCACCAGCCACTGGGGCGTGCTGGACCGCCTGCCCCCGTTCGGCGCGGAGCCCACCGGCACCGAGCGGATCGTGGTCGACGGCAAGTACGCGACCGCGGCCGGGGTCTCGGCCGGGATCGACCTCGCGCTGCGGCTGACCGGCCTGATCGCCGGGGACGGGACCGCGCAGGCGGTCCAGCTGCTCATCGAGTACGACCCGCAGCCGCCGTACGCCGCGGGCTCCCTCGCGAAGGCCTCCCCCGCCGTGGTGGAGGGGGCCAAGCGGCTGCTGGTGCCCTGACGTGCGCCGCGCGGGGTCCGCGTCCGGCGGGCGCGGACCCCGTGGCCGGTCAGCGGCCGGTCAGTGGCCGGTCAGTGGCCGGTCAGCGGCTGGTCAGCGGCTGGTCAGCGGCCGAAGTAGGCGTCGAAGTTCCTGGAGAACTCCCGGCCGCCGAACTGGTCCCAGTTGACCGACCAGGTCATCAGCCCGGCCAGCTTCGGCTGGGCGCCCGAACGCGGCACGTACGTCCCGCAGTTGGCCAGCCTGGTGAGGCAGTCCAGGGCCTTGTCCACCTCGGCCGGGGCGACGTAGCCGTTGCCCGCGTTGGTGGTGGCCGGCATGCCGATGGCGACCTTCGAGGCGGGCAGCGGCGGGAAGACGTTGTTGGCGTTGCCCGCCACCGGGAAGCCGTTGAGCAGCAGGTCGGTCATCGCGACGTGGAAGTCGGCGCCGCCCATCGAGTGGTACTGGTTGTCCAGGCCCATGACGGAGCCGGAGTTGTAGTCCTGGACGTGCAGCAGGGTGAGGTCGTCGCGCAGCGCGTGGATCACCGGCAGGTACGCCCCGGCGCGCGGGTCCTGACCGCCCCAGGGGCCGGATCCGTAGTACTGGTAGCCGAGTTGGACGAAGAAGGTCTCCGGCGCCATGGTCAGCACGAAGCCCGGGCCGTACTTGGCCTTGAGGGTCTTGAGCGCCGAGATCAGGTTGACGATGACCGCGCTCTTCGGGTTCTTGAAGTCGGTGTCGCCGGTGTCGAGGGAGAGCGAGTGGCCCTCGAAGTCGATGTCCAGCCCGTCCAGGCCCCACTTGTCGATGATGGCCGAGACCGAGCTGACGAAGGTGTCCCGGGCGGCGGCGGTGGTCAGCTGGACCTGGCCGTTCTGGCCGCCGATCGAGATCAGCACCTTCTTGCCCTGGGCGCGCTTGGCGGCGATGGCGGCCTTGAAGTCGGCGTCGGACTCGACGGTGGGGCAGTCAGTGGCCGAGCAGCGGTTGAAGCGGATGTCGCCGGAGGTCGGGGAGGTGGGCTCGCCGAAGGAGAGGTCGATGATGTCCCAGGAGTTGGGGACGTCGGCCATCCGGGTGTAGCCCGCGCCGTTGGCGAAGCTGGCGTGCAGGTAGCCGACCAGGGTGTGGTTGCCGGCGGGGGTTCCGGTCGGGGTGCCGGTGGGCGTGCCGGTCGGGGTTCCCGTCGGGGTCCCGGTCGGCGTGGACGTGGGCGTCGGAGTGGGGGTCGGGGTGGGCGTGGGTGTCGGCGTCGGTGTCGGCGTCGGGCTGGGGGCGCCCGGGCCGTCCAGCGAGACGTCGTCCGCGTAGTAGGTGCCCTGCCCGTACCAGCCGTGGGTGTACACGGTGGCGGTGGTCTGGTTGGCGCCGGTGGTGAAGCCGAGGCTGAGCTTCTGGTAGGCGCCGCCGGTGCCGGGCGTCCAGGTGCTGGGGCCGCCGCCGTCGACGCCCAGGTAGACGTAGGAGCCGTTGACCCAGGCGCTGAGCGTGTAGCTGGTGCTGGGGGCGACGGCGACGGTCTGGGAGCACTGGGCGGTGTCGCCCGCGGTGGCCGCGGCGGCGAGCGCGTGGCTGCCGCCGTGCACCGGGCCGGTGACGACGCTGCCGGAGCCGCCGGTGCAGCTCCAGGGGCCGAGCGAGCCGGATTCGAAGCCGCCGTTGACCAGGAACTCGCCGGCCGAGGCGGCGGGCGCCAGGCCGAGCGTGACGCCGACCAGGGTGGCCGCGGCGAGGGCGGCGGCGGTGCCGGCGGCGAGGCCGTTTCTCAGGGTTCTGCGCATGCGGGTGCTCCTGCGGTGGCGCGGTCGTGGGGGACGTCCGAGGGCACGCCGGAGCACGCGCCAGTGGGGGGAACGGCCCGGTCTGGCACCCAAGTTGGACTAGACCACTGAAGTGGATCCGGCCGTGCGCTGTCAATGGTCCAGACCGGTACGGGAGGGCCGTCTCCGGTTGCCGGGGGTGACACCCCGTCGAAGGATGGAGGAGTGACCCCGCCCGGCTACCTCCGCCACCCCCACCTGCACGGCGGCCTGCTCACCTTCACCGCCGAGGACGACGTCTGGATCGCCCCGCTGGAGCCCGGGGCCGCCGCCACCGGCCGGGCCTGGCGGGTCGGCTGCGACCGCACCCGGGTGAGCCACCCCCGCTTCTCCCCCGACGGCACCACCCTCGCCTGGACCAGCTGGCTCGGCCTGACGCCCGAGGTGTGGACCGCCCCGGTCGAGGGCGGCGAGAGCCGCCGGCTCAGCTACTGGGGCAGCCAGGACACCCGGGTGCGCGGCTGGCTGCCGAACGGCGAGGTACTGGCCGTCACCTCCTTCCACGAGCCCTTCGGCCACTACACCTGGGCGCACGCCCTGCCGCCCGACGGCTCCCCCGGCCGCCGGATGCCCTGGGGCCCGGTCGGCGACGCCCAGGTCAGCCGGGACCGGACCGTCCTGCTCACCGGCGCCGCCCCGCACGAGCCCGCCGCCTGGAAGCGCTACCGCGGCGGCGCGATCGGCCGGCTCTGGGTGGACGGCGAGCTGATCCTGCCCGAGCACACCGGACACCTCGCCTCCCCCATGCCGGTCGGCGAGCGGATCGCCTTCCTCTCCGACCACGAGGGCATCGGCAACCTCTACTCCTGCCGCCCCGACGGCACCGACCTGCGCCGGCACACCGACCACGCCTCCTACTACGCCCGCGAGGCCGCCACCGACGGCACCCGGATCGTCTACCAGCACGCCGGAGACCTCTGGCTGCTGGACGGCCTGGACGCCCCCGCCCCGCACCGGCTGCGGGTGCCGCTCGGCGGCGCCCGGGCCGGCCGCCGCCCGTACCAGGTCAGTGCGGCCTCCCAGGTCAAGGACCTCGCCTGCGACCGGACCGGCCGGGCCGGGGTGATCACCGTGCGCGGCAGCCAGTACTGGCTCACCGCCAAGGACGGCCCGGCCCGCGTCCTCGCCGACACCCCCGGGGTCCGCACCCGGCTGCCGGTGGTGCTCGGGCACACCGGCGAGGCGGCCTGGGTCACCGACGCCGAGGGCGCCGACGCGATCGAGGTGATGCCGCTGCCGGGCCACCAGGAGACGGCGGCCCACCGCCACCGGGTGCTCGCCGCCGGCCGGCTCGGAAGGGTCCTGGAGCTCACCGCCGCCCCGGACGGCTCCCGGCTCGCCGCCACCAGCTCGGACGGCCGGCTGCTGTTGGTCTCCGCCGAGGACGGCGCGGTGCGCGAACTGGCCGCCTCCGAGGACGGGCCGGTCGCCGGCGCCCGGTTCTCCCCCGACTCGCACTGGATCGCCTGGTCCCAGCCGGCCGCCGGGCGCTCGCTGCGCCGGATCCGGCTCACCCGCACCGACGCGCCCGCCCCGATCACCGACGTCACGGACGGCCGGTTCGAGGACGAGCAGCCGGTGTTCACCCGGGACGGCCGCTACCTGGCCTTCCTGTCCTGGCGCGGCTTCGACCCCGTCCACGACGTGCACACCGGCGACCTCTCCTTCCCGGTCGGCTGCCGCCCGTACCTCGTCCCGCTCACCGCCGACACCCCCTCCCCGTTCGCCGCGCCCGCCGAGGAGGCCGCCCCGCGCGGGGACGGCGACGGCGACGGCACCGTCCGGGTCGACCCGGCGGGCATCGGCGAGCGGCTGCTCCAGTTCCCGGTGATCGCCTCCAAGTACTCGGCCACCGACGCGGTGCGCGGCGGCCTGGTCTGGCTGCGCTGGCCGATCTCCGGCACCCTCGGGCAGACCTTCGCCAACCCCGACGACACCTCCGGCCGGCCCTCCCTGGAGCACTTCGACCTGGCCCGGGGCACCCGCACCACCCTGGTCGACAAGCTGGACGGCTACGCCGTCTCCGGGGACGGCGGCTCGATCGCGGTCTACTCGGCCGGGACGCTGCGGGTGATCCCGGTCGCCGCCCCCTCCGCCGGGACCAGCGTCGACCTGCGCCGGATCACCCACACCGTGCACCCGGCCGCCGAGTGGCGCCAGGCCTACCACGAGGCGGCCCGGATCGTCCGGGACCAGTTCTGGGACGAGCGGATGTCCGGTCTGGACTGGCCCGCGCTGGTCGCCCAGTACGAGCCGCTGCTGGAACGCGTCTGCTCACCCGACGACTTCGCCGACCTGCTGCGCGAGCTGCTCGGCGAGCTCGGCACCTCGCACGCCTACGTCACCCCCTCCCGGCGCGCCGAGGGCCCCGGCCTCGCCCAGCAGCCGCTCGGCCTGCTCGCCGCCAACGCCCACCGCGCCCCGGACGGCCGCTGGCTGGTCGACCGGGTGCTGCTCGGCGAGTCCTCCGACCCGCGCGCCCGCGCCCCGCTGGCCGCCCAGGGCGTCCGGGACGGCGACGAACTGCTGGAGGTCGGCGGCCGCCCGGTGGACCCGGTGCGCGGTCCGCTGCCCCTGCTGGCCGGCACCGGCGGCACCACCGTCGAACTCGCCCTGCGCAGCGGCCCGGACGGCCCGGTGCGGCGGATCACCGTCACCCCGCTGACCGACGAACGGGCCGTCCGCTACCAGGACTGGGTGGCCAAACGCCGTTCCCTGGTACGGGAGTTCAGCGACGGCCGGTGCGGCTACCTGCACATCCCGGACCTCGGCGGCTCCGGCTGGGCGCAGTTCAACCGGGACCTGCGGCGCGAACTGGACAAACCCGCGCTGGTCCTCGACGTGCGCGGCAACGCCGGCGGCAACGTCTCCGAACTCGTCCTGGAGAAGCTCACCCGGCACGTCCTCGCCTGGGATTTCAGCCGCGGCCGCCGGCCCGTCCGCTGGCCCCGGCACGCCCTGCGCGGCCCGCTGGTCGCGCTCGCGGACGAGGCCACCAGCTCGGACGGGGACGTGATCATCGCGGCGATCAAGCTGCTCGGCCTCGGGCCGGTGATCGGCAACCGGACCTGGGGCGGGGTGGTCGGGATGACCGGGCGGCACACCCTGGGCGACGGCACCCAGATCTCGGTGCCGAAGAACGCCTCCTGGTTCAGCGGCGGGCTCGGCTGGTCGGTGGAGAACCGGGGCGTCGAGCCGGACGTGCACGTGCTGCGCACCCCGCGGGACTGGGCGCGGGGGCGCCACCCGGAGCTGGTCACCGCCGTCCAACTGGCCCTGGAGCTGCTGGAGGACGCCCCGGCGGCGGCGCCCCCGCCGGAGTCCACGCCCCGGCCGGACCTGCGGCGCCCGCCGCTGCCGCCGCGCGAGCGCTGACGGCGGTCCGGGCGGCGGTCCCAGCAGCGGACAGCAGTCCCGGGCGGCGGGCAGCGGTCCCGGCGTCAGACCTCAGTCCCAGGGATCGCCCTCGGCCGTCATGTTCTCGGCGGCCCGCCGGTCGGCCTCCTCCTGGGCGGCCGTCCGCTCCTGCGTCTGCCGGGCCCGTTCGACGTCGTCGCTGTACGCGTCGGCGGCCTCGTCATGGGCGAGCGCGGCCCGCTCGGCGGCTTCCTGGCCGGTGGCCTCGTGCGTCCTGTGGAAGATCCTGTCGAGAATGCCCATGACTCCTCCTCCGAACGGATTACCGGGCTGTCCCCCACTCTCACACCGGGAGTCGGCGGTCGCACGTTGAGCCTTTGGTCCCGGCCCGACGCGCCCAAGGGCCGTAGCCGGGCGGTTCCGGACGGGCGGAGGGTGGCGGTGTGAGGAACTCGACCGAGGAACTGCACGACGGACCGCGCCGCCGGGTCGGCGCCCTGGCCGCGCTGGACGGCCGGCTGCCCGGCACCCACGACCTGCTGCTGATGCAGTGCCCGGGCTCGCTGCGCCCGCCGGCCGGCGGCGAGCTGCCGGACTGGGCCCGGACGGTGCTGCGGGCGCACCCGTGGGTCACCGTCGGCCGGGCGCCCTCGCCGGTCGGCGCCCCGGTGGACGTCCCGCGTGCGCGGCGCTGCACCCGAGGGTGGCCGGCCGCCCCCGAGCACTGGATCCCGGTCACCGTACGCGGCCCGCGCCCCGGACAGCGGCTGGACGCCCTGGCGCCCTGGGCGGCGGTGGCCCGGACGCTGCGGCCCGAGCAGCTGGTCGGCCGGCAGGAGCTGCTGGCCCCCGGGCGGGTCGCCGGGCTCCCGGCGCTGGCCCTGCTGCCGGAGGTCGGCCGGCTGGTCGCGGACCACCGGCTGGCCTGGGGCCCGATCGGCGCGGTCGGCTACGAACTGGGCACCGGCGTCCCGGTGGTCGGCCCGCTCAGCCCGCTGCGGCTGGTCCTGCGCACCCCGCACCCGGTCAGCCGGCGGGACGCGCTGCACCTGCGGCGGGCGCTGAGCAAGCTGCCGGTGCCGGTGCAGGCCGAGCTGGAGACCCGCTACGGCGCGGTGCAGCTCGCCGAGTACGCGGCCGGGCCGCTGACCGTCACCCTGCTGACGCCGTACGGGCCCCGGGAGGTCCACGATCCGTGGTTCCCCCGGGGCCCGTACGTGTGAACCGGGACGGTCAGCCGCTGACGCTGGGCGCGCCCGTCTCCAGGTGGCCGGTGAACCGCTGCGACCAGCTGCTGTCGGCGTCCACCGTGACGGTGAAGTCGTACCAGCCGTTGCTGTAGGCGACCGCGTTGAAGAAGTCGCTGACGCTGCCGCCGGCCGGGACCTGGTACGTCCAGGGCCCGTCCGTGCGGTAGTTGGTGGAGGTGATGGTGAAGGTCATCGGGGCGCTGCCGGTGTTGGCCAGCTTGAAGTAGACGGCGAGCTTGCCGCTGCCCGGCTCGACCGCGTACGAGGCGGTGACGGCCGCGTTCTTGCCCGCCTTGGTGGCGTCGCCCTTGAAGCGGCGCAGGAAGCGGTTGGGGCCGACCACGGTGAGGTCGTACGGGCCGCCGCCGAAGTTGGTGCCGCAGTTGAAGAAGTCGCTGGTGCTGCCGCCCGGGGCGACGGTGTACTGCCAGGGCCCGCCGCTGCGGTAGGCGTTGGCGTAGGCCGCGAAGTGCGCGGACCTCACGGCCGCGGTGCCCGTGTTCGCCATCGCGATCCAGACCTTCATCACCCCGCCCGAGCCGAACTCCAGGTGGTCCAGGTTGGCGTTGGGCTGGTACGGCAGGGCGCGGGCCGGGCGGGTGCCGGGCTCCTGGGCGGGCAGCGCGTTGTCGGCGGGCGAGGGGTTGGGCAGCGGGCCGCAGGTGGCCAGGCCGATGGTCTGCGAGGTGTCGGGCAGCGCGGGCATGCCGTACACCGGGTTGGCGAAGTCGAAGACCGAGGTGAGGTCACCGCAGACCTGGCGGCGCCAGGCGCTGATGTTGGGGCTGGTGGCGGGCGTGCCGAGGGCGGCGGTCCACACCTCCAGGAAGCGCAGCACCGAGGTGTGGTCGAAGGTCTCGGAGTTGACCCAGCCGCCGCGGGTCCACGGGGAGACCGCGATCAGCGGGACGCGGAAGCCGAGGCCGATGTTGGTGGAGTTGTAGAACTCCCCCGGGGTGCCCGCGGGCGCGGCCGGCGGCGGGACGTGATCGAAGAAGCCGTCGTTCTCGTCGTAGTTGATCAGCAGGACGGTGGAGTTGAAGACGTTGGGGTCCGCGTTCAGGGCGTCCATCACCAGGTGGACGAAGTGCGCGCCGTCCTCGGGCGTGGCGTAGGGGTGCTCGGAGGACTGCTGGTCGGCGACGATCCAGGAGACCTGCGGCAGGGTGCCGTTCAGCACGTCGGCGCGGATCGCGGCGGCGATGTCGTCCGGGGTCCGGCCGGTGACCTTGGGCACCGAGCCCATGCCCTTGACGGCCAGCGGGCTGCCGGCCGCGGCGCCGGTGAACTGGCTGAAGTAGGCGAGGGCGTTGTCACCGAAGTTGTCGGCGGCGTTCTGGTAGACCTTCCAGCTGACTCCGGCGGCCTCCAGCGCCTCGGCGTAGGTCTGCCAGCGCAGGTTGGACTCGGAGCCGCCGTCGTAGGCGGGGCCCCCGGCGGTGCCGGCCGGGTCGATCGTGCCGCTCCAGTGGTAGGTGCGGTTGGGGCCGGTCGCGCTCAGCACCGAGCAGTGGTAGGCGTCGCAGATGGTCCAGTTGTCGGCCAGCGCGTAGTGGAACGGGATGTCGCCGCGCCGCAGGTGGCCGAGGGTGCGGACGGTGCCCTTGGCGGACACCCAGGAGTCCATCTTGCCGCCGTTCCAGGCCTTGTGCTGGTCGGACCAGGCGTGCGAGAGGTCTCCGTTGCACTGCGCCTGGGTCTCCGGGGAGCCGCTGGCGCCCGAGGGGTTGAAGGCCCACGGGTACTGGCGGGCGAACAGCCCGTTCGGCTGGTTGAAGACGCTGTAGCCGCCGGAGATCTGGATGGCGGCCCGGTCGGCGAAGCCGCGGACGCCCTTGAGGGTGCCGAAGTAGTGGTCGAAGCTGCGGTTCTCCTGCATCAGGATCACCACGTGCTGCACGTCGGTGATGGTGCCGGTGGTGCTGAGCGTGGTGCTGGAGGCGGCCGCGGCGTCCTCGGCTCCGGCGCCGGCGCCGGCCACCGCGAGGCCGGCCGCGGCGGCGCCGGACAGCGTGACGAACTTTCTACGACTCAACTCGGCCATCAGTCCGGTCCGTCCCTTCACTGGCGATGTTGTGTACACAACTCGGGGCCTTCGATCGCGGAGCAGTCTCCACCGCCACCGGAGCGGGCCACCAGATGCGCGCAGCAGGTTTGTCGGACTGTTCGCCCGGGGGTCACCGAGCGACACCGGGCTGAACGTCAGGCTGATCCGACAGGGAGGATTCGAGTCCGGTCAGCGGTCCTTCACCTCGATGCCCAGCGCCTGGGCGAACTGCGGCGCCAGCTCCAGCAGTTGGGGCGAGCTGATGACCGCCCCGCGCAGCCCCTGGTGGCCGTCCGCCAGCCCGAGCCGGGCGGCTCCGCGCAGGTCCACCTTGCTCAGCACGGCCCCGCGCAGCCGCACCTCCTCCAGCGTCGAGCCGGGGAAGGACACCCCGGTCAGCTTCGCGTCGCCGAAGTCCACGTCGCGCAGCAGGCAGTCCTCGAACACCACGTCCCGCAGCACGGCCGCGCGCAGGTTGACCGCCTCCAGCTTGCAGCCGCGGAACACCACCCGGCGCAGCGCCGAGCCGTGCCCGGCGATCCCGGCCAGCACACCGCCGACGAAGGAGCTGTCCTGCCACTCGGTGTCGCTCAGGTCGCAGGCCACCCAGCGGCCGGCCTGCACCCAGACCTCGTTGAACCGGGCCTGGCGCAGCTTGACCCCGCTGAGCGCGACCCCGGTGAAGGCGCACTCCAGGAAGGCCGCCCCGGCGCCCGACTCGTCGGTGCGCTGACCGCCGTCGAAGTGCGCGGTGTCGTACCGCTCGTCGCGGCGCAGCGGGCCGGTGTGCGGGCGCAGCAGCTCGGCGTACGGGAGGTCGGCGAGCTGCTCGGGGACGGAACGGGGCATGGCGGTGGCGCCTCTCGGATCGCGGGCGGACGGGTCTCGCCCGCATGCTCGCACGCCGTACCGACAGTGCGGCCGCACCCGCCCGCGGCGACGCCCCGGCCGGGCCGCTGCGGACGCGGCCGGGCCGGGGCGCTCACGGGTGGCGTCAGCCGCGCGCCCAGAGCGAGTTGACCCGGCTGCGCTCGGTGCCGTTCGGGTACGGGTTGGTGCAGGAGGTGCCGGGGCCGCCGCCCGACATCAGCTCGCTGCACGGGCCGGAGTAGTGGTCCGGCAGACCGAGCACGTGCCCGGTCTCGTGCGCCGTCACCCGGACCGAGTTGTACTGCCGGTTCTGCTGGTAGTCGAGGAAGACGTAGCCGCGCCCGTGCCCGTCGGTGCTGGCGTAGGAGCCGCGGCTGTCGTTGCCCTCGTAGTAGCTGAAGTCGGCGGCCGAGCCGGCCCGCAGCTGGACGTTGCTGACCGAGCTGTTCCAGATCTGCGCGGCGCTGGCGATCTGGTTGCGGAAGGACGGCGCGGAGCTGGCGTCGTAGGTGACCACGACGGTGGCCAGGCCCGGGTTCGCGGCCTGCTTGGCCTTGGCGGAGGCCATCACGGCCTGGAAGAACGCCTGGTTGTCGGCCGCTTCCTGGGCCGAACCGGCGTACGTCGACGCGGTGTAGCCCTGGACGGCCGGGGCGGCCGGGGCGGCGGCGGCCGCGGTGGTGGGCAGCACGGCGAGACCCGCCGCGAGGGCGAGGCCGAGGGTCGCGGACAGCACGGATCGCTTCATGTGGGGGCTCCTGAAGGGGTCCTGGACGTGGGGGTCCGGTCCCGGGTGCCGCAGCCGGGTTGGGGGCCGGCTCGGGGGGCACCTGGCGACCGGGTGTCCCCAGAGCTTCGGGCAGCCCGGCGGCCCGGCGGATGATGTCAACCACCGATAGCCCGGTCCAATACCCCCGGCCCCCACCGGATTCCGGCCGTCTTTTCCTCGTCTTGACCTAGCCATGCCCCTGGCATTCCGTTCCGGGGGCGGCTAGGCTCCGGGGCGGGGAAGTACCCATGCGGCGGGCCGCCCGTTTCCGGCCGGGCGGGCCGCCGCACCCGATTCACTTGCTGGGCAGGTCAGTTGGCCGCCGCCACGCCGTCCGCCCAGAGCGAGTCGACCTGGGCGCTCTCGTTGGCGTCGGGGTGCGCGTTGGTGCAGGACGTACCGGGGCCGTGGCCCGACATCAGCTCACTGCACGGGCCGGAGTAGTCGTCGGGCAGGCCGAGCACGTGTCCCGTCTCGTGGGCGACGATCCGGAGCGAGTAGTACTGCTGGGCCTGCTGGTGGTCGATGAAGATGTAGCCGTGCCCGTGTCCGTCGGTGCTGGCGTACGAGCCGTTCGGGTCGTCGCCCTCGTTGTACGAGAAGTCGCCGGTGCCGCCGCTCGCCTCCTGGAGCCGGACGTTGTGCACCGAGCTGTTCCAGATCTGCGCGGCGTTGGCGATGTCGCCGGCGAAGGAGGGTGCGTTGGAGGCGTCGTAGGTGACGGTGACGGTGGTCAGGCCGGGGTCGGCGGCCCGCTTGGCCTGCACCGAGGCCAGCACGGCCCGGAAGAAGGCCTGGTTGTTCGCGGCCTCCTGGGCCGAACCGGCGTACCTCGACGAGCTGTGGCCGTGGACGGCCGGGGCGGCGGGCGCGGCGGTGGCGGGCGCGGCGACGGCGGTGGCGGGCAGCGCCAGGGCACCGGCGAGGGCCAGGCCCAGGGTCGCGGACAGCAGGGATCGCTTCATGCGGGACTCCGGATTCGCGCGGCGCGCCGGCCCGCCGGGGCCGGTGGGGGCCGGCCGTGCGGCGGCGGCGCGCGGTGGGGGCCGTCCCGGTCGGCGCCGGGGCGGTGCGGTGTCCCCGAGCTTCGACCCGCCCGGGCCTGTCGCGGATGATGTCAACCGGCGATAGTCCGGCCGCATACCGGTGCGCCGCACCGCGGGGATCCGCCGTGCGGTCCGTCGATGTGCGCTTGATTCCCTGTCATGTCCTTGGCGATGTGGCTCGGTGACGTCTATGCTCCCGTCGTGGAGCTCGACGTGAGACACCTCCGGGTGCTGTGCGCGATCGCCGACACCGGCAGCCTCCGCAAGGCCGCGCTCCAGCTCGGCATGACCCAGCCCTCCCTCACCACCCAGCTGCACCGCATCGAACGGGCCATCGGCGGAACCCTGTTCACCCGCGAGCAGACCGGCAGCCGGCCCACCGCACTCGGCCACTCGGTGCTGTCCCGGGCCCGGCCGGTGATCAGCGAGATGGCCGCCCTGGTCGCCGCCGCCCGGCAGGAGGCCCGCGACACCGCGGGGCCCGGCCGGCAGCGCCGGCTGCGGATCGGCAGCGTCGGCAGCCGGGCCGTCGCCGCCTGGCTGCGCCGGGTGCACGAGCGGCTGCCGGACACCGACACCACCATCCACGTCGACATCTCCGCCAGCGCGCTGCTGCGGATGGTCGCCTCCGACCAACTGGACGTGGCCTTCGTGTACGAGAGCGAGGGCTTCCCGCTGCGGGTCCCGCCGGACGCCGAGCACCGGGTGCTGATGGCCCGCGAGCCGCAGTTCGTCGCGCTCGCCGCCGGGCACCCGGCCGCCGCCCGGCCGGTGGTCCACCTCGCCGACCTCGCCGAGGACACCTGGATGGTCGACCCGACCGCCGACCACGAGTACGCCGCGATGCGGCGGGTGTTCAGCGAGGCCGGGCTCAACCCCCGGGTGGTGCAGGTGCGGGACAACACCACCGCCGCCGAATTGGTCGCCTCCGGCGAGGCCGTCCGCCCCTGCCAGCCGACCTCGCTGCCCGGGCCCGGCACGGTGGTCCGCCCGGTGCACGGGGACCCACTGGCCGTCCGGCTGCTGTTCACCTGGCGCCCCCGGGTGCTCAGCCAGCCCGCCCTGGACGCGCTCTACGGCGAACTGCGCGCCGCCTACCTGGATCTGGCCAAGGTCAACCCGGCCTACCTGGACTGGCTGGCCCGGCACGAGCCGGTACTGCTGGAACGCGTCTAGCGCGCCCTCCACCCGGCTCTCCCGGTTCTACCGGCTCTCCCGACTGTGGATCAGCACCCCCACCGCGACCATCAGCGCGCACACCAGGCCCGCCGCCAGCACCCCCGAGCCGCCGAACGCGGTGCAGGCCAGCACCAGCGCGGCCCCGAGCGGCGCCATCGACTGGGCGACCAGCCCGCGCTTGGTGTGCCGGGAGTGCAGGTACCAGACGGTGACCAGGTAGACGGCGGTCGGCACGGTGACCGTCGCGGTGGCGGCCGTCTCGGAGATCTCCGCCTTGTGCGCGGCCGACTCCACCGCCACCTCCAGTCCCGCACCGATCGCCGCCGCCGAGCCGAACACCAGGTAGTGCCCGTAACCCCAGGCGAAGGCCTGCCGGTTGGAGCGCAGGTGGTCGTGGACCGGCCGGGCGAAGTAGATCCACCAGGCCGCGAAGCAGATCAGCAGCCCGCCGACCGCCACCGGCACCAGCCGGCCCAGCCCCTCGTGCTCGTCCACCGCCGACTGCACCGCCACGGTCGCGGCGGCCACCGTCTCGCCGAGCACGATCAGGGTGAACAGTCCGTACCGCTCGGCGATGTGGTGCGGGTGCCAGGAGGTCTGCGCCCGCCGTTCGGCGACCACCGGCACGGCGAGCTCGCACAGCACGCCGATCGGGATGATCACCGGCCGGGCGGCGTCCGGCAGGAACAGCACCACCACCCAGGCGGCCTGGCAGAGCGCGATCCCCGCCGCGTAGCGCAGCGCGACCGTGCGCGCCTCGCCCTGCTCCCCGGCCGCCGCGCGCAGCCACTGGCTGACCATGGCCAGGCGCATCACCACGTAGCCGGTGATCCCCAGCGTCAGGTCCTGGGTCTCGAAGATCCGCGGCACCCCGGCGGCCAGGATCAGCACGCCGGCGATCTGCACCAGGGTGGTGACCCGGTACGGCACGTCGTCGCAGTCGTAGGCGGAGGCGAACCAGGTGAAGTTCATCCAGGCCCACCAGATCGCGAAGAAGGCGATCACGTAGCCGCGCAGGCCCTCGCCGTAGTGCCCGGCGGCGAGGGAGTGGGCGAGTTCGCGACCGGCCTGGCCGACCGCGACCACGAAGCAGAGGTCGAAGAAGAGTTCCAGCGGGGTGGCGACCCGGTGCGGCTCGGCGCGGTCGCGCGGGACCATCCGGCGAACCGGGGGCGGGTCGACGTGCGGGGCTCGGGGTGCCTCGGCGGCGTGGTCACTGGCCATCGGTGCTGCTCCGGGGGTCGGGGCTGGGCGGAGGCGGCCCGGCTGGGCCCGCCGTCCCGCGCATCCTGGCAGTGGCCGGGGTCCGACGCACGCACCGGCGCGGGCGCGTGCGCCGGTGCGGCAACTCCGTTCGAACCCGGGCGCGATGCCCCGGTATACCCCTTTTCTCCTTGCCGTCAGCGAGAGTTGACGCTCCGGTGCGCGAACTGGGTGACAGCACGGCGGGTTTCCGGGCGCGCCCCGCGCGCTGCGCCGCGACCGGCCCGGCGGCCCCGCTAGATTCGTCCCCGGTTGGAAGCGAGCACGGGCCCCTCGCGGGGCCCCACGACACGGGTGGCCTGCGGGCAACGCGGAAGGTCAAGGCCGGTGGCAGGACAGCGGGGGCGGCGAAGCCGACCCACCCGTGTCCGCACCACCGGCCTCGTGATCACCGCGCTGCTCGCCAGCGCCTGCCGTGCGGTCGCCCTCGCCGCCGCGGCGGCCGGGGTCACTTCTCCCAGCCGACCTTGGTGTAGTCCTCCTGGGCGAGGCCGAAGGCCCCGTAGTTGGCGAGTCCCTTGCGGGTCGCCACCACGGCGGGCCGCTGGTAGAGCTCGACGGTGTGGCCGAGCTCCCAGATCTTCGCGTCCGCCTGGTTGTAGAGCTTCGCGGCCTCCACCGGGTCGACCGTCCCGGCCGCCTTCTTCAGCAGGTCGTCGATCTCCTGGCTGCCCAGGCGGGACGGGTTCTGGAAGGAGTTGTCGCCCACCGGCAGGCGGAAGTTGGTCAGGCTCTTGGAGTTCGGGAAGGAGTCGGTGTTGCGCCAGCTCGCCAGGTCGAACTTGCCCGGGGTCACGTACTTGGAGAAGAAGTCGTTGGCGGCCACCTTGTCCAGGTCGACCTTGACCCCGGCCGCCTGCCACATCGCCGCCGCCGCGGTGGCGAGGTCGAGCTGTGCCTGCGCGGTGCCGTCGCTGAGCACCCAGTGCAGTTCCAGCGGCTTCCCGTCCTTCGTCCGCGGTTGACCGCTGCCGGTCTCCTTCCAACCGGCCTCGTCCAGCCCCTTCTTCGCGGCGGCCAGGTCGAACTTGGCCCAGTCGCCGGAGTTGTCCTGGTAGCCGGCCTGGTTGGGCATGATGATGTGGTTGCCGAGCGGCTTGAACTCGACCGGCACCCCGTTGTTGGCGATCTTGATCAGCGCCGAGCGGTCGAGCGCCCTGCCGAGCGCCTGCCGGACCTTCTGGTCCGCCAGGGCGCCGTTGCCGCCGAAGGAGATGTGCACCTCGTCCCACGGGCTGGCGGAGCGGATCACGGTGTCCTTGGCGTTCTTGAGCTGCCCGTACGCGGCGGCGGTGCTGGCCGAGGCTAGGTCGATCTCGTTGTTGAGGTAGGCCTGGATGCTCGCCGACTTGTCCATCACCCGGAAGGTGATCTTGTCCAGCTTGGGCTTGGTCCCCCACCAGGCCGGGTCCGGGACCAGGCTGAGGGTCTGCGCGGTCTTGTCCGCCGTCCCGATCTTGAACGCGCCCGCGGTGACCGGGATCTTCTCCACCCAGCCCTTGTTGAAGTCGTCCGGGGTCGAGATGGCGGCCGCCGGGATGAGCGGGCGGAACAGGTTCTGCCAGTCCGCGTACGGCTGGGCGAAGGTGACCTTCACCTCGGTCGGGTCCGCGCCCTGCTCGACCGCGGAGATCAGCTCGTAGCCGGACGGGTCGGCGATGTTGTACGCCGGGTCC
The DNA here is from genome assembly GCF_044760155.1 of Kitasatospora sp. NPDC098652. NCBI lineage: Bacteria > Bacillati > Actinomycetota > Actinomycetes > Kitasatosporales > Streptomycetaceae > Kitasatospora > Kitasatospora sp. NPDC098652. The sequence continues at coordinate 64,373 of NZ_JBIWAQ010000012.1, forward strand.
TTGCCGTTGCTGGTCTGCCAGTCCGCCTTGAAGTCCAGGTAGCTGAGCGGCTTGCCGTCCGACCACTTGGCCTTGGGGTTCAGCTTGTAGGTCACCACCTGCGGCGAGGTCGAGGTGACCTTGGCCTCCACCAGGTAGTTCGGGTTCGGCTGGAAGGTGCCGGAGGCGTCGGTGCCGAACAGGGTCGGCTCCACGGCGCGGATGAGGTTCACCGTGTCGGTGTACGCACCACCGTCCACCTGGAGCGGGTTCCACTGGGTGATCCACTGGTCCAGCTGGAAGCGCACCTCGCCGCCGTCCTTGATCTGGTCCAGCGGCTTGGCGTTGATGTCCTGGGAGTCCTGTCTCGGCGGCTCGCTCTTGGCCACGTTGTCGGCCGAGCCGCCCCCGCCCGAGGTGCACGCGGTGACCGCCAGCGCGACGGCGACGGCGAGAACGGCCGTCCGGCCGAGGCGACGGGCCGTGCTGGAAGCGTCCATGAGGGTCCCCCTGGGGTCGATGGCAGGCGTCGGGCGCGCGCCACGGGTCCGGTTCGTGACACGAGTTGGGCCGTACGAGGCATGACCGGGCTTGAGCATGGGCACTCAATCCGGCACCGAGCCAGAGGAACGTAACAGCGGATCAGATCCGCCACCAGGGGGAGGAGCGGACGCCTGATCAAAAAGTCACACCGCGCAATCCCGCCGCAACATCACGGCCGTACCCCGGTGCAACACTGCGACCTGCGCGTTCGCCAACGGCCGTGCTCCCCCTGCCAGCTGAGGCCCTGACCGGGCCCCGACCGAAGGCCACCCGCCGATGCCCACCAGACGCGTCGCCCCCGCCCCCACCCCGGGCGGCCGCTGATGCTCCGCTACCTGTCGAAGCGGCTGAGCTACTACGCGGCGCTGCTGATCGCCGCCGTGTTCCTCGCCTACGCGATATCCGCGAGCGCCCTGCAGCCGCGCACCTACTTCGACGCCAAGGTGCCGCGCCCGTCCGCCGCCTCGGTCGAACGCCAGCTCACCGCGCTCAACCTGAACGACCACACCCCGGTCGTCGAACGCTTCGGCCACTGGGCCGGCGGGCTGCTCCACGGCGACCTCGGCCGGACCATCCACGACACCCCGGTCACCGACGACTTCGGCCGCCGGGTCTGGGTCTCGCTGCGACTGCTGCTGCTCGGCAGCCTGCTCGGCACCGTCCTCGGCGTCGCCGCCGGAGCGTGGAGCGCCGTACGCCAGTACCGGATCTCCGACCGGCTGCTCACCGTGGTGTCCTTCGTGCTGCTCTCCACCCCGGTCTTCCTGGTCGCGCTGTTCCTCAAGAACGGCGCGATCGCCGCCAAGGACGCGGCCGGCCACGAGGTCGTCCCGTTCACCGGCTACGAGACCCCCGGACTGGCCGGCGGGCTCGGCGCCCACCTCGCCGACTGGGCCCTGCACCTGCTGCTGCCCACCGTCTCGCTCGCCCTCGGCGGCCTCGCCACCTACAGCCGCTACCAGCGCGGCACCATGCTCGACGTGCTCGGCTCCGACTACCTGCGCACCGCCGAGGCCAAGGGCCTCACCCGACGCCGGGCCCTGCTCAAGCACGGGCTGCGCACCGCCGTGATCCCGATGTCGACGATGTTCGCCTACAGCTTCCTGGGCATCTTCACCGGCGCGATCTTCACCGAGACCATCTTCGGCTGGCACGGCATGGGCGAGTGGCTGATCCAGTCGATCAACGAACAGGACGTCAACTCCGTGGTGGCGATCAACCTGTTCACCGCCGTCGTCGTGCTCGCCTCCGGCTTCCTGGCCGACACCCTGCACGCCGCCCTCGACCCGCGCGTGCGGTCCTGACCGGAGGGAGACCGAGATGACCGCCCTCTCCGTGGAACCCGTCGAGCCTTCCGGACCCGCCGGCCCCGCCGGCCCCGTCCAGCCGCCCGGGCCCGTCCCCGCCCGGGGGACCGGCCGCGGCCGCCTCGTCCTCGCCCGGCTGCTCGCCGCCCGCAGCGCCGTGGCCGGAGCCGTCGTCGTCCTGCTGCTGTTCGCGCTCGCCTTCGGCGGCCCGTACCTGACGCCCTGGGACTACGCCGCCCCCGACTTCACCGCGCTGCACCAACCCCCCTCCGCCGAGCACTGGTTCGGCACCAACGGGGTCGGCCAGGACGTGTTCGCCCAGACCGTCCGCGGCCTGCAGAAGTCACTGATCATCGGCCTGCTGGTGGCCCTGTTCTCCACCGTGCTGGCCTCGCTGGTCGGCGCCTGCGCCGGCTACTTCGGCGGCTGGACCGACCGGGCCCTGATGTTCCTGGTCGACCTCCTGCTGGTCTTCCCCAGCTTCCTGATCATCACCATCGTCTCGTCCCGGCTGAAGAGCGCCGGCTGGATCGCCTTCGTGCTGCTGCTCGCCCTGTTCAACTGGATGATCACCGCCCGGGTGGTCCGCTCGATGACCCTCTCCCTGCGCGAGCGCGAATTCGTGCGCGCCGCACGGTTCATGGGAGTGCGGCCGCTGCGGATCATCAGCCGGCACATCCTGCCGAACGTCGCCTCCTTCCTCATCATCGACGCCACCATCGCCGTCGGCGGCGCGGTGATGAGCGAGACCGCGCTCTCCTACTTCGGCTTCGGGGTCAAGGCGCCGGACGTCTCGCTCGGCACCCTGCTCGCCGCCGGAACCAGCGAGGCCCCGGTGTTCCCGTGGATGTTCTACTTCGCGGCCGGGCTGCTGGTGCTGTTCGTGCTCGCCGTCAACCTGGTCGGGGACGGGCTGCGCGACGCCCTCGACCCCACCGCCGGGGGCGCACCGCGCCGCACCCGCCGCCTTCGGAGGAAGCAGAAGTGAGCACCGCCGTCGAGACCCCGCTGCTCGCCGTCCGGGACCTGCGGGTGGACTTCGCCGGACCGCACGGACCGGTGCCCGCCGTGCGCGGGGTGGACCTCACCCTGCACCGCGGCGAGACCCTCGGCATCGTCGGCGAGTCCGGCTCCGGGAAGTCCGTCACCGCGCTGTCCGTGCTCGGGCTGCTGCCGGGCACCGCCCGGATCGACGGCTCGGTGCGGCTGGACGGCCGGGAACTGGTCGGCCTGCCCGGCAGGGAACTCGCCGCGATCCGCGGCCGCCGGGTCGCCATGGTGTTCCAGGACCCGCTGTCCGCCTTCACCCCGGTCTACCGGATCGGCGACCAGATCGCCGAGGCCGTCCGGATCCACCAGCCGGTCGACCGGGCCACCGCCCGCCGCCGGGCCGCCGAACTCCTCGACCTGGTCGGCATCCCGGCGCCCGACCGGGCCCTGGACAGCTTCCCCCACGAGTTCTCCGGCGGCATGCGCCAGCGCGCCATGATCGCCATGGCCATCGCCAACCAGCCCGACATCCTGCTCGCCGACGAACCCACCACCGCACTGGACGTCACCATCCAGGCCCAGGTGCTCGACGTGCTGCGCACCGCCCGGGAGGAGACCGGCGCGGCGCTCGTACTGGTCAGCCACGACCTCGGCGTGATCGCGGGGGCGGCCGACAGGGTCGCCGTGATGTACGCGGGCCGGGTGGTCGAGACCGCCGGGGTGGACGAGCTGTTCGCGGCCCCGCGCCACCCGTACACCCTCGGGCTGATCGGCGCGCTGCCCCGGCTGGACGGGCGCGGCGGCCCACTGGTGCCGATCCCCGGCGCCCCGGCGCCGATGGCCGAACTGCCGCCCGGCTGCCCGTTCGCCGCGCGCTGCCCGCTCGCGGAGGAGCGCTGCTCGACGGCGGAGCCCGCGTTGAGCGGGGACGACGGGCACCGGGCGGCCTGCGTGCGCTCGGCGGAGCTGGCCGAACGGCGACCCGCGCCGAGCGAGGTGTACCCGGTGCCGGAGCTGCCCCCGGGGCCCGCCGCCGGGGACCGCGCGGACCGGCCGCAGGTGCTCTCGGTGAGCGGGCTGGGGAAGACCTTCCCGCTGCTCAAGGGCACGGTGTTCAAGCGGAAGGTCGGCGAGGTCTACGCGGTGGACGGCGTCGACCTGGACCTGCGCCAGGGCGAGACGCTCGGCCTGGTCGGGGAGTCCGGATCGGGCAAGTCCACCACGCTGTTCGAACTGCTGAGCCTGAGTGCCCCGGAGACCGGCCGGATCGAACTGCTCGGCCACGACACCGCCCGGCTCACCCGGGCCGAGGCCCAGCGGCTCCGCTCCGAACTGCAGATCGTCTTCCAGGACCCGATGGCCAGCCTCGACCCCCGGATGCCGGTCGGCGACATCGTCGCCGAGCCGCTGCGCGCCCAGCACGCCCCGCGCGAGGAGATCGCCCGCCGGGTGCCCGAGCTGCTCCGCCAGGTCGGGCTCGACCCGGAGCACGCGGTCCGCTACCCGCACCAGTTCTCCGGCGGGCAGCGCCAGCGGATCTCCATCGCCCGGGCCCTCTCCGTCCGGCCCAAGCTGCTGGTGCTGGACGAACCGGTCTCCGCCCTGGACGTCTCGATCCAGGCCGGGGTGCTCAACCTGCTCCAGTCGCTCAGGGCCGAACTCGGGCTGTCCTACCTGTTCGTCTCGCACGACCTCTCGGTGATCCGGCACCTCGCCGACCGGGTCAGCGTGATGTACCTCGGCCGGACGGTCGAGCAGGGCCCGGTCTCCGCCGTCTTCGAACGGCCCCGGCACCCGTACACCCGGGCGCTGCTCTCCGCCGTGCCGCTGCCCGACCCCGCCGCCGAACGCGCCCGCGACCGCATCCTGCTGGCCGGCGACCCGCCCTCCCCCACCGAGCGCCGCGCCGGCTGCCCGTTCCGCACCCGCTGCCCGCTCTACGCCGGACTCGCGGACGCCACGGCCCGGGCGCGCTGCGAGCAGGAGCGGCCGACCCTGGACGGCGACCGGGCGGGGACCGGGCCCGAGGCGGCGGGCGACCACCGGGCCGCCTGCCACCACCCGGGGTGACGGCGAAGGTCTCACTCCCGGTGGCCACGCGATTACGATTCGGCGGAACGGGCTGCCGACGTGTACTGTCTTCCACGTCAGCAGGCGCCGCTAGCTCAGTTGGTTAGAGCAGCTGACTCTTAATCAGCGGGTCCGGGGTTCGAGTCCCTGGCGGCGCACAGACAGCCGGAAGGCCCTTCGCGAGAGCGAAGGGCCTTCCGGCGTTTTCGGCGTTTCCGGCGTTTCCGGCCCTCGGGACACCTTCCGTCCGGGGCCGTCCGGGGCCGTCAGCCGGTGTCGAGGACGGCGGAGGCCACCGCGTCCGGACGGTCGAACATCACCAGGTGCCCGGCCGGCGCCGTGGTCCGGAAGTCCGCCCCGAGCAGCGTCGCGAGCTCCCGCTGGTCGGCCAGCCAGGACTCGGTCCGGCTGGTCCGGCAGCCGTCGTCGGCGGCCAGCACGGTGATCGGCAGGTCCTCGGGCAGCGGCCGGGCCCGGCGCAGCGCGTCCAGCTCGGCGGCCATGTCGAGGTAGCGCCCGTTCTCCCGGAGCAGCGCGCGCAGGGCCCGTCCGGTGCGGTAGCAGTGCCGGACCAGCAGGGGCGGGGCCAGGTCCTCCCGGCGGACGGTGGACAGCCGGGCGGTCACCCGGCGGGCGGTCGGGCCGAGCAGGTACGGCACCGCGAGGGCGGTCGCCGCGCCCGCCACCGCCCGGGCCGCGAGGTCCCGTACCGCCGGTGCCGGGTAGGGGCGGGCCGCCGCTTCGACGCTGCCGTCGACCAGGACCAGCCCGGCGGTCCGCTCGGGGTGCAGCCGGGCGAAGGCCTCCACGTGGAAGCCCGCGAGCGAGTGGCCGACCACCGTGCAGGGCCCGCCCAGCCCCAGGCCGTCCAGCACCGCGCGGATCCGCTCGGCCTCGCCGGCCACCGTCGGGGCGGGCCGCCGCCCGGTGGCGGGCTCGGCGGCGCTGAGCCCGTAACCGGGCCGGTCGAAGCGGACGACCGTGCGGTACGGGGTGAGGAACGGGACGACGAGGTCCCAGTCGAACCAGCTGCTGCCGAGACCGCCGGTGAGCAGGCAGAGCGGGCCGCTGCCCTCGGTGCGCACGTGCAGCGGGACGCCGTCGACGCGCAGGAAGCGGGCATTGGCGGCGGGCGTGCTCACGCCGGCCTCCGGTCGGCGGCCTCCGGTGCCGCCGGGCCGGCCTGCGCGCCCGGAGTGTCCTGGGCGTCCTCCGGAGCGGGCAGCGCCTGCGGGGCGGACGAGCGGGCGACGGCCACGGCCAGGACGGCCAGCCAGAGCGCGACCAGCAGCACCTGCAACCGCTGCCCGGCACCGAGCGCCCAGGTGCCGCGACCGGCCTGGAAGGCGGCGATCGCGCCGAGGCTCCAGCCGGTGGCCAGCAGTTCGGCTCCGAGCAGCCAGGGGCCGAACCGGCGCACCGCCGGCCAGCGGTGGTGGCGACGGGCGAGGACGGTGAGCGCGACCAGTCCGGTGAGCGCGCCCAACATGGCGAGGCTGCTGGTGACGGCGTGGGCGGTGTGGGTGGCGGGAACCAGTCCGGCGGTCTCCCGGGCCGCGCACATCTCGTCGCTGGTGGGGGCGCAGCTGAGCGGCAGCCGGGAGTCGGCGGCGGTGGCCGCGCCGAACAGGGCCAGGGCGGACCAGCCGACCAGGGCCCAGCGGTTCCGGCCGGGGTCCGCAGAGTGCCGACCAGGGCCCGCGAGGTCCTGACCAGGGGCCGAGGCACGTCGACCGGGCGTCACGGCGTTCCGGGCCTGCCCGGTGGCGAGGGCAGTGACGGCGGCGGCGAGCACGCAGAGCCCGGCGGCGAGGTCGGTGGCCCGGAAGAGGCCGCCCAGCGGCTGGTCCTCGGCGGCGAGCTCGCTGAGGTACGCCTGCACCGGGTCGAGCCCGGTGCTGAGCACCACCTCCAGCACCCACGCGGTGTACGCCACCGCGCTGAGCAGCAGCAGCGCGGCGACCGCGGTCCGTGCGCGCCGGTCCGACGGCCGGCGGCGTCGGGAAGGGGGCCGCGGGCAGGTTCGGGGGTGGGGGTGTCCGGGCTGGGGGCTGGGCACGTTTCCACCCTAACCGGGCACGAACTCCGCCCCAACCGGGAGGAAACGGTCACCCGCGGCGCCCGGCGGACCCACCGTGGTGCAGGGCACCCCCGGGGACCGTGTATTGTTTTCCAGGTCAGCAGGCGCCGCTAGCTCAGTTGGTTAGAGCAGCTGACTCTTAATCAGCGGGTCCGGGGTTCGAGTCCCTGGCGGCGCACAGACAGTTGGGGAGCCTCTCGCAGCAGCGAGGGGCTCCCCGATTTTTTGGCCCTCGATGTCCGTTTTATGTGTGATGTCGGTCTCGATTGCCGCTCCGGTGGAGCCATGGGGCCCGCCCGGCTCGTCCAGGGCAGTAAACCGGAATCGGGACAAAGGTCCCTAACCGCCGATGTCCCCGTCTGTGCAGGCTGGCCCGGTCCGCCCGCAGGAAAGGCCGCGCCTTGTTCCGAAACGCCCAGAGCGGCCGGTCGCCGATCGACCTCCGGCCGGTCAAGCGACTCAAGCGCTCCACCACCACCCCGGGCGGCAAGAAGCCGCGCCGCCCCAAGCGCACCGGCTGGCGCCGGCTGATACCCACCTGGCGGATGACGCTGCTCGGCCTCGCCTCGGCGCTGCTGCTCGGCGTCGGCCTGTTCGCGCTGGGGATCGCGCTGGTGAAGGTGCCCGACGCGCACGCCGCAGCGACCGCGCAGAGCAACACCTGGCTCTACTCCGACGGCTCGGTGATCACCCGCACCGGCCAGACCAACCGGCAGAACGTCGGCCTGGACAAGGTCTCCCCCGCCGCCCAGCACGCGGCGCTGGCCGCCGAGGACCGCAACTTCTACAACGAGGGCGCCGTCAACGTGCAGGGCCTGGTCCGGGCCGCCCTCAACACCGCCAAGGGCGAGGGCACCCAGGGCGGCTCCACCATCACCCAGCAGTACGTGAAGAACACGTACCTGGACCAGAAGCAGTCCATCACCCGCAAGGTGAAGGAGCTCTTCATCGCCATCAAGGTGGACGCCACCATGAGCAAGGACGACGTCCTCTCCGGCTACCTGAACACCTCCTACTACGGCCGCGGCGCCTACGGCATCCAGGCCGCCGCCCAGGCGTACTTCGGCGTCGACGCCTCCGCGCTCAACGCGGCCCAGGGCGCCTACCTGGCCACCCTGCTGAACGCCCCGAGCGCCTACGACGTGGCCACCGCGACCCCGGCGGGCAAGCAGAACGCCGTCAACCGCTGGAACTACGTCATGGACGGCATGGTCAAGAAGGGCTGGCTCGGCGCCGACGAGCGGGCGAAGACCACCTTCCCGGACGTCAAGGACCCGCAGCCCAACCCGGGCCTGTCCGGCCAGTCCGGCTACCTGGTGGACGCGGCGACCCAGTACCTGACCTCGAACAACATCATCAGCGAGACCGAGCTGGCCAAGGGCGGCTACACGATCAAGCTGAGCATCGACCCGGCCCGCCAGCAGGCCCTCCAGGACTCCGTCCAGGCGCAGCTGCACGACACCCTGAACCCGGACAAGCGGAAGAAGGACGCGGCCGCCCAGGCCGGCGCCGCCTCCGTCGACCCGAAGACCGGCGCGGTGGTCGCCCTGTACGGCGGCGTCGACTACGTGAAGCACTACGTGGACAACGCGACCCGGCGCGACTACCAGGCCGGTTCGACCTTCAAGGCGATCGCGCTGGCCGCCGCCTTCGAGAACAACGCCAAGACCCAGGACGGCCGGACCGTCACCCCGCGCACGATCTACGACGGCACCAGCGGCCGCAAGGTCCGCGGCGGCAAGGGCACCCCGTACGCGCCGCCGAACGAGGGCGACGTCAGCTACGGCCAGATCTCCCTGCAGCAGGCCATCGACAAGTCGGTGAACTCGGTGTTCGCCCAGCTCGCGCAGGACACCGGGCTGCAGAAGGTCAAGGACACCGGCATCGCGCTGGGCCTGCCCGCCAACACCCCGGGCCTGGACCCGGTGCCCTCCATCCCGCTGGGTGCGGCCACCCCGAGCGTGCTCGACATGGCCGGCGTGTACGCCACCCTGGACAACGGCGGCAAGCAGATCACCCCGTGGCTGGTGCAGTCGGTGGACCGCGCCGGCGAGGCCGTGCAGCTGCCGGCGCACAAGACCACCCAGGCGATCAGCGCGGACACCGCCAACCAGGTCACCTCGATGCTCCAGGGCGTGGTGAGCGACCCGGGCGGCACCGGCTTCCGGGCCCAGGCGCTGGGCCGCCCGGCGGCGGGCAAGACCGGCACCACCGACGACCAGAAGTCCGTCTGGTTCGTCGGCTACACCCCCGAGCTGGTCACCTCGGTGGCGCTGTTCGGCCAGGACCCGGGCACCGGCGCCCAGGTCAGCCTGAGCGGCGTCGGCGGCATCAACGGCGCGGCGGGCGGCCAGTTCCCGGCCCAGATCTGGACCGCCTACATGAAGGCCGCGCTCAAGGGCCAGCCGGTCAGCGACTTCCCGACCCCGGCGGACGGCGGCGACTCCGGCGCCACCGACGTCCCGACGGCCCCGAGCACGCCGAGCGGCACCCCGTCGACCGGCAGCGCCACGCCGAGCACCGGCGCGGGCAGCCAGCAGGGCGACAGCTCGGGCACCGGCTCCACCGGCTCCGGCTCGGGTGGCGACTCCGGTTCCGGCGGTTCGGGCACCGGCCCGACCACCGCCCCGACCGGTCAGCCGACCACCCAGCCGACCTCGCGGCCCACCGTTCGGCCGACCCCCAAGCCGACGCCGACCAGCAAGCCGACCACCGACCCCACCGGTCAGCCGACCACCCAGCCCACCGGCGGGACGGACGTGTCCAACGGGGCGGCGGCAGGGTCCGGGGGCTGATCGCCTCCCCGCACCACCCGCTCCGCCCGCACCACCCGCTCCGTCCGCTCGCCTCGGCCGGACCACCGACCTCGGGTCGGTGGTCCGGCCGACGTTCGTCACCGCGCCTCTACGGACAGTTCAGACCAGGATCAAATGCCGATATGGCGCCTTACCGAGACATCGGTAGGACTGTCACAATGCGCCAGTGCACAGATCAACGGCCTCGCCCACCCTCCCTTCGGGCAGAACCCTCGGCCTCGGCCTCGCGCTGGTCTCCGCCTTCGCCTTCGGCGGCTCCGGCACCGCGGCCAAGCCACTGATCGAAGCCGGCCTCTCCCCCCTGCACGTGGTGTGGCTCCGGGTCACCGGGGCGGCCGTCGCCCTCCTCCCGATCGCCTACCGGCACCGCGACGCCGTCCTGCGCCGCCCCGGCCTGCTGATCGGCTTCGGCCTGCTCGCCGTGGCCGGCGTCCAGGCCTGCTACTTCGCCGCGATCTCCCGCATCCCGGTCGGCGTCGCCCTGCTCATCGAGTACCTCGGGCCGCCGCTGCTGATCGGCTACGTCAGGTTCGTGCAGCGCAAGCCGATCAGCCGGGGCGCGGCCGTCGGCGCCGGCGTCGCGGTGGCCGGGCTGGCCTGCGTGGTGGAGGTCTGGAACGGCCTGAGCTTCGACGCGCTGGGCGTGCTGTTCGCCCTCGGCGCGGCCTGCTGCCAGGTCGGCTACTTCCTGCTCGCCGACGCCGGCCGCCGGGGCGAGCGCCCGGTCGACCCGCTGGCCGTCAGCGCGTACGGGCTGCTGATCGGCGCCGTCCTGCTCACCGTCCTCACCCGGCCCTGGCAGGCCGACTGGGGCCTGCTGGGTGGATCCGTGGTGATGAACGGGCACAGCCTGCCCGCGCTGATCCCGGCCGCCTGGATGGTGTTGGTCGCGACCGTGCTCGCCTACCTGACCGGCGTGATCTCCGTCGGGTACCTCTCGCCGCCGATCGCCGGGGTGGTGGCCAACCTGGAGGCGGTGGTCGCCACCGTGCTGGCCTGGGTCCTGCTCGGCGAGCACCTGGGGCTGCCGCAGGTCGCGGGCGGTCTGCTGGTCCTGGCGGGCGCCTTCGTCGCGCAGACGAGCCGGCCGGCGACGGCGGAGGCGGAGCCGCTGGAGGCGGCGACGGTGGGAGTGCCGACGGTGGGAGTGCCGACGGTGGAGGCGGGGGCCGCCGGTACGGCCGGTGCGACGGCGTCCCGGGTCAGCGGCCGGTCCAGCCGAACCAGTCGAGGTGACTGACCGGCCACACCACGGCCGCCACCGGGCCCACCACGTTGCCCACCGGCACGGCGCCGCCACCCGGCCCCTGCCGGTGCCAGCGCGAGTCCGCCGAGTCACTGCGGTGGTCACCCTCGACCCAGATGTAGCCCGAGGGCACCTTCACCGGGCCGAAGTCCAGCCCCGCGCAGGAGTCGTCGCCCGGGTGGAGGTACGGCTCGTCGACCTTCCTGCCGTCCACGGTCAGCGTGCTGCCCGTGCACTGCACGGTCTGGCCGCCGGTCGCAATGACCCGCTTGACCAGGTAGTTGTCGTCCTTCGGCGGCACCAGCCCGGCGAAGCTCAGCACCGAGCTCACGGCGTTCGTGAACGGGTTGGTGTCGACCGGCTGCGGCGGCAGCCAGTTCCCCGGGTCCTTGAACACCACCGGCTGCCCCGGCTCCGGCGTCCAACCGGTCAGCGGCGCGAGCTTGTTCACGCCGACCCGGTCGCCGACCCGCAGGGTGTTCTCCATCGAACCGGACGGGATGGTGAAGACCTGGAACAGGCAGGTCTTGATCAGCAGCGCGACCACCAGGCCGACCGCCACCATCGCCGGGATCTCGATCCACCACGGCCGGGGACGGCGCCCCGCCCGGCGGGCCTTGCGACCGCGCGAACCCCCGGCCCGGCGGCGGGCCTCGGCGCGCCCACCGGACGCGGGTGGGACGGGCTGCGCCTGCGGCCCGTCCGGAGCGGGCGGCCCGTCCTGGGCGTCCCAGGCGGCTGGTACCGCGGATCCGCTGGGAGCTCCGCTCGGCGTTTCGGGCAGGTTCACCGCCATCGTCGCTGCTCCACCTCTCCGGCTGGGGAAACCTGCACGCTACGCCAACCGGGGAGCCGTACGAAATCCGGGACTTAGCCGCCTCCGACATCGCGGCGGCAGCTCGGAGCACGGCCGGAGCCGCCGCAGCGCCGTCCCGGAGGTCAGGCGCGGGCGATGGCCTCGTGGTGGCGGATGACCTCGGCGATGATGAAGTTCAGGAACTTCTCCGCGAAGACCGGGTCGAGCTTGGCCCCGGCGGCCAGCTCCCGCAGCCGCTTGATCTGGTCCCGCTCCCGGGCCGGGTCGGCCGGCGGCAGCTTGTGCTCGGCCTTGAGGCGGCCGACCCGCTGGGTCGCCTTGAAGCGCTCGGCCAGCATGTGGACCACCGCGGCATCGATGTTGTCGATGCTCTCGCGCAGGCTGGTCAGCTCGGCCCGCACCGCGTCGTCGATCCCCGCGGGCACGCCGGCGTCGGGGGTCGTGGGCTGGTCCGTCATCGGGGCGGCTCCCGGTGTCTTGGGTGGTCACCCGACCGTACGGCGGCCGGGCTCGGACCCCGGCAAATCTAACAGGGCTCCCGCGCCGGACCGGCACCGTCCGGGGAACCGTCCAGCATCCGGACGGCAGGAGGGGGCACCGGCGGGAACACGGGAGGACCGCGGCCCTGCCGCCCGGCGCCCGGCTCCGCGGCGGGACTGCCCGTAGTCTGGTGCGTGCATGACCGGAAGTGACGACTCAGCAGTCCCTCAGCACTGGAGGAACCGATCGTGGCAACCACCCGCACCGCCCGCACGGCCTGGGAGGGCGACCTCCTGCACGGCAAGGGGCAGGTGACCTTCGCCTCCTCCGGGATCGGCGAGTACCCCGTCTCCTGGCCGGCCCGCGCCGAGGAGCCCAACGGCAAGACCAGCCCCGAGGAACTCATCGCGGCCGCCCACTCCGCCTGCTTCTCGATGGCCCTCTCCAACGGCCTCACCAAGGCCGGCAACCCGCCCACCACGCTGGACACCCAGGCCGACGTCACCTTCCAGCCCGGCACCGGCATCACCGGGATCCACCTGACCGTCACCGGTGCGGTCCCCGGACTGGACGAGGCCGGCTTCGTGAAGGCCGCCGAGGACGCCAAGGCCAACTGCCCGGTCAGCCAGGCCCTGACCGGCACCACCATCACCCTCACCGCCAAGCTGGCCTGACCGCACCCCCGGCCCGTCCGGGGCGCACTCCGGCCCCGCCCCCGGCGCGCAACCGGCGTCCGGGGGCGCGCCAGCGGCGCACGCGCTCCCGGCACACCTCAGGTGATGTGTACCGGGGGCGTCCGAACGTTCCACCACGCTTGATGGCAAACGGGGCGAATCACCCTGCCGGCGGTCACCGCGCGTTGCCGTCGCGGCCTATGATCGGCCGCAGCGCCCTGTTCTCCACCCGGGTCCCCGCGCGGCAGCGCCCCACGGCGGACGCACCGCAGCGGACCGGCCCCGAGGCCCCGACAGAGTGCGGAGCCGGCCGCCGGGATCCCGACCGGCCAGGCAGACCATCGTCAAGCGTCAGCAGCGGACGGGAGCATGCCGTGCCGGGCCAGAACGAGGGGGGCGACGCACACCACCCAGGCGTGCGACACGAGGAATCGTCACATCACCGCGCGTCCCACCACCGCCTCCTCGCCCCGCCGGTCCTCGATCCGGTCGGGCTCGCCGCCGGCACCTCCGGCGTCCCCGTTCCCCCGGCCGTGGCCACCACCGCGACCACGACCACGACCACGGGCCGCGTCACCCTGGAGGACCCGGAGGGTCCGGAGGTGCGGCTCTGCCCCACCTGCTCGGCCCCCCTGGCCGACGGTGCGCACCCGGGCGACCCGGACGGCACCGACCACACGGGCGGCGGGACCGACCGACTTCTGGCGGCCCTGCAGGCCAGCGAGTCCCGCTTCCGGGCGGCCTTCTGCGACGCCGTCATCGGCATGGCCCTGATCGACTCCGAGGACCGGATCATCGAGGTCAACCCCGCCTTCGCCGCCCTGATCGGCCGCGGCGTCGGCGAGTTGGCCCGCATCCACCTGCACGAGATCATCGACCCGGAGGGCCTGCCGCACCGGCTCTTCGACGGGCTCGTCCACGGCGAGCGGGAACGGTTCCGCGTGGAGAAGCAGCTCCGGCACCGCGAGGGCCACACGGTCTGGGGCAAGGTGACGGTCTCGCTGATCCGGGACCCCGCCGGGCAGCCGCTCTACACCCTCGCACTGGTCGAGGACCTCACCGAGCAGCGCCGGCTCGGAGACCGCCTGGAGTACCAGGCCCTGCACGATCCACTGACCCGGCTGCCCAACCGGACCTCCTTCTTCGAGCGGCTCGACGCCGCCTGCCTGCCGGTCGCCGAGGCCGCCGCAGTGAAAGCGCGCCGGGTGGGCGTCTGCTACCTGGACCTCGACGGCTTCGCGGCGATCAACGAGACCCTCGGCCACCACATCGGCGACCAGCTGCTGATCGCCGTCGCCGCCCGGCTCCGACGCGGACTCGCCCGCACCGCCGACGATGCCGACGATGCCAACAACGCCGCCGCCGACGGGCAGGAGGCCCACCTGGTGGCCCGGATGGGCGGCGACGAGTTCGCCGTCCTGGTCCCTGACAGCGACGGCAGCGAGCAGCTGACCGCCCTGGCCGGGCGGATCCTTGAGCTGCTGGAACGTCCCTTCGACGTCGCCGGGCACCGGCTGGTGGTCACCGCCAGCGTCGGCGTCGTCGAACGGTCGGTGCACGAGACCACCCCGACCGACCTGGTCAAGGACGCCGACGCCACCCTCTACTGGTCCAAGGCCGACGGCCGCGCCCGCTGGACCCTCTACGACCCGGACCGCGGAGCCCACCAGCTGACCCGCCAGCTCCTCGCCACCGCGCTGCGGCCGGCCCTGGAGCGCGGTGAGTTCACCATCGAGTACCAGCCGCTGGTCGGCCTGGCCGACGGCACGGTGCGCGGCGCCGAGGCGCTCGTCCGCTGGCGCCACCCCCGCTACGGGACCCTCTCCCCCGACCGCTTCATCCCGCTCGCCGAGGAGTCCGGCGCCATCGTGCCGCTCGGCAAGTGGGTGCTGGAGGAGTCCTGCCGCCAGGCCCGACAGTGGCTCACCGAGTTCCCGGACACCGAGACCTTCGTGAGCGTCAACCTGGCGGCCCGCCAGATCTGGGACTCCGACGTGGTCGCCGACGTCGCCCGCGCCCTCGAGAGCACCGGCCTGCCCGCCCGGCTGCTGCAACTGGAGATCACCGAGAGCGCCCTGCTCGGCCCCGGCGGCCGCCCGTTGCAGGCCCTGCAGGCGCTCGCCGACATGGGCGTGCGGATCGCGATCGACGACTTCGGCACCGGCTACTCCAACCTGGCCTACCTGTCCCGGCTGCCGGTGCACGTCCTCAAGCTCGACGGAACGTTCATCGAGGGCTTCCGGGACCCGGCCCCGGCCGCGGCGCTGAGCGCCACGGCGACCACGACGGCCACGACGGCCACGACGGCCACAGCAGCCACGACGGCCACGGCAGCCACCGCGGCCGACCGGTCGGCCGTCCCCGAGCTCCGCTCCCGACGCAGCGACGCGGACGAGCAGATCGTCGGCGCGATGGTGCAGCTGGCCCACACCCTCGGACTGACCGTCACCGCGGAGGGCATCGAGAGCGCCGCCCAGGCCGAGCGGCTCCGGCTCACCGGCTGCGACACCGCCCAGGGCTGGTACTTCGCCCGGCCGGGCGAGGCCGCACTCGTCGCGGCCATACTCCGCGAGGGCCGCCCCGCCCCGAACGGCCGTCAGACGGACGCCGTCAGGCCGTAGGCCTCGGCGATCAGCCCGTAGGAGCGGAGCCGGGCCTCGTGGCCGTGGATGTGCGAGGTGACCATCAGCTCGTCCACGCCGGTCCGCTTGCGCAGGGCCTCCAGGCCGTCCGCGACCTGGCCCGGGTCGCCGAGCACCACGTTGTCCAGCCAGTTGTCGACGAAGTCCGCCTCGACCGGGCTGTACGGGTACTCCTCCGCCTCCTCCGGGGTGGGGATCGGGCCGGGGTTGCCGCGCCGCAGCCGGAGCATGCCGAGCGCCGCGGAACGGGCGAGCCGACGGGCGGCGGTCTCGTCCTCGGCGGCGACCGCGCTCACGCCGATCAGCGCGTACGGCTCGTCGAGCACGGCGGACGGGCGGAAGGACGTCCGGTACAGGTCCAGGGCCGGAACGGTGTTGGCGCTGCTGAAGTGGTGGGCGAAGGCGAAGGGGAGGCCGAGGCGGCCCGCCAGCTGGGCGCTGAAACCGGAGGAGCCGAGCAGCCAGACCGGCGGGCGGCCCTCACCCTTGGGCACGGCGGTCAGCCGCTCGTACGGGTGGCCGGCGGGGAAGTCCCCGTCGAGGAAGTGGGTCAGCTCGGAGAGCTGGAGCGGGAAGTCGTCCGCGCCCTCGGCGACGCCGCGGCGCAGTGCCCGGGCGGTGGCCTGGTCGGTGCCGGGGGCGCGGCCGAGTCCGAGGTCGATCCGGCCGGGGTGCAGGGCCTCCAGCAGGCCGAACTGTTCGGCGATGGCCAGCGGGGCGTGGTTGGGGAGCATGACACCGCCCGAACCGAGGCGCAGCGTGGTGGTGTTGGCGCCGAGGTGGGCGATCAGGACGGCCGGGGTGGAGCTGGCCACTCCGGGCATGCCGTGGTGCTCGGCGACCCAGAAGCGGTGGTAGCCCCACTGCTCGGCGCGGCGGGCCAGTTCGGTGGTGGCGGCCAGGGCCTCGCTGGGCGTGTAGCCGACGCCGACGGTGGCCAGGTCGAGGATCGAGAGCGGAGCGGGGGCCGTACCGCGGGCGGTGCCCCGGATCGCCTCGTCGGCCGCGGGCCCGGTTCCGTGCTCCTGCTGGTCCTCGGTGGTCATGCCGTCCGCCTCCTCGCTGTCGTGGTCCGGCTCTCCTCCGAGCCGTCCGTCGGCGGCGGCCGCGGGTCTCGGACGGCCCGGCGGTCGCCGCCGACCGGGGTCAACCACGGTCAGGGGCTCGCTGTTCCCGTACCGACCGTCGGATGTCGGTGCGGTCCGGGGGCGGTTCGCGTGCGGCTCGCGTGCGGCTCGGATGAGATTCGGATGAGATTCGAGCGCGCTCGGGGGCGGGTTCGGCCCCGTCCTCGACGGCCGCCCGACCGACCGTTCGGATGACTCAGCGCCAGCGGGTCGACACGGATGGCGACTTTCCGCCAGGGTCGGAAGTCGCCACCCGGCGCGCTCGCGATCGGCCACCGGCATCGGGCAGGCTGATGATCAGGAGCTGGACCACCGAGCGGGTCCGTGTTCCGTCAGCAAGGTCGTCGGGCTGGACCAGCGCCGATCGATCGCTGCGAGCCCTCGGTGCGGCACCCCGCCCCGGGGGCTCGTTCCGTTTCCGGCCCTCGCCGTTCCCCGCGACCGGACCCGCAGGCCGTGGTCCCCACTGTGACCTCCGGCTCACCGGGGTGCTTCATGGCATGAAAAGTCGAAGCGCTAGCGTTGACCCCAGAGCCACCTGCTCCACCAGGGCGGCGTGGTGGAGGGAGTACGGCCTTGAACTTCGTGGCGGCGATCGGATCCTCGTGGATCTGCGCCCTTGCGCTCTTCGCCGTACTCGGCGACGCGCTGCTCCCCTTCATCCCGAGCGGCACGCTGGTCATCCTGGCCGTGCTCAAGACGGCCCAGATCAACGGCGCCCCGGTGCTGCTCGGCCTCGGCGTGGCGGTGGCCTCCTTCCTGGGGGACGTCCTCCTGCTCCACCTGGCCCGGCGCGGGGCCCCGCTGCTGCAACGCCGGCTCGCCCAACGTCCGAAACTGGCGGCCAGCGTGGCCAGGGTCCAACAGTCGCTGATCGAGCGCCCGCACGCCGGGGCGGCCGCGATGGTGGTGATCGCGCGGTTCGTGCCGGCCGGGCGGACCGTCCTGGATCTGGCCATCGGCCACTCCCCCGCCCATCCGCACCGCTTCCTGCACTGGTCGGCGCTGGCGGCACTGGTCTGGGCCGCGTACATCGTGACGCTGGGCTGGCTGAACAGCCACTGGTTCAACACCGCCTGGCTGAGCCTGGCGGTCTCCTGCGCGGCGGCCACCGCCGTCAGCACCGCGATCGCGCGAATAGTGCGCCGCCACCGGCGGCTGGCCGTGGTCTGAGCGGTCCCCGGAACGACCGGTGGCGTCCGACGAACGTCCGGCACCGAGTGCCGACGAACTCTGACCGGGCCCGGCGGGGCGGCGGTACCGTACTCCCCTGACGGCACGCGATGCGAAGCGTCACAGGACCGCAACAGACGACGAATCCCTGCAGCCCGGCCGGGTGCCCCCGGCGTGTTCACTGTCGTCGGAGCCCGGCGACCTTGGAAGCCGCTGCGGCGACATGGCATGCTAACGGCGGAAAATTCATCAATTGCCCGATTTGACCGGTGCGGCCCGGACCGCCCTCACCCCCGGTCGATCGGCAGCCAGGGGAGACCATGACCAGCATCTCGCGCAGGACGGTGCTCAGTGCAACCGCTGCGACCGCGGCCCTCGGCGCGGTCTCGGCCTGTTCCAGCGGCGGATCCGGTTCGGGGCAGAACTCCACCTCACCTTCCTCCGGCGGCAACGCCAACGCCGGCCAGAGCGGCACCACCGACCCGACCCAGGCGGTGGTGCCCAAGGGCGCCCCGATCGGCGACGGATCCACCGCGGACACCGGTCCGCAGCCGAACCAGCCCAAGCCCGAGAAGCTCAAGCCGGGCGAGCGCCCGCCGCAGTTCGTGGTCTTCTCCTGGGACGGCGCGGGCGGCACCGACGACGGCCAGTTCCCCCGCTTCCTCAAGCTGGCGGAGCAGTACAAGGCCACCATGACCTTCTTCCTCTCCGGCATCTACGCCCTGCCCAAGGGCAAGTCCCAGCTGTACCACCCGCCGAAGCACGCGGTCGGCGCCTCCGACATCCCCTACCTGTCGGACGGCGCGGTCAAGAGCACCCTCAAGCTGGTCAGCCAGGCCTGGCTCGCCGGGCACGAGATAGGCACCCACTTCAACGGGCACTTCTGCTCCAGCCGTCCGGACAAGAACGGGGTCAACATGTGGACCCCGGACGACTGGCAGAGCGAGATAGACCAGGCGGTCTCCTTCGTCACCCAGTGGCGGACCAACACCGGCTTCACCGACGTCGACCCGCTGCCCTTCGACTACAAGAAGGAGCTCATAGGCGGCCGCACCCCGTGCCTGGAAGGTCAGAAGGCACTGCTGCCGACCATCGCGAAGCTGGGCTGGAAGTACGACGCGAGCTCCTCCGGCGGGCTCCAGATATGGCCGCAGAAGGTGCAGGACGGCAAGATCTGGGACTTCCCGCTCCAGTCCATACCCTTCCCCGGGCACACCTTCCAGGTCCTGTCGATGGACTACAACATCCTGGCCAACCAGTCCAACGGCAGCACCAAGGGCGACCCGGGCAAGTACAACGACTGGCGCACCCAGGCGACCAACTCCTACCTGGCCGGGTTCGACCGCGCCTACAACAGCAACCGCGCGCCGTTCTTCGTCGGCAACCACTTCGAGCAGTGGAACGGCGGCATCTACATGGACGCCGTCGAGGAGGCCCTCAAGGCGATCGCGGGCAAGCCCGAGGTCCGGCTGGTCTCCTTCAAGCAGCTGGTCGAGTGGCTGGAGGTGCAGGACCAGTCGACCCTGCGCAAGCTGCGCACCCTCAACGTCGGCCAGGCGCCGTCCGGCGGCTGGGAGAGCTTCCTCGGCGCGGCGGGCTGACGGGCCGCCCTCCGCACCCGGCCGGATCGCACCTGGGGCGACAACTCCCCTCGGCGGTCCGGCCGTTCGCATACCCGCCGCGGCATCGTCCACTCGCCGCCGGGCCGAATTCCGCTGCATTAGCACCATCACGAGCCACCGTGGCCGGGAACCGTACCATCTTCACGCCTGAGCCGCGATCGTCGTGTGGAACTGTTGCGATCAGCGTTACGCTCCAGGAGAGTTGAGCAAGCCACGGATCCCCTCGCGCCCGCTGGGGAAGCTGGACAGCGCACCGGGATCCCGCATTCGAAGCCGTCGTGCCGGCCCACAACCGATCCGGTCGCACACACTCCACGTACCGCGTTCCCGGTACGGGATTCCCGGTATCGCGTTCTGCCCGGGCGGCTCCGGGGGCGAGGCGAGCACCGCCGAGCACAGCAAGCCGCAGAACTCCGGGGGGAGCACGTCATGACCGACCCGTCCGCGCGACGGAAACACGCCGGAACGACCCGCGAGGGCCGATCGGGCCGAAATCGCCGGGGCGCCGGGCAGCTCGACGAGGCCGCGCTGCGGACCGAGCCAGTACCCGAAGCCCCGTACGACTACGGCCATTTCAGCCGTCTGGCGGGCCCGGCCGTCGATCCGGGCGAGGACCGGGAGCTCGGGGCCGGCGTGTACCGACCGGAGCCGGACGGCGCGCGGGCACCCGCAGGTGCGCGGCCGCCCGCAGGTACGCTGCCGGGCACCCAGCCGAGCGCCCCGTACCGGGTCCAGTACCGGAGCCTGCTGCGCCACGATCCGCACCGGTTACGGGCCGCCCTGCTGCTGGTGGCGGCCCCCCTGGTGGAGGCGATCCTGCTGGTCTGGCTGCTGCTGCCGGAGCACTGGCCGGAGCGCCAGGACGAGACCAACGTCCTGGTGCTGCTCGGGGACAAGGTGATGATCGGCATCATCGCGGTGGTCGAGCTGTTCCGGCTGGTCAACGTGGTCTCCAACACCCACGCCACCCTGGTGGCCCGGGACCCGATACCGGTGACGCCGGAGTCCGGCACCCGGGTCGCGTTCCTCACCACCTGTGTGCCGGGCAAGGAGCCGCCGGAGATGGTGCGGGCCACGCTGCTGGCGGCGCGCGGCGTCCGGCACGAAGGACCGTACGACGTCTGGTTGTTGGACGAGGGAAACGATCCTGCAATGCGCGCCCTCTGCGCCGAACTGGGCGTCCGCCACTTCACCCGTTCCGGCCGGCCGCACTGGAACCGGCCGAAGGGGCGGTTCCGCGCCCGGTCGAAGCACGGCAACTACAACGCCTGGCTCCAGGCCCACGGCGACGACTACGACTTCTGGGTGTCCGTCGACACCGACCACGTGCCGCTGCCCGACTTCTGCGAGCGCATGCTCGGCTACTTCCGCGATCCGGACGTGGCATTCGTGGTCGGACCTCAGGTGTACGGGAACTACCGCAGCTCGGGTTCGGCCGTCACCAAATTCTCCGAGAGCCAGCAGTACCTCTTCCACGCACTCATCCAGCGCGCCGGAAACCGTTACGGCGCACCGATGTTCGTCGGCACCAACAACGCCGTCCGAATCCGCGCGCTCCGGTCGATCGGCGGGTTGTACGACTCCGTCACGGAGGACATGGCGACCGGTCTGGAGTTCCACCGCAACCGGAACCCGGAGACCGGCGAGAAGTGGAAGTCCGTGTACACCCCGGACGTCCTCGCCGTCGGCGAAGGCCCGTCCTCCTGGACCGACTTCTTCACCCAGCAACTGCGGTGGAGCCGTGGCACCTACGAGACCCTGCTCACCCAGTACTGGCGGGTGCTCTGGCGGCTGTCGCCCGGCCGACTGCTCAACTACACGCTGATGGTGGGCTTCTACCCGATGGCGGCGCTCACCTGGCTGCTCGGCGGGGTGTCCAGCGTGCTCTACCTGGGCTTCGGCGCCTCGGGTGTGCACGTCTCCTCGGAGCTCTGGATGATGCTCTACAGCGACGCCGCCGCGCTCCAACTCCTGCTCTACACCTGGAACCGCAAGCACAACGTGAGCCCGCACGAGCCGGCCGGCTCCTCCGGGGTCGCGGGCATGGTGATGTCGGCGCTCTGCGGCCCGGTGTACGCGGCCTCGCTGCTCCAGACGCTGGTGCGCCGCCGCAGCGGCTTCGTGGTGACGCCCAAGGGCCGGGAGGCCAGCGCCGACCGGCTCGGCACCTTCCGCTACCACCTGTTCTGGGCGGTGGTGTTCGGCGGCGCCGTCGCCGTGTCCTTCCGCACCGGCTACGACCACGTGGCGATGCGCACCTGGGCCTGCATCGCCCTGGGTCTGACCGTGCTGCCGCTGCTGATCTCGGCCGGTGACGCCGTCCGCCGCCTGCGCACCCGGCCCACCGCCACCCTGACCGTGACCGGCGACCCGGGCGCGGCGCCCAAGGTGCTGCTGGAGAAGCGCCGCCCGGCCCTCACCCTCCGCCCGGCCGCGCCCGACACCCCGACGGTCACGCTCCGCCTCGTCCGGCCCGCCGGCCCGGCGTCCGACGACCCGGCGCCCGACCACGCCGAGAGCGGCACGCCCACCCGCTGAGCCGCCCCGCCCCGTACCAGTCCCGCCCGCCTCCCGAGGGGACCACCACCGTGAAGATCCACAAGACCGGCCGCACCAAGCGCTTCGCCCTCGGCAGCACCGTCGCGCTGACCGTCGCCGGGATGAACGCCCCGGCCGTCCTCGGCTTCGCCAGCGACCAGTACCACCAGTACGTGATCAACCGCCCCGAGTACAAGGCCCGGTACGGCCACTGGCAGACCCTGTCGCTGCCCGCCGAGTTCCGGGTCAACGCCGTCCACGCCACCCTGCTGCGCACCGGAAAGGTGCTGATCGTGGCCGGGTCCGGCAACGACGAGAAGCAGTTCAACGCGGGCACCTTCAAGAGCCTGCTCTGGGACCCGGCGAGGAACACCTACAAGCTGATACCCACCCCCGCCGACATGTTCTGCGGCGGCCACGCCTCCCTCCCGGACGGCCGGGTGCTGGTGGCCGGCGGCACCCAGCGGTACGAGAAGCTGGACGGCGCGGTGAAGAAGGCGGCCGGCGTGATGCGGGTGCGCAACGAGAGCCCGGAGCACGACCGCACCTTCCCCAAGGGCACGGTTTTCGTCGCCCCGAACGGCCGGGAGTACGCCAGCACCGTCCAGGTGACCGTCCCCGCCGCGACCAAGACCGGCGCCGGGAAGCAGACCGTGGTCACGGCCGGCGAGCAGCACGTGTTCGTCGAGGCGGTCGGCGAGGGCCGGGACTACGTGAGCAACTCCCCCGCCCAGTACCGGATCAAGGGGCTGGCCGGCGTCGACGCCCACAACCTGTACGGGCAGAGCGAGAAGCTGACCCTGGACAAGCAGGACTACCAGGGCATCCGCTCCGCCTTCGAGTTCAACCCGGACACCGAGCTCTACGAGCAGGTCACCGACATGGCGCACGCCCGGTGGTACCCGACCCTGACCGGGCTGGGCGACGGCCGGGTGGTCACCGTCTCCGGCCTGGACGACACCGGGCTGATCCTCAACGGCAACGACAACGAGATCTACGACCCGAAGGCCAGGACCTGGTCCAAGGGCCCCGACCGCTACTTCCCGACCTACCCGTCGATCTTCCTGACGGCGAGCGGCAAGCTCTTCTACTCCGGTTCCAACGCGGGCTACGGCCCCGCCGACAAGGGCCGCGAGCCGGGCCTCTGGGACCTGTCGAACAACGGCTTCCGGCCCGTCCCCGGACTCCGCGACCCGAAGCTGACCGAGACCTCCGCCTCGGTGCTGCTGCCACCCGCGCAGGCCCAGAAGGTCATGGTGCTGGGCGGCGGCGGGGTCGGCGAGTCCCCGCTGTCCACGGCCCGCACCGACATCGTCGACCTGACCGCGCGCGAGCCCGCCTTCGTCCCGGGCCCCGACCTGCCGGCCGGCGGGACCCGCTACCTCAACAGCGTGGTGCTCCCGGACGACACCGTGTTCACCACCGGCGGCTCCAGCGGCTACCGCGGCCGGGGCGACAGCGACCTGCTCAAGGCCCAGGTGTACCACCCGGATTCCAACACCTTCAGCACCGCCGCCGAGCCCGCCGTCGGCCGCGACTACCACTCCGAGGCGCTGCTGCTGCCGGACGGCCGGGTCGCCGTGCTGGGCTCCAACCCGCTGTTCGCCGACAAGGCCGAGACCCAGCCCGGCGGCTTCGAGCAGCGCATCGAGATCTACACCCCGCCGTACCTGTACCACGGCGACCGGCCCGAGGTGACGGCCTCGCCCGCGGTGGCGAAGCTCGGCGGCACCGTCCGGATCGGCACCGCCCGGCCGGACGCGGTGACCACCGCCAAACTGATCCGGCCGAGTTCGGTGACCCACGTGACCGACGTCGAGCAGCGCTCGGTCGCCCTGGACATCACCGGGCGCACCGCCGACGGGCTCTCGCTCACCCTCCCGGGCAACCCGAACCTGCTGCCGCCCGGCTGGTACATGCTGTTCCTGACGGACGCGGCCGGCACGCCGTCGGTCGCCCGGTGGGTCCAGGTCACGGGCTGAGCGGACGGCCCGCGCCGGGCCGGACCGGACCGCGCCGGGCCGGGCCGGGCGGGCGCCTGTGCTCAGGGCACCGCCAGCGCTCAGCGCGCCGCCTGCGCCAGCCCGAGCGCGTACGGCAGCCAGAACTCGCCCGCCCGGGGCTCGCCGCGGCCGCACTCGCCGTCCGACTCCCCCGGGTTCTTGATCCACAGGTAGGCGTCGACCCCGGGCCGCCCCGTCTCGGTGGTCGGCGCCTCGCCAAGTGCCCGGCCGGGCGGGTTGCACCAGGATTCGGCACCCGCCGAGCCGTTGCCGCTGCGGCTGGTGTCGATGACGAAGTGCTTGCCGCCCAGGGCGGCGGAGAGCCGGTTGCCGTAGTCCACGTTCCGGTCGGTCGGGTAGAAGTTGGCGACGTTCACGGCGAAGCCGTCCGCCGCCGCGATGCCGGACTTGCGCAGCGCCGCGGCCATCTCGTCCGGGTCCTGCGCCCAGCCCGGGTTGCCCGCGTCCAGGTAGACCCGGACGTTCGGACGCTTCTTCAACTCCTGGACGGCGAAGGCCAGCAGGCCGTACCGCTCGGCGGCCAGGTCCCCCTTGATCCCGCAGGTGTCCAGGGTGTGGGCGACGGCGTCCGGCTCCAGCACCACCCAGGCCTTGCGGTCGCCGAGGGCCCCGGCGACGCCGGTGATCCAGGAGCGGTAGGCGGCGGCGTCGGCGGCGCCGCCGGCCGAGTACTGGCCGCAGTCCCGGTGCGGGATGTCGTACGCGACGAAGACGGCCGTCCGGCCGGCCTCGGTGGCCCGGCGGCTCACCTGGTCGGCGATCTCCCGGGCGCCCTGTTCGCCGAGCCACTGGGAGGAGGGCTGGGCGGCGATCCGCAGCAGGGTGTCGGCCTCGGCGGCACGGCCCTGGCCGCGCAGCACGGCGAGCTGCTGGGCGGCGTTGGTGCGGTCGGAGACGTAGAAGGCCTGCCCGGGAAGCTGGTTGAGGCCCGTGGCGCCGCCCGCCGGAGCCACGGCGGAGGTTCCGGCCCCGCCGGGAACCCCGGAGCCGCCGGGGGATCCGCTCACCCCGCCGCCCTCAGCGCCCCCGCCACCGCACCCGGCGACCGCCGGCAACGCCAGCAGTGCCAGACCCGCCGTCAGCCCGGCCCACCGGCTGGTTCCTGCCCGCCCCACCCCGCGCACGTACCGCCCCTCCGCACCGACTCCCGCCCCCGTGGGACCGGTCCGGCGACCGGTCGGCACCAGCTAAGCACACCCGGCCCCGGCCGACGGCCGCCACCGGTGAACGCCAAGTGGCCGTGGGCGGACGGGAATCCGAACCCCGTCCAGCCACGGCCACGTGCGGCACGACCGCGCGTCAGCCCTGCTTGACGTCCGGCACCCGCCAGTCGATCGGCTCGCCGCCGAAGGCGTCCAGCGCCGCGTTGATCTGCGAGAACGGGCGGCTGCCGAAGAACAGCTTGGCGGAGAGCGGCGACGGGTGCGCGCCCTGGACCACCACGTGCTTCTCGGTGTCGATCAGCGGCAGCTTCTTCTTGGCGTAGTTGCCCCACAGCACGAAGACCACCGGCTCCTCGCGATCGCTCACCGCCTTGATCACCGCGTCGGTGAACTTCTCCCAGCCCTTCGCCTTGTGCGAGTTGGCCTCGTGGGCGCGGACCGTGAGCACCGCGTTCAGCAGCAGCACGCCCTGCTCGGCCCAGTGCATCAGGTAGCCGTTGTCGGGGGCCGGGATGCCGAGGTCGGCGTCCAGCTCCTTGAAGATGTTGCGCAGCGAGGGCGGCGTCTTCGTCCCGGGCAGCACCGAGAAGCTCATGCCGTGGGCCTGGCCGTTGTCGTGGTAAGGGTCCTGGCCGAGGACCAGCACCCGGACCTTCTCGTACGGAGTGGCCTGCAGCGCGGCGAACTCCTGGCCGCTCGGCGGGAACACCTCGTGCTCCGCGCGCTGGGCCGCCACGAAGGCCGCCAGCTCCGCGAAGTACGGCTTCTCCGTCTCGGCGCCGAGCACCGCGCGCCAGGACTCGGGCAGCTCCAGCCCGCCGCCCTGGCCGGCCTCGACCACGCCCGCCTCGACCGTGTCCGTCACGACATCTACCTCCCACACCGCGGCTGCTGCGCCGCCCGCCCTCTTACACCCCGAACGCTACACAGCCCCACCGACAACTCACTCCACGGGCGCCGGGGCCGCAGCCGTCGCAGTCGCCGACGCCGGAGCCGAATCCGCCGGAGCCGCGGCCGGAGCCGGAGCCG
Source organism: Kitasatospora sp. NPDC098652 (assembly GCF_044760155.1). NCBI lineage: Bacteria > Bacillati > Actinomycetota > Actinomycetes > Kitasatosporales > Streptomycetaceae > Kitasatospora > Kitasatospora sp. NPDC098652. Next base: position 90,693 of record NZ_JBIWAQ010000012.1, read on the forward strand.
GGGCCGCAGCACCGGACCTGGCCGCCCGCACCACCCGCACGTGCTCCACCCCGTTGAGCGCCACCAGCAGCACGGCCAGCACCACCAGCACCACCAGGGCCGGCAGCCGCACCATCGCGGGCAGCAGCCCCAGCGCCACCGCCGCCGCGACGATCCGGGTGGTCGAGACCAGCCGGAACATCATCCAGCGGGTGTACCCGAAGGTCAGCAGGTACAGCCCGCAGCCGCCGTAGAGCAGCCCCACCGGTCCGGCGCCGAGCGCCTGCCACGGGTCCGCGACCGTCTCCGCGAAGCCGACCGCGACCCCGATCACCCCGGCCGCCAGCGCCAGGTGCCCGTACTGGAAGACCCGCCGGATCACGTCCCGCCGGGAGTCGGCGACCACCACGGCGTGCCGCATCGCGTCCGCCGCGAACACGAAGTACTGCCACCACAGCCCGGCCGAGATGGTGAACGCCGCTGCCACGGCGACCAGTTCGGCCGCGTCCAGCCGGGCCGCGGCGGCCGAGCCGCCGATCCCGACGACCGACTCGCCGAGCGCCACCAGCAGGAACAGCGCGAACCGCTCCGGCATGTGCGACGGGTGGTAGGCCACCTTGGCGAGCCGCCGCCGGAACACCAGCGGCGCGGCCAGGTCGCAGAGCGCGGCCGCCGCCCACAGCACCAGCCGCGGCCCGTCCGGCAGCAGTCCGCCGACCACCAGCAGCGGTCCGCTGACCAGCACGCCCGCCCCGTACGGGCCGCGCCACACCCCCCGGGCGCGCACCAGCAGGAGCAGCAGCACCACCCGGGCCAGCCAGTACCCGGCGCCGAGCAGCACGCCCCGGCCGCCGTACGCGCCGGGGACGGCGAGCGCCATGAACAGGCCGGCCAGTCCGACCAGCAGGATGCCCAGGCGGTCGCGCGGGTTGTCCACGTCACGGATGTTGGCCTGCACGGTGGTGCCGACCCAGCACCAGTACACCGGCACGAACACCACCAGGGCCCGGACCAGGCCGGTCAGGTCGTGCTGGTGGTGCAGCAGTCCGGAGACCTGGGTGATCGCGAAGACGAAGACCAGGTCGAAGTACAGCTCCGCCCAGGTGACCCGCTTCTCCGGCTCCTCCCCCGCCGCCGCCTCCCCGGCCGCTTCCCCCGCCGCGCCTTCGCCCGTCGCCGCTTCCCCCGCCGTGCTCATCCGCCCGGTCCTCCCCACGCGTACGGAACGAGCCCCGCCCCGGCGCTCGGCCGGGACGGGGCTCGCGACTGCACCGCAGAGGTTAGACCAGCTCGACCAGGTCCGCGATCGACTTGACCACCCGGGTCGGCCGGTACGGGAAGCGCTCCACGTCGGTGGCGGAGGTCAGGCCGGTGAGCACCAGGATGGTCTCCATGCCGGCCTCCATGCCCGCGACGATGTCGGTGTCCATCCGGTCGCCGATCATCACGGCGGTCTCCGAGTGGGCGCCGGCGGTGTTGAGCGCCTCGCGCATCATCAGCGGGTTGGGCTTGCCGACGAAGTACGGGTCCACGCCGGTGGCCTTGGTGATCAGGGCCGCGACCGAACCGGTGGCCGGCAGCACGCCCTCGGTGGAGGGGCCGGTCTCGTCCGGGTTGGTGCAGATGAACCGGGCACCCGCGTTGATCAGGCGGATCGCCTTGGTGAGCGCCTCGAAGGAGTAGGTCCGGGTCTCGCCGAGCACGACGTAGTCCGGGTTGTTGTCGGTCAGCACGTACCCGGCCTGGTACAGCGCCGTGGTGAGGCCGGCCTCGCCGATCACGTACGCGGTGCCGTTCGGGCGCTGGCTCTTGAGGAACTTGGCGGTGGCCAGGGCCGAGGTCCAGATGCACTCCTCCGGCACCTCCAGGCCCATCCCGGCCAGCCGGGCGCTGAGGTCGCGCGGGGTGTAGATGGAGTTGTTGGTGAGGACGAGGAAGGGCTTGCCGGACTCCCGCAGCCGGCGGAGGAACTCCTCCGCCCCGGGGATCGGCGTGCCCTCGTGGATGAGGACACCGTCCATGTCGGTCAGCCAGGACTCGATGGGCTTGCGGTCTGCCACGTAGGTGTCTCCCTCGGTCTTGCAACGGTTCTGAACGATCTCGCACATCGCTCCGGACCGGACACCCTCGGCCGGCCGGGCGCCACTGGCTGCCCCAACGCCGACCAGCGTAGCCGCGCCCACCGGCAACGGCCCAGCACACCTCCCGGCACCCGGCACCCGGCGCTCGGCACCCGGCACCCGGCACGTGCGGACCGCCCCTACCGCCGGCCCCCCGACGGCAGCCCACTCGAAGCCGCACGAACCCCCGAAGGATCAGGCCGCCGTCCCATCGCCTCGATCCTCCTCCGGATCCGATCCGTTGAGGCCGCCCTCGTCGTCCCAGAAGCCGCAGTCGTGCTCGGCCCCGAGGTCGACCGGCCGGACGGCGTCGGGGCGCAGGGACATCACGTCGTCGCCGCGGAACCGGGCCCACGGGCGGCCTGTGGTCGCAAAGGCGGTCCAGGCGTGGATCATCCGGTCGGAGAGCCGCTGCTGGGCCGGTGTCAGCTGGGCCGGCCAGCCGGCGACGTCGAACAGGTACGGCAGCTCGGAGCCGTGGTACGCGCCGGGCGGCAGGCCGGGGGCGAAGCCGGGCTGCCCCGGGGCGTCGCGGTCGGCGAACTCGTAGGCGTACACCTCGGTGTGCCGGGCGAGCAGGCGGTCGCCGGTGAGCGTCGGGCAGGACCAGATGCGGTCCGTGGCGAGTGCCGCCCAGGCGAGCGCGGGGGAAGGGTAGGCGTCGGCCGGGTACTCGTCGGCGACCTGGCCGGCCTGGTCACCGAAGGTGTCGGCGAGCAGGTGGTCGTACCGCTCCGCGGTGATCGGTTCGACGTAGCGGTTCTGCGCGGCGACCCAGCCCCGGTGCTCGTCGCGGTTGCCACCGGTGAGCACCGGCACCCGCTGGAACCGGCCCTCCCGCAGGGCGGCCGCCGGTTCGAGCGGGAGCAGCGAGGTGCCGTACGCGGGCCGGGTGAAGGTGGTGCCGTGCCGGTACAGGGCGGCCGTCGGCTGCTGCCGGAGGCAGTCCAGCGTGTGGCAGCCGACCGTGGCGGCGAGGGTCTGGCCGGCCGCCTCGACCGACGTGCGGTCGGCCCAGGGCGAACCGGCGGCCATGCCGGGGAAGAACAGGTTCCGCGGGTAGTCGATCAGGCAGGATCCGCTCTGGATCACGGCCTTGTCGAACAGTCCGGCGGCTGCGGGCGAGGTCAGCTGGGAGCACACGCTCATGCCGCCCGCGGACTGTCCGGCCAGCGTCACGTTGCGCGGGTCGCCGCCGAACGCGGCGATGTTCCGGCGCACCCAGCGCAGCGCGGCCTGCTGGTCGGCGAGCCCGAAGTCGCCCGAGTCCGCCAGGCCCGGGTAGCCGAAGGTGCCGAAGACGCCCAACCGGTAGTTGACCGTGACCACGACCGCGTCGCCGCTCACCGCCATCCGGTGCGGGTCGTAGTCGCTGCCGGCGCCCGAGGTGAAGCCGCCTCCGTGCAGCCAGACGATCACCGGGCGGTGGTCGGCCCGGGCCGGCGCGGTCACGTTGAGGTAGAGGCAGTCCTCACTGCCGTCGGGCTGGTCGGGCCGGCCCTGCGGGCAGCGGTTGCCGGGTGCGGTGGCCGACCGGATCCCGGACCACGGCGCGACGGGCTGCGGATCGCGCCAGCGCAGCGCGCCGACCGGCGGTGCGGCGTACGGGATGCCCTGGTAGGTGCGGTAGCCGTCGTGCGTGCTGCCGAGCACCGTGCCGGCGTCGGTGGCAGCCACCGCGCCGGTGTCGGCGGTGTCGGCGGCGGCGGCCGGTGCGGTCGGCAGGGCGGCGAGTGCCGCCAGCAGCGCAGCGGCCAGCAGCCTCGGGACGCGTGTCATCACAAGCTCCCCCCGTCGGGATTGTTGATACGTGTGTATCACACAGCGGGGAAGGTGCGGAACAGTTCGTCGAGATGGTGGGTCAGGATCGCCAGCGCGGCCTCGCCGTCCCGCTGGCCGCCGAGCACGCTGGAGCCGAGCCCGTTGGCCATGGCCAGCAGCCCGGCGGCGGTCAGCTCCGGGTCACGCCCGGCCGGGACCTCGCCGAGCTGCTGGGCGGCCCGGATCTGCTTGGCCAGGAAGGATTCGAGCATGTCGGGGTACGTGGTGCCGTGCTGCTCGGCCAGCCGCGGCTCGCTCAGGACCAGCGTGTAGTACGCGGCGTAGGTGCGGGTGATCCGGCGGCTCTCGGCGTCCGTGGGCAGGATGCAGGACAGGATCGCGGTGACGATGCCGCGCGGGGTGGGCGGGCTGCCGGCCGCCGCGATCCACTTCTGCATCCGCACCTGGAGCTGCGCGCCCAGCCGGGCGAGCGCGTCCATCAGCAGCTCGTCCTTGGTGTGGAAGTAGTACTGCACCAGGCGCAGCGACACCCCTGCCTCGGCGGCCACGACCCGCATGCTGGCCGCCTGCAGGCCCTGGGTGTCGGCGATCCGCAACAGCGCCTCGGCGATCTGAGTACGCCGCTGCTCGTGGTCGACGCGGGTGGACACTTCTCGACTACCTCCGAAATCTGATACAACCGTATCACCGTGAACCAGAGGGGGCGCCCGGTGACCAGGACGAGGAACGCGCTGATCTGGGGTGGCATCGCCGCCCAGCTGTTGTTCACCGTCTCATGGCTCGTCGGCGGGCTGGTCGAGGGCCGGGGCTACCGGGTGTCCGCGGACACCATCAGCGACCTGGGCGCGCTCACGGCGAGCCACCCCGGCTGGAAGCTGGCGGCGCAGGGCATCGCCGGACTGCTGACCATCGCGTTCGCGCTCTTCGCGCTGCGCCCGGCACTCGCCGTCCCCGGCGGCCCCCGCCCGGTCGCGGCCTGGCTGGTGGCCGCCTCCCCGGTGGGGCTCGACAACGTCGCGGACGTCCTCTTCCGACTGGACTGCCGGGCCGCCGACCCCTGGTGCGCGCACCGCCTCACCGGCGACTCCTGGCACGCGAGCGCGCACGTCGGGCTGGCCCTGGCCGGCTTCGTACTGCTGGTGATCACCCCGGCCGTGCTGGCCGCGCAGTTCCGGGCCCACCCGGCTTGGCGGGGCAGCGCGAACGCGGCGCTGGCCTACAGCCCGGTGATGTTCCTCGGCGTGCTGGTCTACGTCGGCCTGCACGGGCGCGACGGCGCCGGCTACGCCGAGCGCGCGCTCGCCCTGGCCGCCTCGACCGGAGTCGTCCTGCTGGCACTGCGGGCGAGCAGGCTCACGGGCCAGGAGCTGGACAGGCTGGACAGGGGCGCCCCCCGGACGGGAAAGCCCCCGTACACGACGGCCCTGGCGGACGCGACGGCCCCGAGCGGGGAACGAGAGGCGCCGGGAAACCGGGAGCAAAGGGGCGCCTCGTGATTGAGTGGGCCGCATGAACCCGCTGACCGCCCCCCGCCCCCTCCGCGTCGGCCTGATCGGCTACGGCCTGGCCGGCTCCGCCTTCCACGCCCCGCTCATCGCCACCACGCCCGGGCTGCGGCTGGACGCCGTGGTCACCGCCAACCCGGAGCGCCGCGAGCAGCTGCGGCGCGAGCACCCGGAGGCCCGCGCCGTCGACACCCCCGAGCAGCTGCTCGCCGACCCGGACGCGCTGGACCTGGTGGTCGTCGCCTCGCCCAACCGCACCCACGCCCCACTGGCCCGCGCCGCCCTGCGGGCCGGCCTGGCCACCGTGGTGGACAAGCCGCTGGCCGGCACCGCCGCCGAGGCGCTGGAGCTGTGCCGGCTGGCCGAGGAGCGGGGCGTCCTGCTGTCGGTGTTCCAGAACCGGCGCTGGGACGGCGACTTCCTCACCGCGAGCCGGCTGGTGCGCGGCGGCGCGCTCGGCCGGGTGCACCGCTTCGAGTCCCGGTTCGAGCGGTTCCGCCCCAAGCCCAAGGCGGGCTGGCGCGAGCTCGCCGACCCGGCCGAGGTCGGCGGCACCCTGTACGACCTGGGCAGTCACCTGGTCGACCAGGCGCTCACCCTGTTCGGGCCGGTCGAGACGGTGTACGCGGAGATCGACGTGCGGCGGGACGGCGCGGTGGTGGACGACGACGCCTTCGTCGCCCTGACCCATGCCTCCGGCACCCGCTCGCACCTGTGGACCAGCGCCATCACCCCGCTGACCGGTCCCCGGCTGCGGGTGCTCGGTGACACCGCCGGGTACGTCAAGCACGGCATGGACCCGCAGGAGGCCGAACTTCGGTCGGGCCGCCGCCCGGACGGCACCCACCCGTGGGGCACCGACCTGCCCGAGCACTACGGCACCCTGGGCAGCGACGGGTCCACGATCCCGCTGCCCACCGACCCGGGCGACTACCCCGCCTTCTACGCCGGCATCGCCGCCGCCCTGGCCACCCCCGGCACCCCGCCCCCGGTCGACCCCCGCGACGCGGTGGCCACCCTCACCGTCCTGGAGGCCGCCCGCACCTCGGCGGCGACCGGCCGGACGGTCCGGCTGAGCTGACGGCCCGGCCGGCCCCGCTTGACCTTTCGCCGGGGTCGTCGCGGCCGCGGTGGCGGCGATGAAGGCCGCGACCGTGCCGGCGGACGAGGTGGAGCGCAGCGGGGCCGACGCCGCCCTCACACCCCGATGACCTCCACGGCCGAGCCCAGCCCCCGGAAGTCCGCCACGTTGCGGGTGTACAGCGGCAGCCCGTGGGCGGAGGCGACGGCGGCGATCATCAGGTCGATCCGGCGCGGGCGCGGCTGCCGTCCGGCGGCGATGGTCAGGGTGACGAGGGTGCCGTAGCGGGCGGCGGCGGCCGCGTCGAAGGGCAGCGGGTCGAAGTCGGCCATCGCCGCGCCGAGCACCTCCAGCCGGGCCGCCCGGCTGATCGGGTCGCGGGCCATCGAGACGCCCTGCTGGAGTTCGGCGAACGTGATCGCGGTCAGCTCCGGCACGGCGGGCAGGTCGCCGGGGTTGAGCAGCGCCAGGTCGATGTACACACAGGTGTCCAGCACCCCGGCGGGCCGCCGCCGGGACGCCCTCCGGCGCTCAGCCACGCGGCCGCTCGAACGGGTCGTCGCCCTCGTCCCCGACGAGCTCCTCGGGCCCGAAGTACTCCTCGGCCTCCTTGCGCATCTCCTGGTAGTCCACCCGCGGCAACTTCACGTGCCGCGCCACCAGCTCCTCCGCCGTGAGCCGCCGCCGCCCGGACACCGGCCGCAGCTCCGCGACCTCGACCCCGTTCCTGGTGATGTGGAAGGTCTCCCCCGCCTCCACCGCGTCCATCACCGCGGCGGAGTTGTTCCGGAACTCCCGCTGGGTAATCGTCCTCATGCCCTCCAAGGTAGCCCCGCGTAGCACCAACGGCTACACCCCTCGCGTTCCTGGATTCACGCCCCGCCGCCCCGGCCGATCGACTACGTTCGAACGCCGGAGTGGCGACGGTCCTCCCGGAACGTCCGGCTCGATGACGCCGAGGGTGGTCCCGGCGGTGGCGCCGGATCCCGAGGGGGACGCCAGGGTGCGCGGGGCGGGGCTGTGAGGCAGGAACAGTGAGGGGACGGCGATGGCGGACCCTGCTGCTGGGGGTCGTGCTGCCACTGGTGCTCACCGCGGGCGCGGTGGGAGGCCTGTACTGGTTGCGGGAGTGGGATCGACATCCGGCGGCGGACAGTGGGCGGCCCGGGTCGTGGGTGACGGTGGGCTCCGCGGAGGTCGCGGCGTTCGCGCGGGTGCGGGTGCCCGGGTCGGCGGGCGAGCTGCGGTGGGCGTACCGGAAGGGGCTCCAGGACGACGTGGCGTTCCTCTTCCGGCTGCCGCCGGGCGAGGAGCAGGGGTTCCTGAACGGACTGGGGATCCCGCTGACGCCGGACGCCGGCACGGACCTCGGGAGCGGTGTGCTGGAGGGGTTCCGTCAGGCGGGGGCGCCGGACCCGAGGGCGGCAGGGGCGTTGCGCCACGGTTCCGTCGTCGCCGACGCGCTGCCCGGCCGCGACAAGCGCCTCGCCGAGTCGGCGTGGCTGGCGGAGGAGGCGGACGGGGGGACGCGGGTGTGGGTGCACGCGGTGGACGCTCCGTGAGAAATTCCCCTTTACACCGGGAACCCGGGGGGCCGTAGGATCGTCGTGCTGAACGTCCGGAGCCGGGAAGACATCGAGAGGGGGCCCTGCCGTGGGTGTTGTCGCGATGTTGCTGGGCCTGCTCCGGGTGTTGACCGGGCAGTTGGTGACCGAGGGCGGCGGGCTTGCGTCCGTCGCCGCCGTGGCGGCGATGGTCCTGGTGGCCGGGGCGGTCGCGGGGGCCCTCGCCGGGGCGCGGTTGCTGGGGGCACGGGCCCCGGCCGCGGTGCGCAGCGGGGTGCTGCGGCGCCGCGCGTTCCATACGGCGTTCCTTCCGCAGCGTGATCCGGACGCCCGGGGCAGGCGACGCCCCAGGGCGCCGGGAGCGGCCCCGGCGGCCGCGTAGTCCCGCAGTTCTCCCGTACGGTGCCCGCGCTTTCGCGGCTGCCCGTACCTCCTTCGCGGCCGTCCTCCGCCGATCACTCATGTCCTGAGACCCCGGAGGGCTCGCTTCACCATGTCCGTTCTGTCTGTTCTCGACCCGGCCGTCACCGTCGCCCACGCCGTGGTCGCCACGCTCGCCCACGCCCTGCCGGCCGCGCTGGCGATCGTCCTGTTCGTGCTCGCCGTGCGGCTCTGCCTGCACCCGCTGGCGCGGGCGGCGGCGCGTGGGGAGAAGGCCCGCTCGAAGCTGGCGCCGAAGATCGCCGCGTTGAACGCGAAGCACAAGAAGAACCCGGAGAAGGCGCGCGAGGCGCTCGCGGAGCTGTACCGGAAGGAGCAGGTCTCGCCGTTCGCGGGCTGCCTGCCGATGCTGGTGCAGATCCCGTTCTTCTCGGTGATGTACCGGCTCTTCACCACCCCGAACGACCTGCTGGACCACACCCTGTTCGGGGTGCCGCTGGGCCTGCACGTCGGGAACGCGCACGGCGCCGGGCAGTTCGCGGTGTTCGGCCTGCTGTACGCCGGGCTGGCGGCGGTCGGGTACGTCAACTACCGCCGGGCCCGGCGCGCGGCGGCCGCGCAGACCACCCCGCAGCCGGGGGCGGGGCTGCTGCCGTACCTGTCCTTCGTGTCGGTGGTGTTCGCGATGCTGGTGCCGGTGGCCGCCGCGCTCTACCTGCTCACCACCAGCGTGTGGTCGGCCTCCGAGCGGGCCTGGCTGTACCGGGGCACCGGCCAGGTCCCGGCGACGGCGCTCGCGGTCTGACCGGGAGGACATCCGCAGGGCCGGCCGGGCCGGCTGTACGGTCCCGCGGCTCGGCCCCGCGGCTCGGCCCCGCGGCTCAGAAGTGGCGCAGCAGCTCCGGGAAGGCCGCGAGCTGCAGCGTCGCCCCGTCCGGGCCGAGGTCCTCGTGCTCCAGCACCCAGGTGTGCTCGTGCGGGATGAAGACGGTGCGCAGACCGGCCCGGCGGGCGGGGGCGATGTCGGACTTGGGCGAGTTGCCGATCATCCAGGTGCGGTCCGGGTCGAGGCCGAGTTCGGCGGTGAGCTGCCGGTAGGTGTCGACGGACTTCTCGGCCACGATGTGGATCCCGCCGAAGTGGTGATCGATGGTGGAGGCCGTCACCTTGGCCTGCTGCTCCTCCTGGTCGCCCTTGGTGAGCAGGAGCAGCCGGTGGCGGCCGGCCAGGGCGGCGAGGGTGTCGGCGACGCCCGCGATCAGTTCGACCTCGCCGCGCCGGGTGAGCGGGGTGAGCAGCTCGTCGATCCGGGCGAGCTCGGCCGCAGTGGGGGTGCGGTCGTCGTTCAGCTGCCGCAGGCAGTCGGCGAGGCTCTGCCGGAAGACGGTGGCGCCGTAGCCGAGGGCGGCCGCGTTGGCGGCCTCGATCCGGTCGAGCAGGGCGCGGGCGCCGTCGCGGCCTTCCGGGGCGGCGGCCCAGTCCAGGAAGCCGTCGATGACCCGCTCGAAGAGGACGTTGTTCTCCCAGAGGGTGTCGTCGGCGTCGAAGATGAGGATCTGGTCGGTGTGCATGAGGGGTCCTTGGGTCGGGGTGGTCCGGTTCAGCCGAGCAGGCGGGCGGCGCGGTCGAGGGTCTCGCGGAAGTTCTCCTCGGTGGTCCGCTGCCGGGCCTCCTCGATGCTCAGCCACTCCAGCGGGGAGGCCGGGTTCTCCGGGCGGGCGTCGTCCGGGCTGTCGGTGGCGAGCAGGAAGCGCAGGTCGGCGTGCTCGTGGGCGGGCTCGACGGGCGAGGCCGGGACGGGCACCACGGCGAGGTGGACGAGGGCGGCGTCGGGCCAGGGAGTGAGGTCGGTCAGGCCGGTCTCCTCCAGGCCCTCGCGCAGGGCGATGTCCAGCGGGAAGGTCTCCCCCGGGTCGCCGTGGCCGCCGACCTGCAGCCAGGCCTGCTGGCGGACGTGCCAGCGCAGCAGCACCCGGCGGGTGGGCGGGTGAACGATCAGCGCGGAGGCGGTGAAGTGCAGTGGGGTGCCGCGGTCCCAAACGGAGGCGGCGCCTGTGGCGTCTGCGGCCTCTGCGGCCTCTGCGGCCTCTGCGGCTTCGACCAGGGCGGTCGCCCTGGCGTGGTCGGCGGTCTCGACCGGGCCCTGCGGCCGGTGGCCGGCCAGGAGCCGGGCCAGGTCGGGGCGGTGCGGGGCGGGGCTCTGCGGGGCGGTGTCCGTGGTCACCATGGTGCTGGACTCTCCTCGTTCCGCCCCGGGGCGCCTCCGCCCCGCCCCGCGCCGGAGCGTCGCGCCCCGGACCGCCGCACGCCGGGCGGCGTCGCGCGGCACGGCGTCAACGGGCTTGCGGGGATGGGCGATCGGGCCCTGGGGCTCCGGTTCCGGTGAACCCGGGAAGCCTAGCCCGGGGGCGCTCGGGCGGCCCACCGGTTTTCCCGGGCGCCGGGGGCCGTACCGGCTGGTCAGGCGCCCCCTCCGGAGGCCGTAGCCTGTGGTGATCGTTTCGGGACAGGTGGAGGGATGTCGTCATGGTGGCTGCTCCGGCGCTCGCCGAGCTGCGCGAGGTGTGCCAGCCGCAGGCCAAGCTGCAGAGCCGCAACGGTGAGCACTGGGCGGGCCGGCTCTACATGCGGGCGGTCTCGCTGCGGACCACCCGTCAGCTGGTCCGCACCTCGGTCTCGCCGAACACCCTGACCTGGGTGATGGTGGTGTGCGGGGTCGGCGGCGGCGCGGCCCTGCTGATCCCGGGCCTGACCGGCGCGGTGCTCGCGGCGGTGCTGTTCCAGCTGTTCCTGCTGTTCGACTGCGTGGACGGCGAAGTGGCGCGCTGGAAGCGCCAGTTCAGCATGGCCGGGGTGTACGTGGACCGGCTGGGCGCCTACCTCGCGGACGCCGCACTGATGATCGGCGCGGGCGTACGGGCGGCGCGCGGCGGCTCGGAGCTGTGGGTGTCGGCGGGCCTGGCAGCCGCGCTGGGCGTGGTCCTGCTCAAGGCCTCGACGGACCTGGTGGACGTGGCCCGGGCGCGCAGCGGGCAGGCGCCGGCGGACGAGGAGTCCACCCAGCCGCGTTCCCAGGGCATCGCGACGGCCCGCCGGCTCGCCTCGATCTTCAAGATCCACCGGGTGACCAACGGCATCGAGGCCTCGCTGGTGCTGCTGGCGGCCGCCGCCGTGGACGCCGGACTGCACAACCTGGACGCCACCCGGTGGACGCTCGCCGGGATCACGGTGATCACCTGGGGGATGGTGGTGGCGCACCTGGCGTCGATCCTGTCGTCGTCGCGGCTGCGCTGAGGCCACCTTCCCGGCGGCTGCGGCGGGGCTGGGACGAGGCTGCGGTAGGGCTGAGACGCCCCTCCCCCGGCCGGGGGAGGGGTCCGGCGCAAGCCCGCCGCCGGGCGGACGCGGCGTCACCGGCCCGCACCGGAGGGTGGAGCCATGACGACGCCGCAGCCGACCACGGCCATCACCCGCTCCCCCGCCGCTGAGGCCGTGCCCGCCCCGCCGCGCTGGGCCGTCCGGGCCGCCCACCTGGCCGCAGTGACCGCACTGCCCGCCGGGCTGTGGCGGCTCGGCCTGGTCCTGGGCCTGCACGGCGGCTACACCGACGCGGGCTATCACGCCGTGGGCTTCACCGGCTGGGACGCCGTCTGGCCGCTCACCCTGAGCGTGCTCACCGAGGCGCTGGCCCTGCTCACCCTGGGCCTGGTCCGGCCGTGGGGCACGGTGCCGCCGCGCTGGATCCCGTTCGTCGGCGGGCGGCCGGTGAACCCACGTCAGGTCGTCCTGGCGGCCTCGCTGGGCGCGGCCGGGCTGACGGTGCTCTGGACGCCGTTCCTCTTCTGGTGGACGGTGTCGCACCCGAACATGACCCCACTGGGGCACCTGCTGGTCGGCTTCCTCTACCTGCCCGCGGTCGCCTGGGGCCCACTGCTGGCGGCGGTCACGGTCTCGTACCACCGCCGGCACCGCGCGGCCGCGCCGCGTAATCCCTGATACTCCAGCGAGAGTCCTCGTTGCGCAGGAAGTCGGCCGGGCCGACTTCCTGCGCAACGGGCGGAGATCAGCGGCGGGCGCCGACTACGGCTGCAGGGTGACCGAGTACGGCGGAACGGCTTGTCGGCAGGGGCAGGTCGAAGGCTTTCTGGTGCCGTTGTTCGGCCCTGATGAGCTGGACGCGTTGCGCGAGCTGTTCGAGGAGCACTTCCGTGGTGCCGGCACCTGGAACTACGGGTGGCCGGATGCCGAGCGGGACAGGCTCCAGGGGATCATCGGCGCCCTCCGCTACTGGGCATGCGATGGGACTGTCGAGGAGCCGCACGCTCTGCGCCTGGACGAGAGCCGGATCCGTGAGGCCGACGAGGCGTGGGTACCGGTGATCACGCCGGACGGCCCGGCAACGCTGGTGTGGTTCAACTCCGACTGAACTCCGGGATGGTCGCCCTGATGCTGCGGCGCCGCAGGAGGTGGCGGATCCCGACCTAGCCGTGCCAGGCCGGTTCGGCGGCGGGCTCCGCTCCGTGCTCGTTGCGCGCGAGCGCGGCCAGGACGGTGTCGAGCAGGCCGGGGAAGCGCCGTTCGAGGTCGACGGTCCGCAGCGCGGAGAACCGGCGGTTGCCCTCCTCGCGCTGGTTGATCACGCCGGATTCGCGCAGCACCTTGAAGTGGTGGCTGAGCGTGGAGGGCGCGACGTCCACCGGGAAGGTGCCGCAGGCCCGTTCGGGCTCGGCGCGCAGAATCCGGACGATGGTCATCCGGGTGGGGTCGGAGAGCGCGTGCAGGACGTCGTAGAGGTCAATCTCCTCGACCGCGGGGTGGGCGAGCGCCGGTCGGCGGCGGGTGCTGCGGGGCATCTTCCTACCTCCTCTGATCTGCGATGTTCGACAAACGACGAAACTGGGTGGTACCACTGTGTCCACGGCAATTTCGCCGTTCGTCGAACATCGTAGTCGAGGGGGACCGACATGCGCGCACTGGTGATGACCGCACCCGGTGGAGCCGAGAACTCCGAGATCCAGCAGATCGAGGCACCGCGACCCGGCCCCGGCCAGGTCGCGATCGACGTGGCCTGGGCCGGACTGAACTTCGTGGACGTGATGACCCGCCGCGGGGACGGCGGCTACACCGCCGAGTGGCCGCACCTGCCGGGCAAGGAGGTCGCCGGTACGGTCCGCGCGCTCGGTGAGGGCGTCACCGGACTCGCCGTCGGCGACCGGGTCGCGGCCGCGCCCGTCGGCGGCGGACTCGCCGAGGTGGTGCTCGCCGACGCCGTCCTCACCGTCCCCGTCCCGGACGGGCTGGCGCTCAGCGCGGCCGCCGCCGCCCCGCTCGGCCTCGCCACCGCCGTCCTGTTGCTCACCGACGCGGGCCGGCTCACCGCCGGGGACAACGTCCTGGTCCACTCGGCCGGCGGCGGCATCGGCAGCGCCGTCGCCCAGCTCGTCCCGCTGCTCGGCGGCGGGGGCGTCCTGATCGGCACCGTCGGCCGCCCGGCGAAGGCCGCGGCCGCCGTCGAACTCGGCTACCACCACGCCTTCGCCCGCGACGAGAAGCTCGCCGACGCCGTCCGCGCCGCCACCGACGGCCGGGGCGTCGACCTCGTGCTCGACCCGCTCGGCACCGCCGCCCTGGACCTCGACCTCGCCGTCACCGCGCCCGGCGGCCGGATCGTCCTGTTCGGCAACGCGGGCGGCGGCGAACTCGACGCGCTGCCCCCGCTCGGCCGGCTGATGGGCGGCAACCTCTCCGTCACCGGGTTCAGCCACCGCGGCTACGCCGTCACCGCACCCGAGCGTCTCGCCCGGGCCATCCGGACCACCCTCGACCTCCAGGCGCACCGCGGACTCACCGTGCCGCTCACCGAGCTCCCGGGCCTGGAGGCCGTACCGGCCGCCCACGACGCGATGCAGGAGGGGCGGGCCACCGGCAAGTACGTGGTGCGGGTGGGCGGTTGACACTTCGCGACGGCCAGCCCCGTCAGACCGTGAGGACCGCTCCCGGGTCGGCGTGCCCGACCGGGCCGGCGAACCGGGACGCGGCGCGGGCCACCGCCTCCGCCGGGGTCAGCGCCCGGCCCACGTGGGTGACCACCAGCCGACCGGCCCGGGCCGCCGCGGCGGTGGCGCCGGCCTGCTCGGCGGTGTGGTGCGCGGGATCGTCGCCCTCAGCCTCGCACAGCAACAGGTCGCAGTCGGCGGCCAGTTCGGTGAGTGCGGCGCAGGGCGCGGTGTCGCCGGAGTAGACCAGCGAGCGGCCGCCGGCCTCCGCCCGGAGCGCGAAGGCCGGCATGCCGTGTTCCACCGCCCGGCTGGTCAGCGTCAGTGGCAGCGCGCCGGAGCCCACCGCGACCCGGTGCCCGTCGGACAACTCGGTGACGGCGAAGGCGGATTCGACCGGGCTGCGGCGCGCCGAGTTGGTCAGGAAGTCCGCCAGCCGGTCGGCGATGCCGGGCGGGCCGTAGAGCGGGATCGGCGCGGTGAGCCGCACGTCCGCGTACAACGCGCCGTAGTAGGCGGTGAGCAGGTCGGCGCAGTGGTCGGCATGCAGGTGCGAGATCCAGATCGCGTCCAGCCCGTCCAGCCGGACGTACCGCTGCAACGGACCGAGGGTCCCGGTGCCCGCGTCCACCCACACCCGGGCTCCCCCGGCAGTCACCAGGTAGCCGGAACACGGGTTGTCCGCGCTCGGATAGGGGGTGGCGCTCCCCAGGACGGTGAGTCGCAGGGCGCCGTCCGGGCCGGGGCCGGGGCCGGGAGCTGATGAGGATTCGACCATCGGCCGAGCCTAAAGCTTGTTGCGGAAGGTTTAGCCCCGCCCGGAAGGTCGGCCGGTCCGACGGTGCGATGATCGGTCCGCATGTGCGTCCAGGTCGAGGAGTGGTGTCGGAGATGTTCGCCGGGGGAACCGCGCGGCTGCTGGTCAGGAACGACGGTGATACGCCGCTGGAACTGACCGTGGAGCCGTGGGCCGACGCCTACCAGCTCGGGCCGGGGCAGACCCGGGTCGTCATCACCCACTCCCCCGCAGCGGACGGTTCGTGGCCCGGGACCGTGCGCGGTGATCAGCCCTTCCAGGTCGACCACCGCCGGGATTCGGTCACGGTGTGGGCCTTCGGCCACTGCTTCCACCTCGGCGACACGGCGGACCAGGAGCTCGACGCGGCCGACTGGCAGTGCCCCGCCCGGGCCGCGCGAGGGGAATAGGCCGGTCCGGCTGCGCAGTTGGGCCCGGCATGACCAAGGTTCTGGTGATCGGCGCGAACGGCAGTGTGGGCAGGCACGTGGTGGCCTCGCTGGTCGAAGGCGGGCACGAGGTACGGGCGTTGGTGCGGGACGCGGCCGCGTCCTCGCTGCCGGCCGGGGTGGCGGCCTTCGAAGGGGATCTCGCGGCGCCGGAGAGCCTGACGGCCGCGCTGGACGGCGGGGTGGACGGCGTCTACCTGATGTGGCCCGGGATCCCGGTGCAGCCACGGGTGGTCGAGCTGATCGCCGAGCACGCCGAGCGCGTCGTCTACCTCTCGACGGACGTGCCGGACCTCGCGGACGACGAACCGGCCGTGGTCTTCCACCAGGAGATCGAGCGGCTGATTCGCCGCTCCGGCACGGCCTGGGCCTTCGTCCGGGCGATCGACTTCGCGGGCAACGTGCTCGGCTGGGCCGACCAGGTCCGCACGGGCATGGTCCGCTGGCCGTACGGGCGGGCGCGCCGCTCGCTGGTCCACGAGCGCGACATCGCGGACGTGGCCGTCCGGGCGCTCACCGAGGACGGGCACGACGGCGGCAAGTACGTGGTCACCGGGCCCGAGTCGCTCGCCCACGCCGAGCTGGTGCGGATCATCGGCGAGGAGCTGGGCACCGAGGTCCGCTGGGAAGAACTGGCGCCGGAGACGGCCCGCGAGCAGCTGACGGCGGCCTGGGGCAACGCGGCCTTCGTGGAGTCCCGGCTGCGGGCCTGGGAGTCGTTCACCCGCGAGCCGGAACGGGTGACGGACACGGTCGAGCAGGTGCTCGGCCGCCCGGCCCGCAGCTTCCGCTCCTGGGTCCGGGACCACGCGGAGGACTTCCGCTGACGGGCGGCGGGCGGCAGGCGGCGAGCGCCGGGCGCCAGACGGCAGGCGGCAGGCGGCGGGGCTCAGCCCCGCTCGACCGCGAACTCGATCTCCCGGTGCGTCTCGTCGCCCGGCACCGGCACGGATACGCCGGAGCGCCGGAAGCCGGCCCGCAGGTACATCGCCTCGGCACGGGCGTTGGCCTCGTGGACGAACAGCCGGACCCGCTGGACCTTGGGCTCGGTGAGCGCCCAGGAGCGCTCCTGGGCGGCCCGGATCAGCTCGTGCGCCAGGCCGGTGCCGCGTGCCTCGGGGCGGACGTAGACCCCGACGACGTGGGTCTGCGGCACGGTGACGACGTCGCCGCCGAGAGCGCCGTTCCCGCCGGGCTGCTCGAGCAGCACGGTCATGGTGCCGAGCCAGCGGCCGTCCGCGGCCTCCGCGACGAGCTGGTGCACCGCGTCGCCCTCGGCGGCTCCGGCGGTGCGCTCCTGCCAGAACTCGTCCGGCTTGGCAGCGGCGCTCTCGTAGGTGTCCAGGAGGGCGATGCCCGCGACCGGGTCCTGCAACGCGGCGAGCCGGATCTCCTTGACCCGCTCCCACTCCTCGACCCGTACCCGTCTGATCACTGTGCTCATCACATGATCGTCAGCGCTACGGGAGCCCCCGCGCAACCCACTTCCTCCTTCGCGCAACCCACTTCCTGCGGCGGCAGCGCCCTGAGCCGGGTGGCGGCCGGTCAGCCGGCCTTGTGCTCGGCGAGGGTGCGGGCGACGAGCGCGTTGGCGTGGCCGTGGCCGAGGCCGTGCTCGCTCTTGAGCCAGGCGACGAGTTCCATGTGCTTGGTGAGCGGCGAGCTGCGGATCAGGCCCTGCCACTCCTCGACCGGGCGGCCGTACTTCTTCTCGATCGCCGGAAAGTAGCTGGCGGGGCCCTTGACGGGAGTGGTCATCGCGCGGGTGTCCTGTTCTCTACTCGGCCGGTGTGCGGCTGTTCTGAGGTGACGTGAGGAAGTCGACGTTACGGAGCCGACGTTAGCGCTCGGCACTGACAACGGCCCCGACCCGCAGGATCGCCGCCGCGAGGGCGAGGAGGCCGAGGCCGGCACCGAGGGTGAAGGCGAGGACGGTGGCGCCGGAGCCCGCGAAGCCGGCCAGCACGCCGACCGGGACGATGCGGTAGGCGACGGCCCAGCCGCGCTCCCCGCGCGCGGCGAAGTGCCGGGCCAAGGCGAGGAAGGCGAGGCAGAGCGCCAGGTAGCCGAGGGTGCCGCTGAGCAGGTGGACGGTGCCGTGGCCGCTCAGTTCACCGCGGCCGTCCGGCGTTCCGGCCGGGAAGCCCGCGCCGGGGTCGGCCTTGAAGACGCCGGCCAGGAGGAAAGAGGCGCCGAAGGCGGCGACCAGCCTGGGGGCCCAGGTGCCGCCGGGGGTACCGCCGATGGTGCGGCGGAGGCCGACCGCGCCGGCGGCCAGCAGCACTCCGGTGAGCAGGAAGCTCGCGACCTGGATCCAGCCGAGGTCGCCGAGGCCGAGCTGGCTGATGGCGTTGCGGGAGAAGTCGAAGCCCTGACGGGTGAGGCCCTGGGCCACTCCGAGGCCGAGGAACAGCGGGCCGGCCAGGGCGCCGCCGGCCAGCAGGACGCGCCGACCGGTGAACGTGGTGGCAGACGTGGAAGCGGTGGAAGCGGCGGAAGCGGTGTCGATCGCCTGCTGAGCCATGGAAATCCCCCCAAGGACGTGAGGCCGCCAGAACTGGACTGTCCAGTACTGCGGAACTGGACGGTACGGTACTGGAGGAGGAACTGGACTGTCCAGTACTGTTTCGCCCAGGACGAGGAACCGAGAAGCAGGAGAAGGGAGACGGGAATGGAAGCGAACGAGCCCGGCAACCGGTCGGCCCGCAAACACCAGGCGATCATGGAAGCCGCGACCACGGTCTTCATGGCGAAGGGCTACGCGGGCACCAGCATGGACGACATCGCCAAGCTCGCGGCCGTGTCCAAGCAGACGGTGTACAAGCACTTCGCCGACAAGGAGAAGCTGTTCGCCGAGATCGTGCTCGCCACGACCGACCGGATCGAGGCGATGATCGACCTCGTGTCCGACATCCCGGCCGACCCGGCCGCACTGGAGGAGAACCTGGGCGCCCTCGCCCGGCAGTTCCTCACCACCCTGACCCGGCCGCAGGTGCTCCAGCTGCGCCGGCTGATCATCGCCAACGCCGACAACTTCCCGGAACTGGGCGCCACTTGGTACGAGCAGGGCTTCGAGCGGGTGCTCGCCACCCTCGCCGAGACCTTCCGGCGACTGGCCGACCAGGGCGCGCTCAAGGTGGACGACGCACTGCTCGCGGCCAACCACTTCTCGGGGCTGCTGCTCTGGATCCCGGTGAACAAGGCGATGTTCCACGGGAGCCCGCAGCACACGGACGC
Organism: Kitasatospora sp. NPDC098652; assembly: GCF_044760155.1. Classification (NCBI taxonomy): domain Bacteria; kingdom Bacillati; phylum Actinomycetota; class Actinomycetes; order Kitasatosporales; family Streptomycetaceae; genus Kitasatospora; species Kitasatospora sp. NPDC098652. Next base: position 109,584 of record NZ_JBIWAQ010000012.1, read on the forward strand.
CGAGCTGGAGCGCTACGCCGAAGCCGGCGTACGGGCCTTCCTCGCCGCCTACCGCTGATCTCCCGGGGTTGGCGGCGCACGCAAGGAGGCTCCGACCAACTGTGACGCAGTTCACCGGGAAAGGGCGACAGGGTGTTGTCGCGGACAACGGCGACTGTCGACGCATGACGATCACAGACGAGGACTGCCTCGCCGAGACCCTGGCATTCAACGAACAGTTCGAGGCTGCTGCTGCAAGCCGCCCACCTCGCGGGCGAGCGCCGGATGCAACCGTGCTGGCGCTCCTGCGGCGCAACCGGCTCGGGGGCGACACGCCACCGGTGAGCCTGCCGCAGGGCCAGGACCGCGTCGTCGCGGGCGGGGTGAAGTTCCGGGTGTTCGTGCCGGACCACGTCGAGGGCGTGTACCTGCACATCCATGGCGGTGGCTGGGCGTTCGGCTCTGCTGGCGGGCAGGACGAGCGGCTGTGGCGGCTTGCCGTGCAGGCGCGGCTGGCCGTGGTGAGCGTGGAGTACCGCCTGGCTCCGGAGCACCCATTCCCCGCCGGCCCCGACGACTGCGAAGCGGCCGCGCGGTGGCTGGTGGACCACGCCACGACCGAGTTCGGCAGCAGGCGGCTGCTGATCGGTGGCGAGTCGGCCGGCGCCCACCTGAGCGTCCTGACCCTGCTGCGCCTTCGCGACCGGCACGGCATCACCGGCGCGTTCCGGGCGGCCCACCTGCTCTTCGGCCCGTACGACCTGTCGATGACACCGAGCCAGCGGTCGTTCGGCTCCAGGCAGTTGCTGAGCAACACCGACGCACTGCACGGCAGTTACGAGCTCTTCACGCCGGGCATGGGGGCGGAGCAGCGCCGCGACCCGGAGGTCTCGCCGCTCTTCGCCGACCTGGCCGGCCTGCCGCCCGCCCGGATCGTCGTCGGTACCGAGGATCCGCTGCTGGACGACTCGCTCTTCCTGGCCGAGCGGTGGCAGGCGGCCGGGACGCCCGTGCAACTCGGCGTCGTCGCCGGCGCGATGCACGGCTTCACCCTGTTCCCGCTGACCATCACCGAGCGGGAACTGCAGCGGGAGCAGGACTTCCTGGCCACCGCGTGACAGTAGCGTCAGCCTCATGAACCGCACTCCTCGGCTCTACGCACTGGTGGAAGAGTTGCGCGCGGCGGCGCCGCGGCCGTTGACGGTCGCGGCGCTGGCCGCGCGGTTCGAGATCAGCACGCGCACGGTGCAGCGTGACCTTCAGGCACTGATGGAGGCCGGTGTCCCGGTGCGCACCACACCTGGGCGAGGCGGCGGCTGGTCGATCGACCCGGCGATGACTCTCCCCCCGATCCGTTTCACCGCCGACGAAGCCTCGGCGTTGGTTGCCGCGCTCGCCATGGCCGATGCCTCGGCCCCCTACGCCAGTGCGGCCCGCACGGCATCCCAGAAGATCGCGGCCTCGATGACCGGTCCCGCCTCGGTGGCGGCCCATGAACTCGCCGCGCGGATTGTCACGCTGCCGGCTCGGACCGCGCAGCCGGTCCGAGCCGCAGTGGAACAGGCCCTCACCAACGGCTTGGTGCTGCAACTGTCCTACCTCGACGCGGCAGGGCGGGAGAGCGACCGCGTGGTGGAGCCGGCCGGACTGCTCACCGCCGACGGCAGGTGGTACCTCATCGCCTGGTGCCGCAAACGGCAGGCCGGTCGAGGCTTCCGGCTGGACCGAATCACAGCGGCGGCTCCGACCGGTGAGCAGGCGCTGCCTCATGACCTGGCCGGCCTGCTGCTCGGCTCGGCCGCCGCCGGTGCGGTGCGGCCCACCGCGCTGGCTTCACTCACACCCCCACCATGAGGATCCGAAGGCACCAGGGCGGCACGGGCGGGGTGTGCACAGGAAGTCGACCGGGCCGACTTCCTGCGTACGGACGGACCGGAATCGGCTACTGGGGGCGGGCGCCGGTGAGCGGGGGTCGGACGTCGGTCGGTCTGCGCCAGAAGCCGGTGGAGCGGGTTTCGCAGAGCGCGCCGAGGAGGGCCGCGAGGAGGTTGACGATCAGGAGTCCGAGCATCGGTGGTGACCGCCGTCGCGGCTGCGCCTGTACTCGCGGAGGAGCGCGAGGAGGTTGATCAGGGTGCTCGCCGGGACGTTGCCGAAGTTGACGAGCCGACGGCCGGTCAGGTTGGTCTCACCCGGGTGGGCGGACGGCCAGAGGAGGCCGAACTCGCGGCCCTCGGTACGGAGTTCGATGATCAGTTCGGTGAGCTGGCGGCCGGTGAGGTGGAGCAGGGCCGGGTCGGCGGGGTGGATCGGGTGGTGGGCGGCGCTCACGCGGCACCGTCCAGCTCGAACCAGGTCGTCTTGCCGAGCTTCCGGGGTTCGACACCCCAACGGTGGGTGAGGCCCTCAACCAGCCGGAGGCCCCGGCCGGACTCGGAGCAGGGGTCGAAGGGACGCTGCTCGGGGAGGACGGAGGAGCGGTCGGAGACCCCGACCCGGAGGGTGTTGCCACGGAAGAGGATGACGACGACCGGGGCCGGGGTGTCGGCGTGGCGCCAGGAGTTGACGATGAGCTCGACCAGGGCGAGCTGGGCGTCGGCGATGAGCGACGGGGGCCAGTCGAGGCTGGTCAGGGCCTCGTGGAGGGCCTCGCGGGAAACCGCGAGGGAGGGGAAGGGGGAGTTGAGGAGGTTGCGCACAGGGATCTCCCAGAGGGGAACGGGTGAGATCGGAGGATGCGTCGCCGTGAACGAGCCCACTGGACATGGGTGTTCTTCGGAGCCCGAGCGGCGTTACTGACGATCCGTTCGGTGATCGGTGCATCACAGACTGTAGGGCAAGTCTTGGGACTTGTGCCATACGGTTGGGAACATGTCCCCAGAACGAGTGGCTGGACTCTCACCAGCGCCGCGTTAGATGCTTGGCCCCATGCCCCACACCTCGAGCGCACGCAAGCAGCGGATCGGTATCGAGCTGCGGAAGATGCGCGATGCCGCCGGCAAGACCACTGCCGAGGCAGCCGCAGTTCTAGGGTTGAACCGCACAAAGATCACGCTCATCGAACAGGGGATGTACGCGGTCACCGCCGAGCGAGTGATCGCCCTCGCATCCGAGTACGAGGAAGGCGACGCCGCGTACGTCGACGCCCTGGCAGAGATGGCAGAGGACAAGTCGAAGGGATGGTGGGAGTCCCATCGCGGACTCGTTTCGACCGGCCTGCTGGATATCTCAGAGGTCGAACACCATGCGCACGGCATCTCGACCTATCAGATCTGCCACGTGCCCGGCTTGATGCAAACCGAGGACACCGCCCGAGAGATATTTCGCGAGGTCTACCCACCCCTGAGGCCCCTGAACATCGAGGCGCGAGTAGAGAACCGCATGCGCCGCGCGCTGCTCCTCACGCGAGACGCTCCCATGCCCTATGAGGCAATCGTCCACGAGGCGGCCTTGCGAATGATGTTTGGCGGGGCGACTGTTGCTCGCGCCCAGCTCAAGCACCTACTCGGCCTGTCCGAACTCCCCAATGTGACACTGCGCGTACTGGAGTTCCGAGCTGGTGGATTCAAGGGCGCGGGCCAGGCAGTCATGTATGCACGAGGCCCAGTCGCTCGCTTGGACACCGTGCAACTCGACTCGATCGGAACACCCGCGTTCCTGACCGATGTTAACCAACTCAAGAACTATCAGGACGTCATTGCCGCGATGAGAGATCGGGCACTCAGCCCTGAGGATTCGCGCGACCTCGTCTCCCGCATAGTGAAGACCCTGTGAGAGGAACCATCATGGATGAACTCGCCTGGCAAAGGCCCACCGCTTGTGGAGACGGCAACAACTGCCCGGAGGTAGCCGTCACCCCCGACGCCGTCTACGTCCGCAGCAACCTCCTGCCCGAGGCCGTCGCCCAACTCACTCCCAGCGAGTGGCGCGACCTCGTCGCCGCCATCCGCAACGGGGAGTTCGACGTCTGACCTCCGACCGCACCGCCCGGCCGGACCGGTTTTGGATCATGCACTCTGAGCTGCTAACGTTCTTCTCGTCGCAAGGAACACAGTTCCTCGTCAGGCGTCAGCGGTACTACCAGAGTACGTCCTACTTTCAGTAGGAAGAGTCCGTGCAACCCGGGCCTGGCGCTCCACAGTCGGACGGCCCGGCACCTACCACAGGTGCCGGGCCGTCCGCATTCCCCGACAGCAACCGCCGCCCGCTCCCCGATTCGGATCATGGGCGCTGAGCTGCTAATGTTCTTCTCGTCGCGAGGGACATGAATCCTCGTCAGGCGTCAGCGGTACTACCAGAGTACGTCCTACTTTCAGTAGGAAGAGTCCGTGCAACCCGGGCCTGGCGCTCCACAGTCGGACGGCCCGGCACCTACCACAGGTGCCGGGCCGTTCGCATTCCCCGGCGGCAAGCGCGTTCCCGCGCACAACCCGTACTGGGACGGGCACCGGCCGTCAGCCGTCCTCCTTGCTGCCGAGCACCGCCGGACCGAGGCCGGCGGGCAGGTGGGCGACGGCCAGTGCGACGGCCTCCTCCGCCGTCCCGACCTCGGCGATCACCCCGCCGTGGGGGAACCGCTGCACCCGGTACGGGCAGCCGTCCTGCGCGGGAGCGATCGCGATCACCGGATCGGACGGGAAGCCGGTCCGGTCCCGGAGGACGAGCGTCCGGTGGCTGACGACCGGGGACAACTGCCGGAGCCTCGGCTCCGCATCAGCTGCCGCGACCAGCAGGCCGAAGCCGGTGAACTCCGGTTCCTGCAGGGCGCGTTCCCGGATCCAGCTCCACTGCAGCCCGACCACGGCGGCAACCCCGTGCTCATGGGCCTCGGCGAGCTCCGAGGAAGTGAGGAACGGGAACCGTTCGCGCAGCTCCGCGAGGCTCAGACCGCTCCCCCAGGCCACGGCGGCCCTGACGACGTCCCGGAGGTCGGCCGTCCACCCCGTGATCATCTCGGTGCCGAGGCTCCAGCCGGAGACGCCGAAGCACCGCTCCCCGGTGGAAAGGCTGACGTGCAACGGCCCCCGCCGGCCCCTGCTCGCGGGGCCCGAGGGCACCGTGCCCACCGGGGCGGCGATGCCCGCCGAGGCCGCGTCACCCCACCTTCCCGGCGCCAGGGTGATGTCCACGGCCAGTTCGGCGGCGGCCGACTCCAGTGCGGCGGCGAGGCTCCCGGCGGAGGCCAGGTCAGGGTAGAGATCAGGATTCACCCTCCCAGTCTGACGATACGAATTCCCCGAATCCAGAAAACGGCCTGATCCGATCACTTCCGAACGAACCGTACGGAAGCGGGTTTTCCGCTCTCGAAGGCCGGGGTAGTGCGGAGACGTTCGCACTCCGACGATCCCCGGGACCGAAGCGGCCCCGGGACCGAAGCGGAGGCGAATCCTCGGAATTCTCCCGGAAGGAATTCACATGAACAGGCTCGTCCGCAACGCCCTCGTCACCGTCGTCGCCGCCGGCGCTCTCACCGCCGCCGTCGCACCCGTCGCCATGGCCGCCGACCAGACCCGGACGACCACCGTCGCCCAGGCCCGGCTCGCCAACCCGAAGACGGTCAAGGCCGCCGCCTACAACCAGGCCCGCAGCACCCTCGCCCAGGCGGGCAGCCAGACGGCCGCCAAGTCCCACCCGGCCCACGGCACCAAGGACGTCCCGGTCTCCTACGGCACCAGCCTGCTCGCCGCCGCCCGCGACGAGTTCCGCGCCGCCGACAAGAACCTTCCGGCCGGCCAGAAGAAGTCCGACATGTCGATCCCGCACTACAACGCCATCCACAGCGCGGCGGCCACCATGGGCATCACCGTCTGGTGACCCCCGGCGGCCCCGCCGCCCCCGGCACCATCCGGCAATGCCCCGGCCGGCCCGGGCTGACGAGCGGTCCGCGCGCTCAGGCCCCCCTGAGCGCGCGGAGCCGCGTCGACGCACCGGTACCGGTCCGTACGGAGGAAGACCCGGCGCAGCGGGGCCGCGGTGACGAAGACGAACAGCCCAGGGGGGCGGTTGATCGCCCTCGGGGGGCAGTTGACGACCCTCGGGTCTAGGACCCGGCTCCGGCGGGCTCCGGCTTGGGGAGAACCCGGGGCTCGCCCGGGCTGCCGTCGGGGAGGATGTCGAAGACGGTGAGGGAGGTGCGGCCGGTGACGGTGATCCGGTCCGGCCCGGTCCAGTCGACCCGGATGAAGTCGCCGTCCCGGGTGTCCCAGGTGCCCATGCTCCAGTGGCGGGTGGACCAGCCGGTGCCGGCCTCCAACTCCACCTGGTAGACCGGGTCGATGGAGAAGCCGGAGACGTTGGTGACGCTCAGGATCCGGTCCGGGCGGTTCGGGCTGACGAAACGCTCCTCCCGGCCTCCGTCACCGCTGAACACGAAGGACAGGAACAGCACCGGCACCCCGGCGACGACGAGCGGAGCCAGCAGGGCCGCGCAGCCGATCTGCGAGAACCAGGTGCGGAAGTCCAGCTGGACCACCAGCGAGACCACGACCAGCACCACCGCCGACCCGATCAGCAGCACCGGCCGGTTGCACCAGTGCTCGACCACCACCAACCCGCCCGAACGGGAGGCGTGCCAGCCCGGCAGGTACACCAGCAACGCGGCGAGGGCCAGACCTCTGAGCACCCACGCGATCTGCTTGCGACGCCTCGCCGCCATCCGTCCCCCCGCGCGGTCCTTTGCCGAGCTTTGCGCGGACTTTACTACAGGGGTCCGGCGGCGGAGCGGGGCCGGAAACGCCACGGCGGCCCGGGCGGCGGGTGTCCCCGCGGCCCGGGCCGTCCGACGGCTACCGGCCGTACCCCCGTCACCGCCGGTAGAAGACGCTCCGCGACCAGAAGTAGCCGAGCAGCGTCAGCCCGGTGCACCAGGCGAGGGCGATCCAGCCGCTGTTGCCGATGGCGGTGCCCATCAGCAGGCCGCGCAGGGTCTCGATGATCGGGGTGAAGGGCTGGTACTCGGCGAACCAGCGCAGCACGGTCGGCATCGAGTCCGGTGGCACGATCGCGCTGCCGATGAAGGGCAGGAAGGTCAGCGGCAGCGGCGTGTTGCTCGCGCTCTCCGGCGTCTTGGAGACCAGCCCGATCCCCGCCGATATCCAGGTCAGCGTGAGGGTCACGAACAGCAGCAGGCCTGCCGCCGCCAGCCACTCCAGCGGCCCGGCGCTGGACCGGAACCCCATGGCGAAGGCCGCGCCGATCACCATCACCAGCGCGACGACCGTCTGGATCACGCTTCCGACCACGTGGCCGGTCAGGAACGCCGACCGCGAGATCGGCATCGTGCGGAACCGGTTGACGATCCCCTCGGTCATGTCGACGCAGACGCCGACCGCCGTGGCGACCGAACCCGCCGTCGCCGTCATCAGGACGATCCCCGGCGTCACGTAGTCGATGTAGCTCCCGCCCCCGATGCCGGCTCCCAACGCGCCCCCGAAGGCGTAGTTGAAGAGCAGCAGCATCATCACCGGCATCACCACGACCGAGAAGGTCATCGCCGGGTACCGCTGCGCGCGCTTGAGGTTCCGCCGCAGCATGGTCAGCGAGTCGCTGACCACGTACGTCGCCGTCGCCGTGCTCATCGTGCACCCTCTCCGGTGAGTTGCAGGAAGACGTCGTCCAGGTCGGCCGTCTCCACGACCAGTGACTCGGCCCGTACCGAGGCGTTGTCGAGCGTGTCCAGCACGGCCTTCACGGTGAGCACGGAGTTGTCCCCCGGGATGTCCAGCCGCAGGGCCTCCGCGTCGGCGGTGGCGTAGTCGAACAGCGCTGCGGCGGCGGCGAGTCGGTCGCCGTCCGAGAACTGGAGCCGGATCCGCCCGCCGGGGACGATCCGCTTCAACTCCTCGGCCGTGCCCTCGGCGACGATCCGGCCACCGTCCAGGACGGCGATGCGGTCGGCGAGTTGGTCGGCCTCCTCCAGGTACTGGGTGGTGAGGAAGATCGTCACCCCGTGGTCGGTGACCAGCCCCCGGATGATCTCCCACATGGTGCGCCGACTCCGCGGGTCCAGCCCGGTGGTGGGCTCGTCCAGGAAGATCACCTCGGGGTTGCCGACCAGGGTCATCGCCAGGTCGAGCTTGCGCCGCATGCCCCCGGAGAAGGTGACGGCGGGCTTGCGCGCGGCTTCGGTGAGCTCGAAGCGTCGCAGCAGTCCCTCGGCCCGCCTCCGCCCCTCCCGACGGGGGAGGTGGTTGAGGTCGGCCATCAGCATCAGGTTCTCCTCGGCGGTGAGGAGGTTGTCCACCGCCGAGAACTGGCCGGTGACCCCGATCGCCCTCCGCACGCCGTCGGCCTGGCGGACCACGTCGTGCCCGGCCACCCGGGCCGCGCCTCCGTCGGCGGGGATGAGGGTGGAGAGGATCTCCACCGTGGTGGTCTTGCCCGCGCCGTTCGGGCCGAGCAGGGCGAACACGCTGCCCGCCGGGATGGACAGGTCGACGCCTCTGAGCACCGCCTTGTCCCCGTAGCTCTTGGTCAGCCCGGCCACCGAGATCGCCGCGGTGCTCGCGAGCGGGGCCGTTGCCGGGTTCGTCGTCGCCATCAGGCCCTCCGGATGAGGATGCTGCCGACCTGGGTGGCGCCGCGGATCTCGACCGTCTCCCGGGCCTCACCCGGACCGGCCGCCGTGTCGAGGGCGTTGCGGACGGCGCCGAACTTGCTGTGCACGTCGAGCCAGGCCGCCGTACCCTCCGCGATGCCGACCTCGATGTCCCCGACGCCGGACTGGAGGCCGACCTTGCCGCGGACGACCTGGCCGACCCGGATGTGGCCGTTCGCCGTCTTGGCCTCGACGTCCCCCTCGGCGAGGCCGATGTGGATCCGGCCGTTGGAGGCGTTGGCCGTCAGCACGCCGTGCACCTCGTCGATCTCGGTGTCGCCGTTGCTGTTCTTGACCGTCAGCCGGCCGCCGACGGCGCCGACCTCGATCCGGCCGGAACCCGTCACCTCGGCGTCCCCGGAGACGGTGCCGAGCCGGATGTCGCCCATGTCGGTCTTGAGTCGGGCGCCCACGGCCCGGTCGACCTGGATCCGCCCCATGGAGGTCTTGATCCGGCAGTCGCCGAGCGGGCCCTCGGTGACGAAGTCCGCCATCGGGGAGTCGGCGTGCACCTCGGAGCCGGCGGGCAGCTCGACCGTGAGGTCGATCGAGCCCTTCTTGCTGGAGAACACCGTCCGCTGCTTGGGACCCTTGACGGTGAGCCGGCCGCCGGAGAAGTCGACCTGGGTCAGCTCGGCGGCCTTGACGTCCGCGTCCTTGGCGGCGCTGGTGGGCCGGACCTCGACGACCGTGTCGGTGCGCTTGGTCGCCCGGATCCACACCGAGCCGATTTCGAATTCCAGGGAGACGGAGATCTGTCCGTCGGTCTCGTACGTGGGCATGGCTGTGCCGTCCTCTTGACTCGTGTGAGTGTCCCCGCTGGTCGGAGCGGGGGTGACGTTGCAGGGGCGATCGGTCTGGCGGTACTGCGAGGCGCTACTGGACCCAGCCGGTGAAGCCCTGGCCGCCGACGCCGCGAACGGTGCGGGAACCGAGCTCGGCAGCCGGGCGGGCGGCCCGGGCGCCGCCGTCGACCGCACCGGCGACGGCCCGGACCAGCCAGGCGTTGAGCGAGAGGCCCTCCTGCCCGGCGGCCTCCTCCGCCCTGGCCTTGAGGTGCGCGGGCAGGCGCAGGTTGATCCGGGCGGTGCCGCTCTCGTCCGACTCCGACGTTGCAGCCGGGGGCGCCGACGGCGTTATCGGTGGCACCACGGGCGGCACCACCGGTGGCACCACGGGCGGCAGCGCATCCGGCAGCGCGGGCGACTCGTCACCGTGGAAGCCGCCGGAGCCCGGTGGCGCCGTCACCACGAACTCGGGATCGAGGCCGCGCAGTCGCACGTCCACCGAGCCCGGGGCGAGGTCGCGGGTGACTTCACCCATGGCGGCGGAGAGGGCGTTGAGCAGGGTGAGCCGCACGGCCGACTCCAGCGGGAGCGTCAGCCGGTCGGCCAGCGCCCGCGCTTCGTCCCCGCCGGTGGCGGCGGCCACCGCGAGCTCGTTCCGGAGGTTTTCGACGTACGGCGTGAGGTCCATGGCTAGAGCATGGCACAGCACTGGCGCCATGTCGAGCCATTTGTGGCACCACTTTGGCGCCACGCCCGGACGATCCGGCGCCAGGAACGGCGCCAGGAACGGAACCGCCCCGCCGACCAGGGGTCGACGGGGCGGTTGACCTGTGGGAACGTCAGCGCTGCTGCTGCCAGCCCGCCAGGTAGGAGTCGATCTCGCCGACCAGCCGCGCCTTGCCCGCCTGCTCCAGGAACGAGGCCTCGACCGCGTTGCGGGCCAGCGCCGCCACCCCGGTCTCGTCCAGCCCCAGCAGCCGCGCCGCCACCGCGTACTCGGTGTTGAGGTCGGTGCCGAACATCGGCGGGTCGTCGCTGTTGACGGTGACCAGCAGCCCGGCGTCCACCATCCGCTTGATCGGGTGGTCCTCGATCCGCTCGACCGCCCGGGTGGCGATGTTGGAGGTCGGGCAGACCTCCAGCGGAATGCGGTGCTCGCCCAGGTGGTCGACCAGCGCCGGGTCCAGCACCGCCTGGGTGCCGTGCCCGATGCGCTCGGCGCCGAGCTCACGGATGGCGTCCCAGACCGTCTCCGGCCCGGTGGTCTCACCGGCGTGCGGGACGGAGCGCAGGCCGGCCGCCCGGGCCCGGTCGAAGTACGGCTTGAACTGGGGCCGCGGCACGCCGATCTCCGGGCCGCCCAAGCCGAAGCTGACCAGGCCCTCGGGGGCCAGGTCGGTGGCCAGCCGGGCGGTGATCTCGGCGGCCTCCAGGCCGGCCTCGCCCGGGATGTCGAAGCACCAGCGCAGCACCACGCCGAGGTCCTTCTCGGCGCGCAGCCGGGCGTCCTCGATCGCCTCCATGAAGGCCACGTCGGGGATGCCGCGCCTGACCGAGGAGTACGGGGTGAGGGTCAGCTCGGCGTAGCGGATGTTCTGCCGGGCCATGTCCTCGGCCACGCCGTAGGTGAGCGCCCGGACGTCCTCTGCGTCACGGACGAGGTCCACCACGCTCAGGTAGACCTCGATGAAGTGCGCGAAGTCGGTGAAGGTGAAGTACTCGGCGAGCGCCGCCGGGTCCGTCGGCACCTTGGACTGCCCGGCGTACCGGGAGGCCAGGTCGGCGACGATCCGCGGCGAGGCCGAGCCGACGTGGTGGACGTGCAGTTCCGCCTTGGGCATCCCGGCGATGAACGCCTCGATGCTCCGGTCACCCAGGTTCCCGATCCGACTTCCGTCCGGCTGGACCACGGTCGTTGCCTCTTCTCTTCTACGCGCGTACCGAGTGGTGCTGGCAAGGATAGGCCGAGGCCCGGTTCACCCGCCGAGGGCCACCGCCACGGTGTGGATCAGCAGCCCGGCCAGGGCGCCGACCACGGTGCCGTTGATCCGGATGAACTGGAGGTCCCGCCCGACGTTGGCCTCGATCTTGCGCGAGGCCTCGTCGGCGTCCCAGCCCGCCACCGTCTCGGAGATCAGCGAGGTGATCTCGGTCCGGTAGGTGTCGACCAGGTACTGGGCGGCGTCCTGCAGCCAGCCGTCGACCTTGGCCTGGAGCTTGGGGTCGGTGGCCAGGCGCTCGCCGAAGCGGCGCACGCCGTCGCGGATGCGCCGGCGCAGTTCGCTGTCCTCGTCCTCGGCCGCGCCCATCACCAGGGTGCGCACGGCGGCCCAGGTGGAGTTGATCAGGTCCTGCACCTCGGGGCGGGCCAGCAGCTCGCCCTTGGCGCGCTCGACCCGGGCGATGGTCTCGGGGTCGTTCTGCAGCTCGGTGGCGAAGTCGGCGAGGAAGTTGTCGATCGCGCCGCGAGCCGGGTGGTCGGGGTCGTCCCGGATGTCGGTGACGAAGCGCAGCAGTTCCTTGTAGACCCGCTCGCCGACCTGGTGGTCGAGGAACTTCGGGGTCCAGCCCGGGGTCTTCTGGGTGACCTTGCGGACCACGTCCTCGTGGTTGTCGGTCAGCCAGCCGTGCGCCCGGACGGCGACCAGGTCCACCACGCCGTGGTGCCCGCCGTCCGCGACCACCTTGCCCAGCATCCGGCCCATCGGCTCGGCCACCGAGGTCGCGGCGGCCCGCCTGGTCACCGCCTCGGCGACCACCGCCCGCACGTCGTCGTCGCGCAGCACCGCGAGCAGCCCGCGCAGCGCCGCCGAGGCCTCCTTGGTGACCCGCTCGGCGCTCCCGGGTGCGGCCAGCCACTCCCCCAGCCGGCGGCCGACGCCGAGCGCGGCCAGCCGGCCGCGCACCACGTGGCCGGCCAGGAAGTTGTCGCCGACGAAGTCGCCGAGCGAGCGCCCGAAGGCGTCCTTCTTGGTCGGGATGATCGCGGTGTGCGGGATCGGCAGGCCGAAGGGGCGGCGGAACAGCGCCGTCACGGCGAACCAGTCGGCCAGCGCGCCGACCATGCCCGCCTCGGCGGCGGCCGCCACGTACCCGGCCCAGGGGCCGGCGCCGGCCGCCTTGGCCCAGGTGGCGAGGGCGAAGACCAGGGTCGCGAAGGCCAGCAGGCCGGTCGCGATGGTCTTCATCCGGCGGACGCCGTGTCTCTTCTGCTCGTCGGCCGCGGTGAACCGGACCCCGGGGCCGGTCCCGCTGAAGGCTTCGTCACTCACCCCGCCAGTCTGCCCGCTGACCGGCGCGGACGGGGGCGTGCCCCACGATCACACGCCCCCGGAGGCCGTACGCGCCCGGGCCGACACGCCTCCGCCCCCTCACGCCTCCGCCCCCCTCACGCCCCGCCCAGCACGATCCGCCGCACCCCCGCCCCCGCCCACCGCGCCGGATCCGTGCACCGCCGCCCGTCCAGCAGCACCCGCACCCCCGGCAGCTCCGCCGGCCCCAGCTCCCGGTACTCCGGGTGGTCCGCCTGCAACACCGCCGCCACCACCGGCTCCCCGCCGTACGGGGGCAGCCCGAGCGCCGCCAGCTCCGCCGCCCGGTACAGCGGATCGGCGACGTACGGCCGGGCCCCGGCCGCCTCCAGCGCCGCCACCAGCGGGAACACCCCCGAGTACGCCGTCTCCTTGACCCCGCCCCGGTACGAGGCCCCCAGCACCAGCACCCCCCGCCCGGCGATGCCCCCCGGCACCGCACCCGCCAGCACCCCGACCGCGTACCCGGGCACCTCCAGGTTGGCCTCCCGGGCCGCCCTGACCACCGTCGCCGCCGGGTCGTTCCACAGGTACAGCCGCGGGTACACCGGGATGCAGTGCCCGCCGACGGCGATGCCCGGCCGGTGCAGGTGGCTGTACGGCTGCGAGTTGCAGGCGTCGGCGACCTCCGCGAAGTCCACCCCGACCCGGTCCGCGTACCGGGCGAACTGGTTGGCCAGCGCGATGTTGACGTCCCGGTACGTGGTCTCGGCGAGCTTGGCGAACTCGGCCGCCTCCACCGAGGCCAGCTCCCACACCCCGTTGGGCCGGGGCAGGTCCGGGCGCGGGTCGAAGTCCAGCACCGCCCGGTAGAACTCGGCGCCCCGCCGCAGCGAGGCGGCGTCCAGCCCGCCGACCAGCTTGGGGTAGCGCCGCAGGTCGGCGAAGACCCGCCCGGTGCGCACCCGCTCCGGGCTGAACACCAGCGCGAAGTCCGCCCCGGGCGCCAGCCCGGAGCCGGCCGCCAGCCGGGGCGCCCAGCGCTCCCGGGTGGTGCCGACCGGCAGCGTGGTCTCGTAGCTGACCAGCGCACCGCGGCGCAGCCCGGCCGCGACGGCGTCGGTGGCCGCGTCGAGCAGGGCGAAGTCCGGGGTGCCGTCGGCGGCGGTGACCAGCGGGACGACCAGGACGACGGCCTGCGAGGCGGCCGCCGCGGCCGTGGTGTCGGTGGTGGCGCGCAGCCGGCCCTCGGCGACCACCCGCTTGAGCGCCTCGTCCAGCCCCTCCTCCCGGGGGAACGGCGGCACGCCCAGGTTGACGCTCTCCACCACCCGGGGCGCGATGTCCGCGCCGAGGACCCGGTGGCCCTTCGACGCGAACTGCACGGCCAGCGGCAGGCCCAGCTTACCGAGGCCGACCACGCAGACGTCCGGTCCGCGCTCGTCCGGACTCACCTCCGGGCCGACGTCGGGACTCACCTCCGGGCCGACGTCGGGACTCATCCGCGGCCCCCGTTCACCGAGTTGGCGAGCCTGCGCCAGGCCGGACGGCGCCGCAGCCCGCGCCGCACCTGCTCCGGCACGACGCCGCGCCACAGCTGCTGGGCGAGGTTGAGCGGCGGCGCGGCGACCGGCGGCGGCTCCTCGCCCAGCAGGAACAGCCCGTCGGGCAGGCCGAGCCGGGCGTCCCGGAACGCCGGGTAGCCCGCGTAGCGCCGCCGGCCGGCCACCACCACCGGCGGGTCGCCGTGCGCGGCCTCGTAGCGGATCTGGTCGCGCAGCGCCTCCGGCCGTACGGCGGCGGCGAGTTCGAGCCGCAGCCGGGCGGTGACCGGCAGCCGGTCGTACACCGCGCGGGCGCCGAAACGCTCGATCATCCGGCCGACCTCGGCGCACACCCGCCGTTGCAGCCCGTCGTCCAGCAGCAGGAAGCCGTCCTGGAGCAGCCGGGGCACGTCCCAGGCGAAGCTGCGCACCCGGATGGCGTCCAACTCCTCGCCGGGACCGGCCAGTTCGACGGCCACCTGCTGGAGGGCGGTGATCCCGCGCAGCCGGTCGAGCACCGAGGCCCGCTCCGTGACGTTGCCCCGGTCCTCGCGCAGCACCAGGAAGTAGTAGTCGTAGTCGGCGAGGACGGACACCCGGGTGGCCCGCAGGCAGGCCTCCAGGGTGAACGGCTGGTCCGAGAAGACCTTCAACTCCTCGTTGCGGCGCAGCCCGTGGCGCCGGACGAGGTCCGTCCGGAACAGCTTGGTGTCGGACAGCGCCCAGGCCAGCGCCGAGTCGGCGAAGCCGACCGACTCGGCGTCGGCGTGGAAGATGCCCTGCGGCACCAGCCGCCCGTTCACCCCGACCTGCTTGGGCACCACCACGTCCGAGCCCCAGGCGTCGGCGGCCGCGACCAGCCGCTCCAGTGCCTCCTCGCCGAGCCAGTCGTCGGCGCCGAGGAACAGCACGTACCGCCCGCGGGCCAGGTCCGTGCCGCGGTTGGTGGGGCCCGCCGGGCCGCCCGAGTTGGGCTGGTGGACCACCCGGAACAGCCCGGGGTGCCGGGCCGCGTACTCGTCCAGCAGCACCTCGCCGCCGTCCGTGGAGCCGTCGTCGACGACCACCACCTCCAGCCGCCCCGGTCCCAGGGACTGCCCGACCAGCGAGTCCAGACAGGCGGTGAGGTACGGCATGGTGTTGTGGACCGCGACCACCACGGTCACGTCGGGTACGGTCATCGGGCGGCGGGCCTCCGGGGCAGTGGTGGTTCACCGGCGCGCTGACCGGCGGAGATGCACCGTCCAACTCGGCCACCCGCCGGGGAGTCACGTGCCCTCCCCGGACGGGTGACCGGAACCGAACGCCCGCCCGAACCGTCAACCGGCCGCCCCGCACGCCCCGGGCCCAGCGCCCCCGCGCCCCGCCCCCGCACGCCCCGGCTCCGCCCCCGCGCGCCCCGGGCCCAGCGCCCCCGCCTCAGCCGATCGCCACCTCCGCGTACATCCGCGCGATCACGTCCTCGATGGCCGGCTCACGCACCGAGAGGTCCACCAGCGGGTACCGCGCCGCGACCGCCGCCACGATCGGCGCCGCGCTCTCCTGCGCCGGGAAGGCCAGCCACTGGCGCGGCCCCTCGACCTTCACCACCCGCGCCCCGGCCACCTCGATCGGCGGCCGGGCCTCGGCCAGGTCGACCACCAGGGTCCGCTCGCTGCGCCCGGCGGCGTGCAGCCCGTCCAGCCCGCCGTCGTGGACGACCCGGCCGTGGTCGATCACCATCACCCGGCCGCAGAGCTGCTCGATGTCGGTGAGGTCGTGGGTGGTGAGCAGCACGGTGGTGCCGCGGTCCCGGTTGACCTCGCGCAGGAACTCGCGCACCCGGCCCTTGCTGACCACGTCCAGGCCGATGGTCGGCTCGTCCAGGTAGAGCACCTGGGGGTCGTGCAGCAGGGCCGCCGCGAGGTCGCCGCGCATCCGCTGGCCGAGCGAGAGCTGCCGTACGGGGGTGTCCAACAGGCCGCCCAGGTCGAGCAGTTCGACGCAGCGGCCGAGGTTCTCGCGGTACCGCCGGTCGGGGATCCGGTAGATCCGGCGGGCGAGTTCGAAGGAGTCGCGCAGCGGGAGGTCCCACCACAGGGTGGTGCGCTGCCCGAAGACGACGCCGATCCGGCGGGCCAGCGCGACCCGTTCGCGGGCCGGGTCGACCCCGGCGACGCGCAGCCGGCCGGAGCTGGGGACGAGGATGCCGGTGAGCATCTTGATGGTGGTCGACTTCCCGGCCCCGTTGGGCCCGATGTAGCCGACGCACTCGCCGGCCTCGACGGTGAAGCCGAGGCCGTCCACCGCGCGAACCTCGCGCTTGACCCGGCTGAACCGGCCGGTGCGGGCCCGCACGGTGAAGGTGCGGTGGACGTCCTGGAGTTCGATCAGTGCCATGGGTGCTCCTTGCGTTGCGGGGAGGGTCAGCTGCCGGTGCCCCGGTAGGCGCGCAGTCCGGCCCGCCAGGCCAGCCCGGCGGCGGCGACGCAGAGCGCGGCGGCGACCGGGGAGGCGTACTGGAAGGCCGTGGGCAGCCCGAGCGGGTCGGGCCGGTCGAGGATGCGCAGGGTGGGCAGCCAGTTGACGAAGGCCAGCGGGACGCCGAAGACCACCCCGGCGACCAGTTCCTTGGCGAAGACCGTCGGCGGGTAGTGCAGCAGGGTCGCGCCGCCGTAGGTGAAGGAGTTCTGGATCTCCTTGGACTCGCCCCACCAGAACTGGACGGTGGCGCCGCCGACGTAGATCGCGCCGAAGATCACGCTGCCGCACACCAGCAGGACGGGCACCAGCAGCACCCGGTCCCAGGTCCAGTGCACGTCCAGGGCGGCCAGCGACCAGCCGAGCACGATCACCGCCTGGAGCGGGCGGCCGAGCCGGCGCAGGCTGAACCGCTCGGCGCACAGCTGGGAGAGCGCGGGCGCGGGGCGGACCAGCATGGTGTCCAGCGAACCGTTCATGATCCGTACGCCGAGGCCGTCGGCCGAGCCGACCAGCAGGTTGGCGACGCCGAGCGAGAAGGTCGCGGTGGCGTAGAGGAAGGCGATCTCCGGCAGGCGCCAGCCGCCGAGCTGGTCGGTGTGCCGGAACATGATCACCAGCACGACGAAGTCGAGCGAGTGGGTGACCAGGCTGGCCAGCAGGTTGAGCAGGAAGGACGCCCGGTAGGCCATCATCGAGCGCATCCACATCCGGGCGCAGAGCCACCAGGAGCGGACCGCCCAGGAGCTCCGGGCGAGGAGCGGCTCAGCCACCCTGCACCACCACCCGGCGGGTCGCCAGCCACTGCGCGCCCCGGCCCGCGGCCAGCAGCGCGCCCGCCCAGCCGAGCTGGAAGCCGAGCGCCCGCAGCAGCCCGGCGCCGCCCGCCCGCTCCAGGAAGACGTCGGTCGGCACCTTGACCAGGGCCGCCCAGGGCAGCACCCGGGCGAGGTCGCCGAGCCAGCCGGGGAAGAGCGCGATCGGCAGCAGCATCCCGGAGAAGAACATCGACACCACCAGGGTCACCGCGCGCACCCCCTCCGAGTCGTGCAGCCAGAAGCCGGTGATCGAGACCAGGAACCGCACGCCGAAGCTGACCAGCAGCGCGAGCAGCACCGAGAGCAGGAAGAACACCCAGGTCAGCGGCCGCTCGGGCATCCGGGTGCGGAACACCAGGGCGCCGAACAGCATCGGCACGGTGCCGCGGACCAGCGCCTGGAAGCCGGCCCGGCCGAGGTCGGTGGCCAGCCACCAGCCCTGGAAGTCGACCGGACGGTAGAGGTCGACGGCGATGTCCCCGCTGCGGAAGCGGTCCTGGACCTCGTCCTGGAAGCCCCCGCCCCAGACCGCGACGGTGACCAGCAGGCCCTGGCTGACCCAGATGTAGGTGACGGCCTGGCCCTGGTCGTAGCCGCCGAGGTTGGGGCGGGCCTGCCAGAGGGCGAGGAAGGAGGAGGCCAGGATGACCCCGAAGACGGTGTTGGTGAAGGTCCCGGCCAGGGTGGCGGCCCGGTAGGTGGAGTAGCGGCGGAAGGCGCCGCGGGCGACGGCGGCGTACAGCCCGAGGGAGGCGTACAGCCCGGCGGCGAACAGCCCGGGGGCGGACAGCCCGGCGGCGTTACCGGTATCGGGAGGCCTCGCCTCCGCGGTGGAAGCTCCGTGCATATTGTCTCCTTATCGACATTTACCGGCGCAGACGGGCGCCGCGAGACGTCGGCGCACGCTCCAGCGGCCCCGACCGACCGCCCCCGGGGGTACCGGGCCGGACGTGCGGAGCTGCCGAAGTGGACGCGCTATGCGATTTGCACCTTTCACCGTACCGCCGGCCCCCACGGCCCGCACCCGGATTTCCGGCGCACCCCGGGGCGCACGGACCGGCACGCGCAACCACGCAGTTCAGGCCCCCGCCGCCGCTGAACCCACGTCAAATAGCAGATAATCCCGCCATGACGTTGAGCACCCGCCGCCAGGCCAAACGGGCCGCCCGCCGCGAAGCCCGCCGCGCCCTCCCCCTCTGGCGCCGGCTCCTGCCCACCTGGCGAATCACCCTCGGCGCCCTCACCGCCCTGCTACTGCTCGCCGTCGGCGCCTTCGCCGTGCTCTACGTCATCGTCCCGGTGCCCGACCCCAACGCCCACGCCACCGCTCAGAACAACATCTACCTCTACGCCGACGGCACCACCGAGATCGCCCGCACCGGAGCCGTCAACCGCACCGACGTCACCATCGAGCAGATCCCCCTGCAGACCCAGCAGGCCGTCGTCTCCGCCGAGGACCGCACCTTCTACCAGAACCGCGGCATCGACCTGAAAGGCATGGCCCGGGCCGGCTGGAACACCCTGCTCGGCAAGGGCATGCAGGGCGGCTCCACCATCACCCAGCAGTACGTCAAGAACTACTACCTGACCCAGGATCAGACCTTCGAACGCAAGGGCCGCGAACTCTTCATCGCCCTCAAGGTCGACCAGCAGCGCAGCAAGAACGAGATCCTCGCCGGCTACCTCAACAGCAGCTACTTCGGCCGCGGCGCCTACGGCGTCCAGAGCGCCGCCCACGCCTACTACGGCGTCGACGTCTCCCAACTCACCCTCGGCCAGGGCGCCTACCTAGCCTCCCTGCTCCAGGCCCCCAGCCTCTACGACGTCAGGACCGCCACCCCCGCCAACCGCGAGAAGGCCCTCGCCCGCTGGAACTACGCCCTCGACGGCATGGTCCAACTCGGCTTCCTCACCAGCACCGACCGCACCGCCACCACCTTCCCCGAACCCATCGACCCCCAGCCCGCCACCGGACTCGCCGGCCAGGCCGGCTACCTGGTCGGCGTCGCCGACGACTACCTCATCTCCTCCGGCACCATCGACGCCGCCACCCTCAAGGCCGGCGGCTGGCGGATCACCACCACCTTCGACAAGCCCCGGCAGGACGCCTTCGTCAAGGCCGTCCAGTCCGAACTCACCAGCGAACTCGACCCCAAGGCCCGCCCCACCACCGACACCGACGTCCGGGTCGCCGGCGCCTCCGTCGAACCCGCCACCGGCCGGGTCGTCGCCGTCTACGGCGGCCCCGACTACGCCAAGCAGCCCTTCAACGACGCCCTGCGCCAGGACAACCAGATCGGCTCCACCTTCAAACCGGTCGACCTCGCCGCCGGCCTGATCGCCCAACACACCGTCGACGGCCGCCCGATCACCACCGAGACCCGCTACGACGGCACCAGCGAACGCCCCGTCACCGGCGGCCCCACCCCGTACGCCCCGCCCAACGAGGACGACGTCGACTACGGCAACATCACCCTGCGCTACGCCATGGTCAAGTCCGTCAACTCCGTCTACGCCCAGGAAGGCGTCGACGCCGGACTCGGCCGCGTCCGCGACACCGCCGTCAAACTCGGCATCCCCGACAGCGTCCGCGGCATGGACCCGGCCAACACCTCGATGACCCTCGGCACCGCCACCCCCAGCGCCCTCGACCTGGCCGGCGCCTACGCCACCCTCGCCAACCACGGCCAGGCACACACCCCCTGGTCCGTCCAGAAACTCGAACGGGTCAACCCCGGCGGCGCGATCGACGTCCCCAAGATGCCCGACCACAAGGCCACCGACGCCGTCGGCCGCACCGTCGCCGACTCCGTCACCGACGTCCTGCGCGACGTCGTCAGCCCCCGCGGCACCGGCGCCGCCGCCCTCGACCTGGGCCGCCCCGCCGCCGGCAAGACCGGCACCACCGACGCCAACCTCTCCGCCTGGTTCGCCGGCTACACCCCCGAACTCACCACCACCGTCGGCCTGTTCCGCGAGAACCCGAAGACCCACGCCAAGGAGCCGCTGGCCGGCACCGCAGGCCTCACCCGGGTCAACGGTGGCGCCTTCCCCACCCGGATCTGGACCGACTACATGACCGCCGCCCTGAACGGCACCCCCACCCAGCAGTTCGACCTCCAGACCGGCCGCGGCGACCAGGGCCCCGACACCTGGACCCCCACCGGCACCCCCAGCACCAGCACCTCCCCCACCGGCACCCCCAGCGCCGCCGCCACCACCGGTGCCCCCGCACCCACCGCGCCCGGCCACGCCCCCGGCGCCCCCAGCGCCCCCGCCGCCACCGAACAGCCCGGCCCCGACGCCCCCAGCCCGCAGAACCCCCGGCCCACCCCCAGCCAGGACCAGCCCACCCCCAGCACCCGGCCCACCCCGACCCGGCCCGCCCGCCCCAGCAACCCGCCCACCGCCACCACCGCGCCCACCGGGACGGCCACCCCCGCGGCCCAGTGAACCGGGGCGCCGGCGCGGAGACCCACGCCGGGGGCCCGCCCCGCTCCCGCTACGCCACCGACACCCGCTACGCCACCAACTCCCGCTCCAGCGGCGTACGGAAGCGCGGCGTCACCCGCACCTCCCCCAGCCACCCCGCCAACCGCCCCGCCTCCGCCGCGACCGCCCGCTCCGCCTCCGCCCCCACGTCCCGGAACAGCCGCCACACCAGCTCACCGTCCGCCCGCTGCGCCCAGCCGCCGACCACCTCGCCGCACCACCACACCGTCGGCCCCGCGTTCCCCGCCCGGTCGAACAGCGCCGGCACGTCCTGCGGCCGCAGGTACCAGTCCCGCCCGCGCCAACCCATCACCGCCGGGTCCAGCGCCGGCAACAGCGCCGCCCACGGCTCCGGGGCCGCCACCGGCCCCTCGTCCCCCGGCAGCACCACGGCCGCCGCGCCGCCCGCCAGCGCCACCGCCCGCGCATCCACGTCCGCCAGCGCCCGCCGGACGTCCCCCAGCGTCCAGCCCGTCCACCACTTCACGTCCTCGACCGTGCCCGGCCCGTACGCCGCCAGCCAGCGCCGCACCACCTCCGCCTTCGCCTCCCGCACCGGCACGTCCGGCCACTGCGGCACCAGCGCCCACGGATAGCTGCTGCTCAACCAGGACCCGCGCGGACGGCACCGGCGCACGTGCCCGTCCGAGGCCAGCAGCCGCAGCAGCCGGCTGCCCACGCTCTGCTTCGCCGCGTACGCCTTGCCCGCCGACATCAGCATCGTCTCCCGCAACTGCGGTACGTCTTCGCCGAGTTCCTTGGTCGTCGCCTCGCCGCGCACGGCCAGCGCGGCCAGCACCGCACGCTCCGCCTCCGCCAGCCGGGCCTCGTCCCAGCCCTCGGCGTGGTCGCGCAGGTGCTTGAGCAGCGTCGCCCGCTCCTTCGCCGCGATCGCCCGCGCCGCCCCCGAACTCACGTACGGGGCCAGGCCCTCCGTCACCGCGAAGATCGTCCGCCGCATCGACAGCAGCTTCACCAGCGAGACGTCCTCGTACAGCGCCCGGTCCACCTCCGCCGCCGAGGGCTCCGCCAGCCGCGCGCACGCGGACAGGTACACCGTCGCCGCGTCCGTGGCGTGCAGCCCGACCACCGCGTCCGCCACGTCCTCCACCCGCGCCGCCCGCACCGAGGGCGCCAACAACTGCCGACGCCCCAACCGGGCCCGCCGCTCCACCTCATCGATCACCGGGACGCTCATGCCCGGACCCTAGCGGCTACCACCGACAGAACCGAGCTGCTCCGCCGCGGACCCGGCCGACCCGGCCGACTCGGCCGACTCGGCCAATTCGGCGAACTCCGCCAGCAGCGGCGACGTCCGCCCCGCCGCCCAGGCCAGGCACACCCGGTGCGGCGCGAGGTCCGACACCGGCACGTGCACGACGTCCGCGCGGGTGTAGAAGGCCGCCATCGACAACGGCAGCACCACCATCCCCTCCCCCGCCGCCACGTACTCCAGCTTCTCCTCCACCGTGTCCACCCGCGGCCGCGACCGCTCCGGCCGCCGCCCCGCAGCTGCGCCCCGGCGGCTCGATCACCCTCACCTCCGGCACCGCCGGCCTGCGCCCGGTACCGGGCTGGAGCGTCGCCGCGAGCGTCTGCGGCGCGGTCGAAGCCCTCGTCCGGGCGCTGGCCGTGGAACTCGCCCCGATCCGGGTCAACGCCGTCCGGGCCGGGATGATCCGCACCCCGCTCTGGTCCGGCCTGCCCGAGGCCGACCGCGAGCAGCTGTACGCGCAGACCGCCGCCGCCCTGCCCCTCGGCCGGATCGGCGACCCCGAGGACACCGCCGAGGCCTACGCGTACCTGATGGAACAGCGCTTCGCCACCGGTACCGTCCTCACCGTCGACGGCGGCGGGCTGCTCGCGTAGGACGCCCGGGCACGGGCCGGCCGGTCACAGGTACGGGCCGGTCACAGGTACAGCCCGGTCGAACCCTCCGTGTCACCGAAGCGGCTCGCCGCCACCGCGTGCAGGTCCCGCTCGCGCAGCAGCACGTAGGTGGCGCCGCGGACCTCCACCTCCAGCTTGTCCTCCGGGTCGTACAGCACGCGGTCACCGGGCTCCACCGAGCGCACGCTCTGCCCCACCGCCACGGCCTCCGCCCAGGTGCAGCGCTTCGAGAGCTCCGCCGTCGCCGGGATCAGGATGCCGCCGGTCGAGCGGCGCTCGCCCTCGCTGCCCTCGATGCGCACCAGCACGCGGTCGTGCAGCATCCGGATCGGCAGCTTCTCGCCCAGCCGGTCGTGCCGCACCGCGTCGTGCTCGTGATCGGAATGGGTCGGTTCGTCGTTCGTACTCACGGTCCCGAAGGTACCGCCCCCGGGCGCGGCGCGTGACGCTGGCCCGGCATGCGGAAGGGCCGGGCCGCCCGACGGCGGCCCGGCCCTCCGGAGGTCCCGCTCGATCCGCCGATCAGTCCTCGCGGCGCTTGCGCGAGGAGGACAGCAGCACCACCAGGCCGAGGCCGACCAGTGCGACCGGGACGATCCGCTCCTTGCGCGGCTGCCCCTTCTCGTCCAGGAACTGCGCCTTGACCTTCTCCACCAGGCCGCTCGCGGCCACGTACGCCCGGGCCGTCTTCTCCTCGACGGTGGCCATCGCCTTCGCCTTGACCTGCGCGGAGATGGTGCTCGGGTGGATCCGCACGGCCAGCTCGTCCAGGTTCGACGCCAGCCGGTCACGGGTGCGCTCGATGTCCGCCTCGATCTGCGCAGCCGTCCGCGCCGGCTTGTCCTGCGTGCTCGCGTCGCCCACTCGGGCCACCCCATTCACTTGCCGATGTAGTCCTGTCGTCCTCTGCGACCAACCCAGTTTGTCAGCTGCCACGCACGGGCGCGCGGCCCCACCCACCAACGGAGGTAAGTTTGCCGTGGTACGACCGTCCGTCCCAGCCCCCAGGAGAGTACGACCGTGACTGAGCGTCTCCAGCCCGGCGACACCGCGCCCGCATTCAGCCTGTCCGACGCCGACGGCAACCAGGTCTCGCTCGCCGACCACCTGGGCCGCAAGGTCATCGTCTACTTCTACCCGTCCGCCCTCACCCCCGGCTGCACCAAGCAGGCATGCGACTTCACCGACAACCTGGCGGTCTTCGAGGGCGCCGGCTACGACGTCATCGGCATCTCCCCGGACCAGCCGGAGAAGCTCGGCAAGTTCCGCGAGAAGGAGGACCTCAAGGTCACCCTGCTCTCCGACCCGGACCACCAGGTGCTGGAGGCCTACGCCGCCTACGGCGAGAAGCAGAACTACGGCCGCACCTACCAGGGCGTGATCCGCTCCACGATCATCGTGGACGAGCAGGGCAAGGTCGAGCGCGCCCTCTACAACGTCAAGGCCACCGGGCACGTCGCCAAGCTGCTGCGGGACCTCAAGGTCGAGGCCTGAGCCTCCGGAACAAACTCTGAATGAACTGAACGAACTGAACGAAGCGGTGGCGGCCCACCCCCCGACCGGGTGTGCCGCCACCGCCGTTCCTCACCTCGGGTGACTGCCGTCAACCGTCAGCCGTCGGGCTCAGCAGGCCCCGAGGTCGTTCCAGACGCCCCAGGCACCACTGGCGGACGGGTCGTCGCCCTTGGTCCACCACTTGTTCTGGTAGTAGTGGCCCTTCCAGGACACCTTGGTCGGCGTCGCGTAGGTGGTGCCCGCGTCCCAGCCCGGGGCGGCCGTGCAGGCGCCGGAGGTCGGGGTCGCGGTCGGGGTCGGCGTACCGGTGGGCGTGCCCGTCGGGGTGCCGGTCGGGGTCGCGGTCGGCGTGCCCGTCGGAGTCGGGGTAGGCGTCGGCGTCGGAGTCGGCGTGCCGCCGTCCACCGCGCCCCGGGTCAGGTCGCCCTTGAGCCCGTACAGCGTGCCGCCCACGTTGACCGTCCAGTTCGACGGCGTGGACACCGGCAGGTAGTAGACGAAGTCGATGTCGACCGAGGCGCCCGGCGCCAGCGACTGCCAGCCCGGCAGCTTGACCGACACCCGGTTGTAGGTGCCCTTCAACCCGCCGACGTTGCCCGGGCCCGGGTTGTCCTGCCGGATCACCTGGAGCCCGAAGCCGGACTGGTCCTTGGCGTTGCCCGGCGCCGAGTTGCTGTAGTCGAACTGGAACTCGGTGCCGCCCGGCAGGGTCAGCGTCGAGTTGTTGACGATGTGCAGCTTCGGGTTGATCGGGTAGTTGGAGTCGCCCAGCGCGAAGTTGGTGAACGACACGTCGACCGGCAGGGTCTGCTGCGGCAGCGCCACCGTCGAGCGGACCGCACCGTAAGGGCTCGCCGCCTTGAACATGTCGTACATCAGCGAGGTCAGCGTCGAACCGGGCACGTACTCGCCCTTGCCGCCGTTGGCGGTGGCGTCCCAGCGGTAGTCGCCCGCGAGCTCCCAGATCATCGCGCCGCCGGCGCCCTGGTTGACGATGTAGTCCGCCTTGGCGCCCACCGACTGCTCGTCCTCGGTGGACAGGAACACCTTCTTGGTGTCGTTCCACAGCCACGGCGCCACCAGCGAGGAGCTGTAGTTGCGGGTGTAGCTGCCCTGGAGGGCGGTGTCCGTCACCCCGTACTTGGCCAGGTAGTCGGGCAGGACGCCCTTCTCCAGGTTCTTCGCGTGCCACATCGGGTTCGACCCGGCCGGGGACTCCTTGCCCGCGTCGTCCTTGTCGTTCCAGATGTTGTCGATCCCGACCGCGCCGTCACCGCAGGAGGTCAGCCCGGACCCTGCCGGGCAGCTGGTCGCGGAGGCGGTGCCCCAGAGCCCGTTGGTGCCGCCCTGGACGTTCTTGAAGCCGCGGGTGTAGTACGGCAGGCCGACGTTGATCCGGCCGGCCGGCAGCGCACCGCGGAAGTAGTGGTACGACCAGTCGGCGTTCAGGTAGCCGATGCCGCCGTACTGGCCGGTGCCGTACACGTTGGCGGCGGCCAACTCGCCGTCCTTGCCGTCGT
The DNA here is from genome assembly GCF_044760155.1 of Kitasatospora sp. NPDC098652. Lineage (NCBI taxonomy): Bacteria > Bacillati > Actinomycetota > Actinomycetes > Kitasatosporales > Streptomycetaceae > Kitasatospora > Kitasatospora sp. NPDC098652. The sequence goes on from NZ_JBIWAQ010000012.1 coordinate 135,437, forward strand.
CGTAGAGCGAGGCGTTCGGGCCGACGTACTTGTTCCAGGCGCCGTGCAGGTCGTACGACATGATGTTGACGTAGTCCAGGTACTGGGCGACCTGGAAGGTCTCCATGCCGCGCAGCAGGTACCCGGAGGACGGCGCCGCGACCGACAGCAGGTAGTGCCTGCCGTCGGCGGCGCCCGCCCGGTCCAGGTTCTCCCGCAGGGTCTTCATCAGCGCCGCGTAGCCCTTGGCCAGCGACCCGCGCTTGGCGTTGGCGAGCTGCCAGTCCAGCGGGTTGCCGGCGTCCTTCATCGAGGTCGGGTACTCGTAGTCGATGTCGACGCCGTTGAAGCCGTACTTGCGGATGAAGTCGACGGACGAGGCGGCGAAGGTGTCGATGCCGGCCTGGTTGACGCTGCCGTCCGGGTTGACCGTCATCGAGTAGAAGCCGCCGGAGCCGACCCGCTTGCCGTCGTCCCCGAAGTAGCCGCCGGTCTCGGTCCAACCGCCCACGGAGATCAGGGTCTTGACGTTCGGGTACTGCTTCTTGAACTTCGTCAGCAGATTGAAGTGGCCCTTGTACGGCAGCGTCGGGTCCAGTTCCGCACCCGGCACGCCCGGGAAGGAGATCCCGGTGGCCTCGTTGGTCGGCCCGTCCGTGCCGACCGACAGCTTGTTGTCGCCGCCGACGTGCCCGAAGGCGTAGTTGAGGTGGGTGACCTTGTCCCAGGGGATGTCGCTCACCAGGTAGGGCTGGTCGCTGTTCTTGCCGGTGCGCCAGCCGGTGAAGTACCCGATGATGCGGCGCTGGTGGTCCGCGCCCATCTTCTCGCGCCCGCTGGTGTCGTAGACCGAGCAGTACGGGACGTCCACCCCGGGCGTCTGGTACAGCCCGTCCGGGCGACAGGCCGCGTTGTCGACGGCCGCCGACGCCTGCGAGGGCGCCGCACCCAGCGTCGCCATCAACAGCCCCGCCAGCGACACCGCCGCCAACGACGCCACGCCCGCCCGGGCACTCTTGCGGCGGATCGCAGCGGTGGGACGCCGCTCCGCCGTACTACGGATCAACACTCGGTCCTCCAGGAGAGAGTGTCGGCGCGTACCTGTGGGGGAGCACGCACGTGGGGGATTCAATTGGCGCCGAAGCTATGTGGTCTGAACCACATAGGTCAATAGGTCTGTACCAATTGGTCATCACTCGGCAAACCCCGGCCAGCCCGTGACCAAAACCAGCCCAGGTCGTTCGCATACCGATGAATGGGGCACGAGCCCTGCGAGGAGTGCGGCACCGGCCCCGAACGGCGAGGACGAGCGATGACCCTGGAAGTCGACCACATCAGCGGCGACTGGTCGGACAACCGGCCGGACAACCTCCGACTGCTCTGCCCCAACTGCCACGCCACCACAGATACCTACTGCGGGCGGAACAGGAATCGGGCCACCAGGACGCATGGCACCCGGTAGGCTGACTCTGACGTGCGCCCGTACTCCAGCGGTAGAGAGGAGCGGTTTAGGTCCGCTTTGTCGTGGGTTCGAATCCCTCCGGGCGTACTGAGTCAAATGGCCCGCTCCCCTTCGAATCGAAGGGGAGCGGGCCGTGTTTGTTCCCGTGCCCTGTCAGCCGATGAGGTCCTTGACCACCGGCGCCAAGGCCCGGAAGGCCTGGCCGCGGTGGCTGATGGCGTTCTTCTCGTCCGCCGTCATCTCCGCGCAGGTGCGGGTCTCGCCGAGGGGCTGGAGGATCGGGTCGTAGCCGAAGCCGCCGTCGCCCGCCGGGGCGGTCCGGAGCGTCCCCAGCAGCCGTCCCTCGACGACGCGTTCGGTGCCGTCGGGCAGGGCGAGGGCGGCGGCGCAGAAGAAGTGGGCGCCGCGGTGGGGTTCGGCGATGTCGGAGAGCTGGGCGAGCAGCAGGTTGAGGTTGGCGAGGTCGTCGCCGTGCTTGCCGGCCCAGCGGGCGGAGAAGATGCCGGGGGCGCCGTTGAGGACGTCGACGCAGAGGCCGGAGTCGTCGGCGACGGCGGGCAGTCCGGTGGCGCGGGCGAGGGCGTGGGCCTTGAGGAGGGCGTTCTCGGCGAAGGTGACGCCGGTCTCGGGGACGTCCGGGATCTCGGGGTAGGCGTCGGCGCCGACGAGTTCGACGTCCAGGCCGGCGTCGGTGAGGATGGCGCGCAGCTCGGCGACCTTGTGCTGGTTGCGGGTGGCGAGGATCAGGCGGGTGGACATATCGCCCACCCTATCGAGATCCGGCGGACGGTCAGCCGGTGCAGACCGAGGTGAGGTTGCCGGCCGCGTCGCCGAGCGGCTTGAGGTCGGGGGCCTGCTTCCTGTCGACGGCCTGCTGGACCTTGTCGGCCTGCTTCTGGAGGTCGGTGACGGCCTTGGCGACGTCGGTGTTCTTCGAGTTCTTGCCGATCTGGTCGAGGTCGCCCTTGAGCTTCTGGAGCGCCTTGCCGGCGGCGGCCGAGTCGTTGCTGGAGTTGTCGTAGGCCTTGGTGAGGTCGGCGAGGTCGCCGGTGACCTTGACGGCGGTGTTGCCGCAGTCGATGGCCTTCTGGGCGGCGGAGCAACTCACCATGCTGAGCGGGAGGATCGCGATCAGTGCGGCCACGGCGAGGGCGGCGGGGCGGGCGATGCTCGACGAGGCCATCCGGTCCTCCTGGGGCGCGGGTTCCGTGGGGGAGGACGCGCGCGGACGGGGCGCGGTTCCCGCAGCGGGGTGCTGCGGGAACCGTACGGGCTGCGGGCCGCGCGTGTACAGCGGTCCGGGCCCGGTTCACTCCGGGGGTCGGTTCACTCCGGGGGGAGGTTCAGCCTTCGAGTGCCTTGCGCTGGATCTGGTCGAGTTCGGCGCAGCCGAGGGTGCCGAGGTCGAGCAGCTGGTCGAGCAGGGCGCGGTCGAAGGGGGCGCCTTCGGCGGTGCCCTGGACCTCGACGAAGCGGCCGTCGGAGGTGCAGACGATGTTCATGTCGGTCTCGGCGCGGACGTCCTCCTCGTACTGGAGGTCGAGCATGGGGACGCCGTCGATGATGCCGACGCTGACGGCGCTGACGCCGCCGGTGATGGGCTGTCCCTTGGCGCGCAGGAGCTTGCGGTCGCGGGCCCAGGAGACGGCGTCGACGAGGGCGACGTAGGCGCCGGTGATGGCGGCGGTGCGGGTGCCGCCGTCGGCCTGGAGGACGTCGCAGTCGAGGACGATGGTGTTCTCGGCGAGGGCGCGGTGGTCGATGACGGCGCGCAGCGAGCGGCCGATGAGTCGGCTGATCTCGTGGGTGCGGCCGCCGATGCGGCCCTTGACGGATTCGCGGTCGCCGCGGGTGTTGGTGGCGCGCGGGAGCATGGAGTATTCGGCGGTGACCCAGCCTTCGCCGCTGCCCTTGCGCCAGCGCGGGACGCCTTCGGTGACGCTGGCGGTGCACAGCACCTTGGTGTCGCCGTAGGAGACGAGGACGGAGCCTTCGGCGTGCTTGCTCCAGCCCCGTTCGATGGTGATGGGGCGGAGCTGGTCGGGGGTGCGGCCGTCGATACGTGACATAGCCACTGAGCGTAGCTGTTGCGAACGCCGGTTCCGGATGCGCCTCGGCCCGCCGTCCGCGTGGGCGGGTCGGCGGGCCGTTGGTGGTGGAGCCTGGGTGGCTCAGCTCACATCATGTCCTCGATGTCGGCGGCGATCGGGTCGGCGTCGGTGCCGATGACGACCTGGATCGCGGTGCCCATCTTGACGACGCCGTGGGCGCCGGCCGCCTTGAGGGCGGCCTCGTCGACGAGGGAGGCGTCCCTGACCTCGGTGCGCAGGCGGGTGATGCAGCCTTCGACCTCTTCGATGTTGTCGATGCCGCCCAGACCGGCGACGATCTTCTCAGCCTTGCTGGCCATGTGGTTTCTCCCTCTGTCTCGGCTCTTCGGCGGCTCTGCCGGGTGCCGTCCTGCGCTGTGCTGGGGTTCGGTCCTCGGCCGTCGGGTGGCGAGGTCCGTGCCGGTGGCTGACGCGGGTTCAGCTGGGGTCGCGCTGCCGGGCAGCGCGACCAGCATGACCCGAGCAGGTCCGGTCTGCCACGTTAGTCCACTTTTGGCCCATTCCGGCGCGCAGGCTCCGGGCCGCCACCCGAGGATGACGATCAGCGGGGCTCGCGTCCCGGCGTCCGGCCTGCGTCCCAAAGTGGTCTACACCAATATATGTGTACTCCGATGAACGCAGGAAGGACCCCGGGTGTTCCTGACCCCCGCCCGAGGGTCCCGCAGGGGCCCGCCAATCGGCAACTGCGCTCGGAGGGCGAAGGATGAGTTCGGCAGGCGCCACGGCCCCGCAGAACCTGTGGTGGCACACCTTCTACGGCGGCCTCCAGAAGATGGGCCGCTCCCTCCAGCTCCCGGTCGCGGTGCTGCCCGCGGCGGGCATCCTCAACCGGCTCGGCCAGCCGGACGTGTTCGGCAAGGACGGCCTGGGCTGGAACAACGTCGCCAAGGTCTTCGCGGCGGCCGGCGGCGCACTGCTCGACTCCTCGCTCGGCCTGCCGCTGCTGTTCTGCATCGGCGTGGCGATCGGCATGGCGAAGAAGGCGGACGGTTCGACGGCGCTCGCGGCCGTGGTCGGCTTCCTCGTCTACTACAAGGTGCTGCACGCATTCCCGGAGCACTGCAAGGCCGGTACTGTCCAGATCCCCGACGCATGGACCGCCCAGTGCGTGGACTACAGCTCGGCCAAGGTCGCGGCCGCGACGTACCAGAACCCGGGGGTGCTGGGCGGCATCCTGATCGGCCTGATGTCGGCCTGGCTGTGGGTCCGGTTCCACCGCGTCAGACTGGTCGACTGGCTGGGCTTCTTCAACGGCCGCCGCCTCGTCCCGATGATCACCGCCGTGGTGGGCCTGGCCACCGCCTGCATCGCCCTGTGGGTCTGGCCGCCGATCGGCCGCGGCCTGAACGACTTCTCGCAGAACCTCGCCGATCTCGGGGCGGGCGGTGCGGGCATCTTCGGCCTGTTCAACCGCGCGCTGCTGCTGATCGGTATGCACCAACTGCTCAACACCTTCGTCTGGTTCCAGTTCGGCGAGTTCACGAAGGCCGACGGCAGCATCGTGCACGGCGACATCCCGCGTTTCCTCGCGGGCGACCCGACGGCGGGGCAGTTCCAGTCCGGATTCTTCCCGATCATGATGTTCGCGCTGCCCGCCGCGGCGCTCGCGATCGCGCACTCGGCCAAGCCGCACCGCCGCAAGGAGATCTACGGCCTGATGCTCTCGGTCGGCCTGACCTCCTTCGTCACCGGCGTCACCGAGCCGATCGAGTACTCCTTCGCCTACATCGCCCCGGCCCTGTACGCCGTGCACGCGCTGCTGACCGGCGCCTCGATGGCGGTCACCTGGGGGCTGGGGGTGCACGACGGTTTCAGCTTCTCGGCCGGTCTGATCGACTACGTGATCAACTGGGGGCTCGCCACCAAACCGTGGCTGATCATCGTCATCGGGCTCTGCTTCGCCGCGGTGTACTACGCGCTGTTCCGGTTCATCATCGTCAAATTCGATCTGAAAACACCGGGGCGCGAGGACGAGACCGAGGTCGAGGACGTCACCAAGGCCTGATTCCCCGACCGTACGGAACAAATCCCGGAGCACCGCCCCACAAAGGCCCTCGGACCCACCGGTCCGGGGGCCTTCGGCATTTCACCGAAGGACGGAATTCCCTACCCGCGGGTCACCGAAATGGTAATTCGGTCGCGATCCGGCCGGCCGGACGGCGGTCGGGACGGGTGCCGAGCACAGGCGGGGGCGCCCCGCCGGGCACGTCCGCGACCCTCCGGTCACTCTCAGCAGCCGTGGCGCACGCCCGGGAGCGGCCGGATCGCCCGGGAGCGACCCCGCCGGCGACCGCGGGACCCGCCGCGACCCGGGCGCCGCACGGGATCGGCGCTTTTTGTTGCGCAAATAGCCAAAATCACAATCGCGACTGAAATCATGATCACCGCTCCGGATCCAGGTTTCGATTTCATAGCGCTTGTCGACAACCCTGCTATCCGGGCTTCCCCGACTTCTCCACCCGTGCTACAAAACTGGTCTACACCACGTGTGGTGTAGACCAGTTCGCGGTTCGGCCCCCGTGCCTTCCCCCCGACCGACCGCCATGCCGTTAGGAACCCACCCCCATGAGTCAGTCTGCGCAGGCACCGGCGCCCGCCAAGGCTCCGGCGCCGATCAAGAAGTTCGGCAATGCCGTCCTCCCCGGTCTCCAGAAGGTCGGTCGCAGCCTCCAGCTGCCGATCGCCGTGCTGCCGGCGGCCGGTCTGCTGGCGCGTCTGGGCCAGCCCGACGTCCATGAGAAGTGGCACTTCCCCGCGAAGCTCGTCGAGGTCTTCGGCGCCGCGGGTACCGCCATCACCGGCGCGCTGCCGCTGCTGTTCTGCGTCGGCATCGCGATCGGCTACGCCAAGAAGGCGGACGGTTCCACGGCGCTGGCGGCGCTGGTCGGTTACCTCGTGTTCAAGAACGTGCTGACCGCCTTCCCGGCGGACGGCACCGTCACGGCCGCCCTCCCCGCGGGCAAGCCGCAGGACCCGGGTGTCCTCGGCGGCATCGTGGTCGGTCTGCTCGCGGCCATCCTGTGGCAGCGGTTCCACCGCACCAAGCTGGTCGACTGGCTGGGCTTCTTCAACGGCCGCCGACTCGTCCCGATCATCATGGCCTTCGTCGGCACCGGCCTGGGGGTCCTGTTCGGCCTCGGCTGGCAGCCCGTCGGCGACGCGATCTCGCACGTCAACAACAGCCTGGTGGGCGCGGGCGCGGTCGGCGCGGGCATCTTCGGCCTGGTCAACCGCGCGCTGATCCCGATCGGCATGCACCAGTTCGTCAACACCTACGCCTGGTTCCAGACCGGCGACTTCACCAAGCCGGACGGCACCGTCGTGCACGGCGACATCAACCGCTTCCTGGCGGGCGACCCGACGGCCGGCCAGTTCCAGGCGGGCTTCTTCCCGATCATGATGTTCGCACTGCCGGCCGCCGCCCTCGCGATCGCCCACTGCGCCCGCCCCGAGCGCCGCAAGGCCGTCATGGGCATGATGATCTCGATCGCGCTGACCAGCTTCGTCACCGGTGTGACCGAGCCGATCGAGTTCACCTTCCTCTTCATCGCCCCGGTCCTGTACGCGATCCACGCGGTGCTGACCGCCGTCTCGATGGCCGTCACCTGGGGCCTCGGCATCCACCACGGATTCAGCTTCTCGGCCGGTCTGATCGACTACACGATCAACTTCAGCCTGGCCAAGAACCCGCTGCTGATCATCCCGATCGGCCTGGTCTTCGCGGCGATCTACTACTTCACGTTCCGCTTCGCGATCACCAAGTTCAACCTCAAGACCCCCGGTCGCGAGGACGACAGCGAGATCGAGGACGTGACCAAGGCCTGACGCCCGTCCCGTCCGCCCCGAAGGCCCCGCCCACCGCCGCTCCCCCGGCGGCCGGCGGGGCCTTCGGCGTGTCGGGGTGTCCTCACCCGGTTCCACCGTACGGAAACGGCGGTTGACGAACCGCCGGAGGCCCTGGTCAACTGAACCGGTGAACGCCTCGTGCCCGCTGGTGACCCGCAGCCACATCGACTTCGGTCGCGTGTGGTCGGCGGCGTGTCGCGGCTGAGCCGACCCTTCGCCCCGCCGCCGCCCGGCTGAGTCCCCGCCCGGCGCCGGCCGTCCTCCTCCCCCGCCCGTCGCGGGCCTCCGCCTGCCCACGGGCCGCCACCGCGCAGCCGCGCCGCGCGCGACCGCAGCCCCGTACCCGTACGGGCCGCCGTCCGCACGCGTCCGCGCACCTCCGCGCACCCCGCACGAGGAAAGCCAGGCCCGCCATGCCCCGCCAGTTGCACCTCTCCGCCGCCATCGACAGTCCCGACCACCTCGACGCCGCCCACTACGCCGGCCTCGCCCTGCTCGCCGAACGCGCCGGCCTGGACTTCGTCACCCTCGACGACTCCTTCGCCCCCGAGCCACGCCGCCCCGACGCACTCGCCACCCTCGCCCGGATCGCCCCGCTGACCTCGCGGATCGGCCTGGTCCCCACCGTCACCACCACCCACACCGAGCCCTTCCACACCTCCATCTCGCTCAACACCCTCGACTGGGTGAGCGCCGGCCGGGCCGGCTGGCTGGTCGGCGTCTCCGGCACCGAGGCCGAGACCAGGGCCTTCGGCCGCCGCCCGGTCGCCCCCGAGGACGAGCTGTGGGCCGAGGCGGCCGACGCCGCCGAGGTCGCCGCCCGGCTCTGGGACAGTTGGGAGGACGACGCGGAGATCCGCGACACCGCCACCGGCCGGTTCGTCGACCGCGACAAGCTGCACTACATCGACTTCGAGGGCCGGCACTTCTCGGTCCGCGGCCCCTCCATCACCCCGCGCCCGCCGCAGGGCCGCCCGGTGGTCGTGGTGCCGGTGGCCGCCGCCGACCTCGCCCCGGACGCCTCCCCCGGCGGGCGGGCCCGGGTCGCCACCGCGATCCGGTACGCCGACGTCGTCGTCCTGGACGCCCCCGACCGGGCCGCCCGGCTGACCGCCGCCACCGAGCTGCGGCTGCGCTCCGGCGAACAGCTGCGCATCCTCGCCCGGCTCGACGCCGCCCTGCCCGACCGGGCCGCCGAGCAGCGGCTGCTCGCCGAACTCAGTGCCACCGGCACCGGCGTGGACGGCTTCCACCTCGTCCCCACCGAGCCCGCGCGCGACCTGGCCGCGCTCGCCGAGCGGACCGCCCCGGCCCTGCGCGCCGCCGGACTGCTGCGCGCCGGCCACTCCGGCCGCACCCTGCGCGACCACCTCGGCCTGTCCCGCCCGGCCAGCCGCTACGCCGCCCCCGCGGCGAGCGCCACCACCGACTCCCCCGCCGACTCCCCCACCACCGCCTCCCCCACCACCGACTCCCCCGCCCTCGCCGAGGTGACCCGATGACGGACCGTCCGCTCAAGCAGATCCACCTCGCCGCCCACTTCCCCGGCGTCAACAACACCACGGTGTGGAGCGACCCGGCCTCCGGCAGCCACATCGAGTTCGACTCCTTCCGCCACCTCGCGCAGACCGCCGAACGCGGGAAGTTCGACTTCTTCTTCCTCGCCGAGGGCCTGCGGCTGCGCGAGACCAACGGCCGCATCCACGACCTGGACGTGGTCGGCCGCCCCGAGTCGATCACCGTGCTGAACGCCCTGGCCGCCGTCACCGAACGGATCGGCCTGGCGGCCACGGTGAACGCCACCTTCAACGAGCCGTACGAACTCGCTCGCCGCTTCGCCTCCCTGGACCACCTCTCCGGTGGCCGGGCGGCCTGGAACGTGGTCACCTCCTCGGACGCCTTCACCGGGGAGAACTTCCGCCGCGGCGGCTACCTGGACCGTGCCGACCGCTACACCCGGGCCGCCGAATTCGTCGAACTGGCACGGGAGTTCTGGGACGCCGGGGCGGCCGGGGTGCGGCACTCCGGGCCGCAGTTCGAGGTCGAGGGCCGGCTCTCCCTGCCCCGCCCGCCGCAGGGCCACCCGGTGGTCATCCAGGCCGGGGACTCCGACGAGGGGCGCGAGTTCGCCGCGTCCGCCGCCGACGTCATCTTCAGCCGCCATTCCACCCTCGCCGACGGCCAGGCCTTCCACCGCGACGTCAAACGGCGACTGGCCGCCTACGGCCGCAAGCCGGACGAGTTGAAGATCCTGCCCGCGGCCACCTTCGTCCTCGGCGACACCGACGCCGACGCGGCCGAGCGCGCCGCCGAGGTCCGCCGGGCCCAGGTCGGGCCGCAGACCACGATCAACTACCTGGAGCAGGTCTGGGGCGTCGACCTGTCCGACCACGACCCGGACGGGCCGCTGCCGAGCGTCGACCCCGACCCGGACAGCGCGCTGGTCCAGGGCCGGGTCCGGATCCCGGACCCGGTGGGCACCGCCGCACGCTGGCGGGCGCTGGCCGCGGAGAAGAACCTGACCAGCCGTGAACTGGTCATCGAGGTGACCGGCCGGCAGTCCTTCATCGGCTCCCCCGCCACCGTCGCCGGGCAGATCGACCACTTCGTACAGAACGATGCGGCCGACGGCTACATCCTCGTCCCCCATCTCACCCCGGGCGGCCTGGACGAGTTCGTCGACCGGGTCGTCCCGCTGCTCCAGGAACGTGGGGTGTTCCGCACCGACTACACCGGCCCGACCCTGCGCGACCACCTCGGCCTGCCGGTGCCCGGCCGGCGCTGAGCCGCGGCCCGGGCGGCCCGGGCGGCCCGGGCGGGTCAGATCTCGTACACCGCGCCGGCCCGGGCCAGCTCCACCGGGCCGGGGTACGCGGCGGCGGCGTCGCGGCGGTTGCGCTCGGCGTCGGTCCACGGCGGGATGTGGGTGAGCACGAGCCGGTGCGCCCCGGCGGCGGCCGCGTGCTCACCGGCCTCCCGGCCGTTGAGGTGGACGGCCTGGTAGGTGTCGCGGCCGTCCAGGTAGGCGGCCTCGCAGAGGAACAGGTCGGCGCCACGGGCGAGTTCGACCAGCTCGGGGCACTCACCGGTGTCACCGGAGTAGACCAGCGAGCGGCCGCCGTGCTCCAGCCGGAAGGCGAAGGCGTCCACCGGGTGGTTGACCTGCGCGACGGAGACCCAGAACGGGCCGAGCTCGAAGCTGCCCGGGGTGAGCGTGCGGAACTCGAACACCTCCTTCATTCCGGGGTTCTCCGGCATGTCGTACGCCCGGGCGAGCCGCTCGGCGGTGCCGGCCGGACCGTACACCGGGAGCAGGTCGGGGCAGCCCTCGGCGCGGTAGTTACGGGCGACCCAGTAGGCGCACAGGTCGACGCAGTGGTCCGCGTGCAGGTGGCTGAGCAGGACGGCGTCGACCTCGTAGAGGCCGGTGTACTTCTGCAGCGCGCCGAGCGCGCCGTTGCCGAGGTCCAGCACCACGCGGTAGCCGTCGGCCTCGACCAGGTAGCTGGAGCACGGCGAGTCGGCGGACGGGAAGCTCCCCGAGCACCCCACCACGGTCAGTTTCATCCGAGCCCCTCCGCCCCGACACGGTCCTGGCTGCTGTTGGCGTACGACATGGAAACAGCATGGAAAACAGCATGGAAAACGGCAGGCCGGGCCGGTGGACCGGCCGGTAGCACTGCGTTGGTGTGTCGAGGGTAAGGGCGGAGCAGCACTTTGCCCCCGTCCCCGTGCCGGGCTGTGGCTGGAATCACCCAGACCGCCGGGGCGGGGGCCGCGGTGCGGAATCAGCGGTGCCGGGGGCGGTTGCGGGCCCAGGTGCGGATGGTCTCGGGGTACCAGCGGGGGTGTCCGCTGCCGTCGATCACGTCCGGCTCGGGCAGCAGGCCGTGCCGCCGGTAGTTGCGGACGGTCTCGGGCTGGACGTTGATGTGCCGGGCGATCTCGGCGTACGACCACAGTGCGTCGCTGTTCACGAAGGCACCTCCGGGGGGACGGGGGCGGACGTTCGTGGGGCAGCCTCTCCGGACGGCACCGGGACGCAGGCCGCAGAACGGGCGTCGTGGCGGATCCGTGACGAACCGGGAGCAACGTACGGACAAATGCTCAACTGTCACGGCCGCCACGGTGGTGGCGTTCACCGGCGGCCCGGTACGGTTCGCGGCATGACTGGCATCTGGATCGTTGTCCTGCTGGCGGGCGTCGCCGTGCTGGCCGCCGTCGCGGCGGCGCTGGTCAGGCGCACCCGCCCGGCGTCCCGGCCGACCGCGCCGACCCGCCCGCGGCCGCGTCCGCGCACCGGGGCCGGGGCCGGGCCGGAGCCGCAGGAGATCTGGTGGGCCGAGGTGCCGTTCGAGGACGGCCCGGGCGCCAAGGACCGCCCCTGCCTGGTGCTGCGGGTGCACGGCCGGACCGCCACCGTCGCGAAGATCACCAGCAAGCACCACGCCGAGCGCCCGGGCGTGCTGCCGCTGCCGCCCGGTTCGGTGGGCGACCGGCAGGGCCGGACCAGCTGGCTGGAGACCGACGAGCTGCGCGAGGTGCCGCTCTCGGCCTTCCGCCGCCGGGCCGGCACCGTGGACCGCCAGGTCTGGTCCCGGGCCCAGCGGGCGCTCTCAGGTCACTAACTGATCGTTTCAGAATACCTGACTCCACGGCTCCGCATCCGCTACGAACGTCGAGCCGACCTCCACCAAGGGCTGCTCGAACTTGCCTGCAGCATCATCTGCTTGCGTCGACTCCACAGAGGTCTCCCTGAAGCGATCAGCACGGCCGTATCGCACTCGTGAGGAGCCCCAGAACAGAGAATTCGGCGGTCAGGATTTCAGCCTCTGCCGGAGTGACCCGTAGGCCTGGTCCGAGTAGGTCACGCAGCATTCCGGTAGCCTCGGCAACCGTCCCGCTATAGGTCTGGCGGAGGATACGAAGCACATGGACCCAGGCGGGTTCCTCGGCAACAACGCTAAGCACAGCGCCCCCGTGGCCCACAGGACAGCATCCCGAAGCCATGCCGGCCCCATTCCCTCAAAGCCCTCGTCCGAGCACTCGTAGCAAATCCGGCTGTCTCTCCAGTAGAACCGTCCGTCCCGGACGACCTGCTCGGGCACGCTTGCGGAGGGGCGTCGGCAGTACCAGCAACAGCCCTCATCGACCCTACTCATGCGCGGTATCCCTGAGCGTGGCGGCGTAGGGCCTGGAGAGTTCGGCCCAATGTCACGACCATCACGTTAAGACCCGGGTTTTACGTTCACCACCACATTCTGACGCAGCAGTCCAGGCAGTCGCCGCCCGATTGCCGAGGCTGCCGACCTGCTCGACATTCTGAAACGATCAGTTACTCACCCAGCCGTCCACGAGGAAGCACAGGTGCCGGTCTGTTTCGCGAACGTGGTTCTCGATTCGACTCTGAGCAGCTTGGGTGCGGCCAGCCCGGATGTAGGCACCGGGCCAAGAAAGGGCAATGCGTAGATCCGATGTCCTGGCGCCTCCAAGACACTTCCGGACTCGCGGATTCGAGTCCAGGCGTCCCGTTCGACCAGGACGATGTCCTCTACGGTCAGCTCATCGGGTATCGGCTGCTCGATCGCCATCTGCTCAAGAGTCCGCCGAGCCGCTGGCAGCGCATCCACGCCGGTCGTCAAATCGCCGGCCAAGTTGGGCATCGTTGAGCCTCGTCTGACAGGTAGCCACTCTTCAGTCTCGCCACGGCAGTTTCACTGGCATCACAGCCGCGGTCGAGGGCGGCCGATGCCGATCTCGGTGAACGCGTAGGTCGATCGCGACGGGTGCCCGGAGACAGCGCACGCCGGGACAGAACGTGGACGACACAGGGCTGGCGCACTTCAGAAGCAGGACAAAGGCCTTGTTTGACTAGAACGAGACTAATCATCTGATATCGGATGAGTATCTAAGCGGATAGAGATCGGCCGATCACCGAAATAGGTTTCCCTCTGACCGAAGGTTGTCGGGAGGGGAAAAGCAGTGGGCGATCTCAAGGTTGATCCGGGTGAGATCTACATATCCGCGGGTATGGCGCGGGCCATCGCCGAGGACTTCGCGAAGCCTTGTCAGGCGGTCGCCACTGCCAGCCAGACGGCTGTCAGTGGGCTGACGGGTTGGTCGGTGGCCACGCGACTCGGTCAGGTGGCGAGTGGCTGGGCGCCCGTGCTGGAGGGTGTCGGCGACCGCCTCAAGAAGACGGCCGACAACCTCACCGCCACGGCGCAGGCCTACAGGAACAACGAGCACGCCAACGTCGACGTCTGGCGGAAGCACAAGATCGGCGAGGCGTGGGAGAAGCCGGGCCAATGAGCAACCTCTACGAGCTGCTGCTCAGCTTCGACCCCGCCGGGCTGCATGACGCTGCCAAGGCGTGGCGCGCATTGTCCAGCGGAGCCCAGTCCGCCGACAACAGGCACCGCAACCAGGTCAACGGACCGCTGCGGCAATCGCACTGGGATGGAGACGACGCGAAACAGGCGTTCTCCACCTTGGGCCGGACCGAACAGATCCTAGAGATCGTGCGAGTCGAGTCCGCCACCGTCGCGCTCGCCCTCGACACTGTCGCCGACCGGATCTATCAGGCACAGACCAATCTGAAGAACGCCGTTCACCGCGCCGAGGAGTGGGGCCTCACCGTCGGCTCCGACGGAACGGTGAGTCTGCCACCGCTGAGCAAGAGCGAGCAGAATGACCCTGAGGCCAGATCTGACCCCGAACGCAAGGCACTGGCCACCCTGTGTACAGATGCCCAGGAGCGGATCAACAAGGCGCTGGCCGATGCGAAAGAGGCGAACGACAAGGGCGAGCATGCCCTCAGCCGCCTCGACGCCGACATCCTGACCCGCATTCGGGTGTTCGGCTCCGTCGGCGAGACCGCCGCGGACGTGAAGGACGTGGCGAAAGATCTCGGGCTCACCGATCCGTACGTCCCTGACAACAAGGACCCGCAGAAGTCCGCCGACTGGTGGAAGTCGCTGACCCCGGAGCAGCAAAGCAGTTACCTCGCGCTCTATCCCGACCGGATCGGACAGCTGGACGGCCTGCCCGCTACCGCCCGGGACGAGGCGAACCGGCTCGCTCTCGACCAGGAGTTGGACTCTATGCAGGCCGGCAACGCGCGCGGAAGCGGCATGACGGCCGGGGAGTACAACGCCCGCGAACACAATCTGATTACGCTCAAGGATCAGCTCGCCGAGCACGACAGCGCAGCCGAGGACAAGCAGTTGTTCCTACTCGGGTTTGATCCCAAGGCCAACGACGGTCACGGTAAGACGGTCATCGCCATGGGGAACCCCGACACCGCCGACCACACCGCCGTCCTGGTGCCGGGGACGGGAACGACGATCGACAGTACGGGCGGGAACCTCGCACGTGTCAGCAGTATGCAGGAGGCCGCGAAGCAGTGGTCGAAGGGGACAAATCAGAAGGTGTCGGTGGTCTACTGGCAAGATTACGACGCCCCCCAGATCCCGGTCATGCAAACGGCAGACTTCGACGTCGCCGACACCGGCCGGGCCGAGGGTGGGGCTGAGGCTTTGCGTCGGTTCACCCAGGGCACTCGGGTCGCCCAGGGCGACCACCACTCTCACCTCTCGGTCTTCGGTCACAGCTACGGGACGACGGTTGTCGGCGCGGCCGCGGCAGGTGGGAACGGACTGGGCGCCGACGACATCGTTGCCATCGCGAGTCCCGGAATGACCGTCCAGCGCGCCGACCAGCTCCACATCGACCCGAGCCACTTCTGGACCGGCAGGGCGACGGACGACAACATCTCGCTCGCCGCCGGCCTCACCCTCGGCGAAGACCCGATGCTTGACCGGTTCGGTGGGAACAACTTTGTGACCGACACCTCCGGACACAGCGGTTATTGGGACCCGAGGGCAGATGGCACGCCCAGTCAAAGCCTGTTGAACCAGGGCCGCATCATTGTCGGGAAGGCGCCGACCACGGTTCCCAAGGAGTACGGCCCGCCTTCCCCGTGATCACCCGAGTCGGACCGGCCACGGCCAGCCCGGCTGTTCCGGTTGTTCACCCCGTCCCGGCCGCAAGGAACTTCACTGTGCCGTTCCCCCTTCCACGACTAGCCGCACGCCGCGTCGGAGCCCGACGCCTCGGCGCTGCCGCGATAGCGCTCTGCCTGCCCCTGATCCTCGGAGGATGCATGTCCACGCCCGGCCCCAACGATCCCATCCCCGTCAAGGCCCGGCAGGACGCCCAGGACTGGGCCAAACACATGACCGAATACATGGCGCAGGCCGCCGGAGTCACCCTCACCCCCGGCAGCGCGGAACCGTTCTTCAACGTCTGCGTCGGCAAACACGACGAGGTCGCCAAGGACGGCCGGTACACGATGTCGTACGCGGTCTACAGCTCCGCCCCGCTCGAACAGCACCCGGAGGCCGTCCGCAAGGTCCGCGCGATGCTCGAACAACAGGGCTTCAAAGTCGACGGCTACCGGGAGACCACCAACGGCAAGGTGGACACAGTCCTCGACGCCACCCAAGCGTCGAGCCGATACCTCGTCAGCGTCGGGACCACAACCGGAGGACTTCTTCTCTTCCAGGTCAACACCCCCTGCCTGATGCCCCCCACAACAACAGAGACTCCTCACTGACTGATCGTCTCAGGACGAAGTGGTCCTGGGGGTCCTCAGGTCATTAGGGGGGTGCCCCACCCTAGGCCGGACTTTGACGGCTAGCCGCAATGCCCTGACTTTGCGGCCCACCAGAGCCTTTTGGCATCGCCATCACCGCAGATCAACGGCTTGTGGGTGCGGTTAAGTCAGTGGCATTGCGGCTAGGCCCAGAGCTGGCCCTGCAGCGCCTCGACGGCCGCCTCGGTGGACTCGGCGGTGTAGATGCCGGTGGAGAGGTACTTCCAGCCGCCGTCCGCGACCACGAAGACGACGTCCGCGCGCTCCCCGGCGGCCGCCGCCTTGCGGCCGACGCCGATCGCGGCGTGCAGGATGGCGCCGGTGGACACGCCCGCGAAGATGCCCTCCTGCTGGAGGAGTTCGCGGGTGCGGCGGACGGCGTCGGCGGAGCCGACCGAGAAGCGGGTGGTGAGCACCTCGGCGTCGTACAGCTCGGGGACGAAGCCCTCGTCGAGGTTGCGCAGCCCGTACACCAGGTCGTCGTAGCGCGGTTCGGCGGCGACGATCCGCACGCCGGGGACCTTCTCCCGCAGGTAGCGGCCGACGCCCATCAGGGTGCCGGTGGTGCCGAGGCCGGCCACGAAGTGGGTGACGGTGGGGAGGTCGGCGAGGATCTCGGGGCCGGTGGTGGCGTAGTGGGCGCCCGCGTTGTCGGGGTTGCCGTACTGGTAGAGCATCACCCAGTCGGGGTGCTCGGCGGCGATCTCCTTGGCGATCCGCACGGCGGTGTTGGAGCCGCCGGCGGCCGGGGAGGCGATGATCTCGGCGCCCCACATCCGGAGCAGTTCGCGCCGTTCCTCGCTGGTGTTCTCGGGCATCACGCAGACCATCCGGTAGCCCTTGAGCTTGGCGGCCATGGCGAGCGAGATGCCGGTGTTGCCGCTGGTGGGCTCCAGGATGGTGCAGCCGGGGGTGAGCCGGCCGGCGGCCTCGGCGCGCTCGATCATGTGCAGCGCCGGGCGGTCCTTGATGGAGCCGGTGGGGTTGCGGTCCTCCAGCTTGGCCCAGAGGGTCACCAGGCCGCCGTCGTTGCCGGGGACGGCGGCGGACAGCCGCGGCAGGCGGACCAGCGGGGTGTTGCCGACGGCTTCGAGCGGACTGTCGTATCGCAAGGGAGGCCTCCGGCCACGGCGGTGAGGGTGAAGTGGGGCGGTTCCCCCGGCCCCGACCCCGACCCCGGACCCGTAACGGGCAGGGGCGGGGGCAGCGCCGGGGGAACCGGGAGGTCAGCGGGCGCCGCCGGCCACGGCGGGCAGGATGGTGACGCTGTCGCCGTCGGCGAGGGCGGTGGAGATGCCCTCCAGGAAGCGGACGTCCTCGTCGTTCAGGTAGACGTTGACGAAGCGGCGCAGTTCGCCGCCGTCGACCAGGCGGGCGGCGATGCCCGGGTGGCGGGCGTCGAGGTCGGTGAAGAGTTCCGCGAGGTTGCTGCCGTTGCCCTCGACGGCCTTGGCGCCGTCGGTGTAGGTGCGGAGGATGGTCGGGATGCGGACCTCGATGGCCATGGGTGCGCTCCTGTGCGAGTCGTGTGAGGTGGGTGGGCCGCAGCGGGCGCGGCGGGGCGGAGGGTGCCCGGGGCTCGGCGTCGCCGGGGAGGCGGCGGGGCCCGGGTGGGGCGGGGCGGCTCTCAGCGCGAGCGCGCGGGCGTGCCGGGACAGATCGCACCGGCGTGCCGGCACAGGTCGATGTGCAGGCGCGCCACGAGGCGGGTGCCCGGGGCCTGGTTGCTCACATCGACGGAACGCATGGGCTCATCGTATAGATTCCCGGGCCCGCTCCGACATGCCCGTCCCGCGATCCGGATGCTTTCGTTTCCTATGCTGAGATTCCTCGGGGACGACAGGGGCCCGCCGACCGCTCGGGGCGGGTCGGCGGGCCGGGTCCAGGTGGGTGCCGGTCAGGCCGGGTAGGCCTCGACGACCTGGACGTCTTCCTCTGTGATCTCGCCGTCCACGATGCGGAACGAGCGGAACTGGTAGGGGTCGTCCTCGGCGGTTCCCTCGGCGGTGGAGACGAGGACGTAGTGGGCGAACGGCTCGGAGGCGTAGCTCACGTCGGTGCGGGAGGGGTAGGCCTCGGTGGCGGTGTGCGAGTGGTAGACGATCACCGGCTCCTCGTCCAGGTCGTCCATCTCGCGGTAGAGCTTGAGCAGGTCGCCCGAGTCGAACTCGTAGAAGGTGGGCGAGCGGGCCGCGTTGAGCATCGGGATGAACCGCTCGGGCCGGCCGCTGCCGGCCGGTCCGGCGACCACGCCGCAGGCCTCGTCCGGGTGGTCGGCGCGGGCGTGGGCCACGATCCGGTCGCGGATTTCTCGGGTGATGGTCAGCATGTCGGTCAGGATGCCACGCCCCGGCCGATGCCCGCCGGGGCGTCCGAGGCCCGGTCGCCGGGTGTCCGCCACCCGGTCGCGGGCCCGCGGACGCCCGGCCGTGCCGGGGGTGTCAGCCGCCGTTGCGGGCGTGCAGGTGGTCGTGGGCGACGCCGTGGACGGACTCCGGGTTGCGGCGCTTGAGCACCTGGTAGCCGATCACCAGCACCAGCGCCCAGCCGGGGAAGACGTACAGCGAGATCCGGTTGTCGGCGTCCAGGGCGATCAGCACCACGACCATGGCGAGGAAGGCGAGGGCGGCCCAGCTGGCCCAGGCGCCGCCGGGGGCCTTGAAGGTGGGCGGCGGCAGGTGGCCGGCCTGCCAGGCCTTGCGGTAGCGGATCTGGGAGATCAGGATCATCGCCCAGGTCCACAGCCCGCAGACCGTGGCGACCGAGGTGATGTACTCGAACGCCCGTGCCGGGACGAGGTAGTTGAGCACCACGCCGGCGCCCATCAGCAGGCAGGAGACGGTGATCGCGAAGGCCGGGGTGCGGCGGCTGTTGAGCTTGGTGAGCTGACCGGGGGCCTGGCCGCGCAGGGCGAGGTCGCGCAGCATCCGGCCGGTGGAGTACATCCCGGAGTTGCAGGAGGACAGCGCCGCGGTGAGCACCACGAAGTTGATGATGCCGGCCGCGGCGGGGATGCCGATCTTGCCGAAGGCGGCGACGAACGGGCTGACGCCGGGCTGGAACTCCCGCCACGGCACCAGCGAGAGGATGACCACCAGGGCGCCGATGTAGAACAGCGCGATGCGCCAGGGCAGGGTGTTGATGGCGCGCGGCAGGGTCTTCTCGGGGTTCTCGCTCTCGCCCGCGGTGACGCCGACGAGTTCGACGCCCAGATAGGCGAACATGACGATCTGCAGGGTCATCACGGTGGCGCCGATGCCCTTGGGGAAGAAGCCGCCGTCCTGCCACAGGTGGGTGATCGACGCGGTGTCACCGGCCTTGCTGAACCCCAGGGTGAGCACGCCGATGCCGATCAGGATCATGCCGATGATGGCGGTGACCTTGACCATGGAGAACCAGAACTCGATCTCGCCGAACAGCTTCACCGAGATCAGGTTGGCCGCGTAGAGGATGACCAGGAAGGTCAACGCGCTGGCCCACTGCGGGATGTCGGGCGCCCAGAACTTGACGTACACGGCGGCGGCGGTGGTCTCGGCCATGCCGGTGACGACCCAGAACAGCCAGTACGTCCAGCCGGTGACGTAGCCCGCGAAGGGGCCGAGGAACTCCCGGGCGTACTCGGCGAAACTGCCGGAGACCGGGCGGTAGGTGAGCAGTTCGCCGAGGGCGCGCATGATCACGAAGATCACCAGGCCGGCCACCGCGTAGGAGAGGATCAGGCTCGGCCCGGACTTGGAGATCGCGGTGCCGGCGCCGAGGAAGAGGCCGGTGCCGATCGCGCCGCCGATCGCGATCATCTGGATCTGGCGGCTGCCGAGCCCCCGCTCGTAGCCCTCTTCGTCCGGTTTCCCGTCGACCACCTGGTCGTAGATCTGCTCGGCCATGGTCACCCGTCCTGGTGGGTCTCGTTTGTGGGGAGAAGTCGTACCACGCCCGATCCGGATACCGGTGTTCATCTGAGCGATATTTGAGCATGCCCTGCTAGGTTTTGCCCGATTTATGCGAAAATGCCCCGGCCGCTCGTCCACATACTGGACGGAACGGCCGGGGCTTGCCCGAAAGCGGGCAGGATCGCCGGGCGGAGCGGAGGAAATCGCTCCACGGTCGGTCGGCGATCGCCTCTCCACGGCCAGGCGGCGATCGCCTTTCCACGGTCAGTCGGTGATCGCCTCCAGCAGCGACTCCTGGAGCGCCCCGAGCCAGAGGTAGGCCATCACCAGCGGCTTGCGCTCGTCGCCGTCCGGCAGTCCGTAGAGGCCCTGTTCGTCCTCCTCGGTGATCTCCAGCCGCGCCCCGAGGGTCAGCCGCAGGTCGTTGAGCGCACCCAGCCAGTGCAGGCAGTCGGGGGCCGCCAGCTTGAGCACCCCGCCACCGCCGAGGCCGTCCAGCGACCGGACCACCGCCAGCGCGTCGTCCCGCTTGCGGGCCCGCAGGTCGAGCTCGGTGTAGCGGCGGAACTCGGCGGAGGCGGCCTGCGCCTCGGTGTCGGCCGGCGCGGCCGGGTCGCCGTAGGCGTCCGGGAACAGCCGGGCCAACGCCGGGTCGGCGGGCGCCTCGCTCGGCCCCTCGGCGAACAGCGCCGCCAGCGGATCGTCGCTCTCCCCGCCCGGGCCGGGGCCGATCAGCTCCAGCATCTGCACTTCCAGCGAGCGCAGGATGGAGGCCTCCACCTCGTCCAGCGCGATCGCCGCGCCACCATCGCCGGTGCTCTCGAACAACCCAGCCATCTGTATCGGTCAGCCCGTCTTCGTCGTCTTCGGCCGCACCGCCGGGGAGGCGGGCGGTCAGTCGGTCGCCCGGTCGGTCGGGCGCCGGAGGGGAGGTCAGTCGTGCTGCAGCGTCGCCCACAGGCCGTAGCCGTGCATCGCCTGGACGTCCCGCTCCATCTCCTCGCGGGAGCCGCTGGAGACCACTGCCCGACCCTTGGTGTGCACGTCCATCATCAGCTTCCGGGCCTTGTCCTTCGGGTAGCCGAAGTAGGCCTGGAAGACGTACTGGACGTAGCTCATGAGGTTGACCGGGTCGTTGTGCACGATGGTCACCCAGGGCGTGTCCGGCTCCGTCACCGGCTGTCCTTCGACCTCCGGGCGCTCGATCTCCACGGGCGCGACACTCACCGGCAGGCCTCCTCGTTGCACACTCGTCCGTGACTCCTCACGCCCCATGCTGCCATCCGGGGGACACCCGGGCGATTCCGCCCCGGGTCGGGTCGAGAGAAATCGTCACTCTGACGCTAAGTGGTAGTAGCATCATCCTCATGGACGCCACATCAGTGCGCGCGGCCGGCTCGACCGCGCTGCTCACCGACCGCTACGAGCTCACCATGCTGCAGGCCGCCCTGCGCAGCGGGGCCGCGCACCGCCGCTCCGTCTTCGAGGTGTTCACCCGACGCCTCCCCAGCGGCCGCCGCTACGGCGTGATGGCCGGCACCGGCCGGGTGCTGGACGCCGTCGAGAACTTCCGCTTCGACACCGCCCAGCTGGACTGGCTGTCCGAGCAGGGCGTCGTGGACGAGGACACCCTGCGGTTCCTGGCCGACTACCGCTTCCGCGGCGACATCCACGGCTACCCCGAGGGCGAGGTCTACTTCCCCGGCTCGCCGCTGCTCACCGTCGAGGGCAGCTTCGCCGAGACGGTGATCCTGGAGACGGTCATCCTCTCCATCCTCAACTTCGACTCCGCCGTCGCGGCGGCCGCCTCCCGGATGACCGCCGCGGCCGGCGGCCGACCGGTGATCGAACTGGGCGCCCGCCGGGCCCACGAGCAGGCCGCCGTCGCCGCCGCCCGGGCCGCCTACGTGGCCGGCTTCGCCGCCACCTCGGACCTGGAGGCGGGCTACCTGCACGGCATCCCCACCACCGGCACCTCCGCACACGCCTTCACCCTGGTGCACGACAGCGAACGCGACGCCTTCCGGGCCCAGATCGAGTCGATGGGCCGGGGCACCACCCTGCTGATCGACACCTTCGACCTGCACGAGGCCGTCCGCACCGCCGTCGAGGTGGCCGGGCCCGAACTCGGCGCGGTCCGGATCGACTCCGGCGACCTCATCCTGGCCGCCCACCGGGTCCGCCGTCAGCTCGACGAGCTCGGCGCCGAGAAGACCCGGATCATCGTCACCTCGGACCTCGACGAGTACGCCATCGCCGCCCTCGCCGCCGCCCCGGTGGACGGCTACGGGGTCGGCACCAGCCTGGTCACCGGCAGCGGCCACCCGACCTGCGCCATGGTCTACAAGCTGGTCGCCCGCGCCCGGACCCCGGACGGCCCGCTCGTCCCGGTCGCCAAGCGCGCGGCCGGCGGCAAGACCAGCATCGGCGGCCGCAAGTGGGCCGCCCGCCGACCCGACGCCGAGGGCGTCGCCGAGGCCGAGGTGGTCGGTACCGGACCGGTCCCGGAGGAACTGCGGCCCCACCTCGTCCAGGTGCCGCTGGTGCTGGCCGGCGAGACCGTCGGCCGCGAGCCGCTGACCGCCGCCCGCGACCGGCACGTCCGGGCCCGGGCCGCGCTGCCCCTGTCGGCCACCCAGCTGTCCAAGGGCGACCCGGTCATCCCCACCGAGCTGATCGACCGACCGACCTGATCGGCTGCCCGAGCTGATCGACTGCCCGTCTTCGGGCTCCGGCCCGTGGGCCGGAGCCCGAAGACGGGCCCCAAGCCTTCCGCCGCCGCGCGCCACTCCCTAGAGTCAGCCGTAGAGTTCCCCTGGAGTTCCTCCCCGGCCGTCCGGCGTTCGCGAGGAACCCGCCACCGGGGCGCACCCGCCCCCACATCCGAGGATGCGAGCCATGCACCGGGCACTGATCGTCGTCGACGTGCAGAACGACTTCTGCGAGGGCGGCAGCCTGGCCGTCGCGGGCGGCGCCGAGGTGGCCGCCGCCATCACCGACCTGATCGCCGAGTCCTCCGCCGGCTACCACCACATCCTCGCCACCCGCGACCACCACATCGACCCGGGCGCGCACTTCTCCGCCGAGCCGGACTACGTCTCCAGCTGGCCGGTGCACTGCGTGGCCGGGACCGAAGGCGTGGGCTTCCACCCCAACTTCGCGCCCGCGGTGATCTCCGGCGCGGTCGAGGCGGTCTTCGACAAGGGCGCCTACTCGGCGGCCTACAGCGGCTTCGAGGGGCTGGACGAGAACAACCGCGGCCCGGTGGAGTGGCTGCGCGAACGGCAGGTCGACGAGATCGACGTGGTCGGCATCGCCACCGACCACTGCGTCCGGGCCACCGCCCTGGACGCCGCCCGGGCCGGTTTCACCACCCGGGTGCTGCTCGACCTCACCGCCGGGGTGGCGCCGGAGACCACCGCCGCGGCGCTGGCGGAGCTGGAGGCGGCCGGGGTCGAGCTGGTCGGCGTGCCGGTGGTCCGGCCGGCGTGAGGCGGGCGTACTGAACCGGGCGTACTGGGCCCGGCGTACTGAGCCCGGCCGCTGGGCCCGGCCCGGGCCCGATCGGGGCCCAGGGGGCCGGGTGCGCGGCCGGTGCTCAGACCACCATCAGCTCCACCACGTCCGTCCCGCCCGCCCGGTAGGCCTCGCGCAGCTCGCCGCCGACCGCCTCCGGATCCGCGGCCAGCCGGGCGCCGGAGACGTACACCACCCGGATCCCCAGGTACTCCATCCGGTGCTGGCCGCCGCGCACCCAGGCGGCCTCGCCCTCGCTGACACAGCGCAGGTCCGAGTCCACCTCCACCGCGACGCCCTGCTCCGGCCAGTAGAGGTCCGGGACACCGATGTAGGTGCCGCCGCGCATCCGCAGCTCCGGGGCGACCAGCGGGGCGGGCAGCAGCCACTCGTCCACCAGCCGGTCGACCTGCTCCAGCACGAAGTCCCGTTCGGCGGCGAGGAGTTCGTCCAGCGCGGCGCGCACCCGGGGCTCCCCGGTCAGCCCCGACTCGATCAGCTCGGCGGCCAACTCCCGTACCGTGCAACGGTTCTCCGGGCGGGCGACGGCCTCCCGGAGCACCTCGCGCACCGGCACCGGGGCGTCCACCGGGAGCCCGTCCGCCGTCCACTCGACCAGCGCGTCGGAGACCGCCCGGGCCACCGGCGCGCAGGCCAGGCCGTGCACCGAGCGGGCCACCAACTCCCGTTCGGTGCGCCGGATCCGCACCTCGCCGGCGTCCTTGAGCCGACGCTGGCGGGGCACCAGGACGTCCACCCCGGTCACCGCGGGCAGCCGGGGCACGGCGGCGAAGCCGTACAGCGCCAGCGCGGCCGCCCCGGTGATCACCGCGCCCTCCCGGCGGCCCTCCTCCCGACCGTTCTGCGCCGCGTACAGCAGCGCGGCCCACATCCGCTGCTCCGGGGTGGGCTCGCCGGACTGGAGCAGGTAGACCCTGGGCAGCAGCCGCTGCCAGGGGCCGCCGTGGCGGCAGTGCTCGGTGATGACCCGGGCCGGCACGCCCCGGGCGCGCAGCTGGCTCGCGGTGACGACGTTCTGCTGACGCTTCGCCAGCTCCTCCAGGGACGGCGGCGGCGAGGGGATCCGGTAGTTCATGCGCGCCCCTCGACGAATCGCTCACTACGTTCGCTCATGCGCCCACCATCCCCAACCGCCACGCCCCCCGTGCCACTGCCTGACGCACTGTTACTCAACCGTCGCGAAACCGGGACCAGCCTGCACTAAAGTCCTCATACCCTCACTCATTTGGAGTAAATGACGTTCATATGGCTATCGGGTTTGATCGAAAAGGATCACCCACCTGGCCGTCTGACCCAGAGTGATCAAGGGCATACGGCGAGGGACCCCCGGGGCGTCAAACGCGCTTCCGGGATTGCCTAGGCTTACGTCATGTCACGTGACGAGACCGCCGGCCTCCGCGCGGCCCAGCTCCGCCTCGGCCGTCTGCCCGGGTACGTCCGCCGCCCGGATCCGGCCCGCCGCAGCGGCGAGAAGGGCCATACGTACAAGAAGGGCTGGGAGGTCCGCTTCACCGCCCGGAGCGAGGCCGAGATAGCAGAGATCCGCGACCTCGTGGTCGCCGCCGGGTTCGCCCCGGCCAGACCCTTCTTCAAGGGCCACCAGCTCATCCAGCCGGTCTACGGCATGGCCGCCGTCCAGGCCTACCTGGCCGCTAGACAGGCGGCCGAGGAACACGCCGAGCGGGTCGAGCTCGGGCGCCGACGACGGGCGGCGGGGGCGCGCACGGGCGCGACGCACGCCGGAGGGGCGCACGCCGCCGGGCAGCACGCCGTCGGCCACGCGGCGAACGGGCATCCGGCAGGCGGACACCCGGCGAACGGACATCAGGCCAACGGACACCAGGTCGGCGGGCATCCGGCGGGCGCACACGCCGCAGCCGGTCACCCCTCGGCCGCGCACGCCGCAGCCGGTCACCCCTCGGCCGCGCACGCCACCTCCGCGCACGCCACCGCCGCGCCCGGCACCCACCGGTGCGAGCGCGAGGCGGCCGCCGCCGGCGCGGCCGCTGCTGCCGCGGCAGCGGCCGCGACGGCCGCCCAGCTGGCCCGGCGCCGGGCCGTCGAGTCCTTCCCCGCCCAGGTCGAGCGCGGCAACACCGCCGACGACCTGACCGCCCCCACGGAGGCCCGACCGAACCCCTGACCGGGCGGCACCTCCCCGCCCCGATCCGCGCCCCGGTCGCCGCAGGCCGCCGGGGCGCTTTCGACGCACCCGCCGCCACCCGGCCCGGCGCAACCCCCCGTCGTGAGTGCGGTTGCGCAGACGGTTGTGCGGTCCCGGCTTCGCGCCCTGGGCGTGGACGCCGGACCCGGCAGGCCCTACGGTGGCACCTCAACTGCCGTGCGACCCCTGCCGTCCCGTACCACCTGACCAGCTACGACACGCTCGCACCCACGTCCCCCGCAGCACTGTGCAGCACTCCCTCCCGACCGGGCCCCGGCGGCCCCGGTCGACCCACCACCGGCCCTCGATCGGCCCGCCACCGGCCTCCACCGACAGTACCGCCGCCGCGCCGCACCGCCCGTCACCGGATCCGGACGCGCCGCAGCGGGTTCCAGGCATTCCATCGGATTGGTCACCCAGCGCACCGAGGGCCTACCGTAGAGTGAGCACAGATGATCGACCATCAGAAACCCATCTCCCCTTCCGAGAAGACGAGATGACCAACCGTCACACGAGCGCCGCCGAGCCACCCCCGGGGTCCGGCGAACCGGAGGACGTACCGCTGGAGTTCGCGGCCTTCTGCGAACTCCACCGCCCCCGGTACCTCAGCTACGCCCGGGTGTGGCTGACCGAGCACGCCGACGCGGCCACCGCCGTCCAGCAGGCGTTCGCCGAAATCGCCGTTCAGTGGCGGGAGTTGCTCACCAGCCCCAACCCGACCGCGCTCGCCTGGCAGATCCTGCGCGGCACCGTCGCCGAACACACCCCGCAGGAGACCCCCGTCCCCGACCGCCACCCCGCCGACGACGACCTGGCGATCCTGCACTACGTCGTCGGCCTCGCCGCCCCCGAGATCGCCGACGTCATCGGCACCGACACCGCCAGCGTCGCCGGCCGGCTCCGGCGCACCATGCTCCGCGAGGCCTCCGGCTGGTGAACCGCGGCGACCGGGTCAGACCCGCTCGCCCGTCACGTCGAACAGGTGGTGCACCGGGTCGTGGATCAGGTAGCGGGCGAAGGACTCGACAGTGAAGCGCGCCCCGTCGCTACGGCTCCCGGTCCGACCCCACTGCTCCCCCGACACCGCCCCGAACGCCGCCGCCAACGCCTCCGCGGCCTCCGCCAGCTCCCCGGACACCACCTCCGGCCGCTGCTCCCGGTAGCGCTCGGCGACCGCCGTCTCGTCCTGGTCCCAGTTCGCGAAGAGCGGGCCGTCCTGGTCGAGCATCAGGTCCAGCCGGACCAGGAACAGCCGGAAGACGTCCCGGACGTGGCAGGCGTACTCCAGGTCCGACCACACCCCCGGGGCCGGCCGACGGCGCAGCCCATCCTCGTCCTTCGTCAGCACCGCCAGCCAGGCCGCGGCGTTCGCCCGGACCATCGCGGCGACGTCCGTCGGGGCCACCGCCGGAGTGTCCAACCCGCAGTCGGGGCAGGCGCGTTCGAGCACCCAGGTCCAGTCCTTGGTGTCGGGGACGAGGGCGTCGGGGACGAGGGTGCCGGTGGGGCTCGCGTCGGCGGGGTTCGCGTCGGTGGGGTTCGCGAGGTGTTGGTCAGAAGTGCTCATGGGCCCAGCATGGCCGCCCCGCACCCCGCCCCACCAGCGGCAATGCCGCCAGCGACCGCCGAAATGCTGCCAGCCCCGGCGCGCTCGGATCAGCCGCTGGCGAGCCGGATCAGCCCCCGGCGCGCTCGTACTCCAGCCGGGCCGCCAGCAGGCTGCCCAGGTTCTCCCGGCTCCACGCGCACACCGCGTCCATCGGCCCCAGCAGCGTCCGCCCCAACGGCGTCAGCGCGTACTCGACCCGCGGCGGATTCTCCGCGTACTCGGTCCGGACCACCGCGCCGTCCTGCTCCATCGACCGCAGCGACTCCGTCAGCACCTTCGCCGTGATGCCCGCCAACGGCACCCGCAGCTCCGAGAACCGGCGCGGCCCGCCCTCCAGACAACGGATGATCCGCCAGGCCCACTTGCGGCTGCCCAGCACCGGCACCGACTGCACCGTGCAGTCGGCCGGGAAGAAGTCCGCCGGCAACGGCGCCGGCCCCGTCTGCGTCATGCCCCGACCGTACCCGCCGGGCCGGCTCCGCGGCAGCCCGTCCCCGGCCGTCGGCGCCGGTTCCGTTGAAGTAACCGGCACCCCCCGGTCTACCGTCACTGCACCGGCGAGCCCCAACGGCCCGCCACCGACCCGACGGAGGCCCCCATGACCACCACCACGCCCCGGCAGCAGCACCGCGCGGACATCATCGTCTACGGCGCGGGCGGGCAGGTCGGCCGCGCCGTGATCACCGAGGCCCGCCGCCGAGGCCTCACCGTCACCGCCGCCGTCCGCGACCCCGAGCGCCACGCCGACCTCGCCCGCGAGGGCGTCACCCTGGTGCGCTGCGACGTCACCGACCCGGCCGCGGTCGCCGCCACCGCCCCCGGACACCCCGCCGCCGTCAGCTCCGTCTACACCCCCGACGTCCCGTCCACCGAGTTCTACCGCGCCGCCACCAGCGCCCTCGTCGACGGCCTCGGCCGCGCCGGCGTCCCGCGGCTGCTCAGTGTCGGCGTCGCCACCACCCTGCAGACCGCCCCCGGCGTCGCCGTCCACGACGACCCCGCGTTCCCCGAGGCCCACCGCACCTTCTCCCTCGGCCACTCCGCCGCCCTCGACCTGCTCCACGCCTCCCCCGCCACCCTCGACTGGGTCGTCGTCACCCCGCCCATGGACCTCGACCGCACCGCCCCCGGCACCGGCCGCTACCGGGTCGGCGGCCCCCACGTCCTCGGCCCCCGGATCGCCCAGGCCGACCTGGCCCTCGCCCTCGTCGACGAACTCACCACCCCCACCCACCACCGGCAGCAGATCGCCGTCGCCGAATAGGCCCCGCACCGAAAATCCCGGCACGAACCGGCCCCGCCGGGCATCCTGGGCAGCATGGCCACGGACCTCTCAGCCCTCGCGGTGAAACCCACCCTGCACGGCCCCACCATCCGCCTCGTTCCCCTGGCGGCCCGGCACACCGACCCACTGTGGGCGCACTGCACCGACCAGGGGACCAACCGCCTCACCGGCACCCGCACCGCCTTCACCCGCGACCAGATCGCCCAGTGGTGCGCCACCCGCGCCGACCGGCCCGACCGGCTCGACCTCGCCGTCGAGGACCCGACCACCGGCCGCTTCCTCGGCGACACCGCCCTCACCAACGTCGACCCGGACAACAACTCCGCCGACTACCGGATCGCTCTCACCCCCGACAGCGTCGGCCGCGGCATCGGCACCGAGACCACCATCCTGGTCCTCCGCCACGCCTTCGCCACCGTCGGCCTCCACCGCGTCCACCTCGACGTCTTCGAGTACAACGAACGCGCCGCCCGCGCCTACACCAAGGCCGGCTTCGTCCTCGAAGGCCGCGCCCGCCAGGCTCACCACTGGGACGGCCGCTACTGGGACGTCCTCCACATGGCCGCCCTACGCGACGACTGGCTCAGCACTCACTGACGCCTCCGCCGTCGCACCACCAGCCCCGCCACCACCGCGGCCCCCACCACCACCACGACCCCGGCGACGACCACCGGGCCGGTGACGTCGCTGCCACCTGACGTGGCCTCGGGCACCACGGGCGCCACGGACGGCGCGTCCGTGGCGTCACTGTCATCGTCGACCGGTGGCGCTCCCTTCGACTCCGGCCGGCTGACCAGCGGGTTCGCCTTCGGCCCGTTGTCCACCGCGGGGTTCGGCTCCAGCGCCTTCGCGGGGTCGAGAAGCCCGTAGCCGTAGTGACTGTTGGGCACCACCGTCCCGTTGGCGGGAGGCGTGGCCGACTTGATCAACCGGTTGATCACCTGCCCGGCGGACAGGTCCGGATACTTGGACCGGATGAGCGCGGCGGTTGCGGAGACGTACGCAGCAGCATCGGACGTGCCGCTGCCGGATCCGTAGCTCGTCGGAGACTTCGCTGCGGCGTGGTAGATCCCCACGCCAGGTGCGACGAGCGTGGTCTCGGGGCCGGAGGTGGACTTCTCCCACACGGCGCCCTTGTTGTCCGCCGCCCCCACAGCCACGACTCCAGGGAAGGCGGCGGGATAGTTGACATCCATGGCCATCCCGGTGTTACCCGCGGCGGCTACCAGGACTACATCCTTGGAGACGGCGTAGCTGACGGCTTTCCGCAGCACCGAGTCGAAGCGGTAGTTCCCTCCGAGGGAGACATTGACGACCTTTGCGCCATGGTCTGCCGCGTAACGGATCGCATCCGCGAACCCGTGTCCCTGAGGAGCGCTGCCGTCGCCGTCGGTCCCGACCCTCAGTGGGAGGATCTTCGCCTTCGGAGCCAAGCCCATGACACCCGCGTCCGTGCCGTGCCCGTGCCCCGCGATCAGGCTCGCCATTCCCGTGCCATGACCGTCAGTGTCAATGCGCCCGTCAGTGTTGCCACCCGAGAAGTCCGCCCCCGGAAGTACCTGTCCTACGAGGTCCTGATGATCTTGATTTACGCCGGTGTCGATCACACCGACGACGACTCCGTCGCCCTGGCTGACCGCCCAAATCTTCGTGGTGGCTTCGAGAGTCTGTAGCGGCCACTGCTGATCCCTGATCTGATCGGCCAACACTGCCTGTGTCGTAGTGCCCCAGACCAATGCACTGGCGGCAAGGACCACCGTATTTCGCGCCAACCAGCGGCTTGCCACTCCTGGTCACCCCACTCAACGAGGCATCCCGCAGATCACCGACCTGCGGGATGCGATCAGATCACCCGTCCGTTGCGGACCGGCCTCATTTCACCACGTTCGGATTGGCCGGCTTGTCCGACGCCCAGGTCTCCTCGTCCTCAACGAGGTAATCCGGACGCTTGCCGTCCTTTCCGCGGTCCTTCTTCCGGCCATGCGTTTCACCCATCGGGACGCCTGGAGACATAACCCCAGGACTGCGGGCACCAGGTTCAACACCCATTCGGTTTCGAACCCCCAAGCCGGATCCACCTTCTGTGAAGGCCTGCGTACCGCGTGCCCCGAGAATAGGCGGCGCTGTCTCCCGGACCACACCGCCTGGCCGGGCCAGCGACCCACCCGTTGGCTGGGCTCCGGCCCTTCCTCGGCCTCCGGCGCCGATGCCCGGGTGGACCTCGCCACCAATGCCACCAACAACCCGGCCCCCACGGGAACCTGGCCCGTCCGGGGGCATTGTGCCCGCGGGAAATCCCTTGCCCGCGGTACCGGGCCCGATCGGGGCGCCCTGCATCTGGGGGCCCACAGGATTGATCAACGTCTGCCCGCCGCTGGTCGGCCCACCCATGGGACTCGTGGGAGGCGCCATGCCCAGCCCCGACGTCTGCGTCCCTGAGGTGACGGGACTCGGCACGCTCCCGTTCGGACGGGACATCGGAGTGCCCGAAATGCCCTCCCCGGGACCACGGCCTGCCGGAGTTGATGGCTTCGATACAGCCTGTGCCGTGCCTCCCTTGATCCCGGAATCGGTCGGAACGGCCGCACTCCTGGACGGGGATCCGGCCGCAAGCGGAGGCGGCGAGGATTTGGGCCGCTGCGGCGCGGCAGCAGTCGACCGGGGCAGTGTTCCACCAGTCCCGAATGAGGTCCCCGAAACCACTGCGGCAGCCGCGGCCGCCGCCCCGCTCGGGTCATTCGAGGATCCCTTGTCAGGGTCTTCCCACTTGCTCGGCTGCTTGACTCCGGGCAGTGACGGAGCCTTCAAGGCCGGGGTCGCGATGCGGTAGTGCATGGCGAGGGTCTGCATGACGGCCGCCGCTTCGGCCTTCTTCTGGTCCGTGAGCTGGATGTGGTCGTCCTCGCTGCTGAAGAAGTCCCCGACCTTGTCCTTGAACTGGTCCCAGGTGCCCGGCTCCTCGGGCATGGTGCGCTTGGCCGTCGCCATCGCCTCGGACATGTTGTGCAGCGTGTTGGCCGCGTCGTTGGCGTACGCGGCGGCCTCGTTGATGTTGGCGGCGAGGGTCAGCATCGAGGTGTGGAAGGAGTCGCTGGTGGTGCCCTCCCAGGTGGTGGCCGCCTCGGTGCTCACGTTGGTGAGGGTCTTGCGGATCTCCTTGAGCGTGGTCGCCGCCTTGCGCCACGGGTCGCCGGCGGCCATCACCGCGCCCGGGTCGAGGGCCTGTGCCATCTTGCGGAGATCGGCATGGCTGTACTTGGTGAAGTCGGTGTAGGTCACGGGTGGTTCACCTCCGGTCGGGCGGTCGGTCAGATGGTGGCGTTGCCGCGCTGGGACGGGACCTGGTTGGCCTGGTAGGCGACCTCGCTGCTGGCCGAGGGGGCGGCCACGGACCAACCGTCACCGGACAGCTTGAGCTTCTTGCCCACGTGCTGGTCCTGCTCCTCGTAGTTGGTCGCGGTCAGCTCGGCGTTGCGCTGGGCGTCGTTGATGGCGTCCTGGAGCTGGTTCAGCACGTCCCGCAGCGCGTCCCGCATGGTGCTGTAGCGGCCGTGGATCTCGGTCGCCTCCGCGAAGGTGCCGAAGGCGGTCTTGCCGATGCCGCTGCGCCC
Organism: Kitasatospora sp. NPDC098652; assembly: GCF_044760155.1. Classification (NCBI taxonomy): domain Bacteria; kingdom Bacillati; phylum Actinomycetota; class Actinomycetes; order Kitasatosporales; family Streptomycetaceae; genus Kitasatospora; species Kitasatospora sp. NPDC098652. Next base: position 167,587 of record NZ_JBIWAQ010000012.1, read on the forward strand.
GTGGGTGGTGCTGCCGTTGGCGTCCTTCTCGAACTCCTTCAACAGCAGCCGCACCTGCCCGGCGAACGTGCGCAGTTGCTCGACCTCGACGCGGTAGCCCTGGTTGGCCCCGCCGGTCGAGCCGGTCCCTGTTCCCATTGCGGCGCCCCCCGTGCGTCCGTTCCTGGCCTTCGGGGCCCGGGCCCCGGTGTCTCATGTCTAACACACCGGGTCGGAACCCCGCCCGGTGCACGGTCAGTTCGAGGGCGTCCTGGTGTGCAGGGCTTCGGCGAGGGCGCGGCGGCAGAGGGAGTCGGCGTGCCGGGTGGTCTCGGGTTGCCGGTAGCGGCGGGCGAGGTCGAGGGTGGTGCGGACGGCGGTGTCGAGGCCGATGCGGTGGCCGACGGAGACGTAGACGGGTTTGACGCCGGGCTGGGTGCGCACCGCGCGGCCGACCTCTTCGCCGGTGGCGGGGTCGGTGAGCGGGGTCCAGGAGCCGCGGGCCGCCTCGGGGTCGTGGTGGTCGAAGGTGAAGGGGGTCTTGGCGACGCCGAGGGTGCGCAGTCCGGTGAGGACGCCGAGGTGGCTGGCGAGGCCGAGGCGGCGGGGGTGGGCGAGGCCGTAGCCGTCGCAGACGACGGTGTCGGGGGTGCGGGTGAGGGCGGCCAGCGCGTCGAGGACGGCGGGGAGTTCGCGGAAGGCGAGCAGTCCGGGGACGTAGGGGAAGGCGATCCGGCCGACGGCGGTGGCTTCCTCGACGACGTCCAGGGTGTCCCGGTCGAGGAGGACGGCCGCGGCGGCGACGAGGTCGTGGTCGTCGTCGTAGGCGACGTCGACTCCGGCGATGAGCCGGCCGGGGGTGCCGTGGTCCTGGGCCCGGACGAGCGGCCGCAGTCGTTCCTGTTCGGCGAGCGCCTGGGCCTCGGTGGTGGGCCAGTCGGCGGGGATGGGCACGGTCGGTTCCCCCGGGTCTGCGTGGTGTCGGACGGGTCCCACCGTACCGAGGGGTGCGGACGACCCCGGGGTGAGCCCGTGCGCCCCCTGTGCCCCCGACCTCGCGGGCTAGCCTGGTCGTGCTGAACTCCCTTGCCGGGTACGACTTCTGGCACCGGCATCATTCCCGCCCGTTTCCCCCGACGTGCGAAGGACCCCCGCCATGCCACGTCCGTCCGCTGCCCAGCTCTGCCTCGGCTCGTTCACCGTCGTCGCCACCACAGTGGCGCTGCTGGCCGTTTCGGGCGCCGCGGGCGTCCTGGAGGTCGCGGTGCTGGTGGGGTTCGCGCTGGCGCTCGGCACCGTGGTGACGGTGCTCTCGATGTCGGTGTCCGCCCGTTCGGCCGCGGTCGGCGACCGGTCCGGGGCCTCCGCGGCCGCCGCCGGGCGCGAGTACGCCCGGCAGCGCTGATCCGCCGCCGGGCGCCGTCCTCCCGCTTTCGCGGTCAGATCTCGGTGGTGACCACCACGGTCTTCGCGGCCTTGTCGTGGAGGCACTGCCGGTAGGGCTTGTCGACGACGCCGAACAGGCCGTCGATGACCCACCACAGGGCGGCGCAGCAGAGCACCGCCGGGAGGATGAAGACGGCGGCCCGGGTCCACGCGGCGGACTGGGTCGGCGAGTTGCCGTCGATCAGCATGGCGACGCGGATCTTCACGGCCTTCTTGCCGAGGGTCTGGCCGTCCCGGCTGAGCATCAGCGCCTCGTAGACGAGGTAGACGGCGCAGCCGAGCCAGAAGGCCTCGGTGGTGCCCTCGCGGGTGCTGAGGTCGACGAAGGGGCCGATGACGAGGACGCCGATGGCCTGCATCAGGACGTAGTCGATGAGGCGGGCGATGATCCGCTTGGGCCAGGTGCCGATCGGCGGCATCCCGGGGACGGGTCCGCCGCTGGGGGTGCCGTACGGGGCGGAGTCGGGGCCGTGGCCGGACGGGGGCTGGTCGTAGGGCTGCCCGCCGTAGGGGTTCTGACCGGGGGTCGGCCCGCCGTAGCTGCCCTGGTAGGCGCCGGGGCCCTCCCCGGGGGCACCGGACGGGGCGGGGCGTGGCGGTTCGCCGTCCGGCGTGCCGCCGCCCGGGGTGGGGGGCTGCTTGTCGAAGGAGGGCTGACCGCCCCCCTCCGGCTGGGGGCCTGAGGGGTCGTGGGTGCTCATCCCCCGAGTAGAACATCGCAGATTCTCGGCTTTTGGGACATTTTGTCCGTTTTGCTGCCGCGCACCCGAGAGTGGACCGGAGGGTGGACCGGAGGGGACCAGCGGGTGGGCCCGGGACCGCAACGGCCGCCTCAGCTGCGGACCACCCGGGTCCGGGCCGCCCGGTCCTGCCAGCCACGCCGGGCCGGGCGGTCGAACACCGGCCAGACCAGGCCGAGCAGCAGCACCGTGCCGAGCTGGCGGACGAGCCACCGCAGCAGCGAGCGGCCGAGGCTCGGTCTGGTCCGTCCACCGGAGGCGCCGGCGTCCACGACCCGGATCCGGGCCAGCCGCTTGCCGAAGGTCTGGCCGGTCCGGGCGATCGGCAGCACCTCGTAGACGAGGCTGACGAACACCAGGATTCCGACCAGGGCGGCGAGCTTGCCCAGCACCACGTCGTCGACCAGCCAGACCTGCACGTGGCGGCGGGCGAGGGAGCTGGCCATCCTGGCCTGGTCGACCTTCTGCTGGAGGTGGTCGGAGACCGAGCTGCCGAGCGGGATCCCGGCCGCGACGGCGACCACCAGCAGCACCGCGGTGTCCACCACCCGGGCCACCAGCCGCCGACCCAGCCCGGCGGGCACCGGTGGTGCCGGGGGTGCCGACCGGCGGCGGACGGCGGACTCCCGGGCCGGCCGCGTCACCGGCAACGCGGCGGCGGCAGGGACAGCAGCGGGGACAGGCACGGGCACCGGGGCGGGAGCCGGCACCGGCACCGGCACCGGCACCGGCACCGCGGACGCCGCCGTACGAACCGGCGCCACCCCGGGCTCGGCGGCCACCTCGGCCGTCACCTGGGCCACCCCCTCGACCGCCACCTCGGCGGTCGGCGCCGTCACCTCGCGGACCGGGCCCGTCACGGCGGGCGCGACGGCCACCGCCGCTTCCACGGCAACCGCAGCGCGCTCCCCCTCCGCGCGCCCCTCTTCCTCCTCGAGCGCCCCCGGAAGCACCCCCCAGGACACCCAACGTGGCGCCCCACCGGTCTCCATCAGGCCCCGCTGCGCACGCGGATCGGCCTGCCAACCCGAGGCACCGGCAGCAGCGGCGGCAGCGGCCTCGGCGGCCCCGCCCACCCCGGGACCCTCCTCCGACGCGGGCTCGACGGTCCGGAACACCGGCCCGCCGATCACCTCGGCGACCCGCGGCCCGACCACGAAGGACGCCCCGCCCGTGGTCTGGTCGAGGTACACCGGCCCGGTGTCCCCCGCCCCCTGAGCCTCCCGCGCGGGCGACACCGGCACAGGCACAGGCACGGACGCCGGCACCGGCACGACCACCGGCACCGGCGACTCCGACCGCGCCAGCGGCACCGGCACCACCGGCGGCGGCACCGCCCGCGCGGCCGCGGTGCCAGGGCCGGGGGCGGGGCCGGGCCGCCGGGTGGCGTACCGGGGCGGCTGCAGCACCTCGCCCTCGACGGGGGCGGGCCGGCTGGTGCCCGGCACCCAGGCCGAGCCGCCCCAGTAACGGACGAACCCGGGGATGGACGGGTCGGGGTAGTAGCCGGGCTCGGGTGCGACGGCCGGGTCGCCGTCGGCGGCGAAGGGGCGGTCCGCCATGGGGGTCTTCTCTCCTGTCGGGCCTTGACGAGGGCCGTTGAGGGGCGGGCCTCGGCAGATCCAAAGTCGGCAGATCCAAAGATCGGAACGTGGTCGGAACCGGGTAGGTCCGAGCACAGGGCCACGCCGCCGCCCGCACACGCCCGCGTACGCCCGGGGGCGTACGGGGCGCTCGGGGCGTGGGGGCACCCCCGAAGGCGGACAGTCGCCGGACAGTCACAAAGGGTAGTACCTCGCCGGAGCCCCGAGGGAAAACCGACGATTCCCCGGACAGTGGAGGCCCGCCCGGGGTAAGGGCCCACCCGGGGCGCGAGCCCGCCCCACCCGCCACACCCCCGCCCGCACGCCCAGCGGCCCCACCGCCCCGCCCCCCAAAACTTCCCGAAGAAATCCCGGAAACGCGTGTAAGACCCGGCGCGAACCGCCCTCTCAAAGGTCACAGGGCCCGGAACCGGGCACGAACCGAAGGCAGAGAGGAAGACGATCATGGACCGCCCCGTCAGCGTCGTGGAGCACGAGCTGGAGCTGAACCTGGTGCTCTCCCCGGAGCACAGCGTCCCCGTCCTGGCCCGGCTGACCTACGGCAGCCACGACCCGTACGCCGTGTACATCACCTTCCACCTGGACACCGGCTCCCCGGTGACCTGGGTGTTCGCCCGCGAGCTGCTGGTCGAGGGCACCTTCCGCCCGTGCGGCCAGGGCGACGTGCGGATCTGGCCGACCCGTTCGGGCCGGCGCAGCGTGCTGTGCATGGCGCTGAGCTCCCCGGCCGGGGACGCGCTGCTGGAGGCGCCGCTGCCGGTCGTCGCGGCCTGGCTGGAGCGGGCGCACCGGCTGGTGCCGCCGGGCAGTGAGCTGGCCGCCCTCGACATGGACGGCTCGCTCGCCGAGCTGCTCGCGTAGGCGTGCGGGAGGTACGGGACGGGCGAGGCGTACGGGTCGTGCGCCGCAGCGTGCACTGGGCCGTCCAGCAGCACCGGCACAGCAGCGACGGCGCCCCCGTCGGCTCAGCGGGCCGCGGGGGCCTGCTGACGACCGCGGGTGGCGTCCGGGCCGCCGCCGTCGCGCTGTCCGGGCAGCCGGACCAGCGGGGCGCCGGCGGAGCGCCGCCGTGCCCTTATCCGGATGGCGGCGGCGAGCAGGAAGCAGAGGCCGACCCACGGATAGATCGAGGTCGGCAGCTGGTTCAGCGGTGACATGTGGAGCACGGCCGCGCCGACCGGCTTGGCGGCCCACATCGCGAAGGACAGGAAGGCCAGCAGGGTGGCCCAGAACGCGGCCCGCCAGCGCAGTCGGCGGACGCCGGCCGGGCGGGCGCGCTCGACGGAGGCCTCGGCGGCGAGCAGGACGAGCACCGGCACGCACCAGACCCAGTGGTGGGTCCAGCTGATCGGCGAGATCAGCACGGCCGTCACGGCGGTGACGCAGAAGCCCCAGGCCTCGGCCCGGGGCAGCCAGCGGCCGCTGCGGACGGCCCAGGCGGCGACGGCGAGGCCGACCACCGCGGCCAGGCCCGCCCCGAGGGTGGCGAGGAAGCCGGGGTCGGCGCTGTGCAGCAGGCGGGCGAAGGCCCCGCGCAGCGACTGGTTGTCGACGATCTCGGTCTTGCCCACCCGGGAGGAGTCGTAGAGGTACTTGGTCCAGAAGCCCCAGGTGGCGTCGGGGAGGAAGAGCGCGCCGATCAGGAAGGTGCCGAGGAAGGTGAGGGCGGCGGTGAAGGCGGCCCGGACCCGGCCGGTGACCAGCAGGTAGACGGCGAACAGGCCGGGAGTGAGCTTGATGCCGGCGGCGATGCCGATCGCGATGCCCTTGCTGCGGTGGGCGTCGGACCGGGTGAGGTCCCAGAGGATCAGGCAGCCGAGCGCGAGGTTGATCTGGCCGTACCGGAGCGTGGTGAAGACGGGTTCGAGCCAGACGCCGAGGCCGGTGATCAGGACCACGCCGATCGGCCGGAGTTCGCGGCGCGGCCAGCCGACCAGCTTGAAGGACAGGTGGGCCATCAGCGCGAGCAGCCCGAGGTTGCCGAGAGTGATCACCACGCGGAGGACGGGGATCGGCAGCCAGGTGGTCGGGACGAACAGCATGGCCGCGAACGGGGGGTACGTCGCGGGGAGGTTCCACTCGGTGACGCGCAGCGCGTAGAGGTCGGTGCCGTTGGCGACGGCGGCGCCCTCGGCCCGGTAGACGATCATGTCGACCATCGAGGTGTGGACGAAGTGGCGGACCACTGCGTACACGACCAGCGACAGCAGTGCCACGGACGAGGCGATCAGCATCGGGCGGCGGGGGGCCTCACGCAGTGCGCGCACGGGGGCACCGAGCGCGACGCGCAGCCGGTCGGACAGGGGAACGGGCGACGGGGCGGGTACCGTCCGCACCGGGCTGCGCTCGTCTTGCACCGCTGTCACTGTCCACTCCGTCCACCGCTCGGCCAACCAGCGACGATACCGGATGCGACCCATCCCGTCCTGGGCGCGATCAACTACTCACAGTGACGAAAGGGCCCCGGCCGACCGTGCTCGGCTGCGGGCTGAGCACGGGCGTCCGGGGCGACTCAGGGGGCCGGACCCGGGCTGGGGCCGGACCCGAGCTGGGGGCCGGACCCGGGCTGGGGGCCTCAGCCGGTGTAGCGGCCGAGGGCCCGGGTGAAGTCCAGCGGCTGCTGGACGATGCTGCTGCAACTGGCGTCCGCGGAGGCCTTGGCGCCGCCGGCGCAGGCCTTGTCCCGGGTGCCGGACCACATGGCCAGCCAGGCGAGGTGCTTGCCGGCCGCGAAGTCGGCCAGCTGCTCGGCGTCGGCCACCGTGAAGACCTCGCTGGCGACGTCGTTGACGCCGATCATCGGGGTGACCGCGACCTTGCGCCAGGCGGCCGCGTCGTCGAGCCCCAGCACGCCCTTGACCTGGGCCTGGGTGGCGGTGGCCGCGGCGATCGCGTACGTGCCCATCCGCCCCTGCGGGTCGGGGGCCACGCCGTCGCCGAAGTCCATGGCCATGATGTTGACGGCACCGACCGCGACACCGGCGGCCTTGGCCCCGGCGACCAGGTCGACGCCGTCCTGGGTCAGGCCGGAGGGCAGTGCGGGCAGGGTGAAGGAGACGTCGAGCGGCCTGCCCTTCGCGGCGGCCTCGCGCTGGAGCTGGGCGACGGCCTGGGCCCGCCGGGTGTTGGCGGCGGTGTCGGCGATCGCGCCACCCTCCACGTCGAAGTCGAGCCGGGTCACGCCGTACGCGTCGACCACCGTGCGGTACGCGGCGGCCAGGTCGGCGGTGGAGCCGCAGGCGAGGGCCAGCTCGCTGCCGTTGGCGCCGCCGAAGGAGACCCGGACGTCCCCGCCGATCGCGCGCAGGGCCCCGATCTGGGCGGCCACCGCGTCGGCGGACAGGTCGCTGACCCCGCCCCACTTGGGTACGCAGCCGCCGCCGGAGACCACGAAGGCGAGGTTGAACCGCTTCACCCCGGTGGCCTTGGCGGTGGCGACCAGGTCGTAGGGCGGGTAGAGCGAGGTGTCGACGTACGGGGCGAAGCCGCCCCCGGCGCCGGCCGGGGGTACCGGCACACCGGTCGCCGTGGGGGTGGCGGTCGGGGTCGCGGTCGGGGTCGGCTTCGCGGTGGCGGTCGGGCTCGGCTTCCCGGTGGCGGTGGCCGGGGCCGAGGCGGTCGCGGTGGGCGAGGCCGGGCCGGTGGGCGAGGGCGTGGGGGTGGGCGAGGGCGTGGGGGTGGTGGTCGGACGCCCGGAGGGGGTGGGCGCGGGGCCCTCGCCGGCCTTGCAGGAGGCGTTGTCGATCAGGCAGTTCCCGGGCTCGGCCTGCGCCGCGCCGGCGCCCTGGGCGACGAAGCCGACCACCACGCTCTTCCCCGGGTCCAGCCGCCTGCTCCAGGCCTCCGGCCGCACGGTGACGTGCTGCCCGGCGGCGGTGAAGGTGGCGTTCCAGAGCGAGTCGATCTTCGCGCCGGCCGGCAGGTCGAAGCTGAGCGTCCAGTCCTCGATCGGGTCGGCGGCCGGGTTGGTGACCAGGTACTGGCCGGTGTAGCCGGCGTCCCAGCTGCTGGTCCGGCTGAACACGGCGCCGAGCGGGGCGGCGCTGGCCGAGGAGGCGAGCACCACGGTCCCGCCCGCGACCAGGACGGCGGCGACCGCCGAGGCCCCGATGATCGTCCCCTTACGGCTTCGCCTGCGGCGGCCGGAACGGCGGGTGGGTCGGGTGGTCATGCGCGTTACCTCCGCGGGTGCCTGCGGTCGGCACCGTTCGCCGGTGCCTGCGGTCGGCACCGTTCGCCGGTGCCTGCGGTCGGCACCGTTCGTCGATGCCTGCGGTCGGCCGCCGTCCGGACGGGCCGCGCACGGGTGCGCGGGGACGTCCCGGGCGGCCGGCCCGGCTCGGTCGGGTGACCGGCGCGACCGACGCTAGCCGCGCCCGGAGGCCGGAAGCCGTGGGCTGAGCGAGGGGTGAAGCTCCCTTAGGCCGCAGTTAAGGAAGAGGCCCGCCCAAGGAAGAGACCCGCCCCAGGAAGAGGCCGGCCGAGCGGCGGACCACAGGGCGCAGCCCGTACGACGACCCTCCCGCCCCACCCACCGTCACTTCGGGAACAGCGCGCCCCGGGTCCGCCGCCGGCCGGCCCGGGTGGTCGGGGCCTCCGTCGGGCGGGTGCGCAGCCGCAGCCTGGTCTCCGCGCCGCCGAGCACGGCGGAGCGGCCGAGTGCCAGGTCCCCGCCGGTGGACTCGGCGAGCTTGCGCACGATGTCCAGCCCGAGGCCGGTGGAGCCCTCGCCGCCGTGGCCCTCGCCGCGCTTGAGGGCGGCGGCCGGGTCGCTGTAGCCGGGCCCGGCGTCGCCGACCAGCACGATCACCGAGGAGTCGGTGGCCAGCACGTCCACCGAGAAGGCGGTGCCGACGGCGGTGTGCCGGAAGACGTTGCCGAGCAGGGCGTCGACCGCGGCGGCCAGGTCGCCGCGCTGGACGGGGACGGGTGCGGCGCGTTCGGCACCGGCCAGTTGCCAGCGACGGCCCTCGTCCTCGGCCAGCGCGGACCAGAAGCCGACCCGTTCGCGGATCACCTCGGCGGCGTCGCAGCCGACCGCGACGGCGGGCGCGTCCTCGGGGGCGCGGCGGGCGGAGCGGATGATCTGGTCGACCTCGCGCTCCAGTTGGGCCACCGCGTGCCGGGTGGCGTCGGCCGCGTCGCCGTCGCCGAGGGAGGCGGCGTTGAGCCGCAGCACGGTCAGCGGGGTGCGCAGCCGGTGCGACAGGTCGGCGGCCAACTCGCGCTCGGCTGCCAGGAGTTGGACGACGCGGTCGGCCATGGCGTTGAACGCGTGGGCGGCCTCGCGGAGTTCCTCCGGGCTGCCGTCGACCTGCTTGCCCGCCACCGGGACGCGCACCGCGAGGTCCCCGGCGCCCAACGAGCGGGCGGCGGCGGCGAGTCGGCGGGCGGAGGCCACGAACCGGCCGCCCATCCGGTCGGCGACCAGCACCGACAGGGCGACCAGGCCGAGCGCGACGGCGGAGAGCACCAGCCAGGCGGTGGAGACGCCCCGGGTGAGGTCGCTCTCGGCGACGAACACCTCGACCACGGCGGTCCGCCCGGTGTCCACCGCGACCGGCTGGAGCAGCGCGTAGCCGCCGGGCACCGCGACGGTGAAGGCCCGGCCCTGGCCACCGGCCGTGGCCACGTCCGCCGCGGCGGCGCGCCCCTCCCCGATGGTCGGCCCGTCGGGCCCACCGGACACCCCGGCCCCACCGGACCCCGCGGGCTCCCGGGCCCCGCCGGACCCCGCAGGCGCCCCGGCTCCACCGGACCCCACAGCCACCCCGGCCCCACCGGCCCCCGCAGCCGCCCCAGCCCCGCCCGGGGCCCAGGACTCCCCCGCGGGCACCGGCAGGTGCACCGCCATCCGGCCCTGGCCCCCCGCATCGGTGCTGGCCAGCGCGCGGTTGATGGCGTCCTGGTCGGTGGTGATCGCCAGGGCCGGCCCGAGCGCCGCGGCCTGCCGCTCGGCTGCCGTGAACGCCCGGTCCCGGGCGGTCTGTTGGACCATCAGGCCGAGCGGGATGAGGAAGGCCAGCGCGACCATGGTGGTCCCGGCCACGGCGGCCTTGATCAGGGCCCAGCGCAGCGAGTGGGTGAACCGCTTCATGTCCGGTGCTCCGCAGTGCCCGCCGGGTCCGCCGGGTCCGCGGTGCCCGCCGGGTCCGCCGTGCCCCCAGCACCGGCGGCGCCCCCAGCACCGGCGTTGCCCGCAGCGCCCTCAGCACCGGCAGTGCCCGCGACCGCCTCCAGCCGGACCCCGACGCCCCGGACGGTGTGCAGGTAGCGGGGGTTGGAGGCGGTCTCGCCGAGCTTGCGGCGCAGCCAGGAGAGGTGGACGTCGATGGTCTGGTCGCCGCCGTAGGTCTGCTGCCAGACCTCGGCGAGGATCTCCTTGCGCGGCACGACCACCCCGGGCCGGGCGGCCAGGAAGGCCAGCAGGTCGAACTCGCGCCGGGTCAGGTCGAGCAGCCGCCCGTCCAGGACGGCCTCGCGCCGCTGGAGGTCGATGGCCAGTCCGCCGACCCGCAGCACCTGGGCGACGGGGGCGGCGCCGCCGCCGAGCCGGCGCAGCACGGCGGCCATCCGGGCACTCAGGTGTTCCCCGGAGAAAGGTTTCACCAGGTAGTCGTCGGCACCGTCGTTGAGCAGTCGGACGATCTCGGCCTCGTCGTCCCGCGCGGTCGAGATGATCACCGGGACGTTGGTCAGTCCCCGGATCATCTTGAGCGCCTCGCTGCCGTCCAGGTCGGGCAGGCCCAGGTCCAGGATCACCAGGTCGCAGCCGACCTGGGCGACCTCCCGCAGCGCCTCCAGGGCCGTGCCCACACTGCGGACCGCGTGACCGGTGTCGGTCAGGTGGCGGATGAGCGCGGAACGTACGAAGGGGTCGTCCTCGACCACGAGCACTGTTGCCATGGCCCTGCACGGTACGCCATCGGCAGGCAGTGGTCTGTACCTCGGGGGCGGCTCCGCACGGCCTCCGTACAGTGTGCAACTCCCCTGCCGAACACCGGGGGTACCCGTCACCACCTGCCCGGAAGTACGGCAGGATGTGCGGACGATGCGGAACGGACTGGTACAGCTCTGCGCCTGGGCGGCGGCCACCGGGGCGGCGGTGGCGCTGTCCTGGCTCGGCGTGCACGCCGTGCTCGGCGGAGCCGCGTCCGAGCGGCCCACCGCACTGCCGCTGCCCTCCCCGAAGGCCGGGAGCACACCGTACGGAGCGAGCGCCACCCCCGGCCGGACGCCGGCCGAGGACGCAGCGTCCTCGCCCGCCTCCCCGCCGGCCTCCCCGACCGCGAGCACGGCCGCCACCGCCGCGCACGCCCCGGTCACCACCGCGGCCGCCCCGCCGACCAGGAAGCCCGTGCCCGCCGCCAGCACCCCGACACCGACGGTGAAGAGCTACCCGGTCCCCGGCGGCCGGGTCGCCCTGGACATCCGCGCCGACCGGGCCTCGCTGGTCTCCGCCACCCCGGACCCGGGCTGGCAGATGCAGGTCTGGAACGGCGACCAGTGGATGCGGGTGGACTTCACCAAGGACAACCAGGCCAACTCGGTCTTCGTCTACTGGAACGGCCACCCGCCGGTCGTGGAGACGGCGGTCCGCTGACCCGCCGCCACACCCACCGCCGCGCCCGCCGCCACACCTGCCACACCCGCCGCCACACCCGCCACCCCTCCGGCCCCGGCGACCGCCCCGGTCACCACCCCGCGAAGGCCTGGTACCCCGGCAGGTACGGCCCCACGTACCCCGAGCGGTCGACCAAGGTGTGCCGGGAGCCGCCCGGCACCGCGATGGTGGCCAGCACCACCGAGCCGTACCGGTCCCGCACCTCGTACGGTTCGGCCAGCGACAGCGCGCCCCGGTCCACGGCGTAGTCGTACGCGTAGGGGACGTCCGGCACGCCGACCGCGAGGTCCAGCACCCCGTCCCCGTAGCGCTCCAGGTGTGCCGCCAGCTCCCGGCCGCGCGGGCCGATCGCCTGCACGGGCGAGGTGAGCACGATCCGCGTCCCGGGCCCGGCCAGCACGTAGGAGACCGCCTCCGGGTCGCCGGTCCCCGGCCCGGCGTACGCCGTACAGCGCAGCCCGAGCGCCGCCTGGTAGCGGCGGGCCGCCCGCTCGGCGTCGCCGACCACGAACACCACCGCGTCGGCGCGGCCGGGCGGCAGCGGGCCGGGGTCCTCCGCTCCCCCGGCCGGGCCCGCGGCGAGCAGGACGGATTCGGCGGCGGTGTCGGTCATGACGGCCCTCCCGGTAGGCGTACGGACCACCCGGCGCCCGGGGTGGGGCCCGGAGCACGGGATCGTGGCTGGAGGGTGGCGCCGGGCCGACCTACGCGCAACTGATCCGTTTCCTCCTGGTCAAGCTGCGCCCCGGAGCGGGAGAATCGGCGGCACCGCTGTACAGAATGCCCACCGGAGGACCGAGCCGCGATGCCCCCCGCCCACTCCCCGAGCGCCCCGGGCTCCCCCGACCCCGACCCGTCCACCCCCCAGGGCCCCGCGACCCCGACCGGTGGTGGCGGCGGCAACGACACCATCGACGCCCTGGACGGCCGGCTGATCCGGCTGCTCGCCGAGGAGCCCCGGATCGGCGTGCTGGAGTGCTCGCGCCGGCTCCAGGTCGCCCGGGGCACCGTGCAGGCCCGGCTGGACCGGCTGCAGGCCAAGGGGGTGATCAGCGGGTTCGGCCCGGAGGTGGACCCGGCCGCGATCGGCTACCCGGTGACGGCCTTCGCCACCCTGGAGATCTCCCAGGGCCAGGGCGCGGACGTGCGGGCGCACCTGGCGCGGGTGCCGGAGGTGCTGGAGCTGCACACGATCACCGGGATCGGCGACATGCTGGTGCGGATCGTGGCCCGCTCCAACGCGGACCTCCAGCGGGTGATCGACCGGGTGGTGGGCTTCGACGGGATCGTCCGCTCCTCCACCGCGATCGTGCTGGAGAACCCGGTGCCGTACCGGATCCTGCCCCTGGTGGACCAGGCGGCCGCCGAGTAGACCGAGGCCCGCCCAGCAGCCGGGAACGCCCAGCGCTTGGGCCCGGTCAGCACTTGGGCCCGCCCAGCAGCCGAAAGCGCCCAACAGCTGGGCCCGGTCAGCGGCCGGGAACGCTCAGCAGCTGGGAACGCTGCCGCCGCTCTTCAACGCCTCCAGCGCCTGCACCGACTCGGCGAGCGTGCCCACCGGCACCAGCCGCAGCGTCTTGGGGGTGTTCACCTTGGCGTCCGTGCACTCCTCCTTGGGCAGCAGGAACACCGTAGCGCCGTCCCGGGCCGCCGCCTGGGTCTTCAACGGGACGCCGCCGACCGGGCCGACGGTGCCGTCGTCGGCGATGGTGCCGGTGCCCGCGATCCTGAGCCCACCGGTGAGGTCGCCGCCCTTGCCGTCACCGGCGAGCTTGTCGACGATGCCCAGCGCCAGCATCTGTCCGGCGCTGGGGCCGCCCACGTCGCCCAGGTCGACCTTGACCTTCACCTGGGCCGGCGAGAGGTGGAGGTAGCCCAGCGCGGCCGCGGTGGCGCTGTCCTGGGACTCGGCCATCTGCTGGGCGGTCACCTGCTCCGCCTTGGCGGGGTCGCTCTGCGGGTACACCGTCTCGGTCGGCCGGACGGCCTCGTCCTGGTCGAACCAGGCCCGCAGCCCCCGCCAGAACGTGGTCCGCTGCCCCGGGTTGGTGGCCGAGATGGTGACCATCCGCAGCTCGCCGTCGGTGCTGCGCAGCGGCGCCCCGGTGATGGTGAGCACCGGCCGGCCCTGGTAGGTGCCCAGGGTGTCCGCGGTCAGGCCCGGCCAGGTGACGGTGTACGGCAGCGGGACGAAGGCCGCCACGCCGAACAGCGCGGCGACCAGCACCCCGCAGAGCGCGAGCGCGCGGGTCCGCGGGGACGAAAGGGCCTTGGGCAGCTTGGTGTCGGACACAAGGGGAATCCAAACACACCCGACACCCCGCGCGAGCGCTACCGCAGGGCGTCGGCCACCTCGGTGGCCGCCTCCACCACCCGGGGGCCGACCCGTTCGGGCACCAGCCCGTTGAGCATCACCACGCCGACGCTGCCCTCGATGCCGCTCAGCCCGAGCAGCGCGGCGGCGGCCCCGCTGGCCCCGGACTGCTCCTCCGCACGGGTGATGACGAAGCCCTGTTCGGGCCGGCGCTGGCTGGGGAAGGTGCGGGCCTCCAGGATCGCCCGGCCGGCCGCGCTCTCGCCGAGCGGGTGGCGCAGGCCGGTGCGGTAGGCGACGTGGAAGTCGGTCCAGCTGGGCTCGACGACGGCGACGGCCAGGGCCTCGTTGCCGTCCACCAGGGTCAGGTGGGCGGTGGCGCCGAGGTCCTCGGCGAGGCTGCGCAGGGCGGGCAGTGCGGCCTCGCGCAGCAGCGGGTGCACCCGGTGGGCCAGCCGCAGCACGCCGAGGCCGACCCGGGCCCGGCCGCCGATGTCGCGGCGGACCAGGCCGTGCTGCTCCAGGGTGGCGAGGAGCCGGTAGACCACGGTGCGGTTGACGGCCAGCCGGGCGGCCAGCTCGGTGACGGTGAGCCCGCGCTCGGAGTCGGCGAGGAGCTTGAGGACGCGGACGCCGCGGTCCAAGGTCTGGGAGGTCTCTGCTGTCACGACGGGCAGTCCTTTCCGCGGCGCTCGCGGGGCGTGCGGCGCCGGGCCAGAAGGTCGGTGTCGCGCGCAGGTGGGGGTGGCCGCGCTCGGGCCGTGCGGCGTCGTCCCTGACGACCGCACGGTCCTGCGGAGCCCGTCCCGCGGGGGTTGCCCGGCGGAAGAGCGTGGGGGAAAGGTAGTGAAGTAATTCCCGCGGCGGAAGTGGTTGTCCAAAATTCGGTCGTGATCGGCATCACCGCCGCTGGGAATTCCGGACAAATCATGCCGATCCACCGGCCCGACCAGGGCGCCAGTTCGACCCCGGTCCGATGTCCGGACACCCCGGGGGGCGGCGGTCCGGGCCCAGGACCGCCCTGGCGGCCCGGATCGCCTGCCGGACCGTTACTTCGCCCACTCCCGAATCTTGGCGATCCGCGCCTTCAACTGGTTGGCGGTGGCCTGCGCGGTCAGCGGCCCGCCGCACTGGCGGCGCAGTTCGTTGTGGACGGTGCCGTGCGGCTGGTTGGTGCGGTGGTGCCAGGCGGCGACCAGCGCGTTCAGCTCCTTGCGCAGCTCGCGCAGCTCCTGGTGGGTGACCACCGGCCGCTGCTCGGCCGGGAGCTCCAGCAGGTCGGCCTCCTCGGCGGGCTTGGTCTTGCTGCGCTGGATCTGCCGGTGCTGGCGCTTCTGCAGCAGCATCTGCACCTGGTCCGGCTCCAGCAGGCCCGGGATGCCGAGGTAGTCCTCCTCCTCCTCGCTCCCCGGGTGGGCCTGCATGCCGAACTCCATGGCGTTGTACAGCACCCGGTCGAAGACCGCCTCGGAGCCCAGCGCCTCGTAGGAGAACTCCTCGCCGCCCGCGCCGTCCGGCCCGTCGTTGGCGCGCTCGGCCTCGGCGAGCAGCCGGTCCTCCTCGTCGAAGAGGCCGTCGCCCTCCTTCTTCGGCCGGTCCAGCACGTGGTCGCGCTGGAGCTCCATCTCGTTGGCGAAGCCCAGCAGCATCGGGATGGTCGGCAGGAACACCGAGGCGGTCTCGCCGCGCTTGCGGGCGCGCACGAAGCGGCCGACGGCCTGGGCGAAGAACAGCGGGGTGGAGATCGAGGTGGCGTACACCCCGACGCACAGCCGGGGCACGTCGACGCCCTCGGACACCATGCGGACCGCGACCATCCAGCGCGAGGTGCCCGCCGCGAAGTCGGAGATCCGCTGCGAGGCCTCGGCCTCGTCGGAGAGCACCAGGGTGACCTTCTCGCCGCTGATCTCGCGCAGCATCTTGGCGTAGGCGCGGGCCACGTTCTGGTCGGTGGCGATCACCAGTCCGCCGGCGTCCGGGATCGCCTTGCGGACCTCGGTGAGCCGGCGGTCGGCGGCCTGGAGGACGGAGGGGATCCACTCGCCCTGCGGGGACAGCGCGGTGCGCCAGGCCTGGGCGATCAGGTCCTTGGTCATCGGCTCGCCGAGCCGGGCCTCCAGCTCGTCCCCGGACTTGGTGCGCCAGCGCATGTTGCCGCTGTAGCTGAGGAAGATCACCGGGCGGACGACGTGGTCGGCGAGCGCGTGCCCGTAGCCGTAGGTGTAGTCGGCGATGGACTTGCGGATGCCGTCGCTGCCCGCGTCGTAGGCCACGAAGGGGATCGGGTTGGTGTCCGAGCGGAACGGCGTCCCGGTCAGCGCCAGTCGGCGGGTGGCCGGCTCGAAGGCCTCGAAGCAGGCCTCGCCCCAGGACTTGGAGTCACCGGCGTGGTGGATCTCGTCCATGATCACGAGGGTCTTGCGGGCCTCGGTCCGGTTCCGGTGCAGCATCGGGTTGACCCCGACGCCCGCGTAGGTGACCACGATGCCGTGGTAGTCCCGGGAGAGCGGGCCGGAGGAGTACGCCGGGTCCAGCCGGATGCCTATCCGCGCGGCGGCCTCGGCCCACTGCTTCTTCAGGTGCTCGGTCGGGGCGACGACGGTCACCTGCTGCACCAGGTGGTTGTGCAGCAGGTACGAGGCCAGGGTGAGGGCGAAGGTGGTCTTGCCGGCGCCCGGGGTGGCGACCGCGAGGAAGTCCCGCGGCTGGGTCTCGATGTACTTGTCCAGCGCACCCTGCTGCCAGGCCCGCAGCTTGCCCGCGGTGCCCCAGGGGGCACGACCGGGGAAGGCCGGGGAGAGGTGGTGCGAGGCGGCGGGCGCGGCATGGCCGACGACCCGGGCGGGCTCCTGCTGCTCCGGTGCGTCGGAGAACAGCGGCATCGAGGAGGCGGCGGCAGTACTCACGGTCTCCGAGGGGGGATCATCGCAGGTCAGAGGCGGTTTTGCGGCCCCGTCCCGCGGTCGGGCGGCGATCGGACAACCCGCCCAGCCTACCGGCCCGGCGTCGCTCGGACCTCCAGGACGGGCTCCGCGCCGGGCCCGGACGGCCGGAAATCGATGTGACGCAGGTCACGTCGATTCACCCGTGGAACCGGGTAATCCCCACCGTCCCCGGCACTCTCACCAGGGTGAGGCCGCCCCAACCCCACCTGCCGTCGGGCGGCCCGCGCCGAACGAAGGGACCCACCCCTTGTACTCCGCCGTCGAAGAGACCGTCCAGGCCCGTCTGATCCTCTCCCCGCAGCGTTCCGCCCGGCTGCGCGTGGTCCTGTCGTACCTGCCGGAGGACCCGTACGCGGTCCGGATGGCCTTCCCGGCCGAGTTCTCGCTGGACGGGCCCGCGGACGAGCGGGCCGGCGAGGACATCGTCTGGGTGTTCGCCCGTCAGCTGCTCTCGGCCGGCCTGGAGCTGCCAGCCGGCGTCGGCGACGTCCACGTCCGCCCCACCCTCGACCGGCGCACCATGGTCGAGCTGCGGGCCCCGGAGGGCACCGCGCTGCTCCGGTTCGACACCGGGGACCTGCGCCGGTTCCTGTGGCGCAGCCGCCTGCTCGTCCCGGAGGGCGAGGAGCACCTGCACCTGGACGCCGACCGCGCCCTCGCCCAGCTGCTCGGCTGACGGCCGTTCGCCCGCTCGCCTCCGGGGCGGGTGGTTCAGCCGTTCAGCCGGACACCTTGCGCATCACCCGGTCCAGCCGGGCACCTTGCGCATCACCCGGTTCAGCCGGACAGCTTGCGCATCAGCCGGACCCCCTGCGCCGCCGTGAGGTGCGGCAGATAGGCCTTGCCGATCGCCCTGGTGATGCCGGGCAGCGCGGCCGGGTCGGGGTACGCCATGTACATCGGACGGTACTCCGGCTGGAACTTCGCCTTGAACGCCAGCAGCGAGCGGAAGCCGTACACCGGCTCCAGCACCCGGCCCATCCAGTCCAGCATCCGCTGCAGACCGGCGGGCTCCTCGTCCTGCCGGGCGCGGGCCAGCGGTGCCCCCGACAGCGAGAGGAAGCGGGCGCCCTCGCCCTTGAAGCCGAGCGCGGCCGAGGCGATCAGGAACTCGCTCACGCCGCGGAAGCCGTCCGAGCGCCGCCGCATGAAGTCGAGCGTCCAGCCGACCGGCACGCCGTCCTCGTACACCGGCATCCAGCTGGTGAGCCCGTGCACCACCCGGTCCTGGTCCACCGCGACCAGCACCCGCACGTCCGGGTCGTCCAGCTCCTCCAGCCCGCCGAGCGTGAAGCCCATCTCGGGCAGGCCCTTCTCGGAGACCCACTCCTCGGAGATGGCCCGGATCTGGTCGCGCAGCGCGAGCGGCGCCTCCTGGTAGGTCCACCACTCCGCGGTGATGCCCTGCTTGCCGGCCTTGTTGAGGGCGGTGCGGATGTCCTGCCACTTGCGGCCGGTGAAGGCCAGCTCCGGCAGCGGCACCACGGTGTCCTCGGCGACCTGCACCGAGCGCCAGCCCAGCTGCGCGGCCGCCGCCCTGGTCTCGGCGCAGACGCTGTAGAAGCACGGCGTCCAGCCGCGGGCGTCGCAGTAGCGGGCGAATCCGGCCACCGCCCGGGCCCGCTCCTCCGGGGCGCCGAACGGGTCGCCGGTGGTCAGCGCCACGGTGCCGACCACCCGGTAGGCGACGGCCGCGCGGCCCCCCTCGTCGAACCAGTAGTGGTTGCCCTCCCAGGTGGTGATGAAGGACAGCGTCCCGCCGCCGTGCTCGGCGAGCAGCGCCCGGGCCCGGGCGGCCGCCGCCGTGTCGGTGCGCAGCACCGGACGGCGGAACGCCGACAGCAGCGCGAGCAGCGCGACCACCCAGAACGCAAGCCCGCAGTACGTCTCCAGGAACAGCGCCATCGGGCCGACGGCTATCGGGTAGTCCGGCAGCAGGTCGTTGTACGCGGGCGGCAGGAACTGGGCGGGCAGCCCGTTCACCAGCCCGCGCACGCCCGCCCCCGGCTCGAACTGCCCGGCCACCAGCCGCCCGAGGCCCACGTACGCGGCCGCCGCCACCAGCGCGGCCCCGCCGACCACGGCGGCCAGTCGGCGCACCGCCCGGCCGGCCAGCCGCAGCCGGAACCGCTGCCGGGTGGCCAGCAGCAGGACGGTGGTCAGCAGCGGCAGCAGCATCGCCTCGACGAAGTACTGCACCGCGTCCCCGTCGACCGGCCCGGCCTCGAAGTACAGCCAGGCCAGCAGCGCGGCCCAGAGCACCTCGGTGACGACGCTGATCCGCCAGGCGAACCGCAGGCCCCGGCGCAGCCCCTCGGCGAGCACCAGCAGCAGGGCCGGGAAGAGCGCGGCCATCAGCCGGGCGGGGGTGTCGAAGATCCGCTCGACGGCGTGCGCCCGGGCGCAGTCGTGCGCCGAGGCGGCGCAGAAGTCGGCCACCTCCTCGGGGCTGAGCCGGTGCGAGAGGTACAGCTCGGAGAAGGTGTTGAACGGCCCGCTGGCGTTGTCGTACAGCGAGGCGATCAGGGGCCCGCAGGCGGCGGCGACCAGGCAGAGCGCGACCAGTACCCGGGTCTCGCCGTGCGAGGAGCGGTGGGCGCGCAGGTACGGCCGGCCGCGGCTGAGCAGGGCGCCCAGGCCGAGGCCGAACAGCGCGCCGGCGCAGCGCTGGACGCTCTGCAGGTGCCCCACGTACAGGGTCATGACCAGCGGGACGAGCAGCACCAGCAGGTGCAGCCGGCGGCGCCAGAGCACGGTGAGCCGGTAGCCGAGCACCCCGGCCACGGCGAACAGGCCGACGGCGGGCCCGACCGAGGTCTGGTCGGCCACCGAGGCGGTCCACTGCTCCCCGGCCGAGGAGCCGAAGGCGACCAGCCCGGTGCCCAGCAGGGTGCCGGCCACCTGCCCGCCGACCAGCAGCGCGAGGGTGCGCAGCCGGCCGAACCGGCGCTCGGCGGCCGGGCCGACCAGGAGCAGCAGCAGGCTGGTGAAGACGTACGAGCCGATGCCCGTGGAGAAGAGGAGCGAGCTGACCGGCGTCCACCAGCGGCCCTCGCCGAGGGTGGGCAGGCCGACGCCGACCCGGGCGAGCAGCCGCCCGGACGGCCCGCCGGACAGGCTGCCGGTCGCCGCGCCGAGGGCCCAGAGCCCGGCCAGCAGCGCCAGGGTCAGCGGCGCCGAGCGCAGCCGGTCGCCGAGCACCCGTACGGCCCGGCGGATCCGCTGCGGCCCGGCCTCCGGTGTCGGGGTGACCGGGGCCAGGTGGGCGTCCTGCGGCTGCGCGCCCTGCGCGTCCCGCCCCTCCGCGCGCTCCCGCCCCCTGGCGATGCGCGCCGCCGTCCCGATCACCGGGTCAGGCCGGTCTGCTGGGCCAGCCACGGTATCTGCCGGACGATGCCCGGGCGGAAGACGACCCAGCCGTGACCTCCCGGCATGAGCTCGAACTTCGCCTTCATACCGGCCTCCTGGGCGCGCTGGTAGACCTTCTCCATCTGCGGTCTGAACTCCCCGTCGTGTTCGCCGACGACCAGCGCGATGCTGGTGTCCGGGAACTTCCGGCGGGCCATCACATGGGCGGGGTCGACCGCCTCGAACTTCTTCCCGTCGCCGCCGAAGGCTGCCTTGACGGTCTCCTCGCGGGTGCCCAGGGTGGGCTCCTCCTGCCCGGACATGTCCAGCACGGTGCCGTACACGTCGGGCGCGTTGACCCCGAGCTGGAGGGCGCAGGTGCCGCCCATCGAGGCGCCGCCGATCGCCCAGGCCTTCGGGCCGGTGGCGGCCTGGAGGTTCTGCTGGACCCACCGGGGGACGTCCACCGCGAGGTAGGTCTGCACCTTGGCGATCTTCGAGTCCAGGCAGAGCGTGTTGGCCCAGGTCGAGCCGAGCTGGTCGGGCATCACGACGATCGGCGCCAGGCCGTGGTGCTCGGCCGCGAACGCGTCCATCGCCGCGTTGATCTGCCCGGAGAGCACCCAGTCCCCGGGCTGCCCGGGCTGGCCGGGGAGCATCACGACCACGGGCAGCAGCGGCCGCGGGGTGGCCTGGTAGGCGGGCGGGAGGTAGACGTACGCGTCCCGGGCCTTGAAGCCGGACCGCAGGCCCGGGATCGGGACCACCGAGACGGTGCCCTTGTCGGGCAGGTTCGCCGGGGGCTGCCAGACCTCCTCCAGCACCTGCTGCGGCTGGGCGGAGACGGTCTGCGCCACCTTGGCGGCGACCAGGCCCTCGGTCCGTGTCAGCCACGGCGCGAGCATCACCCGCCCGTTGGGGAACTGGCCGAAGCCGGTGTTCACCTCGGAGGCGGCCATCAGCAGGACCAGCCCGCTGAGGCCGAGCGCCAGGCCCCGGCGCGGCCAGGACAGCCGGCGCATCCGGTACCCCGCCAGGCAGAAGCCCAGCAGGGCGACGGCTATCCACCAGGTGACGTACCGGGGGGTGCCCTCCGGGAAGGGGTGCCACCAGCCGTCGACGAGGACCTCCAGCAGCAGGCTGAGCGCCGCCGCGGTGATCAGCGCGGCGGGCAGCCGGACCCGCCACCAGCTGCGGCCGCGGCCGACGGCGAGCGCGAACAGCGCGGCCCAGCCGGCCAGCAGGACGGCTTGCGGGATGGGGCCGTGGGTGAGCGGCCAGTCGATCGGGTTCCAGCGGCTGGCGAGGGTGAGCGTGGTCATGCGGCTTTGCCCGGCGGTGTGGTGTCGGCCAGGAATCCGTAGGCGACGACGTTTCCCTCGTAGCCGTGTTCCTCGCTGTACGCGCCGCCGCAGGTGATCACCCGCAGCTGAGCGTCGGCGGCCTGGCGGTAGACCCGGTCGTCCGGGAAGTCCTTTCGGTCGTGCACTTCGATGGCGTACAGCTGGTAGACGGCGGTGGCGCCGTCGGCGCGGGCGATCTCGATCCGGTCGCCCCGGTGGAGTGCTCCCAGGTGGTAGAAGACGGCCGGTCCGGCCTTGTTGTCGACGTGCCCGGCCAGGATGGCGGTGCCGCGCTGGCCGGGGCTGGCGCCGCCGCGGTACCAGCCCGCGAGGTTGCGGTCGGCCGCGGGCGGGGCCTGGAGGTGCCCGTCGGGGTCCAGTCCCAGCTCGGTGACGGGGGCGTCCAGACGGACGGCCGGGATGCGGATCCGGGTCGGGGCGGACGGGCCGAGCGGGGGGACGACGGAGACCGGGGCGAAGCCCGACAGCGACTGTCCGCTCGGCGCGGGCGGCAGTACGGGCGAGCCGCCGCCGTTCAGCAGCCAGGCGCCGAGCACCAGGGCGGCGCCGGCCGCCAGGGTGCCCGGCCAGGGGCTGCTGCTCTGCCGGTCGCCCACGGGTGCTCCCTTCTGCCGGCCCGGATCCCATTCCTGAGAGTTTGCTGGGAACTCATTCAATCGGATCGGACCCTGGGGCACGTCCTCACGACGGCCCGATCCGCACCCGCCGATCGGCAGGGATGACGGCTCCGGACCTGCACGGAGTGGGTGTGCGGCCACGGAAGGTGACCTTCCGCTTCCGCGTCCGGATGCGGCACCCCCACCCGGCCCCCACCCGTACGAACACCTTCGACGTTTCGGTCCGCCGTTTCGGTTGCGTCAATCGGGCGATCGATTGCGACCGTTCGCTGCGCCTCTACGACCGTTCCGGTCCACATGCCATCCTGACCCGGTCACGGGCTCCACCCCCTCCGGGCCGACCGGACCCCCCGCGCGCCGCACGCACCCCGCACGCCTGCCGGACTCCGCCCGCCCGTCGAACACCTCACGAACGGAGTGACCATGGACGCGCTCTCCCGCCGAACCCTGCTGGCCGCCGGAGCGGCCACCGCCGCCACCCTGGCGGCGGGCTGCGGCAGCGACCGGGCCGGCGGGGGCGGGGAGCACGCGGCCGACGGCGCCGCCCCGGCCACCGCGGCGTCCGAGGGACAGAGCGCCACCCCGGCCGCGGTCCCGCAGAAGCCGCAGACCGTCCTGCTCGGCGACGGCTCCACCTCCGACACCGGCCCCCAGCCCCGCCAGCCCGTCCCGGACCGGCTCCAGCCCGGCCAGCGCCCCCCGCAGTTCGTGGTCTTCTCCTGGGACGGCGCCGGCGAGCTCGACAACGGGCTGTTCGCCCGCTTCCGCCGGCTGGCCCAGGAGCACAACGCCTCGATGACCTTCTTCCTCAGCGGCCTCTACCTGCTGCCGGAGTCCAAGAAGGACCTGTACCGCCCGCCGCAGCACAAGGTCGGCGCCTCCGAGATCGGCTACCTGAGCGACCAGCACATCCACGACACCCTGGAGAACGTGCACGCCGCCTGGCTGGAGGGCCACGAGATCGGCACCCACTTCAACGGCCACTTCTGCGGCCCCACCGGCGTCGGCGCGTGGTCCCCGGAGGAGTGGGAGAGCGAGATCCAGCAGGCGATGGAGTTCGTGACGAGCTGGCGCACCAACACCGGCTTCACCGACCTGCCGGCCCTGCCCTTCGACTACCGCAAGGAGCTGATCGGCAGCCGCACCCCCTGCCTGGAGGGCCAGCGCAACCTGCTGCCCACCGCCGTCAAGCGCGGCTGGCGCTACGACAGCAGCGGCAACGGCACCCAGGTCTGGCCGCAGAAGATCCAGGGCGGCGCGCTCTGGGACCTCCCGCTGCAGGCCATCCCCTTCCCCGGGCACACCTTCCAGGTGCTGTCGATGGACTACAACATCATGTTCAACCAGTGCGGCCCCAACACCAAGGCCGACCCGGCGCTCTACCCGGGCTTCCAGGCCCAGGCCCGGGACTCCTACCTGATGGGCTTCGACCGCACCTACAACAGCAACCGGGCGCCGTACATCATCGGCAACCACTTCGAGGAGTGGAACGGCGGCATCTACATGAACGCCGTCGAGGACGTGCTCAAGTCGATCGCGGGCAAGCCGGAGGTCCGGCTGGTCTCCTTCCGCCAACTGGTCGACTGGCTGGACGCCCAGGACCCGGCGGTGCTGCGCAAGCTCCAGAGCCTCGGCCCGGGCCAGTCCCCGGCCGGCGGCTGGGAGGCCTTCCTCGGTACCCCGGCCGCGCCGCCGGCCGCCTCCCCCACCGCCACCGCCACCGCGTCCTGACCTCCGGTCAGGCCCGGACCCGTACCCGCCCGGCGAGCAGCGCCCCCAGCGCCGCCACCGCGGCCATCACCAGCAGGATCACCGCGAAGGCACCGGGCGAGCCGTCGGCCCCGGTGCCTTCGTGCGCCGCGACCGGCGAGCCGCCGCCCAGCGCCGCGAACAGCACCCCGGCCAGACCGGTCAGCAGCACGTTGCCCAGCGCGTCGCTCATCTGCAGCGCGGCCGAGTTCGCCCCCGCGTCCTCGGGCGCGGAGAGCTTCATCATCAGCACGCTGACGCTCGCGACCGTCAGCCCCATCCCGATGCCGCCGACGCCCCAGGCCACCGAGGCCACCCAGGCCGGCACCGCCGGGACCAGCACCAGCGCGGCGGCCGCGATCGCCACCGCCGTCAGCACGAAGCCGCCCCGGATCATCGCCTCGCGGTACCGCTCGGCCCCCGGGCGGCCCTGCAACCAGGAGCCCAGCGCCCAGGTCAGCCCGCCGCTGGTCAGGGTGAGCCCGGACAGCGTCGGCGAGAGGTCGCGCTGGGTGGTCATCATCAGCGGCACGAAGGCCTCGGCCCCGAGGAACGCCCCCGCCGCCAGCCCGCGCAGCAGGATCACCGTCGGCAGCCCGCGCCCGGCCCGCAGGGTCCGCCTCGGCAGCAGCCCCAGCACGGCCGGGGCCAGCAGCGCCGCCCCCGCGACGCCGGGGAGCAGCCCGACCAGGTCCCGGCGCTGGCCGGCGTACTGCAGCAGGCCCGCGCCGACGGCCGCCATCGCGGCCAGCAGGGTGCGGCGGCGGTCGAAGTCGGCACCCTTGGGCACCGGGTGCTCCCGCTCGGAGCGGGCCAGCGCCGGGCCCATCACTGCCAGCGGCAGCAGGATCAGCACCGGCACCGCCAGGAAGACCCAGCGCCAGCCGAGGTGCTGGGTGACGGCCCCGGAGACCAGCGGCCCGACGATCGAGGGCAGCACCCAGGCCGAGGAGAAGGCGGCGAACACCGCCGGCCGCAGCCGCTCCGGGTAGGCCCGGCCGACCACCACGTACAGCGCGACGATCACCAGCCCGCCGCCCAGCCCCTGGATCGCCCGCCCGGCCACGAACACCCACATGCCCGGCGCCGTCCCGGCCACCACCAGGCCCGCGCCGAAGACCGCGATGCCGGTGAACAGCGGCCGGAGCGGGCCGCGCCGGTCGCACCACTGGCCGGAGACGACCAGGGCGAACAGCGTGGTGGTGAAGTAGCCGGAGAAGGCGAAGGCGTACAGCCCCAGGCCGTCCAGCTCCCGGGCCGCGGTCGGCATCGCGGTGTTGACGGCGGTCGCCTCGAAGGCGATCACCAGCACCACCGACACGATGCCGAGCGTCAGGGCCCGGAAGCGGCCACTCATGACCCCGCCCCCGGGGTCGGCTCCGGAGGGTGTCGAGGGCGAGTCGACCGAGGTGGGGGAGGCAGTGGTCATGAGTGACATCGTAAGAGCCGTCCGCGTGCTTGACTCCTGACCGGAGTCCCTGGCGGGATCCGTCGAAGGGCCTAGGACCGGCCCCGGAACAGGCGTCAGTGCAGCACCTTGAGCCCCACCACACCGCAGACGATCAGCAGCAGGCAGCCGATCCGGGCCAGGGTCACCGCGTCGCCCAGGACGGCCATGCCGTAGAGCGCGGTGCCGACCGCGCCGATGCCGACCCAGACTGCGTAGCCGGTGCCGATCGGGATGGTGCGCATCGCGTACGCCAGCCCGCCCATGCTGAACAGCAGCGCGACGCCGAACACGAGGCTGGGGGTGAGGCGGGAGAAGCCCTTGGACGATTCCAGGGCCACCGCCCAGACGGTCTCCAGGAGACCCGAGACGATCAGAACGAGCCAAGCCATGACGGCCGTACCTCCGCAGTCCACAGCGGCCGGATTGCCGCTGAACTGCGCCGTCTTGTCGTCACCGGGTACGACGCGCTCGTCCGGGGTGGCGGGGGAATCAACCACCTGTTCCGACGGTAGCACACATTGCCACACAGAATTTACAGAACGTCATTGACCCCATTCGGCCGGTACGCCATCCTGAATTCACTGGCCGTGTGCCCGAGTGGCTCAGGGAATCGTCTGCAAAGCGATGTACGCGGGTTCAATTCCCGCCACGGCCTCGGAAACGGAATTGCCGGTCGACCGGAAGTCGACCGGCAATTCCGCATTTCCCGTTCCGTTTCCGGCCGCCGCGGGAGCCCGGCACGACGGCCGCCGCACCGGGCGCGGCGGCCGGGGGCACCGGCTCAGGCCGTGACGGCGTCCTCCGGGCGGATCGGCAGCCGCCCCACCGGCAGCCCGGTGGCGGCCCGGACGGCGGCGGCGACCGCCGAGGGGGCGACCACCGCGGGCACGGCGCTGACCGCCTTGGCCCCGAAGGTGGCGACCACGTCCCGCTCCTCCAGCAGCGCGGCGATCCGCACCTCCGGGGTGTCCAGCGAGGTCGGCAGCCGGTAGCCGGTGAGCGAGGGGTTGGCCATCACCCCGCCCGAGGTCTGGAGGTCCTCCATCAGCGCCAGTCCCACCCCGTGGGCCACGCCCGCCTCGATCCGGTCCTCGATCTGGCGCGGGTTCAGCGCCCGGCCGACGTCCTGGGCGACGGTCATCTCGACCACCCGGACGGACCCCAGCTCGATGTCCACGTCCACCACCGCGCGCATCGCGCAGAAGGAGATGGAGACGAAGGCGTCGCCGTGCCCGGACTCGTCCAGCGGCTCGGTCGGGTGCGGGCGGCACTGCGCGGTGGCCCAGAGCTCCTTGCCCTCCAGCGCCTCCGCGACCGGCATGCCGAGCACCCCGTCGTAGGAGGTGATCTTGCCGTCGGCGATCTGCAGCAGTTCCACCGACATCCCGAAGTCGGCCGCGATCGGCTGCAGCAACTGGTGGCGGACCATCAGCGCGGCCCGCTCGACCGCCCCGCCGGAGACCCAGGTGTGCCGGCCCCGGGCGGAGGGCCCGGCGATCGACTGGTCGCTGTCGGCCGGCGCGATGTAGACCTCGCTGACGCCCAGCACGGTCTGCACGATCTGCCGGGCCAGCGTGGCGAAGCCCTGCCCGGCGTCGACGGCCGCGCAGATCACCGTGGCGTGGTCCCCGCTGACCCGCACGGTGGCGGTGGAGACCTCGTCCTCGCCCTCGGCGCCCAGCATGTGCACCATGCCGACGGCGTAGCCGATCCCGCGCCGCACCGCGGCCGGGTCCCCGGCCCCGCCGGGACCACCCGGCAGCAGCCACTCGGCGTCCGGGTCGTCCACCGGCAGGGCCGGCAGCGGCTCGGCGGCCACCGCGTCCAGCAGCGCCTTCACCGGGGCCGGGCAGGTGACGGCCTGTCCGGTGGGCAGCGGGTCGCCGGTCGACATCGCGTTGCGGCGGCGGATCTCCACCGGGTCCACGCCCACCCGGGCGGCCAGCTGGTCCAGCTGGGACTCGTACGCGAAGCAGGCCTGGAGCGCGCCCTCGCCGCGCATCCGCCCGGCCGGCGGGTTGTTGGTGCGCACCGCCCAGGCGTCCACGAACACGTTCGGGCAGACGTACGGGCCGACCGAGAAGGCCGTCGCGGCGGCCAGCGCCTCGGCGGAGACGTCGGCGTAGGCGCCGCCGTCCAGCAGGATCTGCGCCTCCACCTTCACCAGGGTGCCGTCGGCGTCGGCGTGGTGGCGGTAGCGCAGCAGCGCGGGGTGGCGCGAGGCGTGGGTGTGGAAGGACTCCTCGCGGGTGAGGGTCATCTTCACCGGGCGGCCGGTGCGCAGCGCCAGCAGCGCCAGGGTGACCTGGAAGGAGAGGTCCTCGCGGTCGGTGGTGGCGCCGGGCACTCCGGTGACCACCAGGCGAACCCGGTCCGGCTCCAGGCCCAGGCAGGCGGCGGTGCGGTCGCGGTCGCCGTGCGGGTCGGTGGAGGACAGGTGCAGCTCGACGCCGCCGTCCGGGCGCGGCACGGCCAGGCCGGCCTCGGCGCCGAGCGGGGCCGGGTCCTGCCGGCCGACCTGGTAGAGGCCCTCGACGATGATCTCGCCGGCCGCGTCCGGGTCCCCGGTGCGCAGCGGCAGGTGGCGGAACAGGTTGCCGTCCGGGTGCAGCGCCGGCGCGGTGAAGGCCTGCTCGGGGTCGGTGACCGCTTCCAGCGGCTCGTAGTCGACCGCGATCAGGCCGACGGCCAGCCGGGCGGTGTCGGGGTGGTCGGCGGCGACCGCGGCGATCGGCTCGCCGTGGTGGCGCACCACGCCGGCGGCCAGCACCGGGCGGTCGGAGACGATCGGGCCGGCCGGGGCGCCGTCCGGCAGGCCGTCCGGGCCGGGCGGCAGGTCGGCCGCGGTGACCACGGCGTGCACCCCGGGCAGGGCGAGCGCGGCCGAGGTGTCGATGCCGCGGATCCGGGCGTGCGGGTGCGGCGAGCGCAGCACCGCGCCCCACAGCAGCCCCTCGGCCCAGAGGTCGGCCGCGTACGGGTAGATGCCGAGTGCCTTGGGCAGCGCGTCGCTGCGCAGCGGGGAGCTGCCCAGGCCGAAGGGCTCCGGTGCGGCGCCGCCCTCGCCGCCGTCCTGCTGGAGTGCTGCGCCGATGTCGGTAGGCGACGTCATGATGCGTGGTCGTCCTCGGGGAGCCGGATGCCGTGGGCGGGGGTGGCGCCGTAGGGGACGCCGGTGGTCGGGACGCCGGCCTCGGCCGGGGTGCCGTGCGGGTCCGCGTACGGGGTGCCGTGCGGGGGCGTGCCGTCGTGGACGGCGCCGGGCAGCGGGGTGCCGTGCGCGGGGGTGGGCTCGTAGACCGGGGCGTCGTAGCCGGTGTCGTAGCCGGTGTCGTAGCCGGTGTGCTGCTGGTGGCCGTCCGGGTAGCCGGCCGGCACGTAGGTGCCGTGCGCGGGGGTGGCCTGGTACGCCTGCTCGGGGTAGCCCTGGGGGTAGTACACCTGGTCGCCGACGGCCTGGGCGGGGATGCCGGGCCGCATCCCGGTCAGCGCGGAGGTGTCGTACACGCCGGTGTCGTAGCCGCCGTCACCGTACGGCTGCTCGGCGGGGGCCGGGGCCGGCAGCGGGGCCTGGGCCTCGGCGGGCACCGGGGCGGGGGCCGGCTCGACGGGCGGCTGCGGGACGTGCTCGATCCAGGCCTCGGAGTCGGCGTAGACGGGCGGTTCGACGACCGGCTCCGGCTCGGCGGCGGCCGGGGCGCCGGTCTCCGCGGCCGGGGCCGCGGTGTTCCCCTCGGCGGCCGAGGAGGCCGCGGCGGCGGCCTCCTCGGCCTCCTCGACCTCCAGGGCGCGGGCGTCCGCGACGGTCTGGACGGCGGCCAGCACCCCGCGGTAGCCGGTGCAGCGGCACAGGTTGCCGCACAGCGCCTGCCGGGCCTCGACCTCGGTGGGCCGGTGGTTGCGCTGGAGCAGGTCGTGCACGGCCATCGCCATGCCGGGGGTGCAGTAGCCGCACTGCACGGCGCCGGAGGCGGCCAGCGCCTGCTGGACGTCGCTCGCGCCGCCGCCGGCCGACAGGCCCTCGACGGTGTTGATCTCGCTGTCGGCGGCCAGCGCGGCGGGCACCAGGCAGCCGGCCACCAGCTGGCCGTCCACCTGCACCGAGCAGGCCCCGCACTCGCCCTGCTCGCAGCCGTCCTTGGCACCGGCCAGGCCGAGCCGCTCGCGCAGCACGTAGAGCAGGCTCTCACCGATCCAGGCGTCGGTGACGGGCCGTTCGAAACCGTTGACCCGCAGCGTGTAGGAGGCGCACGGGCGCAGCTCCCGGCTGACCTGCGGGGTGGAGCCGAGCGGGTCGGCGTCGAGGGTCTCGATGGGGTCTGTGGTCACTTCAGCGCCCTTCCCAGTGCCCGTCGGGCCAGCACCGATACGGTACGCCGCAGCCGGACGGCGGCCGCGGTCGGCCCCTCGGTCACGGCCTCCCAGGCCCCCTCGGCACCGTAGTTGTCGGGGACGCAGGCGGCGGCCACGTACTCGCCGAAGGCGGCGCCCGCGGCCGGGTCGATCTCCCGGCTGCCGTCCCAGTCGATGCAGCCGGCCACCCAGGCCTCGGCCTCCAGCGGGCGCAGCGGCACCGGGGCGACGGCCCCGACGGCGCAGCGCACGGCGCGCCGGGCCGGGTCGAGGACGAGCGCGACGGAGGCGGTGGCGCGGGCCGGGCCGCTGCGGCCGGTGGCCTTGAGGAAGACCTGCGGCGCGTGCAGCAGCGGGACCCGCACCCAGGTGAGCAGTTCGCCGGGGCGCACCGGGTCGAGTCCGGTGAGCAGGTGACTGACCGGCACCTCGCGGCTGCCGCCGGCCCGGGCGAGGGTGACGGTGGCCTCCAGGGCGGCGAGCACCGGGAGGGTGTCGCCGGCCGGGGCGGCGGTGACGACGTTGCCGCCGAGGGTGCCGACGTTGCGGACCTGCGGCGGGCCGGCGGTGCGGGCGGCGTCGGCGAGGGCGGGGATGAGGGCGGCGAAGTCGGGGCGGTCCATCCGGGCGTGGGTGAGTCCGGCGCCGAGCACCGCGGTGCCGCCGTCCTCGTAGCGCCAGCCGCGCAGTTCGGTGATCCGGCCGAGGCCGACCAGGGCGGCGGGGCGCAGCCGTCCGGCGTTGACGGCTTCCATGAGGTCGGTGGCTCCGGCCACCGGTACCGCGGCCGGGGCGGCGGCCAACGCGTCGACGGCCTCGTCGAGCGAGGCCGGCAGCATGATCGTCCGGTTCACCTGGGTCCCACCGTGCTCCACTTGCTCATCGATCGTCTGCCGCCCACGGCCGTGGCCGCACTGCACTGTCCGCGTCAGCAGCCCGGCCTGGCCGTAGGGTACGGGCGATCGGGCCGGGTTGGGCAACTCTGGCACACAATGCTCGATGATCATTTCGGGACCGGTGACCGGGACTGCCCGATTGGGACGGATACCGGGCGGTATCTGCCCCGGTCCGAACGGGACCGGGGCAGATGTTCATCTCTTCTTGACGTCAGATGACCGTCCATAAGTTCCCGACGGACACATCAGCGCACCGCGCGCACGACCTCAGCGCACCGGCGGCGGCCCCTCGATCGGCCGCCCCGCCACCCCGGGCCGGCGCTGCCAGGGGTGCGGCCCGTCGGCCGGGCGGTACTCGACGCCCAGCGCGTCCAGCACCGCCAGGTGGCCCCGCAGCCGCCGCTCGAAGCCGGCGTAGTCGCGCTCGGCGGGTACGGCGGGCAGCGCGGACCAGGCGACCTCGGCGAAGGCGACCAGCCGGGGGAAGGCCCGGTAGTCGATGTCCCGGGCGCTGTCCATGAACTCGCTCCACAGGTTGGCCTGGGTGCCGATCACGTGCCGGGCGGCCTCCCCGTCCAGCTGCTCGGGGACGGGCTCGAAGCGGTAGACGTCCTCCAGCGTGCGCACGAAGCCGACCGGGATCGGCTCGTCCGGCCCGTCCGCCTGCCGGTGGTCGAAGTAGACGTGCTGCTCGGGGCACATCACCACGTCGTGCCCGGCCTTCGCGGCCGCGATCCCGCCGCCGAAGCCGCGCCACGAGGAGACGGCGGCGCCGGGGGCCAGCCCGCCCTCCAGGATCTCGTCCCAGCCGATCAGCCGGCGGCCGCGCTCGGCCAGCCAGCGGTCGAAGTGCCGGATGAGGTGGCTCTGCAGCTCGTCCTCGTTGGCCAGGCCCAGCTCGCGGATCCGGGACTGGGCGGCGGGGCTCTCCTTCCACTGCTCCTTGGGGCACTCGTCGCCGCCGAGGTGGACGAACTCGGACGGGAACAGCTCCAGGACCTCCTCCAGCACCCCCTCGAAGAAGCGCAGGGTCTCCTCGGAGGCGTTGAGCACGTGGTGGCTCACCCCCCAGTCGGTCCAGACGCCGAGCGCGGCGGTGTCCACCACGTCGGTGTTGCCCAGCTCGGGGTAGGCGGCGACGGCGGCCTGGGTGTGGCCGGGCAGGTCGATCTCCGGGACGACGGTGACCCCGCGCGCGGCCGCGTAGGCGACGATCTCGCGCAGGTCGTCCTGGGTGTAGTAGCCGCCGTGCGGGCGGTCGTCCCGGCGCTGCCCGGTCCGGTAGCCGACCATCGAGCGCTCCCGCCAGGCGCCGCGCTCCGTCAGCCGCGGGTAGCGCTTGATCTCCACCCGCCAGCCCTGGTCGTCGGTCAGGTGCAGGTGCAGCACGTTGAGCTTGTGCGCGGCCAGCAGGTCGACGAAGCGCAGCAGGTCGGACTTGGGCAGGAAGTGCCGGGCGACGTCCAGCAGCGCGCCGCGCCAGCCGAACCGGGGCTCGTCCGCGATGTCCGCGCCGGGCAGCACCCAGCCCCCGGCCCGCAGCGGGGAGCGGCGGTAGGCGTCCGGCCCGAGCAGCTGCCGCAGGGTCTGGGCCGCCCACAGGGCGCCGGCCGGGCCGCCGGCGGTGAGCAGGGCGTGGCCGGGGCGCACCGCGATCCGGTACGCCTCGGCGGCCAGCATGTCGTCCAGGACCAGCTCGATGCCCGTGCCCGGCCGGCCCGGACCGAGCGGCAGCCCGGTGGCGGCGGACAGCGTGCCGCGCAGCCAGCGCTCGGCGTCGGCCAGTGCGGGCGGTGCGGTCAGCGTGGTGGCGGCGTCGAGCGGGAAGTCCCCGTCCGGGCGCCGGACGGCACTCGAAGGTGCGGGAATGAGGTCCATCCCGACATCCTGCCCAGGCCCGGAACGATTGGCACAGACCACCTCGGAAACGCGGTGCTATGCAAAACGGCGTCCTGCGGACGGCGGCGGACTACTTGCCGCCGTTGTCCCCGTCGCCGCCCTGCGGCTTGCCGATGCCGTCGTAGATCTCCTTGCACATCGGGCAGACCGGGTACTTCTTCGGGTCGCGCCCGGGCACCCACACCTTGCCGCACAGCGCCACCACCGGGGACCCGGAGAGCGCGCTCTCCATGATCTTGTCCTTCTGGACGTAGTGCGCGAAGCGCTCGTGGTCGCCGTCCCCGTGGGACACCTGCGGGACGGGCTCGACCAGGGTGCCGGTGCCGAGGCCGCGCTCGGGCTCAAGAGTGCTCATGGGTGCCAAGTCTATGGGCGCCCCGGGAAACCGGGCCAGTGTCACGCGGCGGGCCGGGTTCCACGGGCGTCGACACCGGGCCGGTCAAGACACGCCTTAGTTCATCGTCGGGTCGTCCGGGTACGTCGCCAGCAGGGCCAGCGGGCCGCGCTGGCGGCGCAGCACCGAGCGCCACAGCCGTTCCGGCTCCGGGCTGGACACGTCCCCGGGCTCGCAGTCCACCAGGTACCAGGCGCCGCTCCCCAGCTCCGACTCCAGCTGGCCGGGCGACCAGCCCGCGTACCCGGCGAAGATCCGCAGGCTGCCCAGCTCCCCGGCCAGCACCTCCGGCGGCGCCTCCAGGTCGACCAGGCCGATCGCGCCGTGCACCCGGCGCCAGCCGAGCGGCTCCCCGGTGCCCGGCTCCCCCGGCGCGACGGCCAGGCCGAGCGCCGAGTCCAGCGCCACCGGCCCGCCCTGGAACACCACCGCGGGCTGCCCGACGAGTCTGCCCCAGCCGTCCAGCACACTGCCCACCTCGACCGGCGTCGGCCGGTTGAGCACCACGCCGAGCGCCCCCTCGGCGTCGTGGTCGAGGAGCAGCACCACCGCCCGGGCGAAGTTCGGGTCGGTGAGCATGGGCGTCGCGACGAGCAGACGGCCGGTGTGCGACCGGCCTCCGTACGAATGGGCCGCCGTCATGCCACACATGATCCCGCAGAACGCCACCGGTCGGACACCGCAACACCCGAAACCCCGCCACGCCGGACGAACACCCGTACGGCCGAACCGGCGGGCGGGAGCGGGGCCGGAGAGAGCACCATCACGGGAGAGGCTCACGGGAACCACCGGGACGCCCACTACCATCTACGGATGGTGGACGCCCCTCTACGGTGCCGACTCGGATTCTCCGGGGGCCCGAACGCGCCCGTACGCCCGTACCACCGGTCCACCAGCGGTTCCGCACCGGAGCCGTTCCCACTCCTCTGGCACCCCGGATTGCGAGAACGATGACCGACGACGTCCTGCTGGTCCACGGCGGAAACCCGCTCGAAGGCGAGATCCGCGTCCGCGGTGCGAAGAACCTGGTCCCCAAGGCCATGGTCGCCGCCCTCCTCGGCCAGGGCCCCAGCAGACTGCGCAACGTCCCGGACATCCGCGACGTCAAGGTGGTCCGCGGCCTGCTGCAGCTGCACGGCGTGACCGTGCGCGCCGGCGACGAGGACGGCGAGCTGATCCTCGACCCCTCGCACGTCGAGAGCGCCAACGTCGCCGACATCGACGCCCACGCGGGCTCCTCGCGGATCCCGATCCTGTTCTGCGGCCCGCTGCTGCACCGCCTCGGCCACGCCTTCATCCCGGGCCTGGGCGGCTGCGACATCGGCGGCCGCCCGGTCGACTTCCACTTCGAGGTGCTGCGCCAGTTCGGCGCCACCATCGAGAAGCACCCGCAGGGCACCTACCTGGTCGCCCCGCAGCGGCTGCGCGGCACCAAGATCGAGCTGCCCTACCCCTCGGTCGGTGCGACCGAGCAGGTGCTGCTCACCGCCGTCCTCGCCGAGGGCGTCACCGAGCTGCGCAACGCGGCCATCGAGCCGGAGATCGTCGACCTGATCTGCGTGCTGCAGAAGATGGGCGCGATCATCACCCTGGGCACCGACCGCACCATCCTGATCACCGGTGTGGACG
Organism: Kitasatospora sp. NPDC098652; assembly: GCF_044760155.1. Classification (NCBI taxonomy): domain Bacteria; kingdom Bacillati; phylum Actinomycetota; class Actinomycetes; order Kitasatosporales; family Streptomycetaceae; genus Kitasatospora; species Kitasatospora sp. NPDC098652. The sequence continues at coordinate 201,938 of NZ_JBIWAQ010000012.1, forward strand.
AGCTGAACGGCTACAACCACCGGGCCCTGCCGGACCGGCTGGAGGCCGCCTCCTGGGCCTGCGCGGCGCTGGCGACCAAGGGCGACATCTACGTCCGCGGCGCCCGCCAGCTGGAGATGATGACCTTCCTCAACACCTTCCGGAAGGTCGGCGGCGCCTTCGAGGTGGACGACGAGGGCATCCGCTTCTGGCACCCGGGCGGCGAGCTCAAGGCGATCGCCCTGGAGACCGACGTGCACCCGGGCTTCCAGACCGACTGGCAGCAGCCGCTGGTGGTCGCGCTGACCCAGGCCACCGGCCTGTCCATCGTCCACGAGACGGTGTACGAGTCGCGGCTGGGCTTCACCGGCGCACTCAACCAGATGGGCGCACACATCCAGCTCTACCGCGAGTGCCTGGGCGGCACCCCCTGCCGCTTCGGCGCGCGCAACTTCCTGCACTCCGCGGTGGTGTCCGGCCCGTCCAAGCTGATGGGCGCCGAGCTGGTCATCCCGGACCTGCGCGGCGGCTTCTCGTACCTGATCGCGGCGCTGGCGGCCGAGGGCACCTCGACCGTGCACGGCATCGACCTGATCAACCGCGGCTACGAGAACTTCATGGAGAAGCTGCGGGACCTCGGCGCCCACGTCGAGCTGCCCAGCGAGCAGCTGGTCGACGCGTAGGGACATTCACCGAGTGACCGCACGCACGGCGAGAGGCCGGGCTCCCCGCGGGGAGCCCGGCCTCTCGGGCGTTCAAGGGGTGGTTCAGACGCCCTTGGCGGCTTCCTTGAGCTTGGAGCCGGCGCTCACCTTGGCGCTGTAGCCGGCCGCGATCTGGATCGGCTCGCCGGTCTGCGGGTTGCGGGCGGTGCGGGCAGCGCGGTGGGTGCGCTCGAAGGTCAGGAAACCGGGGATGGTGACCTTCTCGTCGCCCTTGGCGACGACCTCGCCGACGATCTCGGCGAAGGCGGCCAGAACGGCGTCGGCGTCCTTGCGGGTCACCTCGGCGCGCTCGGACAGCGCGGCCACCAGCTCACTGCGGTTCATGTGTACTCCTGTGGTCTGTTCGCTTGCGGTGTACGGGGGCCCATCGGTGCTCCCACCGGGGGGCACCCGGATAGGCCGCAGGTCCGCACACTGTGCTCATGCAGGCAATGCGTGGTCGCAGGCCGGGTCCGTACCCGTATGCCGCGCGCCGGAGCCGTGAAGAGGCCCGCCGCCTGCCTGGGAACGAATCCTGCCCCGACCGGCCCCGAGAAAGCCAATCGGGCCCCGGCCGAGCCACCCGAACATCGCCCGCCCGTTGGAGGTGTGACGCTCCGTCGGCTCCGGCGGACCGGGCGCGGACGGCGGTCGGGACGACACGCCGGAAGACCAGGGGGACGTTCCGTACTTGTCGGACACGCCTGCCCCGTGCAGGGCTACCGTACGCCCTAGGCACGACAAGCCCAAACACGCCCCTCGCCCTTGTGTCGCAAGGGTTCGGGGCGCGCTTGGGCGGGTATGGCCGCTAATCGGACATTTGACCGACCGACGACCGGTCGACGACCGGCCCACGAGTCGGGCCGTCAGGCGCCCGGCCGGGGCCGTCAGAGCTTGACGGTGGGGAAGGCCGAGGTGTCCAGGGTGCCGACGATGCCGGGGGTCGGACGGGCCGGCGCGGCCTCCTGGGCGTCCGCCAGGGCCGCCTCCCGCACCGCCGCGGCGACGGTCTTGGCGACGTCCTTGTGGAAGACGCTCGGGATGATGTAGTTGGCGTTCAGCTCGTCGTCGGCGACGGTGGTGGCCAGCGCGCGGGCCGCGGCGATCATCATCTCGGTGTTGACCGTGCGGCTCTGGGCGTCCAGCAGGCCGCGGAAGACACCCGGGAAGACCAGTACGTTGTTGATCTGGTTCGGGAAGTCGCTGCGGCCGGTGGCCACCACGGCGGCGGTCTGCCGGGCCACCGCCGGGTCGACCTCCGGGTCCGGGTTGGCCAGCGCGAAGACGATCGAGCGCTCCGCCATGGTGGCCAGGTCGTCGCCGTCCAGGACGTTCGGGGCCGAGACGCCGATGAACACGTCGGCGCCCGCCACGGCCTCCTTGAGGCTGCCGGTGCGGCCCGAGCGGTTGGTGTGCTCGGCGATCCAGCGCAGGCTGTCGTTGAGGTCCTCACGGCCCAGGTGGACCACACCGTGCACGTCGGCGACGGTGGCGTGCTCGACACCGGCGGCCAGCAGCAGCTTGAGGATGGCGGTGCCGGCCGCGCCGGCGCCCGACATCACCACGCGGATGTCGCCGATCTCCTTGCCGACCACCTTCAGCGCGTTGGTGAGGGCGGCCAGCACCACGATCGCGGTGCCGTGCTGGTCGTCGTGGAAGACCGGGATGTCCAGGGCCTCGCGCAGCCGGGCCTCGATCTCGAAGCAGCGCGGCGCGGAGATGTCCTCCAGGTTGATCCCGGCGAAGCCCGGGGCGATCGCCTTGACGATGGCGACGATCTCGTCGGTGTCCTGGGTGTCCAGGCAGATCGGCCAGGCGTCGATCCCGGCGAAGCGCTTGAACAGGGCCGCCTTGCCCTCCATGACGGGCAGCGCGGCCGCCGGGCCGATGTTGCCCAGGCCCAGCACCGCCGAGCCGTCGGTGACCACGGCGACGCTGTTGCGCTTGATGGTCAGGCGGCGGGCGTCCTCGGGGTTCTCGGCGATCGCCATGCAGACCCGGGCCACGCCCGGGGTGTAGATCATGCTGAGGTCGTCACGGTTGCGGATCGGCAGCTTCGAGGACATCTCGATCTTGCCGCCGAGGTGCATCAGGAAGGTGCGGTCCGAGACCTTGCCGATCGACACGCCGTCGATCGCCCGGAGCTTCTCGACGATCTCCTCGCCGTGCGCCACCGAGGAGGCCGCGACCGTCACGTCGATCCGCAGCGCCTCCAGACCGGAGGCGGTGACGTCGAGACCGGTCACCGATCCGCCGGAGGACTCCACTGCGGTGGTGATCGCGCTGACCGCGTTGCCGCGGGCCGGGACCTCCATCCGCACGGTGATCGAGTTGGAGACACTGGGCACCGTCGCCATCGACGCTTCCTTCTTCCGTCTGTCCCGCAGGCTCAACATTTTGTTGAAGGCATCGCCTGCGCATGCTAGACCTCGATCGTCGCACCTTCCAAGGGCTTGCCAGAAATAACGTTCATTGAGTGTGCGGATCCGACAAGCCGACCGGGTCGCCCACAGTCTCCGGGCGCACACTCCTTGCCTCTCCCGGCCGATGCGTTACATTGGACGGGACACCGGCTCGATCCAAGCCCCCGGGCCCAACCTTCGTCCCTCAGAGGGACCACTTGCCGCGAGGCGAGCATGGCGGGTCGGTGTCATCAACGTCCGAAGGCCCCTCACCAGCGGTGAGGGGCCTTCGTCGTGGGGGCGTCAGCCGTGCAGCAGCGCGGGCACGCCGGCCGCGTCCGGCAGGTCGTCGGGGCCGGACAGCACCGTCAGCCGCTGGGTCGCCCGGGTGAGCGCCACGTAGAGCACCCGCAGGCCCGCCTCCGACTCGCCGGCGATGCCGGTCGGGTCGGCGACCACCGTCGCGTCGTACTCCAGGCCCTTGGCCTCCAGGCTGCCCAGCACCACCGCGCGCTCGCCCAGGCCCTCGGCCCAGCCGGCCGCCTCGGCCCGGCGGTCCATCGGCACCACGATCGCCACGGTGCCGTCCACCTCGCCCAGCAGTCGCTCCAGCTCGGCCCGGGCGGCCTTGCCGAAGGCCTCCGGCGCGGGGTCGGTGACGGCCGCGAAGCGCGGCTCCACCCCGACGTGGCGCACCGCACTCGGCGAGGGCGTGCCCGGCGCGGCCAGCGCCAGCACCTTCGCCGCGACCTCGGCGATCTCGGCCGGGTTGCGGTAGTTGACGGTCAGCGTGAAGCGGCGGCGCGGCTTGCCCGCCAGCACCTCGTCCAGCGCGGCCTGGGCCTCCTGGGGGAACGGCCAGGAGGACTGCGCCGGGTCGCCGACGATGGTCCAGGTGGCCATCCGGGCGCGCCGGCCGATCATCCGCCACTGCATCGGGGTGAGGTCCTGGGCCTCGTCCACGATCACGTGCGCGTACTCCTTGCGCTCCACCGGCTGACGCTCGCGCTGACGGGAGTTGCGGTCGGCGAAGGTGGTGACCTCCTCCAGGCCGCTCAGCAGGTCCACCGCGTCCACCTCGCGGACCTTCGGACGGGCCGGCTCGCCGAGCAGCACCTGCAGCTCGTCCACCAGCGCCACGTCGTGCGCGGACAGCTCGCCCTCGCCCTGCGGCGACAGGTGGCGCCAGGAGGCGGCCAGCAGCCTGGCCTCGTCCGGGGTGACGGCACGGCGGGCGATCCGGTTGGTGTGCCGGGTCTGCTTGAGCGTGCCGAGCACCCGGCGCGGGGTCAGCGCGGGCCACCAGGCGTCCAGGAACTCCAGGAAGGACGACTCGTCCGAGACGTAGTCGTCGAAGGACTCCTTCTCCTCCTGGCGCTGCTCCCGGGCGTAGTGGTCGGTCGGCCTGGGCAGGTGCCTGGTGGCCTCCTGCCACAGGGCGTCCAGCAGCAGCCGGCGGGCGCGCGGGCGCAGCAGGTTCAGCGGGGTGCCGCCGGAGCCCACCACGTTGCCGCGGACGGCCTTGAGCCGGCCCGCGTCCAGTCGCAGCACCTCGCCGCGGGCGACCACCTTGAGCTCCTGCGGGGCGCCCAGCTCCAGCGCCGCCCGGGCCGCCCGGCGCAGCAGCTGCACCATCCGGGCCGAACCCTTGACCCGGGCCGCCTCCGGGGCGTCGTAGGTGGCGGCCTCGATGCCGTCCACCAGCGAGCCGACCGCGCGAATCGCGACCTGGCCCTCCTCGCCGAGCGAGGGCAGCACGCCCTCGGTGTAGGAGACCAGCAGCGCGGTGGGCGAGACCACCAGGATGCCCCCGGCGTAGCGGCGGCGGTCCTGGTAGAGCAGGTAGGCGGCGCGGTGCAGGGCGACGGCGGTCTTGCCGGTGCCGGGGCCGCCGGTGACGAGGGTGGCCCCGGCCGCGGCGGCCCGGATCACCTCGTCCTGCTCCTTCTGGATCGAGGAGACGATGTCGCGCATGGAGTGGCTGCGGGCGCGGCCCAGCGAGGCCATCAGCGCGCCGTCGCCGACCACGGCCAGTTCCCGGCCGTCCAGGGTCGGGGTGAGGTCGGGGCGCAGCAGGTCGTCCTCGACGCCGATCACCTTGCGGCCCTTGGAGCGGATCACCCGGCGGCGGATCACCCGGCCGGGCTCCACCGGGGTGGCACGGTAGAACGGCGCGGCGGCCGGGGCCCGCCAGTCGATCACCAGCGGGCCGTACTCGGCGTCCAGCACGCCCAGGCGGCCGATGTGCAGGGTCTCGGCGACGGCCGGGTCGGCCGGGTCGAGCGGGGTGTTCGAGGGGATGCCGTGCTCCTCCGGCGCGTCGGCCTGCTGGAGGTCGATCCGGCCGAAGAGGAAGTCCTCGAACTCGTTGTTGAGCCGCTGGAGGTGCGCGCCGGCCCGGTAGACCTGGGCGTCGCGCTCGGCGAGGGCGCCGGGAGTGCCGACCTGGACCCGCTTGGCGGCGTCCTCCAGGATGTACTCCGCCTCGGCGAGCTTCTCCTCCAGCCGGTGGTAGACGGTGTCGAGGTGCTGCTGTTCACCGGCGATCTCACGCTCGCGGACGGTCTCGTGATCGGTGGTGGGGGTGGTGTCCGTGTTGCTCTGCATGGCCTCGGGGGTTGCGACGGAATCCGGCTCCGGAAAACGAGCGGACGGATGATCCTACGCCGCGACCCCCCGCACGCGCTGCTCCGGAACGTACAAAAACCGAAGGCCGCCCTCCGCATCAGCGGTGGACGGCCTTCGGTGTCAACATGGGGTGGTGGAGATGCCGGGAATCGAACCCGGGTCCAGTGGAGTTAATTCAGGGCTTCTCCGAGCGCAGTCCGCTGTGCTTTTCTCGGCCCTGGCGGTCACACGGACAAGCCGCCAACAGGCCCAGCTGCTGTTTGATTTCCCATCCACCCCCGCAGCCCGGGCGGACGGTTGAGTTCCCTAGATTATGCCAGGGTCCGGGTCGGGAACTCCCCGGTCTGACACCCAAGCGCTATCGGTGCTTATTAGGCAGCGAGAGCGAACTGCTGGGAATCGCGCTTAGAGTTGGCGATTATTTTTTTGCGACACGTGGTTAACGAGATCATTGCCGCGTTCCTCGGCTCGCTTCCCCTGTTTCAACATCCCCTGTCGAAACCGATCATCCCCATGTTTTGTTGAGAAACAGCTCGGACGGTGACCGTCCGTGTTGCTTGCGCCATAGTACGCGAGGCGACGGGCAAGGGTCCAGCGGATTAACCCTGACGCCGCCGGGCCGCCGCCACCGCACGGGCCGTCTCGCGGGTGTCCTGCTTCTCCCGCAGCGTCTGGCGCTTGTCGTACAGCTTCTTGCCGACCGCCAGTGCGAGTTCGAGCTTGACCCGGCCGTCCTTGAAGTACAGGGACAGCGGGATCAGGGTGTGGCCCGCGTCGCGGACCTTGGTCTCGATCTTGCGGATCTCCAGCTTGTGCAGCAGCAGCTTGCGCTTGCGCCGGGCCGCGTGGTTGGTCCACGTCCCCTGGGTGTACTCGGGGATGAAGACGTTGTCGATCCAGGCCTCGTGGTTCTGGATGTAGGCGTAGCCGTCGACCAGGTTGGCCCTCCCCTCACGCAGCGACTTGACCTCGGTGCCGGTGAGCACGAGGCCGCACTCGTAGGTGTCGAGGATCGTGTACTCGTGTCGCGCCTTCTTGTTCTGCGCGATCAGCTTCTGTCCGGTTTCCTTTGCCATAGCGCGGCCATTCTCGCACTTCGACGCCGGTTCGGGCAGCCGCTTTACCGCCCGGCGACCGGGTCAGGACTGGGTGCCGAGGCCGGCCAGGACCCGCAGGGCGAGCGCGTCGGCGTCCTCGCCCGCGGCGGCCGGGACGTCCGGGGTCAGGCCGGTGCCGTCCAGGGAGCGCCCGGCCGGGGTGTAGTAGCGGCCCACGGTCAGCTCCAGCACCGCGCCGTCGGCGAGCCGGCTGGGCTGCTGGACGGTTCCCTTGCCGAAGGTCCGGGAGCCCACCACCACGGCGCGGCTGCGGTCCTGGAGGGCCCCGGCGAGCAGTTCGGCGGCGCTCATCGTGCCGCCGTCCACCAGCACCACCAGCGGGCTGCGCCGGTCGCCGCCGGGCGGGGCGGTCAACTCCCGCTTCTCGCCGCGCTCCTGGTAGGAGCCGACGGCGCCGCCGTCCAGGAAGCTCCCGGCGGTGCCGACCGCCTCCTCCAGCAGCCCGCCGGAGTTGCCGCGCAGGTCGAGCACCACACCGGCGTGCGGGGCGCGCAGCGCGGCGCGCACCTGCTCGGCCACGCCGCTGGTGAAGGCCCGGACGGTGATCCGCAGCACGCCCTTGTCCAGGTGCTCCGCGGTGACCTGCCGGCTGTCCAGCAGCACCCGCCGCAGCCGCAGTTCGCGCACCTCGCCGCCGTCGCGCTGGACGGCCAGGGTGACCTCGGAGCCGGCCCGGCGCTCGTCGCCCTGCCCGCGCAGCCGGGCGACCACCTCGGTGACCGGCAGCCGGTCGGCCTGGTCCCGGTCGATCCGCAGCAGCCGGTCGCCGGGGGCGATCCCGGCCTCGGCGGCCGGTCCGGCCGGGGTGACCTGGGAGACCTCGGTGACGCCGTCGTCGCCGCGGCCGACCGACAGCCCGACCCCGGGGTAGCGGCCGTCCAGGCCCTGGCTGAACTCGGCGTACTCCTGGGCGCTGTAGTACGCGCCCCAGCGGTCGCCGCCGGCCGCCAGCAGGCGCTCGGCCTGCTGCTCGGACAGCGCGGCGCCCGCCGGGTCCGTCGGGAGTCCGGCGGCGGCCGGGGCCGCGTCGGCGGAGGCCCGGCGCGGCGGGTGGCCCGGGCCGCCCCAGGCCCCGGTGGCGGCGCCGCCCAGCAGCACGGCACCGAACACCAGGCTGAGGGCGGCCACCTGACGTGCCCTGCGCGGAGTTTGCAGCATGGCAACGGAGTGTAGACACCGCACCGCGCGCGGCGGGCCGGAACGACCGAGCGCGGAACGGCGACGGCCCCGTACGGCGCAGTGCCGTACGGGGCCGAAGCAACCTCAGGGGGTCAGACCTTGAGGTACTTGCGCAGGGTGAAGAACGCCGCGATGCCGGCCATCCCCATGCCGACCACGACCAGCAGCGGGATCACCGCCAGCACCGAGCCGAGGCCGATGAAGTGGATGAACTGCACCCGGTCCGCCAGCCAGCCCTGGACGAAGAAGTGCCCGCCGACCAGCAGGCCGGAGGCCAGCGCCGCACCGAGCAGCGCGGAGAACGCGGCCTCGGCGATGAACGGCATCTGGACGTAGAAGTTCGAGGCGCCGACCAGGCGCATGATGCCGGTCTCGCGCCGCCTGCTGTACGCCGACACCCGGACGGTGTTGACGATCAGCAGCAAGGCGACGAACAGCATCAGCACCATGATCACGAACGCCGCCGTCTGCAGGCCGTTGAGCAGACCGAACAGGTTTTCCAGGATCTTCCGCTGGTCCTCGACCGACTTGACGCCGGGCTTGCCCGCGAAGGCGCTCTGGATGACGTCGTACTTGGTCGGGTCGTTGAGCTTGACCCGCCAGGACTGCGGCATGGCGTCCGGGCCCAGGACGGAGATGAGCGGGTTGTCCGGGTTCATGTCCTTCCAGTGCTTGTACGCCTCCGCGGAGCTCTCGTACGTGGACGACTGGACCACCGAACTCATCTTGTCCAGCTGGTCCTTGATGTCCTGGACCTGCTGGTCGGTGGCCGCACCCTTGTCGCACTGGGGCGAGTTGCGGGCATCCGCCTTGGTGCAGAAGTAGATGCTTACCTCGACCTTGTCGTACCAGTACCCCTTCATGGAGTTCACCTGGTCGCGGACCAGGAGCGAGGAACCGGCGAGGGCGAGGGAGAGCGCGACGCTGACCACGACCGCGATGGTCATGGTCAGATTGCGTCGGAGACCCACACCGATCTCCGACAGGACGAACTGGGCACGCATGCGGGAAACAACTCCAGGGTCGGTACTGCGCGGTCTGGCGGGCCGGGCCGGCGGGCCCCACGGGTCAGCGCTGGTCGGTCAGTGCTGGTATCCGTAGACGCCGCGGGCCTGGTCGCGGACGAGCAGCCCCTTGTCGAGCTCGATGACGCGCTTGCGCATCTGGTCGACGATGGCCTGGTCGTGGGTGGCCATCAGCACCGTGGTGCCGGTGCGGTTGATCCGGTCGAGCAGCTTCATGATGCCGACCGAGTTCTGCGGGTCCAGGTTGCCGGTGGGCTCGTCCGCGATGAGCAGCATCGGGCGGTTCACGAAGGCACGGGCGATCGCGACGCGCTGCTGCTCACCACCGGACAGCTCGCCGGGCATCCGGTCCTCCTTGCCGCCGAGGCCGACCAGCTCCAGCACCTCGGGCACCACCTTGTTGATGGCGCTCTTGGGCTTGCCGATCACCTCCAGCGCGAAGGCGACGTTCTGCGCGACCGTCTTGTTCGGCAGCAGGCGGAAGTCCTGGAAGACGGTGCCCAGCTGGCGGCGCATGTGCGGCACCTTCCAGTTGGACAGCTTGCCGAGGTCCTTGCCCAGCACGTGCACCGAGCCCGTGGAGGGACGCTCCTCCCGCAGGCACAGCCGCAGGAAGGTGGACTTGCCCGAGCCGGACGAGCCGACCAGGAAGACGAACTCACCCTTCTCGATCTCCAGCGAGACGTTGTCCAGGGCGGGACGGTTCTGCTTGGGATAGGTCTTGGAGACGTTGTCGAATCTGATCACGGCTGCATCACGGAGGCCATCCTAGGCGGCGCCAGTCCTCGGTCGGTCCGCCCCGGAGGCCCGGTCCGGGGGCGGGCGATGGGAGCGCGGACGGCCGCTCCCGGTCTGGGACCATACGCGAAGCTGTGGCCGGCCCGCAGGGACGGCCCAGGACGGACTCCGGAATCTGGGGGAGAATGTCCGGTTGTGCCCCGATAATTGCGAGCCATCTCACAGCCCGGGAGCCGGAACGGCCAGAACCTGGCAGAGTGGAGGGGGCAACCGTGTCCGGTCGCTCCCCCGTACGGGGCAGACTCCCCCGTACAGGTAGGAACAGGGAACCAAAGCCCCGTCCGGTGCGTTGGCTGTAGCAGCGAGGAGGAGATCGCATGACCTGCGACCATCTGGTGTGCGCCAACTGCAACGGCCGCGTCAGCGACGGGCGTTGCCCGGTGTGCCGCGCCAACCGGGCCCGGCTGCAGGAGCAGCAGGGGCCGTTCGCCGCGCTCTCCCCCGCGATACTGCTGGCCCTGCTGGCCGGGCTGCTCGCGGTGGCGCTGATCGCGCGGCAGGCACTGGCCTGACGATCCTGCGTACGACGAAGGGCCCCGACCGCTGCGGTCGGGGCCCTTCGCGTGTGCCTGCGGTTACTCGGCGCTGGTCTCGCGCTGCTTGCGCCAGCGGATTCCGGCCTCGATGAAGCCGTCGATGTCGCCGTCCAGGACCGCCTGCGGGTTGCCCGCCTCGTACGCGGTGCGGACGTCCTTGACCATCTGGTACGGGTGCAGCACGTAGGAGCGCATCTGGTTGCCCCAGGAGCTGCCGCTGTCCTTGAGCGCGTCCATCGCGGCCTTCTCCTCCTGGCGGCGCCGCTCCAGCAGCTTGGCCTGGAGGACGTTCATCGCGGAGGCCTTGTTCTGGATCTGCGAGCGCTCGTTCTGGCAGGAGACCACGATGCCGGTCGGGAGGTGGGTGATGCGCACCGCCGAGTCGGTGGTGTTGACGCCCTGGCCGCCGGGGCCGGAGGCGCGGTAGACGTCCACCCGCAGCTCGCCCTCGTCGATCTCGACGTGGTCGGACTGCTCGACGACCGGGAGCACCTCGACACCGGCGAAGGAGGTCTGCCGGCGGCCCTGGTTGTCGAAGGGCGAGATGCGGACCAGGCGGTGGGTGCCCTGCTCGACCGAGAGGGTGCCGTACGCGTAGGGCGCCTTCACGGTGAAGGTCGCCGACTTGATGCCGGCCTCTTCGGCGTACGAGGTGTCGTACACCTCGGTCGGGTAGCCGTGCCGCTCGGCCCAGCGCAGGTACATGCGCATCAGCTGCTCGGCGAAGTCGGCGGCGTCCACGCCACCGGCCTCGGCGCGGATGTTGATCAGCGCCTCGCGGGCGTCGTACTCGCCGGAGAGGAGGGTGCGGACCTCCAGCTCCTCGACGGCCTTCTGGAGCGAGACCAGCTCGGCCTCGGCCTCGGTGCGGGTGTCCGCGTCGTCCTCGGCCTCGGCGAGTTCGAACAGCACGCCCAGATCGTCGATGCGGCTGCGGAGCCCCTCGACGCGGCGGAGTTCGCCCTGGAGGAAGGAGAGCCGGCTGGTCACCTTCTGCGCGTTCGCGACGTCGTCCCACAGGGTGGGGGCGGCTGCCTCCTCCTCCAGGACCGCGATGTCGGCCCGGATCTTGTCCAGGTCGAGGACGGCCTCGATCGACCCCATGGTCGTATCGAGGTTCTTGAGCTCTTCGGAAGGATCGACGGCTGCCACGCCCCCAGCGTAATGGTTCCGGGGGTGGTCATGACGACACCCCCGGTTCCGCTGCCGTTCTCCGGGGGCTACGGAGCCCGCGGGGCGGTGCCGTGCACGGCCGGGCGGGCCGGGTGGCCGCCGCCCGGTTCGGTGGCCGCGAAGGCCGTCCAGGCCGCGGCGGCGCCCGCCAGCAGCAGCACGGTGGCCAGCAGGACGGCCAGCAGCCGGCGCCGGCGCAGCAGGGCCGCGCGGTCCCGGCGGTGCCCCGGCGCGGCACGCTGGGCGCGGGACTCGGCGGCGTACGCGGCCAGCTCGTCGGCCGAGGGGCGGCGCAGGCTGGTGTGGGTGTCCCGGGTGGAGTCCGGGGCGACGCCCGGCACCAGCGGGACGGCCGGGCCGCGGCGGCGCTTGTGGGTGCCCGGGCCGGCGTCCACCTCGGCGTAGACCGCCTCGCCCGGGGTCAGCTGCTCCTCGGCCGGGGCGCGGCCCTGGGAGGGCACGGCCAGCACCGGCAGACCGGCCAGCGAGGGCAGCTGCTCGCGCAGCCGGGCGGCCAGCTCGGCGGCGCGCAGCCGGGAGGCCGGGGCCTTGGCCAGGCACTCGGAGATGATCCGCCACAGCCCGTCCGGCAGGCCGGGGATCGGCGGCACCTGCTCGGTGACGTGCCGGCGCAGCACCGCGCCGGTGTGGCCGCCGCCGAACGGGGTGAAGCCGGCCAGCAGCTCGTACAGCACGGTGGCGAGGGCGTAGATGTCGACGGCGGCGCGCGGCTCCAGGCCCTCGATGATCTCGGGGGCGAGGTAGTCGGGGGTGCCGATGATCCGGGTGGCCCGGGTCCGCCGTGGGGCGTCGACCAGGCGGGCCACGCCGAAGTCGGTGAGCTTGGCGCGCGGGGCGCCGCCGGGGCCGGGGGCGGCCGCGAGGTCCAGCAGGACGTTCTCCGGCTTGACGTCGCGGTGCACGATCCCGGCCGCGTGCGCGGCCGCCAGGCCGTCCGCGACGTCGGCGATGATCGAGGCGGCGGCCTGCGGCGGGAGGGCGCCGTCCCGCTCCAGCCGGGAGCGCAGGTCGGTGCCCTGGACGAGTTCCATCACCAGGGCGAGGTCGCTGCCGTCCACGACCATGTCGCGCACGCCGACCACCCGGGGGTGGTCGAGGCTGGTCAGCGCGGTGCGCTCCTGGACGAAACGGCCGACCAGCACCTGGTCGGCGGCGAGGTCCTCGCGCAGCAGCTTGACCGCCACCGGGCCGTCGGGCCCCTCACCGAGCCAGACCGTCCCGGCCGAACCCCGGCCGATCACCTGGTGGACGGTGTACCGGCTGCCGATCTTGCGTGCCAATGCTGCTCCGTGGGCGGCGCGGGAGCGCTCCGGGGGTCCGGGCGCGCTCGGTGGGGCGGGACAACAGCGACCAACCTACGCGCCCGGACCCCCCGTGCGGGGCGCCTGGGGGCCGTGGAGCGGCACTCGGGGGCGAGAAATCTCGGGGATTGTCGACAAAGCGTCAATCCTGGCTTCCGGGCCGGGTCCGGACGTCCGGTCACCTCCGGTCACGTCCGGTCGGTCGCCGGGGCGGCCGGCCGTCCCGGCCCGTACCCCGGCCTTCACCCCGGCGCGCCGTTCGGGCCCGCGTCAGTTGCCGGAGCTGCCGAAGACGTTGTTCACCCAGTCCCGGGCGGTGTCGAACCAGCCCACGACGTTGTCCCAGTAGTGCGGCAGCGGCGTGAAGTTCCACAGCGCCAGCGCGGCCACCGCCAGCACCAGCAGCACCATCAGGCAGCCCTTGAGGCAGCCCAGCCCCGGGATGTACATCCGGTTGCGGCTGCGCGGGCGCCGCTCGCGCGGCGGCGCGCTCTCCCGGCGGGACGGCTCGCGCGGCTCCTCCCGCGGCGGCCGGGGCTCCCGGTGCTGCGGCGCGGGCGGCTCGGCCCGGCGCGGCACCGGGGCGGGCGGGGGCGGGTAGCCGCCCGGCGTCCGGCCCTGGCCGGACGGGGCCTGCCGGTAGCCGCCGGGCGGCTGCGGACGGCCGCCGCCCTCGCCGCCCTGGGGCCCCTGGGGCCCCTGGTTGACCTGGTAGGGCGGCGGGGCGACCGGCGGGCGCTGGGCGTAGCCGGGCGGCGGCGCCTGGCGGCGCTGGTCCGGGCGGTAGCCGGCCGGCGGCTGCGGCTGGTGCCCGGGCACGCCCTGGCCGCCCTGGCCCCGCTGATCGGCCTGGTAGGGCGGCGGGGCGACCTGCGGGTCCTCGAAGTCCTCCGGCCCGAAGTAGCCGACCTGGGTCTGCTGGTTGCGGTCGCGCGCCGCCCGCAGCTGGGTCTGCCAGGGGTGCGGCGCCTCCTCCAGCGGACCGGCCGGCGCGACCGGCGGGGGCGGCGGCACGGCGGTGGGCGGCATCACCTGGGTGCGGTCCTGGGTGCCGTACGGGGGCGCGGGCGGCGGCTGGGTGCCCATCACCCGGGTCGCCGCGGCCGGGTCGTACTGCGGGGCGCCCGGGGCCGGGGGCAGCACCTGGGTGCGGTCCTCGGCACCGTACGGGCCGACGGGCGAGGCGGCCGCGGCCGGCGCGCTGCCGGGCACCGCGGTCGGCTGCGGGTCCGGCAACAGCAGGGCGCCGACCGCCAGCGCCTCGTCCACCGCCACCGGCGAGGCGTGCACGCCGACCCCGGCCGCGACCACCCGCAGCGCCCGGGCCAGCGCGGTGGCGCTCGGGCGCTGCGCCGGGTCCTTGCGCAGGCAGCGCTCGATCACCGTCCAGAGCGGCTCGGGCATGGTGCTGGGCCGCTGCGGCTCCTGCGCCAGGTGGGCCTGGAGCACCGCCAGGGCGCTGTCGCCCTGGAACGGCTGGCGGCCGGTGACCAGCTCGTACAGCATGATCCCGGCGCCGTAGACGTCCACCGCGGAGGTCTGCGGGCGGCCCTCGGCGGACTCCGGCGCGACGTACGCGGGGGTGCCGACGAACTCGTGGGTACGGGTGACGCCCGGGGAGTCGGCCAGCCGGGCGATGCCGAAGTCGGTGAGCAGCGGGTGCATCTGCTCGGTGCCCTGCACCACGATGGAGGCGAGCAGCACGTTGGCCGGCTTGAGGTCGCGGTGGACGATGCCGTCCGCGTGGCTGGCCGCCAGCGCGTCCGCGACCTGGGCCATCAGCAGGGAGCCGGCGATCGGGCTGAACGGGCCGTTGGCGCGCAGGTAGCGGGCCAGGTCGGGGCCCTCCACCAAGTCCATCACCAGCGCCAGCAGCTCGCCCTCGACGACCAGGTCGCGGACCCGGACGATGTTCGGGTGGCTCAGCCGCAGCAGCAGCGAACGCTCGCGCAGGAAGCGCATCACCACGTCCGGGTCGGCCGCCAGTTCCTCGCGCAGCACCTTGATGGCCACCTGCTGCCCGGGCTCGCTGCCCGGCGCCTGGACGTCCTGGCGCACCAGACCGCGCCAGACCGTCCCGGTGGCACCCCGCCCCAGGGTCTCCTCAAGCAGATACTTGCTGCCGACTGGCCGCACCTGTCGCACTCCTCGCCGTGCCGCCCGCGGGGCGCTCCCCCGCCGGTTCGCGGTGAGCCTGCCGGGCCCGTGTTTGCGGCCACTCTAACGGTGTCCGTACCGGTTCCCGAGGTGACCGGCTGGCGGTCGGAGCAGGGTTGGGGGACATCCCCTAGGGAACCACCCGGAGGCGGTCGCCGGGCCCCTCGGCCGGGCGGCCGGGGCGACGGTTGACCTGACCCTCCGTCGCCTCCACCATGGCGATGATCGCAAGATCGTCAAATCCGGTACGGTGCGCGGACCGTCCGTGCCGGATGGCAGGATGGACACTCGCCACTCGTGTGGCCCAAGGGTCGCCGCGACCGCCCCGCGCGTGCGTGACGACACCGGGCAGCGGTACCAGGCATCACACCAGCAGAAGGGACCCGCGGGCGAGATGCAGATCCGGCTGACCGTCCTCCGACCGCGCAGCGGCCCGACCGCCGCCGGCTCCGCCATCCCCTACGTGGACGTGCTGGTCACCGCGCCCGTGGGCACCGCGCTCGGCGCCGTCGCGGGCGCACTCGCGGGCGCCGTCGGCGTGCGCGGACCACGGGCCGCCACCCATGTACACCTCTACGCCGGGGCGCACCGGGTGGACGAGCACACCCTCCTCGGCCACCCCCCGCTGCTCGACGGCGCCGTGCTCAGCCTCAACGAGCCCGACCCCACCGCCGACGACCCCGACGACACCCGCGCCGCGGCCGAACTGCGCGTGGTCGGCGGCCCGGACGCCGGCGGCGTGCACCGGCTGCACGGCCGGGAGATCCGGATCGGCCGCTCCGGCGAGGCCGACGTCCCGCTCGACGACCCGGACGTCTCCCGACTGCACCTCGCCCTGCACCTCGGCGACGACGGCCGGGCCACCGTCCGCGACCTCGGCTCCACCAACGGCACCACCCTGGACGGCCGGATCGTCCCGCCGCTGCCGCCCGAGGCCGCCGTCCCGCTGGAACACGGCGCGCTGCTGCGGATCGGCGAGTCCACCCTCCAGGTCCTCGAACCGCTCGGCGAGCCGGCCCGCGCCGCCCTGCCCGACGGCAACGGCCACCTCCAGCTCGCCGCCCCCGGCCCGGTCCGGCCCGCGCCGCCCGTACTCGAACCGCCCACCGCCCCCGAACCGGCCCCGGGCCGCGGCCGCGGCCTCTTCTCCCTGCTGCCCGGCCGCGCCGCCGAGCCGCCCGGCCAGGAGAGCGCCGAACGCCACCACACCGCCGTACGGCTGCGCCAGGCCGCCGCCCAGCGGGAGCGCTGGCCCGACCTCGCCACCGTGCTGCTCAACGCCGTCGGCCCCGGCCCCCGGCTCTGGGAGCGCGGCCCCGGCCACCCCGACGCGCTCACCCTGCGGCTGGGCACCGCCGACCGCCCCGGCGGCGCCGGCACCACCCCCGGCACCATGCTGCCCGCCGTCCCCGTCACCCTCGACCTCCAGACCGCCGGCAGCCTCGGCCTCAGTGGCCCGCGCGAACGCCTGGACGCGCTCACCCGCGCCGTCGTCGCCCAGCTCGCCGCACTGCACCCGCCGACCGGGCTCAGCCTCGTCGTGGTCGACGCCGACCCGGCCCGCAGCCCCGAGGACCGCGTCGACACCTGGGCCTGGGCGCTCTGGCTGCCCCACCTGCGCCCCGCCGACGGCCAGGACTGCCGACTGCTGGTCGGCTTCGACGACGACCAGGCCACCGCCCGGCTCACCGAACTCACCGCCCGGCTCAGCGGCCCGACCGGCCCCGGCGGCCACCCCGCCACCGTGGTCGTGGTGGACGGCCGCCCCGCCACCGAGGCCGCCCGGCACGCGCTCGACCTGCTGCTGCGCCAGGGCCCGGCGGTCGGCATCTTCCCGGTCTGCCTCGCCGAACAGCCCGAGCTGCTGCCCCGCGGCCTCGGCGCCACCGCCCTGATCACCGGCGAGGTCGGCACCCAGCTCTCCCTGGACCGCCCGGTCGCCCGCGGCCGGGAAACCCTGCACGAGGTCTCGCTGGACGCCGTCTCCGACGCCTGGGCCGAACGGCTGGCCCGCGTCCTCGCCCCGCTGCGCGAGGCCGCCCCGGTCTCCCGCGGCCCGCTGCCGGACGCACTGCGGCTGCTCGACCTGCT
Source organism: Kitasatospora sp. NPDC098652 (assembly GCF_044760155.1). Lineage (NCBI taxonomy): Bacteria > Bacillati > Actinomycetota > Actinomycetes > Kitasatosporales > Streptomycetaceae > Kitasatospora > Kitasatospora sp. NPDC098652. The sequence goes on from NZ_JBIWAQ010000012.1 coordinate 219,050, forward strand.
CCAGCTCGACACCGTCACCCCGGCCAAGCTGTCCGCCCGCTGGGCCGCCCACGCCGGCGGCATCGGCGCCGCCACCGCGCTGCTCGGCACCACCCGGGACGAGCTGTGCACCCTCGACCTGGCCGACCCCGAACTCACCCTGCCCTCCCCGGACCCGGGCGGCCCGCACCTGCTGATCGGCGGTGCCCGCGGCTCCGGCAAGACCGAGCTGCTGCGCACCCTGGTCGCCTCGCTCGCCGTCTCCGAGCGGCCCGAGCGCCTCGCCGTCACCATCATCGAGGGCCGGGCCACCGACGACGGCCAGGACGGACTGGACGGCTGCACCGAACTGCCGCACGTCACCGGCCGGGTGAACGCCGTCGCCGACCCGCGCGCCGCTCTCCTCGCCGCCGAGGCGCTGGAGGACGAACTCGCCCTGCGGGAGCGGCTGTTCGACGGACTGGACTTCGCCTCCTGGCACGCCACCCGCATCTTGGACGGGCACAGCTTGGACGGGCACAGCCTGGACGGGCACGGCGCGAACTCCGTACCGGTGCCCGCCGCCGTCGGTGCCGCCGGCCCGGCTCCGGCCCCCCGGGCCATCCCGTCCGCGCGCAGCGCCTCCGACCCCCGCCCGACCGGCTCCCCCGCCTCCCCCGTCCCGGCCCGGCTGGTCGTCGTCGTCGACGACTACGACGCACTGCTCTCCCCCACCTCCCCGGTCGGCCGCCCGCTGGCCCGCGCGCTCGCCGCAGTCGCCCGCCGCGGCGGGCCGCTCGGCGTCCACCTCGCGGTCGCCACCGGCCGCCCGGAGGCGAGCGCCGGCACCGAGGTGGACGAGGCCGCCCTGCTGCGGATCGCGCTGCGCACCGAGGACCCGGCCGAGTCCGACCTGCTGATCCACCTCGGCGACGCGGCCGCCCTCCCGGAGGACACCCCCGGCCGCGGCTACCTGCGCCGCCCGGACGGCGGCGTCACCGCCTTCCAGACCGCCCGCATCAGCGGCCGCATCCCCCGCACCGCCACCCTGCGCCCCACCGTGGTCGCGATAGACCCTCTCCAACTCGGCGCCCCACCCGCCCGCCGCCCGGTCCGCGAACTCGGCAACGGCCCCACCGACCTCGCCCTCCTCGCCAGCGCCCTCCAACGCGCCGCCTCCCGCTGAACCCGCGCGGAGCGCTCTGCGGAGGTGCTCAGCAACAGACCCGGTGGGTGAAACCTCTTCGGCGCGGGCCCGTGTCACCGGACACGGGCCCGCCCCGAACACCCCGCCCCGTTCCCTTGATCGCCTCGTGGGGGGGGGGGGCCCCCCCCCCCGCCCCCCCCCCCCCGCCCGGCCCCGGGGCCCCC
>NZ_JBIWAQ010000012.1:220388-281306 GCF_044760155.1 Kitasatospora sp. NPDC098652
CCGGGTGGGTTTAACCAGTTGGGGGGGGGGGCGGGTCCCCCGCCCCGGGCCCCCCCCCCCACCCCCCCCCCGCCCCCCCCTCCGCCGGGGGGGGGGGGCCCCCCCCCCCCCCCCCCGCCACGCCTCCTGCGCAGGAAGTCGGCCGAACCGACTTCCTGCGCAGACCCCAGACGGGCCAGGCTCATCCGTAGCGGGATTGCATAGTCATCCCGCAACTGGGGCCGAAATTGGCCGGGCCGCCGGAACCGGAGCCCATCAAGGCCCTCCATCCCGCCAAAATTGGCCGGGGCCGCCGGAACCAGAAAGCGATATCCACCGCCTTGCCATGAGCGGAGTGATAGCAGGCGCCGTCAGGATTGATCAATCCTCTTTTCGCTGCAGGGAATGCAAGCACGGAAACATGGGGCCGGCCTTCGAGATGATCTCGAAGGCCGGCCTACTGCGGAACGACTCGATCAGCGAGGACGAGTACCCCGAATCAGATGTGTCCCTGCGACGTGAAGGTCCGGTCGCTCTACAGCCGTCAGACGTCCCAGGAGGCCACGGTCGGCTCCGGCCACTCTGCAGCCATAGCCGCAAGGTCCGCCGGAAGCAGGGCAACCAGCAAGGCCCGACCGTTAGCAACGGCCTTCAACGCGGCTTCCTGGGCTTCGTCCTTGGTGTCGAACATGCCGTCCCCCACCGTTTCGTTGTGGGGCGGCTCGCCGACCTCCCCAACCCACTGCGACGCGCCCGGCCACACCCGGACGTGGGTGAGCCGGGACGGCTCCGGGAGCCCCGCGATACCTCGAGCTGCGGCTTCCTTGATCACATCTTCGATGGTCATGCTTGGGCTCTCCTCATCTCGGCCAGTGCGGCGTGCAGTCGTGCAGAGCGGACCACGCGTCAATCGCCGACTCACGTCCGGTCGCGGCCTTGAGCCGGGCGTTCGCCCGGCTCGCGACCTCGCCCTGGTCCACTCTCGCCCGAGGCGAAGCCTTCGTAGAGCGTCGTTGGTCATCTGAGGCCCGTCTCTGCGGTGCCGTCGGTGAGGGCCAGACAGCCTATTGAGCTGCCTTGCGTCTGCCTACAGGATCGCCCTGTCCCTACCCGGCCCGCAGGCGTTTGATGGTTTCTCAGTCGCCCGGGGTGACGGGCCAGGATTCCGGTGGTACTGCCTGACGAGCCCGGGTTCGGGCGCCAATGCGGATGGTCCAGGTGGTATGCGGCACGAAGGGCTCCTCCCGGGTTTCCGACATACAGTTGGAAACCGGGCGCGTTCGAGGCGGGTAGCATCTGGTCAACATCTCACCAGATGCCGGGAGTTGGCGTATGAGCACACTGGTGGTGGGGTCGCGGGCCAGTCACCTGGCGCGGGCCCAGGTCAGGGAGTTCCTGGCGCCGCTGCGGGAGCGCTTCCCCGACGTGGTCTTCCGGCAGCGGGTGATCACGGAAGCCGGTGACCAGGACCGCAGGTCCGCTCTCAGGGACGTGTCGGAGCGCGGCGGCGGCTCGGCGTTCTCCGTGAACCAGGTGGACGCACTGTTGTCCGGCGAGGTCGACGTGATCGTGCACTCGCTCAAGGACCTGCCGACCGCGAACCCGCCCGGCCTGATCCTCCTGCCCCCACCCACCCGCGCCGACGTGCACGACGCCCTGTGCGGCAGCACCCTCGCCGACCTCCCGCCCGGCGGCAGGATCGGCACGTCAGCGTCGCGCCGGATCGCCCAACTGCTGTACCTGCGCCCGGACCTGGTGCCGGTGGAGATCCGGGGTAACGTCCCGACCCGGCTCGGCAAGCTCACGACGCAGCGGTTGGACGCGGTGGTCCTGGCAGCTGCCGGGATCAAGCGGCTCGGCCGCGGCGAGGAGATCAGCGAGATCCTGCCGATCGGGCAGTTCCCACCATCGCCCGGCCAGGGCGCCCTGGGCATCCAGATCAGGGACGACAACGAGCTGGCCCGCCAGATCCTGGCCGGGTCCGGTGACCCGGTGACCGACGCCGAAGTGCGGGCCGAGCGGGCGATGCTGGCCGAGCTCCACGGCGGATGCTCGGTGCCGGTCGGCGCGTTCGGCAAGGCCGACAGCGACGTGCTGACCCTGCACGGGCAGGTCACCTCCGTGGACGGCAGGCGGCAGGTGGAGGCCCGGCTCTCCGGCCCGCTGTGCGAGCCGGAGAAGCTGGGCATGCAGGTGGCCGGCCTCCTGCTGGACCAGGGCGCGGAGGCCATCCTCGCGGAGGCCCGACCCGCCGCTTAGGCCCGCAGGCGGGCCAGGCCAAGGGCCGCGTAGGTGATGATCCGCTCGGCCCCGGCCCGCTTGAGCATGGTGAACACCTCCAGCAGCGGACGGAAGTCCCTGCGTCCGGCGGCCGGGTCGAACGGAGCGAGGTGCGTGTACTCGCCGGAGACGGAGAACGGCATCAGCGGCGCCTGGGTGCGGCGCTTGAGCCTGGCGAGGATGTCCACCGACAGCATCCCGGGCTCCAGCAGCAGCATGTCCGCCCCCTCGCCCAGGAAGGCGAGGCCGGTGTCGACGGCGCTCGCTGGGCTGCGAGGGCTGATCTGGAAGGGGCGACGGGCACCGGAGGCCGGCGTGGCCCGCATGGTGGTGCGGTAGCCCTCGTAGAGGGCAGAGTCCAGGATCAGGTGCGGCATGGTCGCCACGTCGCGGTGACCGGCCTCGTCCAGGGCCTGGCGCACGGTCCAGATCGTGCCCCTGGTCATGGCCGCCGGGCCGACGATGTCGGCGCCCGCCCCTGCCTGGATGACAGCTTGGGCTGCGGTCAGAACGGCAGTCGCGCCGAGGTCGATCCGCCCGTTCACGGTCAGGTGGCATTCGCCGGTGTCGGTGTGCCCGCACAGGCAGTTCTCCGTCATCACGGCCATGCCGGGCTCGGTGTCCTTGACGGCTCGGATGGCCCGCACCATCAGGGAGTCCAGCGCGACGGCGCCGGAAGCCTGCGGGTTCCGCTCCAGGCTGTTGGCGAACACCTTCACCGATCGGATGCCGACGGCGGCCAGGTCTCGTACGGCCTGTGGGATCTCGGCGACGGTGACGGTCGGCATCGGCCGGTCGGCCTCCTCGCCGTCCTCCCGGACAAGCAGGACCATGCTCAGGTCGGACGCGGTGAGCTCGGGGCCCTCCAGGAAACTGCGGACGGCCGGGCGGCCGTGGAGCCGGCCAGTGGTGGCGTGTGCGGCGGTGTGCTGGGTGGTGGTCATCTCGTCCTCTCGATCCGTGGTGCGCGGCGCCAGCCGGGAGTGCTGCACAGGAAGTCGGTGGGGTCGACTTCTGGTGCTTACGCGGTAGTGGCGGCGTGGGTGGCCGCACGGCTGCGGCAGTGGGTGAGGGCGGTTCTGATACGGGGGTCGGGGGCGGGTTCGGCGGTGAGGAGTTCGCCGGCGGTGACGAGGGTGGTCCAGTAGCGGGCGGGGTCGCCGGTGCTGGGCAGGGGGCGGGTGGCGGCGAGGGAGAGGTAGGCGGCGGTGAGGTTGCCGGTGGTGAACCAGCGGGCGAGGCCGTGCTGGTGGCCGGCGCGGATGCCGCCCATGGCGTCGATGGCGGCCAGGAAGTGCTCGACGACGGCGAGTTCGGTGGCGGTGAGGGGCTTGGGGATGTCGAAGACGCCGAGGGCTTCGAGGAGTTCGCCGGTGTCGGCCTCGGTGCCCGGGCGGGGGTTGGCGAGGAGGGCGTCGTAGCACTCGTTGAGGCGGATGGTGGCCTCGGCGTGGGGGATGGCGAGGGCGAGGCAGACGGCGCGCGCGGCGGGCAGGGGTTCGCCGGTGCGGCGGGCCAGGATCGCGTAGGTCTCGGCGGGGGTGTGGCCGCGGTCGAGGGTGTGCCGGGCGAGGGCGGGGAGCGGAGGCAGCATCGAAGGGCGCGCTCTCAGACGGTGAGAAGGGAAGGGGCGATCAGGGCCCAGACGAACTTGCCGATCCCGCCCGCCAGGGGGCAGCAACCCCAGCGCTCGGCCAGCTCGTTGACGAGGAACAGCCCACGCCCGTCCTCGTCGCACGGGGTGGCGGAAAGGACGGAGGGCCGCCCGGCCCCGGCGTCGTGCACCTCGATCCGCAAACGCCCGTTGGCGACGGCGAACCGGACCTCGATCAGGCAGTCGTCGGGCGCGCCGGAGTGCTGGACGGCATTCGCGAAGAGCTCCCCGAGGAGCAGCTCGCCGACGTCGCGGTAGCGGTCGCCGAAGGGCAGGCCCGCAAGATACGCACGGAGCAAGTACCGCGCCAGGGAGGTGGATTCGGCACGGGAGTCGAGGCGAGCGGCGAACGCACGGGGGCGACAGGAGGCGAGCATGGGTGTACCTCAGGGGCAGGCAGGGCCAAAGGTGCGCCACTGCTGGTGATTGACCGATGACGAACAGTCAACCTTCCTGCCCCATCGTCGGCTATGGTCGAGCCGAGTCGGGAAGTTGAAACCCTTGAAACCTGCCCGCAAGGGGGAACTGTCGTGCGATCCGACCGTGAACCGAACCGCAAGCTCGCTTCGCTGATGACCGAAGCCGCCTGGGGCAACGGCGAGTTGGCGCGAGCGGTCAACCGGACCGGCACAGAGATCGGACAACGGCTCACGTACGACGCCTCGGCCGTTTCACACTGGCTCGGCGGCACTTCACCGGCCGCGAAGGCCCTGCCGGTGGTCCTGGAGGCACTCGCACGGAGGCTCAAGCGGCCGATCACCGCCGTCGAGGCGGGATTTCGAAACATGCCTACCACCGTTGACGAGTCGACGGATACGGTGGCAGGGCTGATCGATCTGGGGAGCCTCGATATGGACCCATCCCGGCGCGGAGTTCTCACAGCCAGTCTGTACTCGGTGGCTCTCACCATCCCGGGCTGGCCTGACCTGGTGGGCCGCTTCGAGAAGTTGCGGACCACCCCACACCTGCGGATCGGCATGGCCGAGGTCCAGTCGGTCGCCGCCATGACCGAGCGGATCAGCGACCTGGACGACCAGTTCGGTGGCCGAATGGCCCGACCGATGGCCGCTTCGTTCCTGGTCAACACGATCGCCCCGTACCTCCAGGCGGATGCCACCGAGCACGTCCGCGAGGCGATGCTCTCGGCTGCGGCCGACCACTGCTACCTGACCGGCTACATGGCGATGGACGAGCGTCACGATGCCCTGGCTCAGCGCTACTACATGAAGGCCCTGGAGCTGGCCGGGCACGCGGGCGACCACCTCACGTACTGCACCACCCTGCGCGGCATGAGTGTTCAGGCCGTCGACCTCGGCCACGGCAGTACCGCCCTGCGACTCGCAGACGCCGCCTCGGCCGCCTCCCCGCAGGCCGGACCCCGCATGAGGGCCTTCCTCGCCGGCCAGCAGGCGCATGCCCTCGCCCAGACCGGCGACCGCGCCGGTGCACTCGCCATGCTCCGCGAAGCCGAGGTCGCCATGGAGCAGGCGGAGTCCAAGGCCAAGGCCCACGGCTCCTACGACCCCGCCTCGCTCTCGTACCACGTCGCCCAGGTCAACTACGAACTCGGGAACCGAGACGGAGCGATCCGCGCGCTCCAGCACTCCGAGAAGGTCCGGCCCGCCGTGTACCGCCGGGCCCGCGTACGCCACGGTTCGATGCTCGCCGAATGGCAGCTCGAAGCCGGCCGACTGGAGGAAGCAGTCCAGAACTGGAATCGCGCCCTGGACGACTACCCGGCCGTCCAGTCCGGCCGGGCAGACGACCGCTTCCGCTCGATGCTCGCCGCAACTCGACCGCACCGTCGCAACCCCCACGTGCGCGATCTCCTCGAACGCGCCCGCCCCATGGCGACCAGCCGCCGGATCTGACCAGCGGCACGGGCCACGGCCGGCGGATTTCACGACGCTTGGCACTCCGCGTAGTTGATATGCTACTTTCCGCATCATCAACAGAACAGAGAAGACCCCGGCGGTGGTGGAACACCCCGGGGTCCGGCACAGGAGCTAGCTCTCCCAATGCAGATTCATCGTAGCGCCCATGCGCGCTGTTTCACCGTACTTCCGAACGGCCTTCTCCAGGACCGTCGCCTCAGCTACACCGCCCGAGGCCTGCTCGCGGACCTGCTCTCCCGTCCCGACGGCTGGCGCGAGGACGGGCGGCGCATGGCCGACAGCAGCCCGCAGGGGCGGGGCGCCGTCCGCCGGGCGCTCAATGAGCTCAAGGAAGCCGGGTACTACCGGGCCGAGACGGTCCGGATGCCCGACGGCACGCTCCGCACCGACGTGCACGTGTACGACACTCCGCAGCGCCCGGCGTCACCGAGTGTCCGCTTCTCGGACCCCGGTGAGCCCGAGACCGGTCCGCCTGACAGCCCTGTAGTAAAGAACCCGGGAGAAGTACCCACCCTCCCCGCCCAGTTGACGCGAGCGGACGAGCAGACCCGCAGGGCGGTAGCCGCACTCTTCCGCGCCATCCGCCCCGAACCCCGGCTGCGCCTCGGCGAGGCCGAGGCGCAGCAGCTGGCACCGCTCGTCGTCCAGTGGCTGGAACGCGGCAGCACGGCGGCCGAGTTGGCCCACGCCCTGCTCCCCGGCCTGCCCTCGCCGCTGCACTCCCCGATGGCGATCCTGCGCGACCGGCTCCAACGCAAGCTGCCACCCCCGCGGACGGCATCCCCGCCCCCGTCCTACGCCGAGTGCGCCAAGTGCCACGATCCGGTGCCCCGCCCCGGCATCTGCCGCCCGTGCGCAGGACTAGGCACCACCAGAACCGTCGCGGTCGGCCACGGCGCCGCCACCACACCCAGCGGCGCCGCCCGGGCCCGCGCGGCGTTGCGCGGGCACCGGGGTGCCGCCGTAGTGGGCGGTCAGGCGGTCAGGTGCACTTGATGTCGCGGTTGGCCACGGCCATCCCGGCGACCTTGCCGCCGTCCACGGTGAACTCGTACTTCCAGCCCTGCTGGCCCTCGACCGGCAGCTCGTACTTGCCGCTCTTGGCCAGCTGGAGGCCCTTGCCGCCGTACGCCCGCTGGAGGTCGTCCACGGAGGAGCCGACGCCGATGCCCTCGGCGGTCTTCGCCTCGGCCGGGGCGACCAGTTCGCGCAGGCCGGTGGCGGCGAAGGAGGCCCGGCCGGTGGCCAGGAAGGCCTTGTCCCTGGTCTCGCGGGCCGTCCACATGTCCACGATGGACTGGGTGGCGTCCGCCATCAGTTGGGCGGTGGCGGCCGAGTCCTTGGCGGCGGCGGCCGAACCGGCGGCGGCCGCGGCGGCATCCTTCGCGGAGGCCCCGGGCGGCAGCGTGCCCGCCGGGGCGGGGGACTTGCCCCGGGCCGCGTCCGCCTTGGCGTTGAGGTCCTTGTAGCGGGCCTCGGTGGCCGCCTCGGCGTCCATCCGGGTCTTGTCCGGTGCCGGGCCGCCCTTGTAGACGAAGTCGGTGCAGCCGTCGAGCAGCGAGACGGGCGCCGTCTCCAGCGCGCCGGTGGCCAGTCCGGCGTCCTTCGCCATCGCCGGCTTGAGGCCGCGGTAGCCGGCCGCCGAGAAGGCCTCCGGCCCCTTGGAGGTCGGCGCCGCCGAGGCCGTGGCGGCGGAGTCGGCCTTCGCCGTGTCCTTCTTGTCGCCCTTGTCGTCGTTGCCGCAGGCCGCCGCTCCGGCGACCAGCAGCACCACCGAGACGCCCACGCCCACCGCGCGGATCCGTCCCCGGTTCTTCCCCATGTCGTGCCCCCCTGAGTCGTTCGTGGATCACCGTACCGAAGCTGCGCCCACGACCCACAATCGGTTTCCAGGGCATACGGAAGGGCATGCGGCAGAGCGCGGACGGGCCCGCGTCCGAGGACGCGGGCCCTTCCGGAACAGCCGTCCGTCAGCGCATCGAACCGGTGCGCAGCAGAGTGCGGATGACGCGCATCGCGACCGAGAGGCTGGACAGCTCGTAGTTGTCCGAACCCCTTATGTCGTCGAGGGTGGCCCTGGCGCGGTTCAGCAGGGTGGAGTTGAGCTCCGCCCAGGCGGTGTAGCGCTCCTCGGGGGTGGCGCCCTCGGGGCCGCAGGCCAGGATGTCGGCGGTCAGCGCCGCGTGCGCCGCGAAGAGGTCCTCGCGGATCGCGGCCCGGGCCATCGACGACCAGCGGTCGGTGCGGGGCAGGTCGATGATGCGGTCGAGCAGGTGCGAGATCTGCAGGCGGTCGCCCAGGTCGTAGTACAGCTCGGCGACCTCGGCGACGTCCTTGCCGGAGCGGTCCGCGACCTCGGTGATGTCCAGGGTCGGGAAGACCGAGGACAGCCCGGCGATCCGGGTGGCCAACGCGTCCGGCACGCCGGCGGCGGCGAGCTCGCCCTGGATCTTCTCGAACCAGGCCAGGTCCTCGCCACGGAGCGGCTTGGGCAGCGAGCCCCAGACCTGGTTGATCCGGTCGTGGAAGAACTCGATGGTGCCGGCGATGTCGAGCGGCTGGCGGCGGTTGTTGAGCATCCACCGGGTGGCGCGCTCGACCAGGCGCCGCGAGTGCAGCCGCATCTTGGTCTGGGTCCGGGCCGGGACCTTGTTGTCCAGGCCCTCGATCTCGGACCAGATCTCCTCCAGGCCGAAGACGGCCCGCGCGGCGGTGTGCGTCCGGGCGATCTCCTCGTAGGTCGCGCCGGTCTCCTCCTTCAGGCGGAAGGCGAAGGTGCAGCCACCGCGGTTGATCGTGTCGTTGACGATCAGCGTGGTGATGATCTCGCGGCGCAGCGCGTGGTTGTCGATCGCGTCGGCGAACCTCGCCCGCAGCGCGCTCGGGAAGTACTCGTGCAGCGCGGTGCGGAAGAACGGGTCGTCCGGCAGGTCGGTGGCGAGCAGCTCGTCGGCCAGGATGATCTTGGTGTAGGCGAGCAGCACCGACAGCTCGGGCTGGGAGAGCCCGCGGCCGCTCTGCTGGCGCTCGCGGATCTGGCGCTCGGTGGGCAGGAACTCCAGCCCGCGGTCGAGCCGGCCGGCCGCCTCGAAGCGGTTGATCATCCGGGCGTGGACGTTGACCATGCTGTGCGCCTGGGCGACGGCGTTGGCCAGCACGACGTTCTGCGCGTAGTTGTTGCGCAGCACCAGGTGGCCGACCTCGTCGGTCATCTCGGCGAGCAGGGCGTTGCGCTGCTTGACCGTCATGTCGCCCTCGGCGACGACCTGGTTGAGCAGGATCTTGATGTTGACCTCGTGGTCCGAGGTGTCCACACCGGCCGAGTTGTCGATGGCATCGGTGTTGATCCAGCCGCCGGTGCCCTCGGGGCCGCCGGTGGCCGCGTACTCGATGCGGCCGAGCTGGGTGCAGCCGAGGTTGCCGCCCTCGCCGATGACCCGGGCCCGGACCTGCTCGCCGTTGACCCGGATGGCGTCGTTGGCCTTGTCGCCGACCTCGGCGTTGGACTCGGTGGAGGCCTTGACGTAGGTGCCGATGCCGCCGTTCCAGAACAGGTCGACCGGCGCCTGGAGGATGGCCTTCATCAGCTCGGCCGGGGTGAGGCGGGTCTCCTGGATGCCCAGGGCGGCCCGGACCTGCGCGCTGACCTGGATCGACTTGGCGCTGCGCGGGAACACGCCGCCGCCGGCCGAGATCAGCGACTTGTCGTAGTCGTCCCAGGAGCTGCGCGGCAGGTCGAACAGGCGGCGGCGCTCGGCGTACGAGACGGCCGCGTCCGGGCTCGGGTCCAGGAAGATGTGGCGGTGGTCGAAGGCCGCCACCAGCCGGATGTGCTCGCTGAGCAGCATGCCGTTGCCGAAGACGTCACCGGACATGTCGCCGATGCCGACGACGGTGAAGTCCTCGGTCTGGGTGTCGTGGCCCAGCTCGCGGAAGTTGCGCTTGACCGACTCCCAGGCGCCGCGGGCGGTGATGCCCATGCCCTTGTGGTCGTAGCCGGCCGAGCCGCCGGAGGCGAAGGCGTCGCCCAGCCAGAAGCCGTACGACTCCGCGACGCCGTTGGCGATGTCGGAGAAGGTCGCGGTGCCCTTGTCGGCGGCGACGACCAGGTAGGTGTCGTCCTCGTCGTGGCGGACCACGTCGGCCGGGTGGACGACCTCGCCGGCCACCAGGTTGTCGGTGATGTCGAGCAGCGCCGAGATGAAGGTCTTGTACGAGGAGACGCCCTCGGCCAGCCAGGCGTCGCGGTCCACCGACGGGTCCGGCAGCTGCTTGGCGACGAAGCCGCCCTTGGCGCCGACCGGGACGATGACGGTGTTCTTGACCATCTGGGCCTTGACCAGGCCGAGGATCTCGGTGCGGAAGTCCTCGCGCCGGTCGGACCAGCGCAGACCGCCGCGGGCGACCTTGCCGAAGCGCAGGTGCACGCCCTCGACCTGCGGCGAGTACACCCAGATCTCGAACGCCGGGCGCGGGGCCGGGAGGTCCGGGATGGCCTGCGGGTCGAACTTCATCGACACGTAGGAGTGCCACTCGCCGGAGCCGTCGTGCTGGAAGAAGTTGGTCCGCAGGGTGGCCTTGATGAGGTGCAGGAAGGAGCGCAGGATGCGGTCCTCGTCCAGCGAGGCGACCTCGTCGAGCGCGCCGGACAGCTCCTCCAGGATGCCCTCGGTCAGCTCCAGGGCGCCGGAGCGGTGGCTGGGGCTGAGCCGGGCCTCGAACAGGTTGACCAGCAGGCGGGTGGTGTGGGTGTTGTTGCGGAGCGCGTCCTCCATGTAGTCCTGGGAGAACGTGGAGCCCGCCTGGCGCAGGTACTTGGCGTAGGCGCGCAGCACCATCGCCTGGCGCCAGTTCAGCCCGGCGGTGAGGACCAGCTCGTTGAAGCCGTCGTTCTCGGCCTTGCCGGTCCAGGTCGCCGCGAAGGTCTCCTGGAAGCGCTCGCGGGCCTCGTCGGTGAGCTCGGTGGCCTCGCGCAGCTTGAGGCCGAAGTCGTACACCCACGCGGTGGTGCCGTCGGAGCGGCGCAGCGCGTACGGGTGCTCGTCCAGGACCTCGACGCCCAGGCGCTGGAGCACCGGCAGGACCTCGGTGAGCGAGATCGGGCCGCCGACCCGGTAGATCTTGAAGCGGCGCTCGTCGTCGCCCGCGCCGACCGGCTGGTACAGGTTGAGGCGGAAGTCGCCCGCGCCGTGCAGCGACTCGATCTGCTTGATGTCCGAGACGGCGGTGCGCGGCGGGAAGTCGGCGCGGTAGCCGTCGGGGAAGGCGTTGGCGTACTTGTGGCCGAGCTCGGCGGCCTTCTCCTCGCCCAGCTCGATGTGCAGCTGGTCGTGGAAGCCGTCCATCCAGAACCGGGCGGCCTCGGCCAGGCGGTTCTCGATCCGCTCGATGTCGGAGTCGGTGAGCCGGGGCAGCTCGGTGCCGGGGGCGACCCGGACGACGAAGTGCAGGCGGGTCAGCACCGACTCGGTGGCGTACACCGTGTAGTCGATGGTGGCGCCGTTCAGCTCTTCCTTGAGGATGTCGGTGAGCAGCAGCCGGATGCGCGTGGTGTAGCGGTCGCGCGGCAGGTAGATGAAGGCGGAGAAGTAGCGCCCGTACTCGTCCTGGCGCAGGAAGAGCCGCAGCTTACGGCGTTCCTGCAGGTAGAGCACGCTGGTGGCGATGGAGAGCACTTCGGCGGCCGAGGTCTGGAAGATCTCGTCGCGCGGGAAGGTCTCCATGATCTGGAGCAGGTCGCGGCCGTCGTGGCTCTCGCTGGAGAAGCCGGACGCGTCCAGCACCTCCTGGACCTTGCGGCGCACGACCGGGATGCGGGTGACCGACTCGGTGTAGGCGGCGGAGGAGAACAGGCCGAGGAAGCGGCGCTCGCCGATGGGCTCGCCGGCGGCGTTGAACTTCTTCACGCCGACGTAGTCGAGGTAGGCCGGGCGGTGCACGGTGGAGCGGCTGTTGGCCTTGGTCAGGACGAGCAGCTTCTTCTCGTGGGCCTTGGCGCGGACCGGGGCGGAGAGCCGGCCGAAGGCCTCGGAGACCGAGTGGTGGCGGTCGTCGTGGCTGCGCGGGTCGGAGCGCAGGATGCCGAGGCCGGTCCCGGCGACGGCCTTGAGGACCTCCTCGCCCTCGTGCTCGACCAGGTCGTACTCGCGGTAGCCGAGGAAGGTGAAGTGGTCGTCGGCGAGCCAGCGCATCAGCTCCCAGGCCTCGCCGACCTCCTGCTCGGGCAGCTCGGCCGGGGGCTGCTCGGCCAGCTCGTCGGCCAGGCGCAGCGCGCTGTCGCGCATCTTGCCCCAGTCCTCGACGACCTCGCGGACGTCGCCGAGCACGCGGCGCAGGTTGGTCTCGATGGTGCGCAGGTCGTCGCGGTCGGTCTCGCGGTCGATCTCGACGTGCATCCACGACTCGACGGTCGCGTCGGCGGGCCACTCGGTGCCGGCGGCCTGGCTGCGGGAGCAGGCGTCGACGTCCAGGATCTCCAGCAGCTTGCCGGTGATGTCACGGCGGACGACCAGCTGGGGGTGGACGACGAGGTGGATCGCGCGGTCCTGGCGGGAGAGCTCGTTGGTGACGGAGTCGACCAGGAAGGGCATGTCGTCGGTGACGACCTCGACCACGGTGTGGCCGCAGGACCAGCCGTTCTCCTCGACCGAGGGGGTGTGGACCCGCACCTCGGCGGTGCCCTGGGGGCGCTTGAGCCCCAGGCGGTAGTGGGAGGCGGCCGCGCCGTACACGTCGACCGGGTCGAGGTCGACCAGGTCCTCGGGCGCGGTGTGGAGGTAGTAGTGGTGCAGGTACGCGGTCAGAGCGCCGTTGCTCAGACCCTCCCCCGGCGCCGCTCCCCCCACCTGGCTGTTCTCAGCGGCTGCGGCTGCCTTCTTGAGCAGTTCGGCCTTGGCTGCGTCCAGCTTGGTCTGCATGACTTCTTGGCTCCTGTCGCGCGCCGTTGCGTGACTCGGTGGTGTGTGGGTGTACACCGACGGGTCGCTCGCAATCCTGCCGCACCGTCCGACTGAAAGGGGCTCATGGCACGCATGAAACGTCCTCCCAGCGGGTAGGACGACACGTTCGTCCTGCAAGCCACCCGACGACGCCAGCCAGCCTAACCGGATCAATCGAAGGTGCACAGGGACAGGGAGGCGCAAACCCGCAGGATGTCGGGTCCGTCCTGGACACCATGTCCAAACCGGAGCGCCGTGTTCGCTTTCAGCCCATATGCGGGTAACCGTGCCGGGTGGGCGCGACGAAGGTCTCCTTGATCGCCCGGGCCGAGGTCCAGCGCAGCAGGTTCTGGGCGGCGCCCGCCTTGTCGTTGGTCCCGGAGGCCCGGGAGCCGCCGAAGGGCTGCTGGCCGACCACCGCGCCGGTGGGCTTGTCGTTGATGTAGAAGTTCCCGGCGGCGAAGCGCAGCTCCTCCACGGCCTGGGCGATGGCGTAGCGGTCCTGGGCGATCACCGCGCCGGTGAGGCCGTACGGGGCGCCCGCGTCGACCCGGCCGAGCACGTCGTCCCAGCGGGAGTCCTCGTAGACGTGGACCGCCAGGATCGGCCCGAAGTACTCGGTGCGGAAGATCTCGCCCCGGTGGTCCGAGGAGACCAGCACGGTCGGCCGGACGAACCAGCCGATCGCGTCGTCGTACTGGCCGCCGGCCACCAGCTCGACGGTCGGGTCGGCCTTCGCCCGCTCGATCGCGGTGCGGTTCTTCTCGAAGGCGCGCTTGTCGATCAGGGCGCCCATGAAGTTCGACAGGTCGGTGACGTCGCCCACCGTGAGGGCGTCCACCTCGGCCAGGAAGTCGTCCTTGATCCTTAGCCAGAGGCTGCGCGGCAGGTACGCGCGGGAGAGCGCCGAGCACTTCTGGCCCTGGTACTCGAAGGCGCCGCGGACCATCGCGGTCCGCAGGATGTCCGGGTCGGCCGAGCGGTGGGCCAGCAGGAAGTCCTTGCCGCCGGTCTCACCGACGATCCTCGGGTACGTGCGGTAGCCGCCGATGTTCGCGCCGATGCTCTGCCAGAGCGACTGGAAGGTGGCGGTCGAGCCGGTGAAGTGCAGCCCGGCGAAGGCCGGGTCGGCGAGCACCACCGGGGAGACCTGGAGGCCGTCGCCGGTGACCAGGTTGATCACCCCGGGCGGCAGGCCGGCCGCCTCCAGCAGCCGCATCAGGTGGTACGCGGCCAGGGTCTGGGTCGGCGCGGGCTTCCAGACCACGGTGTTGCCCATCAGCGCGGGGGCGGTGGGCAGGTTCCCGGCGATCGCGGTGAAGTTGAACGGGGTGACCGCGTAGACGAAACCTTCCAGCGGGCGGTGGTCGACCCGGTTCCACACCCCCGGGGACGAGACCGGCTGCTCCGCCAGGACCTGCCGGGCGAACCCGACGTTGAACCGCCAGAAGTCGATCAGCTCGCAGGCGGAGTCGATCTCGGCCTGCTGCACGGTCTTGGACTGGCCGAGCATGGTCGCCGCGTTGAGCGTGTCCCGCCACGGCCCGGCCAGCAGATCGGCGGCCCGCAGGAAGACCGCGGCCCGGTCGTCGAAGGAGAGCGAGCGCCACTGCCGCCCAGCCGCCAGCGCCGCGTCCACCGCCGCCCGGGCGTCCTCCCGGGTGGCGTTGCCGAGCACGCCCAGCTTGGCGGCGTGGTGGTGCGGCTGGACGACCTCGATCCGCTCGCCGCCGCCGAACCGCTGCTCACCGCCGATGGTCATCGGCAGCGGGATCTGCTCGGCCGCCAGCTCGTCCAGCCGCCGGACCAGCCGGTCCCGCTCCGGACTGCCGGGCGCGTACGTCCGCACCGGCTCGTTGACCGGGGTCGGCACCTCGGTGACTGCGTCGATGGGCATGGCGGCTCCGTCCTGGCGGCTGGGGTTCGACTCCAGCCTGACCAGGGCCGGGCGGTTCCGCCCGTCCAGACACGCCAACGGCGGACGTGGCGCCCACCACGTCCGCCGGCCCGGCGGCTCGGCCCGACTGCCGGCCCGGCGGCTCGACCGGCTCCCCTCAGCCCGCCAGTTGGCCCGCCAGCTCGACCGCCTCGGCCAGGCTGTCCACCACCGGCACGCCGACCGGCTCCAGCTTCTCCCGGGTGTGCGAGCCCCCGGTGTACAGCACCGCGTGGGCCCCCGCCTGCAGCGCCGCCAGGGCGTCGTCCGCGGCGTCGCCGATCAGCACCGTACGGGCCGGGTCGACCCGCTCGCCGAGCTCGGCCAGGTGCCTGGTCAGCTGCTGCGCCTTCTGGCCGCCGGAGGGGCCGCTGCGGCCGTCCACCCGCAGGAAGCTGCCGGTCAGGCCGAAGGCGTCGACCAGCGGGACGAGCTTCTCGTGCTCGTACATCGACAGCAGGGACTGGCTGTGCCCGGCCGCCCGCCAGGCCGCCAGCAGCTCGGGCACACCCTCGGTCAGGCCGCAGGCCGGGCTGAGCTCGACGTAGCGCTCGTGGAAGGCGTCGTCCAGTTTCAGCCACTCCTCCGTGGAGGGCATCCGACCGAGCAGCCGCTCGTAGAACCGGGGGATCGGGATCTCGTACTGCTCGCGGTACTGCTGCAGGGTCATCGGCTCGACGCCGATGGTCGCGAACGCGGCGTTGCTCGCGCCGAGGACGGCGTCCATGTCGTGGAAGAGCGTGCCGTTCCAGTCCCAAACGATGTGAGTGCGCACGGGGTCAAACGGTAACCCGATGTCGATGTCGAGCGGCACCAAAGAGTGCAGTAGTGCATGATTTATTGCAGTCCTTTCTGCAGTGCCGCACGAAACATTGCAGCAGGCCGTAGATCGTCACTGTGAGCAACACCGCCCGTCGGGGTCCGGCCGGTGCGGAGTCGGCTGGACAGGCTCACTTTGATCTCCTTGGCCTGTGGATAGTCTTCGCTGGCCGACCGCTCACCAGCCGCCATGCCGTGACTCTGCGAGAGCTCCGTGACTCCCGGGCTTCGCGGCCATTTGGAGCGCCCAGCACTGAATTGCGATGCTTGTGTGCCGTGAATCCTCCAGCGGATGCAGGACATCTGCCTCTACTTCGTGCCGCAATGCGGTCGGCCACCGAGATGCCACGCCGGTTACCTTCAGTGCCCCTCCCGATGGCCGGCGAGTCGCTTCTCAGCTGGCTGGACTACATGGCTCTGGACTGGGGGCTTCCTCGAGGGCGGGTCGCCGAATTGGTCGGCCTGCTGCACGAGGGAGGGAACCCGCGCGATCTGCTGCCCTCCGGTCTGCTGATGTTCGGAATCGGCGCCGATGCAGCCTCCCGGGTAGCAGCCGCAACTGGACTGACGGCAGCAGAGATTGATGGAATGACCCTGAGTCGCCACTTCGGAGTGTCGGTTGGGCTCGGCCCGGCTCCCCTGAACGTGGAGAAGTGGACGGCTCTCAACGACCCGGGCCGCGTCGCCGTGCGCTTCGACCGTGCGAGCATCACGGCATACTGCTCCGACGATGAGTGGGTGCATCCGGGCTCGGTGAACATCTGCCCACGCTGCCTGGTCGAGGACTGGGGACGATGGCCGTCCTCCTGGTATCTCCCATGGGTGTTTCTCTGCCCGAAACACCGCTGTTACCTCGTATCTCAATGCCCGGGATGCGGCTCCCAGTTCGAGCCGTTCCGCTTGGGGTTCGGCAAGGGCCTATGCGGTCAGTCGCTGAGAGTCGACGGCCAACCTCAACGCGGCCGAGGCTGTGACGTGGAAATTGACCATCTGCCAGTTCTCCTCGTTGAGGACGCAGAGCTACTCGCACTGCAGAGGCGGCTCTTGGCCCTCCTCACGCCGGACGAGGAGAGCCAGGCTGACGCTCACCAGATCTTCTGCGACCTTTGGGCAATGGCGTTCCTCGTGTTGTACACCGGGAGTCCCGGTGTCCTCACTGGCGCGGACCGCTCGGTACAGAAGGCGTTCCGCAAGCTGTGCTCTGCGTTCGACGAGCCTGGACGCCGCCGGCGGCAGAACACCGATGAAGCTCAGGGAATCCACGACCCGCTGCTTTTCGCGGCCTTGTTCCGGATCGCCGCGAAGGTCGTCTTTGCGGATGATCCTCATGGTGTCGCTCTTGCCCTGGGGTTGCTGCAACGCCGGGCGACAGCTGCACGTCAGGCCAGGTGGCCTTACCCGCGCTGGGCGGTGGCCCGGTCTGCAGCGGGCCCTCGGCTGAGTCGTGTCATGCAGGCCGTGGTGAACCCACGGGAGTTCGCTGCGGACCAGGTATCGCGCGCTGAGGTCGGCCTGGACACCGCACCCTGATGCGAGCCGACCCCCGGATGAGACGGTCCAGCATCGCGGTAGTGGGCCAACGGCAGATGGGGCCCGGCGGCACAACGTTGTGCCGCCGGGCCCCGTCGGGTCGTGATGGGTCAGGCGGTGTTCGGGTAGATGGTCCAACGCTGGTTGGCGTGACCAGCTGTGCAGTCCCAGATGTCCAGGGCCGTGCTGTTGGCGTCGTTCCAGCCGGGCAGTTCTATGCAGCGCTTGGCGGTGGGGTTGTAGATGGTGCCGTCTGCCTGCAGGGTCCAGACCTGGCCGGTGGCGCCGCTGCAGTCCGTGATGACGACCTGGGTGCCGTTGGCGGTGGCGTTGTCCTTGGTCGAGACGCAGCGTCCGCCGGTGCGCAGGGTGCCGTCGGCGGCGAAGGTGAACTTCTGGCTGGCCCCGTTCCAGCAGTCGTAGAACCTGAGGTTGGTGCCGTTGCTGGCGCCCCAGTTGTCGAAGCAGCGGTTCGGGTTCTGTACGGAGTTGATGTTGTAGCTGACCGGGGTCGGGGCGGGCAGTTTGCGCGGGGTGCCGAAGCGGGGCAGGCTGGCCTCGGGCGCGGTGCCCAGGTATTGGGTGAGAGCACCCGTCGTGTCGGTGACGATGAGGTCGGGGTTGCCGTCGCCGTTGACGTCGCCAGGGGAGTCCACGACGGGGTAGGCGGCGGAGCTGAAACCGCCGGGCAGCAGCGCGTTGGTGGTCGGGCTGGTCCACTGCTGGCTGCTGTTGTTGAGGCAGTCCCAGAGGATGAGGTGGTTGCCGGGATTGTTCTGGCCGCCGGGGACGGCGAGGCAGCGGCTGGACTGGGGGTTCTGCAGGGTGCCGGGGTAGGGGCCGTCGACCCACTTCTGGGCGGCGGTTCCGTTGCAGTCCCACAGCTGGATGTTGGTGCCGTCGGCGGTGTCGCCGTTCTTGACGTCCAGGCACTTGCCGAGAACGTGGAGGGTGCCGTCGCTGCCTCGGGTGAAGGACTGGCCGCTGATGCCGAGGCAGTCCCACAGCTGGGCAGGCGTGCCGTTGTCCGTGTACGCGCCGTTGATGTCAGCGCACATGTTCGCGCCGGCCGCGTTCTTAACGGCGGAGACCAGCGTCTTATGGGTGGGTACGTGCAGGGATTTCGTCGCCGGGATTCCGTTGTTGAGGGGCATCGCCAGGGTGGTGATCGCGCCGGTGGTGGTGTCACGTACCCAGAGCGTGGGGACGCCTGCGATCACGCCGGGGGACAGCAGGGTGAAGCCGCCCCAGTCCTCGTTGTCGCCGCCAAGGTCGACGCCGTCGCCGAGCGGGCAGCCCCCGACGGAGCTTCCTGGGTAGAAGCGCAGGTGGCCGCTTTCGATCGTGATGACGTTGGGTCGGCCAGCACTGTTCGGCGTGGCGCTGAGGGCCGTCATCTGGTCGACGTGGTCCCAGGTGCCGCTGAGGCCCTTGGGGCACGTGCCGCTGTTGCCGATCTGCATGACGCCCGAACGGTCGCTGAAGTGGCCCGGTGTGCCAGCGGGCACGCGGGTGGAGTCGTTGAAGTAGACGTAGAAGTGCTTGGTGCCCTTGTTGTAGGCGAACAGGTCATCGACGCTGTTCTGACTCACCGACCCGCGGTGGGCGATCAGGTAGTTGCTCCAGCTGTCCTGCTCGGGACTCTGGGCCCTGGTGGAAGCAGTGCCGGGCTGGGCGGTGAAGTCACTATTACCCGGCAGCAGGGTCAACGAGCCGTCGGCGGCAGGGACCAGATAGTCGGGGGTACCGTCGAAGTCGACGTCACCGGCGACGACCTTCGTGGCCTGGTTCCAGGGCGCGAAGAAGTCGTAGGTCGCGGCCTGGGGCTGGGTGTTGCCGGCGTTGTCGGTGGCGCGCACGTACAGGCGGTGGGTGCCCCACTGGTCGGGGTTGAGGTTGATGGGGATGTCCGCGTAGGCGTTGCCGTTGGCGTCGACGCCAGCGACGGGCTGGGCCTTGTATCCAGTCGGTGGGATGTTGTCGTCCAGGTTGTACTGGAACTCGCGCACGCCGCTGGCCAGGCAGGTGCCGCGGGTGCAGCCGCCGGGGACCGGGTCGGTGCTGGTGACTCGGATGGTGGTGCCCTGGTCGCCGGCGTGGCCGGTGGCCTTGATGCCGCTGCCGATCGGGGGGAAGGCGGTGGAGGGCGCTATGTTGGCGAGGGTAGGCGGGGTCAGGTCGACGTTGAAGTAGCAGTAGGCGGTGCCCGCGCTGCCCAGCAGGCCGTCGGTGGCCCACGCGTTCCAGCCGTACTGGTGCCCGTCGGCGGCCGCGAAGCCGATGTTGGCGTTGCCCCAGCCGGCTCCGTTGATGGTCTGGCTCGTCGGGAAGCCGCCTCCGCCGGGATTGCCGTTGGCGTCGGCGGTCATGTTGTCCCAGATGTGGAAGCCGACGTTGATGTTGGTGCCCGGCATCGGGGTGGAGGCGTAGGCGTGCAGGGTGATGTCGGAGGCGCCGTTGCCCAGCGGTACGGTTCGCCCGATCCAGCCCGGCTGACCGCTGCCGCAGGCGTAGCCGTTCGGGTTGATCGGCATCGGGCTGGTGTACATCGAGTCGGGGGTGTTCGGTGGCAGGTCGTACTTGGCGACGACGAACGGGTTGGGGTTGAACCGCATGAAGTGGTCGATGCCAATGGAGCGGGTCTCGTCGCCGAACAGGCCGACGGTCAGCGGCCGTCCCTCCTGGACCACCTGGCGCACCGCGCCGGTGACGTCGAAGTCGACGCCCTGGTAGCCGCAGGTGCCGTACGCGCTCTTGGGCCACTTGGTCTCGCCGTCCTGGCGCACGCCGGGCTGGTTGTTCCAGTTGGTTCCGCCGTCGAACCCCCAGGTCCATTTGAGGGTGACTGGGGCGGTGGCGTTGCAGTCCCAGGCGGCACCGTAGGTCTCGGAGAAGTAGGCCCTGGCGCTGTCGATGTACATCTGCGGGGTCAGGGCCCCGGTGCCGAACTCGTAGAACGAGCGCTCCATGCCGTAGCAGTTGGTCCGGTAGTGCTGGTAGCCGACGCCCTGGCCGTTGTCCTGGGCGACGTCGTACTGCGGGGTACCGGCGCAGCCTTCCATGACCTGCGCGAAGTGGTTGGCGTTCATGGTGGGGGCCGGCTGGAAGGTCGGGTCGATGAACAGCGGCCAGACGGTGCCGTTCCCGGCCATCAGGTCCGTGTCCGGGGTCAGGGTGATCTTGCCGTCGGTCGCACCGACAGGGATCGGCTTGACGTGTGCTCCGCGGCCCGGGCCGTCCGTGGACGATGCGTCCGGGCTGGACAGTGGGGAGCCCGAGGAGGGAGCGAGCGAGCCGGCGCGCGGCGCGGCAACAGTCGTTTTCTTGGCCGGAGCTGTGGTTGGTGCCCCCGACTCTGTTGCCGCCGAGTCCCACATGAGGGGAAAGGGGGCCCGAAACGCCGGTGTGCCGTCCTGGCCGGTTGCGGTCAGGTTGCCCTGGGGATCGGCGGAGACGGTGAGGCCCTTGGCAGTGGTACCGAAGCTGAGGGTTTTGAGCGCTGGGTTGGCGGCGGCGTTCGCGTCCTTGACGACCAGGACCTCACGGACGGCGCCCTGGTCGGACACGTCGACCCGCAGGTCCACTCCGGGCAGCACTCCTGGGTAGGTGGCGGTGCTGCCGGTCACGGCCGGGGCGGGCAGCGCGACCGGGAAGGTCAGCGCGAGGATGCGGCCGTGACTGTCCGTCATTGTTGCCAGCGGGCCCGTGCCGCCACCGGAAAGGGACACCAGCGACGGAGTGGCGCTCGGTGAGTAGGTCCCGTCCGGGCTGCGGTTGAGGCTTGCGTCGACCGGGGTCCACGTGCCGTCCTGCTTCTTCACACGCGCCGGCCGGAGGTGGGACGTGACGGTGAGCTTGCCGTCGGGTTCGGCGACGGTAAGCGATGTCTCGGTGGTCAGGGCGTCGATCGTGACCGCTTTGCCGGTTTTCTTCGCCGTCAACCGGGCTGCCTGAATGGCGGTGCCCGGGGTGATCTCGGCCGACTTCGGAGCGTCCGCAGCGGACTGGCCCGGAGGGGCCGCGAACGGCCGGTCGTCGGCCGCCGCGATTCCCGGCGTGGTCACGAGCAGGGCGAGCGCGCATAGGGCAGCGAGACGTCTCGTCAGCCTCCGAGGAGCTGACGACGGGGCGGGAAGGAGTTCCCCCATGGTGTGTCAATCACTTTCAGACAGGGCTGAATCCCCACGAACGGCTATGTGATGCGTCACGTTTGCCGCTGCGAGGTGTGGTCTTTGTCCTTTTCTGGTGCGGTATCTGACAGGACATTGCTTGACTGTACGCAATGCAGTCAGGTTGCGCGTAGCCGAACGCTATTGCGTCGATTAGCGCGCTGACAATACGGTGCCCGCCGTCCTTCATGGACTTGATCTGACTACGTATCGACACAGGTCAGCCCAATTCGGATAAAGGAACGCAAGGATACGCATGAAACTCAGCAGGAGATGGCAAGTGGGCCGGTCGCCAGGAGCCGGTGGCCGGCGAAGTGTCCTGACAGCGGCGGCTTTGACGACCGTGATGTCGTTGGTGGTGCCGGTCGCCGACATGGGTACGGGCTTCATCGCCAGCGCCGCCGATCACGGCAAGGACAAACTTCCTGAGCTGCCGCACGTCAACGGACACAACGCTGACGGCAAGGCAAACCTGAAGGACCTCCCGCACCCGGCCGGGGCCCGCGACCTCACGACGCATTCCCCCAGCCCAGTGCGGTGGCCCAGCCAGGCCACGGCCGCAGTCGACCTGAAGGCCGAACCCGCGTTCCAGGCCGCTGGGAACAATGCCAACGGGAACAACGTCGCCGCCGTCCAAGCCGGCTTGACCCCGATCCGACTCAGCGCCGCAGCACCGGACCACGTCAGTGACAAGGCCAAAGCCGCGGTCGGAGGTGCCGCACAGATCACCCAGCCGACCTCAGTCGAAGTCAAGGTCGCCGACCGAGCCCAGACCGCGAAGGCCAACGTCGACGGCCTTCTGGTCGGACTGAAGCGTACTGACGGCGGCGGTGACGCGGCCAGCCTCAACATATCCCTCGACTACACGGCGATAGCCGACGCCTACGGGGGCGGCTGGGCCTCCCGGCTCCGCCTCGTCGCCATGCCCGCGTGCGCGCTGACCACCCCCGAACTGGCCGAGTGCCGGACTCGGCAGCCGCTCGACTCCGTCATCGACCCGGTGGCCAAGACGATCAGCGGCACCGTCGCGGTGCCGGGTGCCGGCACCGCGACGGGAGCGAAGGCCCCGCCCGGCGGGTCAGCCGCGATGAAGCTCGACTCGCTCTCCGCCGCCGCTTCCGCCCCCGCGAACGGCGGGATGGCCTTGGCCGCGGTTTCCGCACCGGGCGGTTCCCAGGGCTCTTACACCGCGACCGACTTGTCGGCAACCGGCTCGTGGTCGCAGAACGCCTCGGGCGGCTTCACCTACAGCTACCCGATCACCGCCCCGCCCTCGGTCACCGGCGCGGCGCCCGGGGTGGCCCTCTCGTACAACTCGCAGGCCGTTGACGGCGAGACCTCGGCGCGCAACTCGCAGGCCTCCTGGATCGGCGACGGCTGGTCGTACGGCCCCGGCTTCATCGAGCGCTCCTACAAGGCGTGCAAGAACGCGGGCATCGACCAGTCCGGCGACCAGTGCTGGGCCGGTTGGACCGCCACCATCTCGCTCGGCTCCCGCACGGGTGAGCTGGTGCGCGACGACAACGGCCTGTACCACCTGCAGAACGACGACGGCACCCGCATCGAACGGCTGACCGGCGCGGCCAACGGCCTGTGGCAAGGCGAGTACTTCAAGGTCACCACCACCGACGGCACCGCCTACTACTTCGGCCTCAACCATGCTCCCGGTACGACTACCGACGGAGCCACCAACAGCGCCTGGGGCGTCCCGGTCTACCATCCGAACAGCGGTGACCCCTGCTACAACGCCGCCAAGGGCAAGGACTCCCAGTGCGACCAGCAGCCCGGCTGGCGCTTCAACCTGGACTTCGTGGTGGACCCGCACGGCAACGTGCAGCGCTACGACTGGGCCACCGAGGCCAACCGCTACGCCATGGGCGCAGGCCAGGCCACCGCATCCGGCGGCACCGGTACCCTCACCGCGTACACCCGCGGCGGCTACCTCGCCCGCGTCTCCTACGGCTACCAGCTCGCCGACGCGCTCGCCGGCCGCGAGCCCTCCGCCCGGATCACCTTCGACACCGCCGAGCGGTGCGTGGTCTCCGCAGACACCTGCAAGCCGGAGAACCTCAACTCCTCGACCGCCACGAACTGGCCCGACGTCCCGTACGACCTGGCCTGCCAGGACGGATGGACCACCAGCGGGACCGGATCCAACGTCTGCCGGCCCGCGTCGCCGACGTTCTGGTCCACCAAGCGGCTCACCGCCGTCCGCACCGAGCTGCGGACCCAGAGCGGCTGGCAGCCGGTGGACAAGTACGAGCTGACGCAGGTCTTCTCGGACGCCGGCGGCATCATGGACCCGGTCACCGGCAAGACCCCAGACAAGCAGAACGTCGGGGGTCTGCAGTCCGTGATGTGGCTGTCCAAGATCCAGCACACCGCGCAGGACCCTTCCACCGGCGGCGGCGAGATCAAGCTCGACCCGACCACCTTCGCCGGCACCGAGATCGACAACCGCGTCGACGGCTCCGACACCGGCGCCCCGCCGCTTTACCGGCCGCGGATCATCGGCGTCAACACCGAGTCCGGCACCTCGATCGCGGTCACCTACCGCGACCCGGAGTGCTCGCGGACCAAGGGCACCATGCCGGCCTCGGCCGACAACAACACGATGGCCTGTTACCCGGTGTACTGGACCCCGACAGGCGCGGCCGCGCCGATCGCGGACTGGTTCAACAAGACCCTGGTCACCATGGTCACCGCCTCGGACAGCACCAAGGCCAACTCCCCGCCCCGCGAAACCTCCTACAGCTACAACGGCGCCGCGTGGCACCGGGACGACTCCGACCAGACCGACGACCAGTACCGCACCTGGAATGACTTCCGCGGCTACCGCACCGTCACCACCACCACCGGCACCGCACCCGACCCGGTCAGCCAGACCACCGTCTCCTACCTACAGGGAATGGACGGCGACTACCTCGCCGACCGGACCACCCGCCGAATCAGCAAGCCGAAGAACTCCCTCGGCGAGGAGGCCGCAGACAGCAACTGGCGCGCCGGCACACCGCAGGAGACCGCCACCTACACCCAGGCTGGCGGCACGCCCATCACCAAGCAGTTCAACGACGCCACGGTGCTTTCCCCCAGCCCGACCGCCAGCAGGACCAGAACGGCCTGGACCTCCAAGACGGGAGCCGCGGTTTCTACACTGCCGCCGCTGGAGGCACACCGCGTCACGTCGACCACCAGCCGCTCCAGCGCGCTGCTGTCCGACCAGAAGACCTGGCGCACCGGCCGAACCGTCACCACCTATGACGGCCTCGGACGACCCTCCACGGTCGACAACCAGCCCGACCTTGCAACCGGTGACGGCCGGACCTGCGCCACCACGACCTACGCGGCCGCACCGTCCGGAAACCCGATGATGCTCACCTACCCGAGCGACACCCTCACCGTCGGCGGAGACTGCAACACCACACCATCCCCCGCCACCACCATCAGTGACCGCCGGCTGATCTACGATGGCAACGTCGATCCCGCCAATCCCGGCGCGGTGAACGTGCTCGGACAGAACGGCACTGGCGTCGGCTACGTCACCGCCACCCAGAACCTGAGGGCTTACGACGCGCAAGGAAAGGCGGTCTACCAGACCGTTAGTGCCAGCTCCTTCGATGGTTACGGGCGCGTCGTTCGCAGCGTCGACGGCGCCGGGGCCGTCAACCTGACTGCGTACAGTCCTGCCACCGACGTGGTGCCGACCGAGATCACCAGCACCAACCCACTGGGCTGGACGGTGAAGAGCACAGTCTCACCGGTCCGCAGCTCGGTCACACGGATCGTCGATACCAACGGGCAGATTGCTGATTCGAGCTATGACGCGCTAGGCCGCCGCATCGCGGTCTGGATGCCGGGAAACAGCAAGGACGCGGGCAAGAAGCCGGACCGGACCTTCAGCTACGAGATCCACGGCGTCGATCCCACCCCGGCTAGCCGGGCGAACCCGCCGAGCGTCACCACGATGACGCAGCTGGACAACGGCACCTACCGGACAGACGTCACCATCTACGACGGCTTCCTGCAGCCCCGCCAAACCCAGTCCGCTCCCGCCAACGGCGCCGCCGGTCGGGTATTGGCCTCTACACGGTACGACAGCCACGGCAAGGCCACCAAGACTACCGCCGCCTGGTCCGACCCGACCGCCGGCCCTGGCACCACCCTGTTCGAGGAGGACGACAACACCGTCCCGTCCCAGACCCGGACCGTCTACGACGGGACCGGCCGAGTGGTCGCTAGCAAGCTCTTCGCCAAGGCCACTGAGCTGTGGCAGACCGTCATGGCTTACCCCGGCGCGGAGCGAATCGACACCACCCCACCTGCTGGCGGTGTCCCGACCACCGTGTACACCGACGCCCTCAGCCGGCCCACGGCCTCCGTGCAGCACGGTGGGGCGGGCATCGGCGACGTGACGACCCGCTACACCTACGACGCGCGAGGCAAGCTCACCAGCACTGCGGACAATGCCGGCAACGCCTGGACCTACGGCTACGACGTCCGCGGTAACCGGATCTCGCAGACCGACCCGGACACCGGCACCAGCACCTCTGTGTACGACGACCTCGGGCGAGTGGCGAACACCACCGACGGCCGAGGGAAGACCCTCTCGTACACCTACGACCTGCTCGGCCGCAACACCGGTCGCTACGAAGGCACCGACACCGGCGACCAGTCGAAGCTGCTCGCGTCGTTCACCTACGACACCGTAGCGAAGGGTTACCTGACCTCCTCGGCCCGCTTCGTCGGCGGCGCCGCTGGCAGTGCGTATGTGCAGAAGGTCAACGGCTATACCACCAGGTACCAGCCCATGTCCACGACCACCACGATCCCTGCCGCCGAGGGCAAGCTCGCCGGCGACTACACCCAGACCGCCTTCTACACCGACAACATCGGCCTGCTCGCCGGCTACGGCTACAACGCCGACGGTGGCCTGCCCGCCGAGAAGCTCGGGTTCGGCCGAGACCTGATGGGCGAGGTCGTCAACACAGGCACCGACAGCACCAAGCTGCTCGACCTGGCCAACTACAACCCGCTCGGCCAGCTCCTGCTATCCCAGTACGGAACGCGCGGCGAGTTGCTGCGCACGGCTCGTACGTACGACGACACCACCGGTCGGCTGACCACCAGCAGCGTCAAGCTGCAGCAGTCTGACGCCAACCCGATCTCCTCCACCAGCTACGGCTACGACCAGGCTGGAAACCCCACCAGTGCCTCCGAGCTCCAGTCCTCGGGAGGCACCGACCAGGTGACCGACACCCAGTGCTTCCGCTACGACGGCCTGGACCGTCTGACGGAGGCATGGACTGACACCTCGGGCGTGAGCGCACCGGGCGCGGGCCAGACCTCCCACTGCAACAACAACAGCGTCGGGCTCAACTCGCTGGGCGGACCGGCTCCGTACTGGCAGAGCTTCCAGTACAACCTGCTCGGCGACCGTACCCAGCAGGTCCGGCACGACCTCACCGGAGACACCTCCCGCGACATCACCCAGTCCAGCGCCTACCCGGGCAACGACCGGACCCCGGCCGCCAAGCCCAACACGCTCACCAGCGTCACCTCCCGTACCGGCACCCCGACCAGCACCCTGAGGTCGGCCATGGCGGGCACCGGCAACACCCAGCTCTGTCTCGACGCCACCGGTGCCCGCACGACCGACGGCACCGCTGTGGAGACCTGGACCTGCAACGGCACCGGCGCCCAGAAGTGGAGTAGGCCCGGTGACGGGACCCTTCGGGTACTCAGCAAGTGCGCAGTCCCGAGCAACGGCAGCGGCGGCACCGGCGTCGGCATCGTGCTGGCCACCTGCGACGGCAGCGACAACCAGAAGTGGCAGGACGGCGCCAACGGCGCTCTCGTCCACGCCGCCTCCACGCTCTGCCTGGACATCCCCGGATGGAACCAGAACCCCGGTACCCCGCTCGGGCTCTGGTACTGCACCGGCAACGTCAACCAGAACTGGCCGGCCACCGTCAACGCGCCGAGCGGCCCCTCCTACACGGCGACGCTGACACCGCAGTACGACGCGGTCGGCAGCACCACGTCCCGAGCGAGCACTGGCACCACCACCTTGCCCTCCGCTGTTCCGACGGGCGGCACTGCGCTGTGCCTGGACGCCTACGGTGCCCAGAACGCCAACGGCACGGCGGTGTGGACCTGGACCTGCAACCGCAACGCGGCGCAGGACTGGACCATCGGCACCGACGGCACCCTGCGCGTCCTCGGCGCCTGCGCCCGCCCCGTCGGCGGCACCGCCGGCTCCGGCGCCCAGATCGAACTGTGGGCCTGCGACCCGAACGACAGCAGCCAGCAGTGGCGCACCGGCACCGACGGCTCCCTCGTCCACAAGACGTCCGGCCTGTGCGTGGACCTGCCCGGAGGCAACACCAACCCGGGCACCCGCGTCGCACTGTGGACCTGCAACCGGGGTCCCAACCAGAAGTGGGGACCGGGCGGCACCCAGCCCACCGCCGGCGGCACCCAGGCCTTCACCTACAACGCCGAGGGCCGCACCGAGAGCGTCACCACACCGAGCGGGGGCGGCACCAGCACCTCCCGGTACCTGTACGACGCCGGCGGGAAGCTGCTGATCCAGGGCGGCTCCGACGGCACCGTCCTCTACCTGTTCGGCGGAGCCGAGCAGCTCACCCTGTCCGCTGACGGCACCACCGTCGCCGGCAAGCGCTACTACCAGCATCCCGACGGCACCACCGCCATCCGAACCAACAGCGGAGCCATCACCTATGAACTGACCAACCCCCAGCACAGCTCCACCCTCCAGGTCGACGCCGCCACGAAGGCCATAGCCCGGCGCGCATTCGACCCCTACGGAAACCCCCGCGGCACCGCCCCGGCCGCCTGGGCCGACAATCTGGGCTACCTCGGCAAGCCCGCCGACACAGGCAGCGGACTCGACTTGCTCGGAGCCCGCAACTACGACCCAGCCCTGGGCAGGTTCCTCACCGCCGACCCGGTCTTCGAGGCTGGCGACTCCAACCAGATGGGCGGCTACACCTACGCCTCCGACAACCCGGTGGCCAAGTCCGACCCCTCCGGCCTGATACCGCTGGGATGCGGGACGGAGGGGGCATGCTACGGCTACACGCCCGACAACGGTTGCAAGGGCGGATCCTGCGGAAGCTCGGACAACGCCGAGTGGGGCGCCGAGCACGGGCTGACTCCCAACAACGGTGGCGGATGCAAGCCGGGCGACTGCGGGACTCCGAAGCCTCCGCCGAGCTACTGGGACATTCAGTCGTACCTTCGGGTGCTGAAGAAGGCCGTTGACAAGGTCAACGCATATACTGCGAAGACGCATTGCACGGCCGCAGGGCGGACGTACCGCTGCCGATCGCAGCGTGAGATCGACGACGCAAACCAGCAGATGAGCGACGCATTCAATCAGTTCAAGTCGCTGCTCGCGGACGCTGGGAAGGTGATCGTTGGCGCAGGGGGCACAGCCTTCGGCGGTGGCTTGGCTGTGTCTGGTGCTGTGGAGTGCGGCACCGGCGCGCTCTGTGCGGCGGGCGCGCCGCAGATGGTGGGTGGCGGAGCGATAGCGTACGAGAGTGCGAACCTCGCTGCCGACGGCATCGAGGACGGAGCGCGCGACATCGGGAAGTTGTTCAGCGAGTCCGACTCCGCCACCAGCATTGGTATGGAACGGGAGATGGAACTCGTCCGCATGGTCAAGCAGGCGGATGTCGGTGGGGGCAACTCGCTTGCAGGTGAGGTCACGGAGGATGAGGCTAAGATTCTCGGCGAGGCCTGGGTCGGACCGGGGTTCCGGGAATCGAAGACTATGCCGGGTACGCTCGTTAGCGCTGACGGCCTCCGCCAGTACCGGCCACCTGCATTCAAGCCAAACCGGCCAGCGGAGTACGGTGGCCCCAGGGTCCAGGCAAACCTCGAGTACAGGTTTGCGGGCCAGGTGAGTAAAGCCTGGCAGGGCGACATCCATCTCAACATCATCGGAACGGGGACTCCGTGAGGGCAAGTATTAGGGGATACGGCAGTCCAGATGTGGATCTGGACGACTTCGTGCCAGACGACCCGGAGTGCTTCTCCTTCCTGCTGGAGCTCATCGTCGGGCCCGAGGGGGATATCGGCGGGGAGTCGCTGGGGTTTACGGTCTGCACTCCGGGCCACCTCTCTCGCCTGGTCGACAAGATCGGGACGGTCCCCGGACACGGGCTGATCATCACGAAGTCGTGCAATATTGACGAGATCATCGCATACATCGAAAGAATGGTGCTGCGACAAACCGGCGATGACTGGCGCGCTGTTGCCAAGAACCTTGGAAGAATCGGCATCATGGAATTTGACGACCCGATCTTCTGATTTGGATAATAGCGTTCGACGTCGTAAAATTCCGACTAATTCAGTCGCTGTCCATATCTCGCCGAATGACGCTGGCACCTCTAGCTCGGGATGAGCTGAGATTGCAGCAGAAGTGACAGTAGGAAGAGTGGCCGCTTCCGAGTCCGAGCCGACAGGATTGGACTCGGAAGCGGCCTTCTGATTTGACGCTCGCAATGTGCTCGGAGACTCCATGGCAGCGGCCAGCTCGTTGTGGGACAGGCACGTACGACACCAGTTTGACGCGGCCGGTAGCACCCACGCGCCGGCAGCCCGGCGGCGCCTCGTCCGCATCTCCTCCGCCAGGCCGACGAGGCGTGATCGCGGGATCGGACAGCTGGGCGGCATGGATGTCCGCAGCCAGCTCGCGCGCCTCGACCCCGAGAGGGGACCAGGTCTGGCCGACGCCCGTACTCCAATCCCCCTGGCTGGTCCGGAGCCAGCTACTGAACGCCTCACCCTCCACGGGAACGCTGGGCCCGATGGAAGCCTCTGCACATGCCGCCTCGCCCCTGACGTAGGCCTGCAGCGGCGCCGTGCTCAGTCGTCCGTGAACAACTGGTGTGGCGGCACCCCGACTGCCTGGGCCAGCGCTGGAACGCGGTCCACAGAAACGCTGTGTCGGGCGCTCTCCAGCTCGGCATAGAAGGACCGGTCCATCCCTGCGGCGGCGGCCGCGGCAGTCTGTGTCAGACCGGCTCGTTCGCGCAGTGTCCGCAGCCTGCGGCCGAACTTCAGCCTCTGCGCCGGAACACCCGTGTCGGATCTCTCGGATTCGGAACTCGCCACACCCGCACCGTAGTACAGTCCTCCACCTGTAGGAGATCTCCTACAAGATCGCTGCCTGTGTGTTCGGAGGGGACAGGTGGGGAGTTCGGTGTCGCGACTGCGGCTGCCATCGGTGCTGATTCCGCAGGCTGGGGAGTCGTTCCCGTCGTGGCTGGACCGTTTCGCGGCCGACCTCGACGTACCGACGGGTCAGGCTGCCCAGTTACTGGGCTTCGAGCTTCGCAAGAACACGCACGCCGTGAAGCCACCGTTCTTCGGCATCGCCCTGTCGGAGCGGAGCGTGGAGCGCATCCGGTCGGTGAGCGGCCTGGAGGCGGAGGAGCTCCATGCGATGCAGTTATCCGCGTTCGCCGGGGGCGCACTGGACCTCAGCGGCCTCGACTTGACGTTCGAGCGCTCGGTGCAGCCGGTCAGCCTGCGCGAGTGGGCGCTGTTCGACTCCAGCCGCGGCTGCCCACTGTGTCTTGCCGGCTCGCCGGTGTGGCCGCTGTGGTGGAGGCTGAGCCTCGCGGCGGTCTGCCCGACACACGGCGTCCTGCTCGTCGACGTGTGCCCGGGGTGCGGGGTGCGGCTGCAGCGCGGGACCGCTGGCGCCGCGCGGTCGCTGCTGACCCGCGGCCGGGCGCTTGACCCGCACCTGTGCAACGTGCGACTGCCGACCGGACAGCGGACGTCCTGGCTGTGCGACCAGGTCCTCGGCCGGATCCCGACGACGGCGGTGCCAGCCTCGCTCGTCGAGGGCCAGAAGCGGCTGCTGGAGGTGGTGGACAGCGGCCGGGCGAGGGTCGGCGGCAGCGAGGTCGCCGCCGTCGAGTACTTCGCCGCCTTCAGGTACCTGACGGCTCTCGCCCGTGTATGTGTCTCGGAAGGCGACCTTGCCCGGGTTCCGCCCGCCGTCGCGGACGTGTTCGCCGCGGACCTGGCCGAGCGACGCTGGCTACGGCCTGGCGGCTCGTCCGCGAAGCTGGGCGTCAGCCCGCCCAGCGCGGCCCACGCCGGCGCGCTGCTGGCCCTGATCGAACCGATCCTCGCAGCCCCCGACCAGGCTGCCTGTCGGCAGTTGCTCGAGCCGTGGGTGGCGGAAGTCGCCCGGCAACGGCGTGCGACGGGCAAGAACGCCCTGCTCCGGCAGATCCCGCAGCCGCCGTTCCTGGCCCGACTGATCGCGGTCGCCGCGCCGAGCGCGCCGAGGATCGTCGGGCTCCTGCCCGCCCTCGAGCGCCCCCGCTCTCTTGAGCCCCGGCACATACCCCACCTGCTCGGCGAGGCCGACTATGCCCTCCTCGCGCCGCACTTTCCACAGGCGAATCAGTCGCGTGGACGGCGCTTCGCGTCGCTGGCGCTCGCCCGGCTGGCTGGCGCGTCCACCTGGAAAGAGGCCGGCGAGAACCTCGACACCGATCCGGATCTGGCTGTGCGGCTCAGCGGGCAGTTTGCCGGACGCATTCCTGATCCTGACGCCTTCTGGCAAGACGTACGGCTCATTGCCCAGACCATCGAGGAACGCGGACTCGTCGACTACCAGCAACGGCGCCGGACGCTCTCCGACCTCACCACCGTGCCCGCCGCCGTCCTCGCGCCCGTCCTACCGCCCGGCTGCAGACCCAGCCCGGCCCGGCTGCGGCACGGCGCCGCTTGGGTCTGGCTGCACCTGACCGGCGGCGACATCCGCGACGCCCCCGCCCACGCGCCCGAGCTGTGGTCCGGATTCCAGCGCGCCTCGATCAATCGCAGCTGGGACCGCTTCGTGCTCCTCCAAGTCCCGGGCCTACCCCAGGCACTCACCGCGTGGGGACACGAGCTCCTCCGCCAGAAAGGATGCGCGTGACCACCAGGAGAACCCGGACCCTGCACCCGCTGACAGGCCACCCCGGTCCGGCTCGCGTCCGCTACTACGACGCCTCGGCCACCGAGCGGCTCGTGCCTGCGGCCGACGCCGCCTCGGTCCGGTTCGAGGACTGTCTGCCCGCACGCGACCTGCCGTCCTACCCGGGGATCCGGCACACCCCGGGCTCGTACTGGGTGACG
Organism: Kitasatospora sp. NPDC098652; assembly: GCF_044760155.1. Lineage (NCBI taxonomy): Bacteria > Bacillati > Actinomycetota > Actinomycetes > Kitasatosporales > Streptomycetaceae > Kitasatospora > Kitasatospora sp. NPDC098652. The sequence goes on from NZ_JBIWAQ010000012.1 coordinate 252,761, forward strand.
TGCTGCGACGCCGTTCTGGACTACGAAAGCTACCTGGAATCCAAGTGGATGCGCCTGCTCGACTTCGACGACCAGGTCAAGGCCCTCGCCGCCCAGCCGTTCGTCCTCGAGGGCACCGACATGCACGGGAAGTGGACCCACGTCCCGGACCTGTTCGTCCGCCGGAGCGACGACACGGCACTCCTGGTGGACGTGAAGAACCCCCAGCACCTCGACAAGCCGCGCGTCCGGCTGCAGGCCCAGCGGACCGCTGCGGTGTGCGAGCTGATGGGCTGGGACTACGAGATGGTCGGCGAGCCCGACCCGCAGCTGTGGGCCACGGTCGAGTGGCTAGGCGGATACCGGCGGCCGTTGAACGCCACCGCTGGTCTCGTCGAACCGCTGCTGGCTCTCGCCGCCACCCCGGTCACCATCGCGGACCTCGTCAGCTTCCACACCCCGGAACTGGCCCGACCGGTCGTCTACCACCTCATGTGGCATCACCGGCTGCTCTTCGACCCCACCCGTCCACTGCGCGACCACACACAGGTATGGTCCGCTCGCCGAGAGGGCACATCGTGACACGGCACCAGCGCATCTCTGTCGAGGACTGGGTCGAGTTCGAGGACGAACGTCATCAGGTGACCGCCATCGACGGCAACCGCATCCGCCTGCGCGCCGTCACCGGCCACCGCATCACGATCATGCTGTCCGAACTCCTGACGGACCCATCCTTCCGCGCCAACGCCGCACCCCCGGCCAAGTCCGGCGACGACGAGGGCGAATCGCTCGGACTCGACCGAGGCGGCATCCTCGCCACCCTTCCGGCCGACGTCCGCACGGCCGCCCTCGAACGCGAAGCCCACCTCCTGGAGCTCACCACCGGCTACCGCTCTGGCGACCCGCTCAACCCCCAGCCCGGCGAACCCCGCTCTGCCTACGATCCCGACCTGCCAATGACCGACCGTGTCCGCAGCAAGGCCACCGAAATCGGTCTGAAGGAACGCCGCGTATGGAATCTGCTGGACGAATGGGACAGCAAGGGCCTGTGGGCGCTCGTGGACGGGCGCAAGGCCCGGATCAGGAACCCGCTGAAGAACATCGACCCACGGGTCATCCAGGCTATCCGCGAGCAGGCCACAGCCGAGGTCCTCGACAGTTCCTCGGCTGTCACCACCCGCTTCCGCCGCCGAACCCAGAACCGCCTCGACGCCGACTACGGGGCAGGCGAAGTCCCTCTGCCCAAGGACGACACCTTCCGCCGCGCCGTCAGGCTGCTGCTCGACCGCAGCCCCTCCGACCCCGCCTACCAGCGGGCCACCGCCACAACCCAGCCCGACCGCCCCTATGGCACCGTGATCGCCCACCGTCCCGGCCAGGTCGTCATGCTCGACACCACGCCCCTCGACGTCCTCGCCTGGGACGCCGCGACCGGCGCCATGACCCGCGCCGAGCTCACCGTCGCTCTCGACGTCGCCACTCGCTCGATCCTCGCCTGGCGGCTCACCCCGGTCGGCACCAAGGCTATCGACATTGGCCTGCTGCTGGCCGACGTGATGACGCCCGAGCCTATGCGCCCGGCGTGGGACGACGCCCTGCGCTATGCCATGCTCCGCATCCCCTACGAGCGCATCCTCACCGTCGACGAGCGCCTCGCCGAAGCCGCGGCCCGCCCGGTCGTCTACCCCGAGACGCTTCTGTTCGACCACGGCAAGCCGTACCAGTCCGAGGTCGTACGGCGATTCTGCCGCGCCAACAAGATCGACATCCAGGACGCCCGCAAGCTCAAGGCCACTGACAAGCCCCAGGTCGAGCGGCTCTTCGGCACGATCCGCGAGCAGTTCTCCATGCACGTCGCCGGTTACACCAGCTTCAACACCGCCCACCGCGGCCGCACTGCGGAAGAGCAGGCCCGCTGGAGCATCGACGAGATCGCCGAGTTCTTCGCGGAATACGTTGTCGCCGTCTACCAGCGCCAGTCCCACCGGGGACTCCATCTGCACGGCTTCCCCGACCTGACCGTCTCCCCCAACGAGGCCTACGCGATGGCCATCGGTGCGGCCGGCTACGTCGATTGCCCCCGCGCCCCCAGCCTCTACTACGAGCTCCTGCCCATCGTCGAACCCGGCCGCGTCATCCACTCCTACGGCATCGAACTCAACCACCTCGTCTACAACGCAGACGTCCTCTACCAGTTCCGCAAGGCCAAGTCCCCCTACCCGAACGGGCTGTGGCCCATCCGTCACGACCCCCGCAACCTGCTGCACGCCTACTTCCACAACCCCCGCGACGGCCGCTGGTACACCCTGCGGTGGACCCACGCCCTCAGCGACCTGCAACCGTTCACCGACCTGACCCTGCGCGAGGCCAAGCGCCTGCTCATCCAGCGCGGCAAGAACCCCGCCGACCAGGCCCAGATCGCCGAAGCCCTCCGGCAGCTGCAGAACCGCACCGACGCGCCGGAGACCTGGAGCAAGACCGCCCGCCGACGCTGGCAGCGCGACGACCACCGCGCCCGCGCGCAGGAAAGCGACGCCCAGCGTTCTGCCCCGGCCGTCCCCGCACCGCCCCCGGCCCAGGTCCCCGCCGCCAGGCAGAGCAGGCCGGCCACCCGGCTCCACCCCGTCCCCGCACCGGACGACGACTTCGATCTCGACCTCGACTCCATCCAGGCCGCGCCCGTCTGGAACCTGAACCCCGCTCAGGAGAACTGACCCCGTGCCGACAACCACCGCCTTCTTCGATGACAACGACGGCCCCGAGTTCTTCGAACACCCCGGGCTCTCCGAGCCCCGCACCAAGCTCGAATGGCGCGCGTACCTCAACGCCCTACCGCCGGCGAAGCCAGCCAACCTCACCCTCACGGGGTACGAGCGTCTCGACACCGAGGGCAAGACACTCCACAACAAGGCCCGCTTCGCGCACCACAGCTCCCTCGTGATCGTCCGCACCGCACAGATGGAGAGGATCCACCATCAGATGCGGCGCCGCATGCTCACCAACGCCCACCAGCCGGCCGGAGCCCGGCGAGGCATCGTCGTCGACGGCCCCGCCACCGTCGGCAAGTCCACGCTCGTCAAGATGTTCGCCGCCGACTTCGAGCACCAGCTCCGCCGCGAACACCCCGAACGGTTCGAACGCTCCTACCGCAGCGAGAGCCACACCATCGACTACACCCCGGTCGTCTACGTCAACATCCCCTCCCAGGCCACCCCCAAGGACCTCTCCGTGGCCCTCGCGGACTACATGGGCATGCCGTACCGAACGAGCGCAACCAAGAGCGCCATCACCAACCGCGTCCTGGCCGAGATGCGCCGCTGTGGCGTCCAGCTGGTTGTCATCGACGACGCACACTTCATGGACCTGTCACTCAAGGAGGGCAAGGTCGTCAACGACCATCTGAAGTACATCGCGAACCACACTGCGGCAACGTTCATCTATACCGGCGTCGACCTGAAGCACTCCGGCCTGTTCCTCGAAGGAACGGGCGGCTCCCGCGTGACACAGACCTCGGGGCGCAACGTCTTGATCCACATGCAGCCGTTCGCTCGGACAACCCGCGAGGAGAAGCAGGACTGGGTCAGCGTGATCAGTGCCATGGAGGACGCCCTCGTCCTCTACCGACACGAGCCCGGTTCCCTCAAGCGCGAATGGAGGTACCTCCACCAGCGCACCGAAGGCAACATCAGCTCCCTGGCCGAACTGATCCGCGAGTCCGCCGCCGAAGCCATCCTGACGGGGGCTGAGGCGATCAACCGGACGGTCATGAACCACATCGAGATCAACGAACATGCCCAGACCGCCTACGACAGCATCCCTCACGACGAGCCGGAGCCTCCTGCCCCGCCCCAGAACTGCCTGGATGATGACCACCGCGAGGCCAGCTGACAGCTCAGCTTGAGCGTCACGCCCCGTAGCCGCCGTTGGCAACCTCTCCTCGGCGCAGGCGGCCCCACTGCACTCTTCCCTGCGGCAACCACCCGAAATATTGCCGCAGGGAAGAGTACAGTGCCCAGCTCATCGCTGTGCCAGCTGCAATCTTTTGCGCCGCTCGACACCGATGTCGAGCGGCGCCAAAGAGTGAGGTGGCGCATGAGTCAGTGCAGCCGTTCGTGCGGTACCGCAGCGTGATCCACTTCTGTTCACGGCTCTGTTCCGCATCACCGCGCTGCGGCATCCTCCGGCTGATCCCCACCACGTCGCTGTTGCCCTCGGACCGCTGCGACACCGCACGACCGCGGCCGTGCGGCCGGCCGCACGGCCGGATGAGCTATGCCTCGCGGGCCTGCGGCACGGTGTCGGTGGGTTGCTTCGCGTGCCGGTCGAGGGCCTGGTCGAGGGCGTGGTCGAGGCGGCGACGGAGGGCACGGCCGACGGGCTTCTCGACCACGCGGTGGATCACCCAGGCCAGGAGGAGCATCGCGACGGTGGTGAGGGCGAGCCGGCCCCAGGGGCCGAGCCCGTGGGCGTGGGCGGTGAGTTCACCGGCCATGGGCAGGCCGAGGCTCTGGTGGACCAGGTAGAAGGGGTAGGTGAGCGCACCGGCGGTCATGAGCCAGCGCCAGCGGATGCGGGCGAGTGGGCCGATGGTGGCCAGGAGCAGGAGGGCCAGGAAGGCGGTCAGTGCGGCGCTGGCGACGGTCCAGGAGCAGAGCGCTTTGGACCCCCACTCCTGGTAGTGGCCGGCCAGCCGGAGGGGGAGCATGGTCAGTTCGTAGCACCAGGCGAAGCCGAGGAGTATCCAGAGCATGAGGTTCTGCCCGAAGCGGTACATGAGGTAGACCGCGATGCCGGCGACGAACAGGCCGGCGTACTGGCTGAGGACGAGGTCGTCGAGGAACTTGCTCTTCGTCTCCGAGGTGACGATCCCGGCGGTGAGCCAGATCACGCAGAACCCCATGACCCGGTGGTAGGTGGTGCCGAAGGCCAGGAGGACGGCCATGAGGAGGTAGAAGTGGGCCTCGACGGCCAGGGTCCAGGCGACGCCGTCCAGGAGGCTGGCGTGGAGGGCGTCGGGGAACATGGTCAGGTTGGCCAGGACGATCCGGGGGTGGATCACCGCGCTGACGTCGTGGGTCTGCATCGGGATCAGCGCGATCCTGGCCACGATCAGGATGAGAGCGCACCAGTAGGCCGGGTAGAGCCGGGATATTCGTGAGACGGCGAACTGTCCCGGCGTGCGCCCCCAGCCGCTCATGCAGATGACGAAGCCGCTGATGAGGAAGAAGGCCTCGACACCGAGCCAGCCGTACATCGACGCGTGGTGCAGCGGGTAGGCGAACTCCTTCGGGGACGGCCCCCACAGGGTGGGCGGGATCGCGCTCAGGTAGTGGAATCCCGCGACGGCGAGCGCGGCGATCAGCCGCATGCCGTCGACGACGGCCAACCGGGCTCCGGGCTCCCCCCGGCCGCGGCCTTCTGCCTGGGCTCCTGCCCGTGCAAGACCACCGCGGGCCCGCTGGCGGGTGGTCGGTGACATCGGCGGATGAAGCACTGGCGGGGGTCCGATCATGTCGACACGCCCGCTCTCGCCCGGGACCGCGGACGAGGGTCATGGGCGTAAGGGAACTGTGATGCCTCTCAGCCGTCGCACGGGCACGCCACCGGCGGGCTGATCAACCGGGCGCCATCTTAGAACGTCTGCCGGCGGGTCATCGGAGGCGGGGTGCACGGGGCCCCGGCGGCGGCCCTAGGCGAGCAGGGCGGGGATCTCCTGGGTCGCGTACCAGAGCAGGTCGTGGTCCTCTGCGCCGTCCACGGTGAACTGGGCGTCCTGGTCGCCCGCGTCGGCCGCGGCCACCGCCGCCACCGCGGCGGCGACGTCCTCGACCACCTCGTCGTCGGCCACGTCCGCGTGCACCGAGGCGGCTTTCGCCAGCTTCACGGGGCCGGCCAGCACCACCCGGCCGAGCGAGGCCTGGTCCTGGTACTCGTCGCCGGGGAAGGGCCGCACCGCCGAGTCGGCCACGTCCAGCGCCACCACGACCCGCCGACGCGGGGAGTCCGGGTCGGCCGCCAGCAGCCGCAGCGAGGACTGCGCGGCCCGGTTGAGCGCCGCGTACTCCAGCTCCTCCAGGTCGTCGCTGACGTACCACTCGCGCAGCGCGGGCGTCACGGCGTACGCCGCGGACTGGTCCAGGACACCGCCCTCGTGCGCCGCCGCCAGGCCGGTCAGGGTGGTGGGCACGTACACGCGCATCGGTGGCACTCTCCGGTTTCCGCGAAGCTACTCCAGCGCCCCAAGAATAAGCTCAGCCGCACCGGGCGCGATCACCTGAGCCTCACCTGTGGCCGGAACTACCGCGCCGCCCCCAGCGCCTCCCGGGCGCTGCGCAGACCGCTCTCCAGCACCGCGCCCCGGCGGGCCGGGTCCATCAGGTTCGGGCCCATCACCGCGAGGTCGGCCGGGGTCGGCGCGAGCAGCCGCACCCGGACGCCCTCGGCCCGCAGCAGCGCGGCCTCGCGCAGCAGCTGCCGGGTCACCGCGCGGCGGTAGCGGCTGACCAGCTGGGCCAGCACCCCGCGCGGGCGGTCCCGGGCCCGCCACTCGCGCAGTGCGGCCGCCGTGCCGCGGGCGGAACGCTCCGGCCGCGGGCCGAGCCGCAGGGCCATCGGGGCGAGCACGTACACCTCGTCCAGGCCGCGACCGAGCAGCAGGTCGGCGTTGGTGGCCGACCAGCAGCCGCCGTCCACGTAGGCCGAGCCGTCCAGGCGCACCGGCGCGAACCAGCCGGGGATCGCGCAGGAGGCCATCACGGCCTCGGCCACCGGGACGTCGGGGGCGTCCGGGTCGCCGAAGACCACCCGGTGGCCGCTGCGGTAGTCCACCGCGGCCACCCGCAGCGGGGCCGCTGCGGCGCTGGGCGGGACGGCGTCCGTGGCCTCGGCCGGCGCTGCCGCCGCCGAAGCCGCCGAACCCGAAGCCGAAGCCGAACCCGAAGCCGAAGCCGCGCCTGCCGCGCCTGCCGCGCCCGCCGCGCCCGCCGGGAGCGGCCAGCCGCCCGGGCCGAGCAGCCCGCGCACCAGCTCGCCGACCGGGGCCAGCGAGCCGCGGCCGTGCGGCGCCACCGCCGAGACCATGGTCAGCAGCGGGTACTCGCGCGGGTGCCGGACGGCGTCCCGCAGCAGGCCGGGCGAGCCGATCCCGGCCCGCGGCCGGGGCGGCAGCGCGCCGCCCACCGCGGTGTCGTAGTCGAAGGCCACCCCGGCCAGCGGGCCCTCGGTGATCGGCAGGCCGCGCTGGTGGTCGCGCAGCTGCTCGGGGCGCACTCCCCCGGCCAGCATCGCGGCCAGGATCGCGCCCGCCGAGGTGCCCAGCAGCACATCCGCCTCGCCCGGGCGGTGTCCGGCGGCCTCCTCGACGGCGCACAGCGCGCCGACCGTCCAGGCCGCGCCGAGCATCCCGCCGCCGCCCAGCACCAGGCCGCGCCGGGGCGCGCCCCCGGCGTCGGCGGTCCTGTCCGGCCCCGCCACCGCCCGTCTGGTCGTCCCGGCTGTCGTCATCCCGGCCGCCCGTCGTCGTCGGGTTCGGGTCAGGCTCCGATGGTGCGCGCGGACGGCCGGGCAGCGCAACGGGAGCCCGCCGCGGGGCCACCCGGTCCGCCGTACCCGGGCGTCCCCTTTCGGGCCGTACGGTCCGTCCCCGCACGTCAACCGGGTGCCGCCGGGGCGGCCGCCGGGCCCGTCGCCGCACTGGTCGACTCACCCGGATAGGTGAACTTCACGCCGACCTGGGGGCCCGCCGCAAACCCGTTGCCGCCCGGTGATCACCACCGCCAGCCTGGGCCCGTCCGTACCCGCACCACCCTTGTCCGGAGCCATCGTGACCATCAGCCCCCGCACCTGCCCGACCGCCCGGCCGACCGCCGCGCCGAGCGCCCACCAGCGCGCCCACCAGCGCGTCCACCCGACCGCGCGGGCGACCGCCCGGCCGACCGAGCGCCCGCACCATCGGGTCCGCAGCGACGCCGGCTGCGACCCGACCGGGCGCCGCCCCCGCCACCCGCGCGCCGCCTGCACCGCCGCCGGGCCCCCCGGTCCCACCCGGCCCGACGCCGGGGCGCTCGCCGCCCGGTTCGCCCACCAGCTGGTCGAGGTGCTCACCGGTGCCCGGCCCTCCGGCCAGCTGATGCGGCACACCAGCCTGGACGGCTACGGGCAGCTCGCCTCGCTGGTCCGGGCCGGCGCGCTGCGCCGCGGCGGCCCGGCCGACCGGCCCCGGCTCGGCCCGGTGCACGACCGCTCGCCCTCCCCGGACGCCGTCGAGGCCTGCGTCCGGGTCGACCTCGGCCGGCGGCACCACATGGTGGCCTTCCGACTGGAGCGGCGCGGCCCGGCCGGCCAGTGGCAGTGCACCGCCGTGGAGGCCCGGTGACGACCATGGCCCAGGACACGGCCCGGGAGACGGCGCAGGGCGCCGCCCCGGTACGGGAGCGGCGCCCTGTGCGGCGTACTACGGCCGGCTCAGGCCTTGCGGCGGCGGCCCTTGGCGGACTTGGCGGCCTTGCGACGCTCGGCGCGGGTCATCCCGTCGCCCTCGTCGTCCGGCACGACGTCCTCGAAGTCGCCCTCGATGACACCGCCGCCGACCTCGTCCGAGGGGGCCGTGTAGTGCAGCCGCTGCGGCTTCGGGGCCTCCAGGCCCTTGGCCTTGATCTCCGGGCGGGCGGCGTCCTTCTCCAGCTTGTCGAGCAGCACCTCGGCGTCCGCCACCGGCACCTCCTCGACCTGCTGCTCGACCTGGACCTCCAGGTTGAACAGGTAGGCGACGGACTCCTCCTTGATGCCCTCCATCATCGCGGTGAACATGTCGAAGCCCTCGCGCTGGTACTCGACCAGCGGGTCGCGCTGCGCCATGGCCCGCAGGCCGATGCCCTCCTGGAGGTAGTCCATCTCGTAGAGGTGCTCGCGCCAGCGGCGGTCCAGCACCGACAGCACCACGCGGCGCTCCAGTTCGCGCAGGATCTCCTCGCCGAGCTGGTCCTCGCGGGCGCCGTACTGCGCCTGGATGTCCTCCTGGACGACCTTGATCAGGAACTCCGGGGTCAGGCCGGCCGGCCCGCCGACCTCCTCCTCCAGCTCCGCCAGGTCCAGGGTGATCGGGTAGAGCTGCTTGAACGCGGTCCAGAGCTTGTCGAGGTCCCAGTCGTCCTCGAAGCCCTCGCCGGTGGCCGCCTTGACGTAGGCCTCGACGGTGTCGTCCATGAAGTGGCCGACCTGCTCCTGGAGGTCCTCGCCCTCCAGCACGCGGCGGCGCTCACCGTAGATGACCTCGCGCTGGCGGTTGAGCACCTCGTCGTACTTGAGGACGTTCTTACGGATCTCGAAGTTCTGCTGCTCGACCTGGGTCTGCGCGGAGGCGATCGCGCGGGTGACCATCTTGGACTCGATCGGCACGTCCTCGGGCACGTTGGCCATCGAGAGCACGCGCTCGACCATGCCGGCCTTGAACAGGCGCATCAGGTCGTCGCCCAGCGACAGGTAGAAGCGGGACTCACCCGGGTCGCCCTGACGGCCGGAGCGGCCGCGCAGCTGGTTGTCGATCCGGCGGGACTCGTGCCGCTCGGTGCCGAGGACGTAGAGGCCGCCGGCCTCCTTGACCTCGTCCTGCTCGGCCTTGACCGAGGCCTTGGCCTTCTCCAGCGCCTCCGGGAACGCGGCCTCGTACTCCTCCGGGTTCTCCGTGGGGGAGAGCCCGCGCTGGGCCAGCTCGGCCGCCGCCAGGTGGTCCGGGTTGCCGCCGAGCATGATGTCGGTGCCACGGCCGGCCATGTTGGTGGCCACGGTGACGGCGCCCTTGCGGCCGGCCTGGGCGACGATCTGCGCCTCGCGCTCGTGGTGCTTGGCGTTCAGCACCTCGTGCGGGATGCCGCGCTTGCGCAGCTCCTGCGACAGGTACTCGGACTTCTCGACCGACACGGTGCCGACCAGCACCGGCTGGCCCTTCTCGTGCTTCTCGGCGATGTCCTCGACCACGGCGGCGAACTTGGCCGGCTCCGACTTGTAGATCAGGTCGGGCTGGTCGATGCGCAGCGGCGTCTTGTTGGTCGGGATCGGCACCACGCCGAGCTTGTAGATCTGGTGGAACTCGGCGGCCTCGGTGGTGCCGGTACCGGTCATGCCGGAGAGCTTGTCGTACAGGCGGAAGAAGTTCTGCAGGGTGATGGTGGCCAGCGTCTGGTTCTCGTTCTGGACCTCCACCCCCTCCTTGGCCTCGATCGCCTGGTGCATGCCCTCGTTGTAGCGGCGGCCGGCCAGGATGCGGCCGGTGTGCTCGTCGACGATCATGACTTCGCCGTTCATGACGACGTAGTCCTTGTCCTTCTTGTACAGCTCCTTGGCCTTGATGGCGTTGTTCAGGAAGCCGACCAGAGGGGTGTTCACCGACTCGTAGAGGTTGTCGATGCCCAGGTAGTCCTCGACCCGGGTGACGCCCTCCTCCAGGACGCCGACGGTGCGCTTCTTCTCGTCGACCTCGTAGTCGCGGTCGATCTTGAGGCGCAGCACCAGCTTGGCGAAGTCGGCGTACCACTTGGTCGCCTGGTCCGCCGGGCCGGAGATGATCAGCGGGGTGCGGGCCTCGTCGATGAGGATCGAGTCGACCTCGTCGACCACCGCGAAGTTGTGGCCGCGCTGGACGAGTTCGTCCTTCGACCAGGCCATGTTGTCGCGCAGGTAGTCGAAGCCGAACTCGTTGTTCGTGCCGTACGTGATGTCCATCGCGTACTGGCGCTTGCGCTCGGCGGGCGTCATGTTCGCCAGGATCACGCCGACTTCGAGGCCGAGGAAGCGGTGCACCCGGCCCATCCACTCCGAGTCGCGCTCGGCGAGGTAGTCGTTGACGGTGATCAGGTGAACGCCCTTGCCGGTCAGCGCGTTCAGGTACGCGGGCAGGGTGCCGACGAGGGTCTTGCCCTCACCGGTGCGCATCTCGGCGACGTAGCCGAGGTGCAGGGCCGCGCCGCCCATGATCTGGACGTCGTAGTGCCGCTGGCCGAGCACGCGCTTGGCGGCCTCGCGGACGGTGGCGAACGCCTCGGGGAGGATGTCGTCCAGCGTCTCGCCGTCGGCGAGCCGCTGCTTGTACTCGTCGGTCAGCGCGCGCAGCTCGGCGTCGGTGAGGTTGACGAAGTCCTCTTCGATGGAGTTGACCTGGGCAGCAATCCGCTGCAGCTTGCGAAGGATCTTGCCCTCGCCGGCGCGCAGGATCTTGTCGAAGACGGACACTTGAGCGGGCTCCTTGCCTGTATTGGCACTGGACGACTGCACGGGGGGTCCACCCCACCGCACGGGCCATCGTATGCGAGGAGTCCAATGCGCCGGGAGGTGCGTCAGCACGGTATTCCCGTGTCACCCGCCCGTGCACATGGACCGATAGCACCGTCCACCGGGACAAAAGGGTCGACGGGCCGGGGAGTTGGCCCGGAATTCGGATGCCCGCATTCCTCCTACGGAGAAATAATCCACCCATGGAAGAGCCCCGGAACGAACTCGTCACCCTCTCCACCGACCGCCTGGTCCTGCGGGCCCCGCAGGAGTCCGACATCGACGCGATCTTCGCGGCCTGCCAGGACGCCGAGATCCAGCGCTGGACGGTCGTCCCGGTGCCCTACCGCCGCGAGGACGCGGAGTTCTTCGTCCGCACACTGGCGCCCGAGGGCGTGGCCAAGGACTCCGAGTTCATCTGGTGCGTGGTCGAGCGCGGGACGGGCCGGCTGGTCGGCGCCCAGGCGGTCACCCGCAAGCCGGGCGACCCGGCCGCCGCCTCGGTCGGCTGGTGGACGGTGAAGGAGCAGCGCGGCCGCGGCTACACCGTCGAGGCGGCCCGCGCGGTCGCCCGCTGGGCACTGACCGACCTCGGACTGCGCCGCCTCCAGTGGCTCGCCTACGTCGGCAACGACGGCTCGCGCGCCGTCGCCGAGCGGGTCGGCTACCGCCACGAGGGCACCCTGCGCTCGTACGCCGACCAGCGCGGGGTCTTCCAGGACGCCTGGGTCGCCTCGCTGCTTCCCGCCGACCTGGACTGACGGCCGCCGCGCCGACCCCCGGGCCGGTCCCGGCACAGGTCCCCGAGCAGGCCCCCGCGCAGGCCCCCGCGCAGGCCTCCGGGGCCCCGGCCCGCTGTCAGTGCCCCCGGCTACGCTCGCCGGCATGACCGCTGCCGCTGCCGGGCCCGCGCCCGTCACCGTCCTGGGCGCCGACGACGCCCGCCGGATCGCCCTGCGCGCCCAGGGCCTGCTGGGCGCGCCCGACCGCCGGGCCGGCGTGCGCGGAGTGCTGCGGCACCTGGGCGCCGTCCAGTTGGACACCATCTCGGTGCTGGCCCGCTCGCACGAGCTGGTGCCCTACGCCCGGCTGGGCGCGGTCGGCCGTCCGGCGGTCGAGGCGGCCTACTGGGGCGCGGGCACCACCTTCGAGTACTGGTCACACGCGGCCTGCATCCTGCCGGTCGAGGAGTGGCCGCTGTTCGCCTTCCGCCGCCGCCGCTACCGCGAGCGCGGCAACCTCTGGAGCCACCAGGTCGCGCCCGAGACGTACCGGGCGGTGCTCGACAAGCTGCGCACCGAAGGGCCGTTGACCGCCACCGAGCTGGGCGGGGCCAAGCGGACGGCCGAGTGGTGGGACTGGTCCGACACCAAGATCGCGGTGGAACGGGCGCTGGCCTTCGGCGACGTGGTCTGCACCGACCGCCGGAGCTGGAAGCGGGTCTACGCGCTGGCCGAACAGGCCGTCCCCGACGCCCTGTTCGGGCAGGACCGGTCCGACGAGGAGTGCCTGCGCACCTTGGTGGCCCAGGCCGGGTCCGCACTCGGCGTGGCCACCCGGGCCGACCTCCAGGACTACCACCGGCTGCGCGCCGAGGACTTGGACCGGGTCCTCGCGGACAGCGGGCTGGTCCCGGTCGAGGTGGCGGGCTGGGGCCCGGACGGCACCCGGGCCGCCGCCTGGGCCGATCCGGCCGCGCTGGCCACCGTCCCGCGCGGGCGCCACCGCACCACGCTGCTCTCGCCGTTCGACTCGCTGATCTGGGACCGCGCCCGCACCGAGCGGATCTTCGGCATGACGCACCGCTTGGAGGCCTACACCCCCAGGCACAAGCGGGTGCACGGCTACTTCGCGATGCCGCTGCTCACCGGCGGCCGGCTGGTCGGCCGGGTCGACCCGGCCCGGGAGGGCCGCACGCTGGTCGCCCGGCAGGTCTCGCTGACCGACGGCCCGGGCGGCGCCCGGCAGGTGGAGGCGCTCGCCGCCGCCCTGCGCGAGGCGGCCACCTGGGTCGGCTGCGACGGGGTGCGGGTCGAGGCGCTGCACGACGAACGGCTGCGCCCGACCCTGGAGAAGCTGCTGGCGCAGTAGCGCGGCGGCGGGCGCCGGTCACCCTATCTCGAGGATCTTCTCCCGCATCGCGTACACCACGGCCTCCATCCTGGAATGCAGTTGGAGCTTCTCCAGGATGTTGCGGACATGGTTCTTCACCGTGTTCTCGCTGATGAACAGCTCCTTGGCGATCTCCCGGTTGTTCATCCCGGTCGCCACCAGCTTGAGCACCTCCAGCTCCCGGTCGGTGAGCCGGGGAGCCGGGACGAGGTCCCGGTCGTCGGAGCGCCGCTGGATCATCGACTTGAACTCGGTGAGCAGCTTGGAGGCCATCGACGGGCTGATCTGCGACTGTCCGTCGGCGACCGCCCGGATCGCGGTGGCGACCTCGTCGGTGGAGATCTCCTTGAGCAGGTAGCCGGTGGCCCCCGCCTTGATGGCCTCGTAGAGGTCGGCCTCCTCGTCGCTTATCGTCAGCATGATGATCTTGGTACTGGGCGCCACGTCCTTGATCGCCGTGCAGGCCTCGATCCCGCTGCGGCGCGGCATCCGGACGTCCATCAGGATGATGTCGGGCAGCAGGTCGGCGGCCTTGAGCACGGCTTCGGCACCGTCCCCCGCCTCGCCGACGACCTTGATGTCCGGCTCCTCCGCCAGCACGATCTCCAGCCCGCGGCGGAACAACGCGTGGTCGTCCACCACCAGGACGCGGATCGGCTCACCCCGGCGCGGCGCGTACGCGGGTTCCTCCTCCGGCCCCGGCGGCAATCCGGTGACCGGTCCCCCAGCGGGCCCCAGCCCGAAGTGATCCCCCATCCGCTCCTCCCCCTTCGCGGGTCGACGTGCGCCCAATCATTCCACGCCCCGCCACCGCCGCGGTCACCCTCCGACGCCGATTCCCCCGCATCGGGTGACCCCTGGACACAACGGGCCGGCGCCCCGTTCGAACCCGTCCCACCGGCCGGTGCCCGGAACGCGTGGAACGCCCCGGAACGCCGGTGACCCCGGCGGTCGCTGCCGCCGGGGTCACCCCTCCGTGTTCAACTGCCGGGACGGTCAGTCCTCGTCGACGGACCGACCGATCGCACCGCCCGCGCCGCTGGCCACGCCGGCCGCCATGTCCGGCTGCACGTGGATGACGCCGTAGTGGTAGCCGTGCCGGCGGTAGACGACGCTCGGCAGGCCGCTGTCCTTCTCGACGAACAGGTAGAAGTCGTGGCCGACCAGCTCCATCTCGTAGAGCGCCTGGTCCAGCGCCATGGGGGCGGCCGAGTGGGTCTTCTCCCGGACCACCAGCGGGCCCTCGCCCTCCACTTCCAGGGATCCCATCATGGTCTTGCGGACGGCCCCGTTGGTCTCGCCCTCGTGCGCCGTGGTCTCGGGCAGCGCGGCCAGGGCCGCGGTCGCCTCGGCGACGCTGATGGGGGTGCGGCCGTTCGCGCCGCCCTTGTGCACCCGGCGCCGGTCCGCGGACTTGCGCAGCTGCGCGTCGAGCTTCGCCGAAGCCAGGTCGAGCGCCGCGTACGGGTCCCCGGCGGCGGCTTCGGCCCGGATCACCGGGCCCCGGGTACGGAGAGTGATCTCCACGCGGTCGGACCGGTCGGCCTGCCGCGGGTTGTGCTCCTTGGACACCTCGACGTCGAGGCTGATCACCTTGCCGTCGAACTTCTGGACCTTCTCCAGCTTCTCGGCCACGTGCTCGCGGAACCTCTTGGGCACCTCGGTCTTGCGGCCCTTGACGACGATGTCCACGCAGAACTCCGATCCCTCGTGCTGACGCCGATCCGGGTGCTACCGGACCGGACTGAGCTCCAGCTGGACCAGCCCATCCACTGCCGGCCCCCCGCTCCGCCGCCAGCGGCGGAACGACTGGCCCTCATCTCACTTCCTCCCCATCAGGGACGGTTGAAACCCCCTGGAGCCTTATCGAACACCTCACGCGGGGTTTTCGCCTCCCCGAGCGGGAAGGGGAGTACGACCCGATACTTCGGGCGACGCTGGGAGCGGGCGGTCAACTGGGAGCGGGCGGTCAAACTGTTGCACCCTGTCTACCCTCCTCGGAGTGAAGTATGGGTAAATACCTGGACAACGCCCCCCATACGGCGCATCCTTTGCTGACTCTCCGTGCCCAAGCCGCCAGGAGCAGCCGTGCCGCCGAACCCCTCGCCCGCCCGTCCGCCGTCCGTGCGGACACCGTTCGACCACGCACTGGCCGGGCTGTTGGACGTCCTGCTCCCCGCGGACTGCGCGGGCTGCGGCGCCGAGCGCACCCAGCTCTGCCCGGCCTGCCGGCACGCACTGACCGCCACCCGGCCCGGCCCCACCCTGCTGCCCTGGGCGCACGCGGCCGCACCGTACGCCGACCCGGTGCGGCAACTGCTGCTCGCCCACAAGGAACGCGGCGCGCTGCGCCTGGCCGGGCCGCTCGGCGAGGCGCTCGGACGGGCGGTGCGCTCCGCCCTGGGGCCCCGGGCCGGGGCCGCGCCGCTGCTGCTGGTCCCGATGCCCTCGGCCCGCGCGGCGGTGCGTGCCCGGGGGCACGACCCGACGCTGCGGCTGGCCGGGGCCGCCGCCCGCTCGCTGCGCCGGGCCGGACTGGATGCCCGGGCCGCGCCGCTGCTGCGGCACGCCCGCCCGGTCGCCGACCAGACCGGGCTGAACGCCGCCGAGCGACGGCGCAACCTGCACGGCGCGCTCACCGTCCTGCCGCGCGCCCGCCGGGGCCTGGCCGGCCGTCAGCCGGTGCTGGTGGACGACCTGGTGACCACCGGGGCGAGCCTGGCCGAGGCGGCCAGGGCACTGGCCGACGCCGGGCTGCCGGCCCGGGCCGCCGCCACCGTCGCGGCCACCACGGTGCACCCCGCCGGTTAGCGCCTGACGGTCCGGAGGTCAGCCCGGGTAGAAGTACGAGCGGGCCTTGTCCACCAACTGGGCTTCCCGCCACTGGTTGTTGACCAGCCGGTAGACGGTGCCCGCGGCCACCGCGAGCACCGGCGAGGGCTGGGCCAGGATGTACCCGCGGGACTCCGCCGTCGAGATCGACTGCGGGGAGGACGGCAGGCCGTTGCCGGTCTGCAGCTGACCGTCCGTGCTCTGCGAGCCGTCGGTGCTGATGTAGTACAGCTGCTGGGGGCGGTCCTGCTCCTTGCCGAGCACCAGCAGCTGGTCGGTCTCCGACCAGGACACCGAGGCGACGTCGACGAGCGAGGGGGCCGCCGGGCGGACGCCGGTGATCCGCACGGTCGGCGCCTGCGGCGTGCCGCCGTGCTCCACCCGCCCGAACATCAGTGAACTCCCGTTCACCCCGGGGGACTTGACCACCAGGGCGATCCGGGCGCCGTCCGAGGAGAGCTTCAACGCCTGCACCGTCTGCCCGGTCAGCCCGTCCACCGACGCGGTGTAGGACTTGCCGCCGCGCACCATGACCACCCGCGGGTTCTGCGGGTTGCGGTCCACCACCCAGAGGTCGCCGCGGCCGTCCCAGCTGGGCGAGGTGAAGCCGTCGTCCTTGGCGCCGGCCTTCGCCGGGGAGCTGAGCACCGGTTCGGGCATCGTCGCCGTGCCGGGCTGCAGCGGCACCGCGTAGAGCTGGTGGCCGTCGTCCGAGAGCGCGGCGGCCTGGGTGCCGTCCCGGCTGACCGCGACGGCGCCCAGGACGGGCGCCCCGGCCGCGTGCGGCTTGCCGAGCACCCCGGGCACCGGGTCCCCGGTGTGCCCGTCGTCGGCCGCCATCAGCGCGCCGTTGTCGGCGCGCTGGTAGTACTGCTGCACGGGCAGTCGCCCGGCCAGCGCGCCGGGGCCGACGGCCGGGTCGTCGGTGCGGCTGGCCGTGCAGGAGCCCCGCTGCCCGCGCAGTTCCAGCCGTTCGACCTGGCCCTTGCCCTGGTCGGCGAAGGTGTAGAAGAGCTGGGTCGCCATCCGGCGGCAGGCCACCGGGTCGGCCAGGTCGGCCCCGCCGACCTGGACGTGGGCGATCCGGCTGTCGTCGATGCTCACCTTGTCGACCGTGGTGCCGGTCGGGAAGGCCGTCCGGACCACCGGCGAGAGCCAGGTCGACGGCCCGGAGACCAGCGCCTTGGCGGCCGAGGCGAGCGGGTCGATCCGGCGGCGCAGGTAGATCGGGTCGGCTATCAGCACCTCCTGGCCGCCGTTGCCGGAGGCCGGCACCGACGGGTCGGGGGTGGTGTAGAAGAAGCGCTCGACCTGCCGGAAGCTGTTCCGGAAGTTGGTCTCGTTCATGATCACGCCGGGCGGCAGCGAATCGATCCGCCAGTCACCGTCGTGCTCCCGCACGAAGGTGAAGTCGAAGACGTTGTTGTTCTGCCCCGCCACCAGCAGGTAGGAGTGCTTGTCGTCGACCTTGGCCACCAGTTGCCCGGACACCGTCGACGAGTACTTGGTGTCGGTGTCGGCGGGCTGGTCCAGCGGGATCTTCGTGGCGGACAGCACCTGGATGCCCGCGTCCGGGTTCCAGGCCGCCGCGGCGCGCTCGGTGAGGTACTTGCGCGCGGTCTCGTACCCCTCGTCGGCGGTCACCGCGTCCAGGAACCCGGTCAGCAGCTCGCGCGGCTTGGCGCCCTTGCCGGGCGCCACCGGGAAGACCCTGGCCTGGAGGTTCTTGTCGGCCGAGCCCTGGGACAGCTCCACCTTGGTGATGCCGCCGGAGTCCGGCATGGCCGCGCAGCCGCTCGCCACCAGGGCGACGAGCACCGCGCCGGCCACCGCCACGAGCAGCGGCGCGGGGCCGGTCCTCGCACTCTCAGCCACGGACCGACGCCCGGCCACGGACCGCAGCCCGGCTGTGGACCGCAGCCCGCCCGCGGGCCGACGCCGGGGCACGGCCCTAGTGCTGTTGCTCGTCCTTCGCACGCTGCGACCCCTCCAGGTCCGTCCCGCCCGTCATGTCCGGCTCCGCCGTACGCTGCGCCACCGACGGCCGTCCGGGCGTCGGGTCCACCATGACCTGGGCGCCGATGACGCCGTAACCGGCCCCCGCCGTCCGCACGTCCGAGGGGTCCGCGCGCGGCCCCTCGGGCAGTCGGTTCCGGCCCAGTCCGGGGCCGATGTTCAGCACTCCGCCGAGCCCGCTGCCCAGCCCGTTGCCGGGCCCCTCCGGCGCCTCGGCCTGCTCCTCGGCGGCGGTCATCGCCGTGGCGCCCGCCGGGGCGATCGCCCGCCGGTACGGCGTGCCGTACGCGCCCAGGCCCCGGTTGTTGCGGGAGTCCTCCGGCTCCAGCCGGAACGGCGCCCGGTTGATCTCGCCGCCGCGGGTGCGCGGCAGGGTCAGCCGGAAGTGCGAGCCGCCGCCGGGCTCGCCCCAGGCCTGGAGCCAGCCGCCGTGCAGGTGGGCGTCCTCGACCGCGATGGACAGGCCCAGCCCGGTGCCGCCGGTGGTGCGCACCCGGGACGGGTCCGCCCGCCAGAAGCGGTGGAACACCCGGGACGCCTCGCCCGGCTTGAGTCCGATGCCGTAGTCGCGCACGCCGACCGCGACGGCGCCGTCGGCCGAGCCGAGGCGGACGACCACGTCGCGGCCCTCGCCGTGCTCCAGCGCGTTGACCACCAGGTTGCGCAGGATGCGCTCGATCCGGCGGGAGTCCACCTCGGCGAGCACGGGCTCGCCGTCACCGCGGATCACCACGGCGCTGCCCTTGGCCTCGGCCAGCGGTTCGGCGGCCTCGACCACCCGGCCGACGATCTCCCGCAGGTCGACCGGCTCGGCGTCCAGGATCGCGGCGCCGGCGTCGAAGCGGCTGATCTCCAGCAGGTCGGCGAGCAGCGACTCGAAGCGGTCCAGCTGGCCCTGGAGCAGCTCCGCCGAGCGGGCCGCCATCGGGTCCAGGTCCTCGCGGCTGTCGTAGATCAGGTCGGCGGCCATCCGGACCGTGGTCAGCGGGGTGCGCAGCTCGTGCGAGACGTCCGAGACGAAGCGCCGCTGCACCCGGGAGAGCTCCTCCAGCTGGCGGATCTGCGCCTGGAGGGCGTTGGCCATCCGGTTGAACGACTCCCCGAGGCGGGCGATGTCGTCCGTCCCGGTCACCTTCATCCGCTCTTCCAGGTGTCCGTCGGCGAGCCGCTCGGAGATGCCCGCGGCCATCCGGACCGGGGTGACCACCTGGCGCACCACGACCCAGGCGATGCCGCCCATCAGGATCACCACGAACACGCCGGCGGTCGCCAGGGTGCCGGTGATCAGGTTGAGGGTGTCGGTCTCCTGGCCGAAGGAGAACACGTAGAACAGCTGGTAGCTGGTGTCGGCCGGGCCGACGAACTGCATGCCGAGGGCCAGTCCGGGCTCGCTCTTGCCGCCGCCCTCGGGCGAGCGGTGGATCCGGGTCGGCTGGTCGAACATCTGGCCGGGCTCTTCGAAGAGCTTCGCGCGCAGGCTGTCCGGGATGCTGCTGGGCTGGATGTCGCCCGAGTAGCGCGGCGCGAAGCCGGCGCTGTCCGGCACGACCGTCCCGGTGCCGGGGGCCATCGCGATCACCGAGTAGACCGTCTGCCCGCTCGCGGCGAGGTCGTTGACCTGGCGCAGCAGCCAGGTGCCGGTCTCCCCGGTGCTCGGGTCGACGGCACCGCGCAGGGCCTGGTCCCGGGCCTCGTCGATCTTCTTCTGCTCGACCTGGAAGCCGATCCGGGCCTGGGCCCGGGCCGCGTCGATCTTGGTGTCGAGCAGGCCGGTGCGCACCTGCGCCACCACGACCACGCCCAGCACCAGGACCACCGCGATGGAGGCCAGCAGGGACACCGCGACCACGCGCAACTGGATCGACCGGCGGTACAGCGCGGTGACCCGGCGCGCCGGGCGCCTGAGCTGACGCTTCATCAGACCGAACACTCCGGACGGGCCGCGACGGCGGCGGGTGGTCGAACTCAGCACGTCCCCGCGCACGGCCCCGGCCCCGTCGGTCGCGGAACCCGACGGGGTGTCGTCAGCCCGGTCCGTCACGTCAGCTGGGTCCGGCCTTGTAGCCGACGCCGCGGACGGTCACCACGATCTCGGGGCGCTCCGGGTCCTTCTCGATCTTGGAGCGGAGGCGCTGCACGTGGACGTTGACCAGGCGGGTGTCCGCCGCGTGGCGGTAGCCCCAGACCTGCTCCAGCAGCACCTCGCGGGTGAACACCTGCCAGGGCTTGCGGGCCAGCGCGACCAGCAGGTCGAACTCCAGCGGGGTCAGCGGGATGCTGCGCCCGTCCCGCTTCACCGAGTGGCCGGCCACGTCGATCACCAGATCGCCGATGGTCAGCTGCTCGGGTGTCGGCTCCTCGGCACGGCGCAGCCGCGCGCGCACCCGGGCCACCAGTTCCTTGGGCTTGAACGGCTTGGTGACGTAGTCGTCGGCACCGGACTCCAGGCCCACCACGACGTCGACCGTGTCGGTCTTCGCGGTCAGCATGACGATCGGGACGCCGGACTCGGCCCGGATCTGCCGGCACACGTCGATGCCGTCCCGGCCGGGCAGCATCAGGTCCAGCAGGACCAGGTCGGGCTTGCTCTCCCGGAACGCGGCTAGCGCCTTGTCCCCATCCGCGACGAAAAACGGCTCAAAACCCTCACCACGCAACACGATGCCGAGCATCTCGGCCAGTGCGGAGTCGTCATCAACGACGAGGACGCGTCCCTTCATGGGTCCATCTTCTCATTACCGGATTGTGACCTGCCGCACAGCAGTGCCTTTGCTCCACAACGGCCAACTCCTCCGCCGTCGATTTCCGGCCATACCGGGCGAATAGCCCTCCTCGGAGCGCCGCCGAACTGTCCGGAACCCGCCGTCCGACCCCCCGGCGGCCCCCGTTGTCGATCAGCAACCGGATACCCCTGGGGCGTCTCCGGGCCCCATGGCACGATGGGCGCTGCGCGCGGGCGGAAGATCCGCCCGGAGCCGCGCCCAGGACGCCCCTCCGAGGAGCAGTGATGACCGACACTCCGGGCTGGGCCTCGCCCAGCTCGTCCGAGCCGCCCCGCGACGGCGCCCGGCCCCCGGTCGACGCGCCCGCCGCCGTGCCCGGGCCGTCGGCACCCCCTCAGGCCGCACCCGCCTGGGGCGCCCAGTACGGACAGCCCAACCCCGGCAGCCAGCCCTCCGGCCAGGGCCCGTACGGCTGGGAGACCACGCGCAGCCCCCGGCCCGGCGTCATCCCGCTGCGCCCGCTCAGCATCGGCGAACTGCTCGACGGCGCCGTCACCACCGTCCGCCGGAACTGGCGCACCGCGCTGACCCTCTCGCTCGGCATCGCCGTCGTCGACCAGGCCGGCACCTTCGTCGCCAAGCTGCTGGTCAAGGGCCGTACCGGCACCTCCACCCAGCTGCTCACCCTGCTCGCCGCCATGCCGCTGACGCTGCTGCTCGACGCGCTGGCCGTCGCCCTGCTCACCATCGTGGTCAGCCGCGCCGTCCTCGGCCGACCGGTGACCGCCGGCGACGCCTGGCGCGACGCCCGCCCCCGGCTGCTGCAACTGCTCGGTCTCACCGTGCTCACCACCCTGATGAGCGTCGGCGTGGTGCTGCTCGGCTTCACCCCGCTGATCGGCTACACCGCGGGCGGCTCGGGCACGCCCGGCACCACGGCCCTGCTGTTCCTCGTCGGCCTGCTGACCGTCCCGGTCGGCCTCTGGCTGCTGATCCGCTACAGCCTGGCCGCCCCCGCACTGATGCTGGAGAAGCAGGGCGTGCTGACCGCGCTCTCGCGCTCCCGCCGGCTGGCCCGCGGCTCCTGGTGGCGGATCCTCGGCATCGTCCTGCTGAGCCGGGTGCTGGCCGGGATCGTCGGAGTGACGCTGGCCATCCCGTTCAGCTTCCTCGGCCTGGTCCTCGGCTTCGGCTCCATGGAGCGGCTCGGCGACACCGCCCACGAGTCGGTCGGCATGATGGCGCTGACCGCCGTCGCCGGGATCATCGCCTCCGCCCTGACCACCCCGTTCCTGGCCGCCGTCGGCGTACTGGTCTACATCGACCAGCGGATCCGCCGCGAGGCCCTGGACATCGAGCTCGCCCGCGCCGCCGGACTGCCCGAACAGGGCGGCACCGGCTGGAGCGGCCGGGCCGACCAGACCCCCGCGAGGCGCTGAACCGGATGCCCATCTGGGGGGACAGGCTCCTCGCCGCCGGCGGCGCCCCGGTCACCGTTCCACGGGACCCGGCCCGCGACGCCGCCCGCGACGAGCTACTCAAGGCCGACTACCACAAGAACGACCCGAGCGTCCTGGAACGCGTCATCGACTGGATCTGGGACCACATCGACCGCGCCCTGGGCGGCATCTCCGGCGGGGGCACCGACGGCACCACCGGACTGGTGCTCTTCCTGATCGTCGCCGCGGTGATCGCCGCCGCCCTCTGGTGGCGCCTCGGCGCACCCAAGCGCGCCGCCCGCACCGACTACGGCGTGTACGGCGCCGACGGCCCGCGCACCGCCGCGCAGTACCGCGCGGACGCCGCCGGGCACGCCGCCGCCGGCCGCTGGACCGAGGCCGTCCGCGAGCAGATGCGCGCCCTGGTCCGGGCCCTGGAGGAGCGCACCCTGCTCGACACCCGCCCCGGCCGCACCGCCGACGAGGCCGCCGCCGAAGCCGGCCGGGCCCTGCCCGAGCAGGCCGCCGCACTGACCGCGGCCGCCCGCACCTTCGACGACATCGCCTACGGCGAGCGCACCGCCGACCAGGCCGCGTACCAGCTGCTGCTGGACCTCGACCGGGCCCTGGAACGCAGCCGCCCGGTGCTCGCCCACGCCCACGCCGCGGCCGCCGCCCCGGCACCGACCCCGACCCCGGGAGGAGCGGCATGACCAGCACCGTCCCCGCTCCCCCCGCCCCCGAACGACCCGCCGCCGAGCACCCCGCCGCCGACGCCGCACCGACCAGCCTCGCCCCCACCGGGCGCGGCCTGGCCCGCCGCGCCCGCTGGTACCTGGTCGCCCTCGCCGTCCTGCTGGTCGCCGCCGTCGGCCTCGCCGTCCTCAACACCGGCCACCGCTACCCACCGCTCGACCCCCGCTCCTACGACGCCGACGGCACCCACGCCGTGGTCGCCCTGCTCGACGGCCAGGGCGTCAGGACCGAACTGCGCACCGACCCCACGGCCCCCGCCGACGGCGCCGACACCCTGGTGCTGCCCGAACCCGACCTGCTGAGCCCCACCGAACTGCACGCCGTCGCCGCCGCCCGGCACCGGCGGCTGGTCCTCATCAACCCCGGCCCGGAGGCCCTCAGCGTGCTCGCCCCCGGCATCCGCACCTCCGACGAGGTCGGCGGCGTCCCGTTCGCGTCCGTCCGCAGCACCCACCCGAGCTGCGCCCTCCCCGAGGCCGTACGGGCCGGCAGCGCCGCGATGGGCGGCACGCTCTACACCAGCGGCAGCCGCGGCGACGGCTGCTACCCGTACCACCACGGCTACCCGCTGGTCAGCACCCCCGCCGCCCACGGCGGCGACGTCATCGTGCTCGGCAGCGGCGAGTTCCTGCAGAACGGCCACCTCGCCGACGACGGCAACGCCTCGCTCGCCCTCGGCCTGCTCGGCTCGCAGCCCCGCCTCACCTGGCACCTGCCCGACTACTCCGCGCCGGTCGCCGCGGGCACCCAGCGCAAGACCTTCGGCGACTACATCCCGAAGGGCTGGCACTGGGCCTTCTACCAACTCGCCGTCGCCGCCGTGCTCGCCGCCCTCTGGCGCGCCCGCCGACTCGGCCCGGTGGTCAGCGAGAACCTGCCCGTGGTGGTCCGCGCAGCCGAGACCACCGAGGGCCGCGCCCGCCTCTACCGGCGGGCCAAGGCCCACGGCCGCGCCGCCGAGGCGCTGCGCCGCGCCACCGCCCACCGCCTCGCCCCCGCCCTCGGCCTCCCGCTCCAGGCCGGCGCACCGGAGCCGGAGGCACTCTGCGCGGCCGTCGCCGACCGCCTCCCCGAACGACCCGCCGGGGACGTCCGGGCCCTGCTGTACGGCCCGCCCCCGACCGACGACGCCGCGCTGCTGCGGCTCGCCGACGACCTAGACGCCCTCGAAAGGCAGGTACGGAACCCGTGACCGAACAGGCAACCGCCCAGCTCCGCATCACCCCCGGCACGGCACCCGCTACCCCCGCCACCGACCCGCGCACGGCCCTGACCGCCCTGCGCGCCGAGATCGGCAAGGCCGTGGTCGGCCAGGACGCCGCCGTCACCGGCCTGGTGGTGGCCCTCCTCTGCGGCGGCCACGTGCTGCTGGAGGGCGTCCCCGGCGTCGCCAAGACGCTGCTGGTCCGCACCCTGTCCACGGCGCTCAGCCTGGGGACCAAGCGCATCCAGTTCACCCCCGACCTGATGCCCGGCGACGTCACCGGCTCGCTCGTCTACGACGCCCGCACCGCCGAGTTCTCCTTCCAGCCCGGCCCGGTCTTCACCAACCTGCTGCTCGCCGACGAGATCAACCGCACCCCGCCCAAGACCCAGGCCGCCCTGCTGGAGGCCATGGAGGAGCGGCAGGTCACCGTCGACGGCGAGCCGCGCGCACTGCCCGTCCCGTTCCTGGTCGCCGCGACCCAGAACCCGGTCGAGTACGAGGGCACCTACCCGCTGCCCGAGGCCCAGCTGGACCGCTTCCTGCTCAAGCTGATCCTCCCGCTGCCCGACCGCGACCAGGAGTTCCAGGTCCTGTCCCGGCACGCCTCCGGCTTCGACCCCAAGGACCTCGCCGCCGCCGGCGTCCGCCCGGTCGCCGGGCCCGAGCACCTGGCCGCCGCCCGCGAGCAGATCGCCAAGCTCACCGTCTCGCCCGAGATCCTGGCGTACATCGTCGACCTCTGCCGGGCCACCCGGCAGTCCCCGTCGCTGTCCATCGGCGTCTCCCCGCGCGGTGCCACCGCGCTGCTCGCCGCCTCGCGCGCCTGGGCCTGGCTGGCCGGGCGGGACTACGTCACCCCGGACGACGTCAAGGCCCTCGCCCTGCCCACGCTGCGGCACCGCGTCGCGCTGCGCGCCGAGGCCGAGATGGAGGGCGTCACCGCCGACTCCGTCATCCAGGCCGTCCTCGCCCAGACGCCCGCCCCCCGCTGATCCACCACCGGTAGGCGTACCGGTCCTCGAACACACCGGGCTTCCGAAGGAGCGCACCCGCATGGCCCTCACCGGGCGAACCGCCCTGATCGCCGCGCTCGGCGCGCTCTTCGTGGGCCTCCTGCTGCCCTCCTGGACCGGGATCGGGGCCGTCACCGGCGCCGTCCTGCTCGCCGTCCTGGTCGACCTGGTGCTCGCCGCCCCCGTCCGCAGCCTGCGGATCGTCCGGGGCGGCGACACCACGGTCCGGCTCGGCGACACCGCCTCGGTCGAACTGACCGTCACCAACACCGCCGGACGGCCGCTCCGCGCCCTGATCCGCGACGCCTGGGCGCCCTCCGCCTGGCGCCCCGGCACCTCCGAGACCGCCTCCCGGCACACCCTCGCCGTCCCCGGCGGCGAACGGCGCCGGACGGTCACCGTGCTCACCCCGGGCCGCCGCGGCGACCACCACGCCCACCGCGTGACGGTCCGCTCGCTCGGCCCGCTCGGCCTGGCCGGCCGTCAGGGCTCCCACCACGTCCCCTGGACGGTCCGCGCCCTCCCCCCGTTCAACAGCCGCAAGCACCTGCCCTCCCGGCTCGCCCGGCTGCGCGAACTCGACGGCCGGACCTCGGTGCTGACCCGGGGCCAGGGCACCGAGTTCGACTCACTGCGGGAATACCTGCCCGGCGACGACGTCCGCTCCATCGACTGGCGCGCCAGCGCCCGCCGCAACACCGTCGCCGTCCGCACCTGGCGCCCCGAACGCGACCGGCACATCCTGATCGTCCTCGACACCGGCCGCACCTCGGCCGGCCGCGTCGGCGACGCCCCCCGCCTGGACGCCGCCCTCGACGCCGCCCTGCTGCTCACCGCCCTCGCCACCCGCGCCGGCGACCGGGTCGACCTGCTCGCCCACGACGCCCGCAAGCGCGCCTCGGTCATCGGCAGCTCCCCCAGCGAGATCCTGCCCTCCTTCACCAACGCGATGGCCCTGCTGGAACCCGCGCTGCACGAGACGGACATGCGCTCGCTGGTCTCCACCGCACTCAAGATGGCGCCGCACCGCTCGCTCGTCGTCCTGCTCACCGGGCTTGACGCGGCCTCCGTCGAGGACGGCCTGCGCCCGCTGCTGCCGCTGCTCACCAAGCGCCACGAAGTCGTCCTCGCCTCCGTCGCCGACCCGCACCTGGACGTGCTGGCCGCCGGCCGCGGCACCGTGGAGGCCGTCTACGGCGCCGCCGCCGCCGAGCAGACCCGCGCCGACCGCCGGCACACCGCCGACCGCCTCACCCGCAGCGGGGTCACCGTCCTCGACGCCCCGCCGGCCCAGATCGCCCCGGCGCTGGCGGACGCCTACCTGGCGCTCAAGGCGGCCGGCCGGCTCTGAGCCGGGCCCGGCAAGTCGCTGTCCCCTGGTCAGCTGCCGCGACGGGCGTTGAGCCGGGCCGCCTGGCGCGTCAGGTGGTCGCGCTCGGCGAGGTTGGGCGCCCGGCGGGCCGCCTCGGCGTACAGCCGGGCCGCCACCACCAGGTCCCCGGCCCGCTCGTGGAGGTACGCGGCGGCGGCCGCGTACCGGGGCAGCGCCTCGTCCAGTTCACCGAGCGCCGCCAGGCCGGCCTGTGGCCCGTCGGCCTCACCGACCGCCACCGCACGGTTCAGCCGCACCACCGGACTGTCCGTCAGCCGCACCAACTCGTCGTACCACTCGACGATCTGCACCCAGTCGGTCTCCCCGGCGGAGGGCGCGTCGGCGTGCAGCGCCGCGATGGCCGCCTGGGCCTGGAACTCGCCCAGCCGGTCCCGGGCCAGGGCCGCCTGGAGGATCCCGACGCCCTCCGCGATCAAAGCGGTGTCCCAGAGCCGCCGATCCTGCTCCGCGAGCGGCACCAGACTCCCGTCGGGACCGGTCCGGCCGGCCCGCCGGGCGTGGTGCAGCAGCATCAGCGCCAGCAGCCCCGCCACCTCGGGGTGGTCGATCACCGCCGCCAGCTGCCGGGTCAGCCGGATCGCCTCGGCGGCGAGGTCGACGTCCCCGGAGTAGCCCTCGTTGAACACCAGGTAGAGCACCCGCAGCACGGTCGCGACATCGCCCGGCCGATCGAGGCGGACCGCCGAGACGGTGCGCTTGGCCCGGCTGATCCGCTGCGCCATGGTCGCCTCGGGCACCAGATAGGCCTCGGCGATCTGCCGGGTGGTCAGCCCACCGAGCGCGCGCAGGGTGAGCGCGACCGCGGAGGACGGCGTCAACGACGGGTGGGCACACAGGAAGTAGAGCCGCAGGGTGTCGTCCACCGAGGCCGCCGGACCGGGCTCCGGCTCCTGGTCGACCAGCTCCTCCCGGCGGCGACGGGCGGTGTCCGCCCTGGTCGCGTCGAGGAACTTCCGCCAGGCGACGGTGACCAACCAGCCCTTCGGATCCCGCGGCGGATCGCTCGCCCAGCCGCGGACCGCCTCGACCAGCGCCTCCTGCACGGCGTCCTCGGCCGCCGCGAAGTCGGCTCCGCGGCGGACGAGGACAGCCAGCACACCCGGGGTGAGGCCCCGGATCAGGGCCTCGTTCATCGGGACGGTCACGGGAGAGGTCACTCCGTGACGGTCGGCGGCATGGCCAGGAACGGACGCAGCTCCAGCCACTCGTGGATCGGCTTTCCACCGGCCCCCGGCGCCGCCGACAGCTCACCGGCCAGCTCGACGGCGCGCTCGTGGCTGTCCACGTCGATCACCATCCAGCCGGCGATGAGGTCCTTGGTCTCCGCGAACGGGCCGTCCGTCACCGGCGGCCGCCCCTCGCCGTCGTACCGGACCCACGACCCCTCGGGCGCGACCGCCTGGGCGTCGACGAACTCGCCGGTCTGCTCCAGCCGAGCCGCGAAGTCCTGCATGTACTTGATGTGCGCCGTGACCTCCTCCGGCGTCCACTGGTCCATCGGCGCGCAGTTGACCGCGGTCGGGGCGCCTCGGTAGTGCTTGAGCAGCAGGTACTTGGCCATCGTGCTTCTCCTTCGGAGCTCGTGCGACCCATTGTGGCCGCGCTCACCCCTGGGACGGAGCCGGCCACGGGTTCTCGACAGGACCGGCCAAGATTTTTTCGCCCGTCGTCCCGTCCTCCGGAGGCTCCGGAAATGCGAAAAGCCCCCGCCGGTCAACCCGGCGGGGGCTTTTCTGAATGATTGTTCGGCGGCGTCCTACTCTCCCACAGGGTCCCCCCTGCAGTACCATCGGCGCTGTGAGGCTTAGCTT